>CAZYYD010000036.1:0-46186 GCA_964651225.1 uncultured Ignavibacteriaceae bacterium
CCTCCTGAGTAACTGACACGCACAAGAAATGCGATAAACGATGTTAGAGGGTAAGAGCTATTGTTAATATTATTGTAAGGGCATAGTTCTTGGAAGTGGTCTCCGTCGTTATTTCGGAGATCACAGAAGAACGACTTCAAAACCAGGCCCGACTGTTGCAAGGTGAAGAGGTAACCTCCTGAACGGGGTATGCACAAAGGCATCCACCAATGAACGAAGCACGAACAGTCGGAACCACGCTCCTAAATGTGGGTTATGAATCAAAGATCCATTAACTCCATTGGCGGCTCGGTTTTAGCTGCCTGGTCGAAGTCGTATGCATAGTACTATGAGAGGTAGAAAGAATCAAGAGTCCGTTACTTATTGAAAGAACCGCGCCGGAGGCGTGGTGGAAGCGCTCCTAAGTAACAAACTCAGGAAGTAGAAGGTGCTGCTAATGGGACCAAGAGAAAGCCGAGATCAGAAGCCTTTCGTTTGAGTCGATTGATTGTTCGTTCTTTGAAATGTTGTTCGTAATAGAGTACACCAAGATCCCGATATTCGGAATGATCTTTGAGCATGGCAAAGACAATACGAGCCAGCTTGTGAGCCGTGGCTTTGATGGCTAATTGGGGACCATGCTGAGCCTGGACCCGCCGATAATATGCCCCGAGCGCACTTTTACTATGGTACAGGCTTCGTGCGGCAAGGCGGAAGGCTTGTGCGGCTCGATTCGTTGTTTTCTTTGATGCCGTGGAAATGATCTTGCCGCCAGTAATTTTATTATTAGGGCAGAGACTGAGCCATGAGGTAAAATGCTTGCAGGAAGGCCACTTGTCCATGTCAACACCGGTTTCTGTGAGGATCATTTGTGCCGTAACAGCACTCAGCCCGTCGACTTGCGTCAGGTCGACACCTGCCATGCGGTAGAGGCATGACCGGAGATCGAAGGGAATGTTTTGGGCCATACGTTTCTTGGGTTTGAGATTCGGAGGCGGCTCGTTTTGTGCATGCGGAGATGGTTGTATTTGCTCGTAGAGTTCAGAAAGCCGTTGGTCACAGTCAGAGATTTGTTTGGAATAGAAATCATAGAGTTCTACGGCTTGCATCAACTCAAAGAGGTGTTCATCGAGGTAGGAGCCTTCGAGTGATTTGATAATATCTTCTTCGCTGCAGCGGCAATGTCCATCGCGATATTGGGCGAGACTGCGAGGATCGTGTTGTCCGGCAAGAATCGCCCGCAGGATCGCAAAGCCAGTAACGCCCGTAATGTCGCTGAGGACGTTATCTAATTGAATATTCATTTGGTGGAGTGCTTTTTGAATATGCTGGACGTGAGCGGAACGGAAGCGCAGCAGCATATCTCGTTGGCGTGAAATGGTCCGTAAGCGGCGAACATCTTCCTCGGGACGAAAAGAGTTGGCGAGTAACCCGTAGCTGTGAAGCTGTTGTAGCCATTGGCAATCGAGGACGTCTGTCTTTTTGCCGGGAACATTTTTCACTTGTCGGGCATTCACCAGACAGACTTCGATTCCAGCGTGTTGGAGGATGTCATAGAGTGGTATCCAATAGACGCCCGTGGACTCCATGGCAACGCTGGTGATATGACAAGCGAGAAGCCATCGAGTAAGTTCATGGAGATCACAGGTGAAACTCGAGAAGACGCGGACCGATTGGTTGTCGCGGTCGGGCGGAACGGCAACATAGATTTCAGCCGATCCGATATCGATCCCCGCAACATTCGGATTTACCGTTTTGAGCGGTTGTGGAATAATGGGTTTGAGACGTTTTTTGTTGGGTCTGGGTTTCATGGTGTTTATCCTTTGATGTGGGAAAACATGAAAGTATAACTCCGAATCCAGACCCGACTGTTGCTCAGTGAAGAGGTAACCTCCTAAACGGGGTATGCACAAAGGCATCCACCAATGAACGAAGCACGAACAGTCGGAACCACGCTAACCAGCGGGCTTGGAACAGGCTCCAGTGGCGGCTCGGTTTTAGCTGTCTGGTTCAGAGTAGGGAAAGTGTAAGCAGAGGTAGGGTGCAAATCAAGAGTGTGTTACTTTCTGAAAGAATCGAGCCGCAGGCGTGATGGTGGCGCTAATCAGGATAAGCTGTTTGGACAAATTCATAATCTGATTAATGCACAATCGAGTGTTCTTGATGTGGGATGTGGAACAGGACGGTTAGCCTTTGCTCTTGCTCATCGGTGTAAATCCGTTGTTGGGATAGACGTATCTCAACGGAATATTGATAGAGCAAATCTGACATTACATCGGCGACCGGAAAACAATATTTCCTTCCAGCACAGCACTATCCATGGAATCATGAATGAAGGGCAGACACATTATGATTATGCAGTGCTAACCTATGTCATCCATGAAGTGAATGAAAAAGAGCGGGTAGATCTTCTCAAACAAATAGCTCGGGTTGCTGATAAGATCATTATAGGTGACTATCGTATTCCCAAAACAAAAGGAGTATGGGGCCTTTTAAATGACGTTATTGAATTTATTGCAGGTGTGGAGCATTACAAAAACTATAAAAGCTTTATGGCAAATGGAGGTATTTATCATTTGGCAAATAGAGCAGGGTTAAATATAACTGATGAAGCAAGAAATCAATCCGAACTCAATCAAATTGTCGTGCTATCAAAATAGAGCACAGTCAAGCCTAATGCAAGCCTAAAGAGAACATCAGTTATTTAATGCCTCAAGCGGCTGGTGATTATATACACTATCCTTCACAATAAATGTGGTAAAATCGGTAGTGAGATTTCGTTGGAGCAGGATATCGTGACCGAGACATATTCCCATTAAAATCACAAACTCTACACCGCCTGCATAAAGTCGTTGTACCTGCCCTATCGGATTGCAGGAAACATGACGATCGCAGCTGGATGAAAGTACATCGAACTTTATAAGAATTCTTTGAATTGAAGAAAGTGTTGTTTTATTGCACTATCGCTGCTTCCTGAATGGATGGTATCAAGTCGGTTTCAATAATCTTTTTGAGTTCTTTTTTTGGCAAGGCTCCCATTGCCATCTTCGGTTCTCCATCAACTGGAATAAACAGCAGCGATGGGATACTTTGAATACCGAACATCCCTGCAAGCTCCTGCTCTTCGTCTGTGTTTACCTTATAAAAATTCACTTTCCCTGCATATTCTTTGGAAAGTTCATCGATCACCGGCCCTACCATCCGACATGGACCGCACCATGGCGCCCAAAAGTCCACAAGTGCGGGAAGATTTCCTTCATATTTCCACTCTTTGTTCTTTTCATAGTTAAAAACCTTATCGCGGAAGGTTTGTTTGTTAAGATGTTCTGACATGGTTGTTCTCCTTTGTTTATACGTAGTATGATCTTTATTACAGATAGGATGATGGTGACATAAAAACGATTCAGATATTTTTCAAAAAAGAATTTGGATTATCCGAATCCTTTCCCATTTCCCTGCATCTTATATAGAAAGCATTCACCTACAAAAAGGAGCAATATCATGAAACAAAATATAGGTACCATTGACAAAGTAGTTCGTGTTTTTGTTGCAGTCGTCATAGGAGTTCTCTTCTTCACAGATCAAATAACCGGCTTGGCAGCGATTATTCTTGGTATCTTCGCAGTCGTCTTCCTCTTGACCAGCGCAATGGGGTTCTGCCCGTTGTATTTACCGTTGAAGCTCTCAACGATAAAAAAGAAAGATGCATAAGCAAAACCATTTGTTCACTTTCAAGGAAGAACTGTGCGGCATCGAATATTGACCAGAAACGTATTGAAAGGAATAGGAATCATCGGTTTTCTCCTTTTCCTTTTTGGAATTCCTGGAAGTTATTACATCCTCACAGGTTCCGTTACCGCACTCTTCCTTGGTATGACAGACTTCGGCAGACAATGTCCCCTCTTTCTCTCTGTAAAGCATCTGCTCTATCGAGTTCGATCCAGGCAGCGTCCACCCGTGATTTGACATTCGTCATAATTGGGAATATCTTTACCAGGGAATAAAGAATGCCGCAAATTTGAATCTTGATCCAATACTTCAGGACTCAAGGAATTACAGTGGAGATTGAATAAAATAATTCACACATGGACATTCTTCTTGTTGACGACGAAGCATCTCAGCGCAGCATTCTTTCCGGCTACCTGAAAAAGCACCATCATTCCATAGTCGAAGCGGAACGGGTTGCTCAGGCTGTTGAACTTTTCAAGACTCATTCCTTTGATGTGATCCTCACAGATTTTCAGATGCCCTACGGTACCGGACTGGACCTGTTAAAGTCAGTTCGGAGCCTTCATTCAAGCGCTGCTGTTATTTTGATGACAGCGTTCGGAACGATTGAGGGGGCAGTCTCCGCTATGCGTGAAGGAGCATTCGACTATCTGACAAAGCCTATTAATCTTGATGAACTTGATGCCCTTCTGCACCGCATTGAAGAACTCCATCAGTTACAATCCGAAAATCAGATGCTGCGAGAACAGCTTGCAGAGAAATATTCATTCACAGGTATTGTCTCCCAATCTGAGACAATGGAACGTGTCCTGAGCACAGCTGCACGTGTTGCACAAAGCTCGGCATCGGTCTTAATTCGCGGTGAGAGCGGTACGGGCAAAGAATTGATCGCCAAAGCGATTCATTTTGCTGGTGAACGAAACCATAAGCCATTCATTGCTGTTAATTGTGCGGCATTGAATGAGAATTTGCTGGAGAGCGAACTCTTTGGCCACGAAAAAGGAGCGTTCACCGGAGCTGACAGGCAGCGTCGCGGCAGATTTGAGATGGCGCATAGGGGAACGATTTTCCTAGATGAGATCGGCGATATCTCTCCGGCAACTCAGGTAAAATTACTGCGTGTATTACAGGAACATCAGTTTGAGCGTGTCGGCGGATCCGAAACATTAACTGTTGATGTTCGCATACTGGCGGCGACAAACAAGAACCTTGAGGAAGCAATCAAGGCCGGCACTTTCCGCGAGGACTTATATTATCGCTTGAACGTAGTAACCATAGAACTTCCGCCGCTGCGGCAGCGCCGGGATGATATTGCACCGCTGCTGGAATATTATCTCCAACGTTTTACCAAAGAGAACAAGCGAAAGAAACTCATTTTCTCGAAAGAAGCATGGGATTCATTGCTGCGCTATCATTATCCAGGCAATATACGCGAATTAGAGAATATCGTTCAACGTTCCGTTATTATGTCCCGCGGCGAACATATTACAACAGGAGATCTCCCTCAGGTGCTTCAAACCTTCATGGAGGAAAAAGTCCTACCGCGACAAAAATCCGATAAATCTCTCACCGCGCAGGTTGACCAATTAGAAAAAGATTTAGTTTTTGAAGCTCTGCGTATCCACAGGAACAACCAATCGAAAGCTGCCAAAGAACTTGGCATTTCCGAACGCAACCTCCGCTACCGCCTGAAAAAGTGGAACGTGAAATGAAGAGATGGAGAATCGAAAAGACAAACACAATATCGGGAACCGTGAAGACTTAATAGAATTTTGGTGTAGGAACTCCTGGTTTACATAGGGTATTGTAGCTTCCTAGGAATTCTGATATTCTTGAATAGAGGATACAAACCCGGTGTCTCAGACGCCGGGTTTGTATTTTTTTATTGAATAAAGAGTTCAGATTATTTTATAAGAGGATAATTCATTATTTCTGCCGAAGAGAACTTTGTTCCAGGCATAGTACTATAGATCATGGCATTGGTTCCATATAAAAGAGATCTTGCGTCATAACCGAGTAGCCTTAAGTATGCGGTAAGGAAAGCACTTGTCTGACCAGTATAACAATATGCTACCACTGGTTTATCCAGCGGAAGTGTGCGGAGATATGACGTATCTCGAAGATCAGGCTTCGCATATTGCACTGCCCCTGGAATATGTCCGGTATTATAATCAGTTACCGACCAATAATTGACAATGTAGTACCCTGCGGTATTCGCAAATACCGTCGCGTTTGTGATGGTAGCCGGACTAAATCCTACTGTAAACAATTCTGCTGAGCGAGCAGCAAGAATTTCTTGTCCGGTCGTTTTACCCGTATTCAAAGTTGGCAGACTGCCTTTCGCATTCTTCACGGATGCGGTTGTCACCATTTGTGAAGCATAGGAATTGCCAATTTTTGCTGTCCAGTAATTCTTGGCCAACGTCGAATCCCATGAACTCATTCCCCATTTGAGGGATGAGACCTTCGAATATCCTAATAAGCGCAGAAGAGATGTCCCATATGCCGCTGTTTGTCCTGAGTAACATGTAATAACAATAGATGTATACGATGAAGGAACTGCTTGCACGGCGGTTAACAGATTCGCAAATGTAACATTGACCGCCCCTGAAATATGTCCGGCATTAAATGCCGCTGTATCCCTTATATCAATAATATATTGCGTGCCGCTGGTCAGATTCGTATATACTGAAGAAGCTGATACGATGGATGTTCCGGTTGTGTTAATATAATCACCATTTGCTTCGAGATATTTTACAAGTACTTCTGCTTCATTCACCGTCTCTGGGGTAAGGGGATTACTGTCGTCTTTTTTACAACCGGCAAGCAATCCGAGCAATAGTACTGCAAAGAACAGGCTGGTAAGAATTCTTTGTTGTTGCATGAGAGGTATCCTTTCTTGAATACTTAAATGGTTTATTGAATTCCCCAGGCAGAAGGTAGTTTTCCGTCAACGACAATACCTTGATCGGCATTTACTTCCCACGATTGGAGATCTGAATTGAACAAATACAATTCTTTATTCCGGAAGGTTGTCCCCTCCTGGACCACATGGCAATTATTATAGCAGCTCTTTCCTGGGTCTACCTGCGTTCGTTTTGTCCACCGTTGAATATTATGAGGTGTTGTATATTTATAGGTTGGCCGTACATCAAAATTCGTTAGTTGAGAGACACCATATTCTTTCCAGCTATCAGGCGCCATGAGGGATCGGCGGAGAGTAGCATATTTGTATGTTCGCGTCGGGCTGATCGGATTCATACCGATCTTGAATCCCTGATACGAGGGGATGCGTGCCCCTTCGCCGCCGATATGGCAGCTTCCACAATTGTTATTTATAGTCCTGTGAGTGGCACGTTTGACAATTAAACGTGGTGAGGTGCATCGAGTGATAGGCGTTCTTCGATGCGAGGTTAGCATGGCACGTTTCACATTTCGGTAATGCAGGTACTTTGTACCGTTGATCGTACACCTGACCATCACCATGAAGCTCAGTACCGCTATGACATCCTAAGCAATGACCGCCGTTAGGGAGTTTCGAAAGATGGATGTCGGGTTGTGAACCCGGGGCCACACCAAAATATGCATGCCCGCCACGGCTTGTATGGCAGGCAGTACAATTCTGATGCATATCGGGAGTTCTAAAGAATAAGTGTCCCTTCAGTAAACCGCCGCCGCCAGCTTTCGGTCTGTTGACATGGCAATCACCGCATGTGCCATGGCATTTCCCACAATTTACATCATAGCCGCTTTTCAATGTGGCCGGCAATGCATCGAAGGATGTTGCTCCATACCTGAGAGTAACCATGCTCTTCTGTCCCCATCCCTGCGCATGAATGCTATTTGCGGCATGGGTCGTTTCTGAACTATGGCATGGCCCACAAATCGAAGATGCTTGCAGAGATGGATGATTTATGAAAGTACTACCATGAGCCATTGTTTTTTCTGATGCTGCCACATCACCGCCATGACATGTTACACATTCCATTTTTCCATGAGCAGTACTTTGAAATGCCGTGTATCCGTCTCCGCCAAGATAGACCCGATCGTACGTTTCAATATGAGGTGCGTCACCGCCACAGCCACCACCTCCGGTGGATGTATCTGGTGCTGCAATTTGTTTCAACTTCTCATAGTTTGTATGGCATGAGACACAGCCTGCCTGCGCCGAGTCATCTCCAGCGACAGGTGGATTTTCTTTTTTGGAACATGAAAAAAAAGTAACAACACACAGGAAAAGAAGCAGTGCATAACCAGCAGATACGGTATACTTATTTTTTCTTATCATAGGATCACCCTTTGTCGCGCCCAGAATATGGTTGCGCTTTTTTAATATTGCTATAAATAATAATTGCTATTAGCAACTATATAATCAAAAAAAATCATGAATTCTTCAACCATAAATTTATTGCTGACATCAGTCGCGTCATACTATGTACGAGAGGTCCATGCAATTCTGAAGGAATGTCTCCAAGGATCTCTTCGTGAATTTGCGTATAGGTGCATTCAATTTGCTGAACAATTTCTTTTCCCCGGGGTGTCAACATGACGGTAATGCTGCGGCGATCCTTCGAATCGAAGACTCGACGTATGTATTTCTTCTGTTCGAGGTCGTGAAGTATTCGCGTCAACCTGCTCCCGCTCAGGCGAAGCCGCTGAATAATTGCCTTAATACCCAGCTGCTGTTCCTCTCTGAAACATCTCAGGCATCGGAATTCGGGTCGGCTGAGGTTATGCCTCCGCGCAAAACGTTCTTCTTTCTCCTGACAGCTTGCAAGGAGATCGAATGTAACATCTGCGAGGTCAGTTGCAGATTTTTTCAGGGATTCACTAGTCATCTCGTTAACTGTCTTCACTCACCAAAGAGTATTTAAAAAATGCCTCTTTGTCAAGGAATTGTTGTTTCGATTCGCATAACATGGATGCTCACTCAGAGCGATTCCATAAAAAAAATTGTCTTTTATTCATTGGTGTGCTACATTATACCATCATTGTAACATGAGGTTCTGATGAACAAACTTATACGATTCGGTATCTCGATGGAGGATGATCTCCTTCACCAATTCGATCATCTCATTGCCCGCAAAGGATATACCAACCGTTCAGAAGCTCTTCGGGATATCGTGCGGGATAAGCTTGTGGAAGAAAGCCTCGAGACTGAACACGGTAATGTCTTTGGCGCGTTGGTGTTTCTGTATGACCATCATAAGCGAGAACTGGAAAAATCGCTATCGAATCTCCAGCATAATTACTTCCATCATATTATTTCCACATCTCATGTCCATGTTGACCACGATCACTGTCTCGAGGTGGTCTTGCTGAAAGGGGACGCAAAGGTTTTAAAGAACATTGCGGAAAAGCTCCTCAGTTTCAAAGGTGTCAAGCATGGCAGATTAACCTTGACCACTGCGTTGCAGCAACCTGCTCGCCACACACATACTTCGTCTTCAAGGAAATCTCGCAGCCACTCTTAAAAAGCACGACGGGTGTCGCCTATTTATGATTCGAGTACATGCTCACCCTGTCGAATAATTGTCCTTGCTTCTTTCGTAACACAAATATAAATTAAATAGCACGTTATTGTATGTGGAGTTCCCATGACGGACAGGAAAGATTCGTAGTATGATACGCATTAAGGCAGCATTGATAACAATATTCTTCACTTCGCTTCTAGGTGCAAAAGGCAATCCAGGTGAGGATACAATAAAAACTTACAATTTCGATCCGGTCACGGTAACGGCGACACGTACTGAAACAGCCCGCAGTGTTGTTGCTCCATCGATCAGTATCATTCCCCGGGAAGTGCTTGCAGCCAATCCAGAGAAATCGATTCTCTCGTTGGTGAGCCAGCAAGTGCCGGGGGTCTTTTTGCAAGAACGAGGCATTCTTGGTTTTGGTGTTACTACTTCCAATGCTGGACAAATGTCCATCCGTGGTATCGGCGGCAGTCCGAATACGCAAGTTCTCATGATGATTGATGGGCGCCCGCAATTTATGGGTATAATGGGACATCCACTTGCTGATAGTTATCTCTCTGCAAATGCCGAACGCATTGAAGTTATTCATGGGCCAGCCTCTGTTCTCTACGGGTCAAATGCAATGGGCGGTGTCATCAACATTATCACACACTCCGCACCGAAACCGGGAGTATCGGGAGATGTTTCGCTCGCCTATGGTTCATTCAACTCGCAGCATTTGGGTGGGAAGGTCGGATACCATGCTGATGCATGGAATGCCCTTGCTTCCTTCACACACGAACAAACCGATGGACATCGACCGCAGTCGGAGTTTAACGCTAACAGTGGGTACCTCAAGGCCGCAACAAATGTGAATGAACAGTTTTCAGTAACAATCGATGGAAGCTTGACAGGGTTTACAACCTACGACCCGGGTACGATCTATGCCCCCAAGACAAATAATAATTATGTTGACATTAGACGAGGGTATGCCGGAGTTTCCGTTGATAATGATCTCGGAGTGTCGAAAGGTTCGACACGGTTCATTTATAACTTCGGGCATAATGAAGTGTTTGACGGAACTGATTGGGTCTCTGATGATTATAATGTTATCTTCGCGGCCTATCAAACACTCAAGCTTATTAGTGACAACGCGATTACTGTAGGTTTTGATCTCAATAAATTCGGCGGCAAGGGAAAGAATAAGACGAAAGATTATGGAGCTCCTTCGGTTTATGAATATGCACTGTATGCTACTGTGCAGCACACAGTGCTGGGACGGTTCGTGTTGAACAGCGGCCTGCGCTACGATCGTAATGAACTTTTCGGAACGGAAATTGTACCGCAATTCGGTGCATCGTTCCGTGTAAGCAATGAAACGACTTTCCGTGCTTCTGTTTCGAAGGGATTCCGGAGTCCAACCATTCGTGAGTTATATCTCTTTCCTGCTCCCACACCGACTCTTCAACCTGAACGGTTATGGAATTATGAAATAGGAGCCACGCAAACAATCGGCTATAAATTTTCCGGCGAACTGACGGTCTTTCAATCAGAAGGACAGAATATGATTCTTACATCGGGGCGTTATCCTAATATGATATTGTCCAATTCCGGTGCTTTTATTCACCGTGGAGTTGAAATAGCTGGGACGTATCATTCGCCAGTTGACAATCTACAGTTGCAAGGCAATTACTCGTTTATCGATGCGGGAAAAGAAACGCGTTCTGTCCCGAAGCATAAGATGTTCTTTTGCGTCCAGTACACATACGGAATCTACATTGCCACTGCGTCAGCTCAACATATCGAAGTAATGTACGGCAGCGATAACAGCAAAGATATTTTACCGAATTATACACTCGTGAATCTCAAAGTGACCGCACAATTGATGCCGATGACTTCTGTCTCTCTCGGTGTCGATAATTTGCTTGATGAGAAATACTATACCATGTTTGGATATTTGATGCCGGGGACAACTACCACTGTCAGTGTGCAAGTCTGTCTTTAACGCTATCTGAAGTGAAAGGATCTCTTATGAATACTACTGTCACTGAACGAATTACTACCCGACATAGAGTCCTCTTTATCTCACTTGCTATCGGACTTGGCATCACCGCCACGAATATATTCTGGCTGATGAATCTGGAGTAATGGTGCTCTCAGACGCAGAAGGGGTGAGAATGAAAATACTTAATGCCCTGATCGACAGTTTGACCGGCAAGGACGAACGGGTCAGGAATGTGTGTGCCGGTACTTTCTGGACGGCCGTGACGACACGGTGCACTGGTCTGGCCACAACCTACCGTGAACAAGATCTCCAGCACGGTGATCATCCCTGCATGGTGAAAAATGCAGGTTCACTCATCGGGAAAACAGCCAGCGAACTCGTGGAGTATGCCCGATCGGAGGATACCGTAAGCGCCTCCATCGGGATGGCCGCCATCAACTCCTTGCTGGAGGTGGATGAATCTAAGTGTACTGAGCGCAGTGCCTACGATGTTCTGGCGGAAAAAGGTCGGGGCCGAGACATTGCTGTGGTGGGGCACTTCCCGTTTGTCCCGAAGCTGCGCGACGTGGCCCGCAATGTTTGGGTCATTGAGAAGCGACCACGGCTTGGCGATTTCGCGGAAAGCGACGCCGCGCGGATTCTACCGAGGGCGGAGGTGGTATGCCTTACGGGCACGGCGTTCATCAATCATACAATCGAGGAGTTGTTGAGCTTGTGCAGTGGTTGCTACATGGTGCTCACCGGTCCCACGTCGCCCCTGACACCGGTACTCTTCGACTTTGGTATCGACGTAATCTGCGGAACAAAAGTGGTGGACGCCGATGAGGTGATTTGCCATGTCATGCAGGCGGCAACGTTCAAGCAGATTCACGGTCACGGGGTCCGTCTTCTGACCCTTTCTCAGAAGCCTCTATGACCAAGAGCGGCGTCAATAGAACGGCTCTGGTGGATAACATCGTGGTACCCCCTGATCTTCTCGAATGGCACGATTTTTCTGTATGGATCGAGACGCTAAAGGCGAGAGTCCTATTCGCAACACGTCAGGGCACAGAACTGCCTCATAATGCCGCGAGGCTGACAAATCATGCTTAAACCACGCGATATCGCTTATTGTGCGATCTTCGGGGCAGCTGCGATGCTGCTACCGGTGATATTTCATGTTTTTCATCTCGGATCGATGTTCATGCCGATGTATTTGCCCTTGGTGTCACTTTCCTTTTTCGTTGGGCCGATACCTGCAACACTGACCGCGCTTCTGTTACCGCTGCTTTCCGCTGCGATCACTGGCATGCCGCCGTTTTACCCTCCGATAGCGTTTATTATGAGCATTGAACTCATGACGATGTGCGGGATAATCGCTTTAGTACGGATGGTACTGCCGAAAATGAATGAACTGATCATTCTCATCCCGGTCCTTTTTTTAGGACGCTGCATTGGGCTCGGATTGATTTATCTGATGGCGATATATATGAAATTGCCCGCTGAGTACGTTGTCGGAGCATCGTTTTTCAGCGGATGGCCAGGTATTATCTTAATGATTATAGTAATTCCGGCAATCATTCGAATTTCTCGCATGGTGGGCCATTCCAATATGCAAACAGGAATATAAAAGATGTGTAATTGTTTTCAATCAACAAACGCTGAATATTTTAATTCTATTGCTCAAAAATGGGATTCAAGGGAAGACCTTGAATCTCTTACAGTCCAACTCGATAATGGACTCAAACGATTCGGCCTATGTCCCGATGAGCATGTGCTCGATGTCGGTTGCGGCACCGGGAATCTAACTGCTGCAATTCTTTGCCAATTATCGCAAGCAGGGAGAATCACTGCCGTCGATATTTCCAGCCGGATGATCGAGATTGCACAAACGAAAGTAAAAGATCCGCGTGTTCGATGGATTTGTGATTCGATCGAACACATGAATACGCATGAATATGTATTTGATAGAGTGATCTGCTATTCGGTTTGGCCGCACCTCATGAATTATGGGATAGTAGCGCGATTGATTCAAAGTATGCTCAAATCCGGCGGCAAACTCCATATTTGGCACCTGAAATCACGCGAAGCGATAAATAAGATTCACGCAGAAGCGTCAGAAGCTGTGAGCAATCATTTACTGGCGCCGGCGTCTCAAACCGCAGCGTTGCTTGAACAATCCGGATTTATCATCGAAGAAACGCTAGACGATGATTCGGGATATTTGATATCTGCTCGGAAGGTTTCATCATGAAAGATGTTTTTGCCTTCTGGGGTTGCGGAAAAGGGCCTCTAAAATATCTCCATGCACACATCCGAATTCTTTCAGGAATTTTGCTTGTTGGTAGCTGCTTACTGATTCCGTTGAAATCTGTTATCGGGATCGTGTTTATATCTGTTGCCGCAACATGTTGGTGCATTTTAGCGGCGATGCCGGGGAAAATGCTTATCCGATGCGCCATTGTATCGCTCATCCTTTTTTTTCCCCTTCTTCTGCTAACTCCTTGGATGACGATCGGTTCGTCTACGATGATATCGATGACCGACCGCATTGCGCAGGCCGGAACAATTGCACTTCGCAGCATTTGTTGTCTTTTTATTGCTGCATCGACTATTGCCGTTCTTGCCATTCAGGACGTGCATCGAGGACTCGCATACATTCCGATCCCCCGAACATTTGTTGTGCTGATCGTCCAGCTTATCCATCAAACTATGCTGCTAACGGAAGAAACGTTGCGTATTATTCAGGTGCTTCGATTGCGCGGCGCTTCGGGAGTGCGAGGTATCAGAGTGCTATTTTCTTTCCCGATTGTGTGGATGGTGAGAATGCTGTTTCGCGCAGAACGAACCGCAGCGGCAATGACAGTTCGAGGATACGGAATCGAGGCAATAATGACAGATAAGAGTATTCAATTAACAATTGCTGATGTGCTGACAATCATCGGTGTATCAGCTTTTTTTGTGGCGTCTGTTCTTATGCGGTTGAGGATTATAGCATGAACCCAGTAATTGAATTCAAATCTGTGAATATCCGATATCCCGGAAACTCCGAGAACACTATCAGTGATGCTTCCTTTCATGTACACCCCGACGAAAGAGTGGCACTATTTGGCCTTAACGGATCTGGGAAAACGACATTATTGCTCGCAGCAGTCGGATTGGTGCCTTTCACCGGATCTATTTCTATCGATGGAATGCCTGTTGAGAAAAAAAACTTTCAGAAAGCTCGCGAACGGACAGGTTTTCTATTCAATATTCCCGAAGATCAAATTCTGTTTCCACATGTGCTTGATGACGTTGCATACGGCCTGATTCGCAAAGGAACTTTGCCGAAAGCAGCGCATAAGAAAGCCATGTCTGTGCTTGCGGCGCTTGGCGTATCGGACATTGCAGAGTGTTCTCCGTTTCAATTGTCTCATGGCCAGCGTCAGCGGATCGCTCTGGCTGGCGCGCTTATCACCGATCCATCGGTGCTGCTGCTCGATGAACCTTCATCAGCACTTGATCCTCGAGGAAAATTATCGCTTGCGGATTTGCTGCGCGCTGTCGCATCCTCGATCCTCATCGCTACTCATGATGTCGGTTTCGCATCCCGAACCTGCACTCGCTTTTTGGTATTATGTGAAAATGGACTTCGCGAATTTCACAATTGCAGAGATGCGGAGAGATATCTACTTGGCAACATCTCTGCGGAATCACATAGCGAGATTCCTCATTAGGGATTGCTGACGCTGCGGTGAAAGATGAAAAGGGTTGGTTAATTTTGCAGAATTTGAAATATGCTATCCCAAATTCGATGGGCGAGTTGTAGTAATTTGTAGAAAACCGAAATAGTAAATCTTTACGTTTATAGTTCTAAAAACATTCCTGCGTAACCAGGGGTTACTTTTTTACCCAATTCGTCTTGCATGTACGCAACTGCTTCATCACCGGTGCAATGGCAAGGAATGATTGTGTCGACATGCCATTCTTGTAAAGCTTGACAGGTCGTTTCAAGCCGCTTGTGAGAGGCATTTGCAAGGTGAAAACCCCCGATGACTGCAGAAATCTTATCTTGACGGCTGATTCGGCGGATATGATTTGTGGTATTGATCAACCCAGAATGACAGCATCCGGTAATGATAACAAGTCCCTGGTCACTTTGAATCCAGAGAGCCATATCATCTTCAAGGGGATCCGGACGTATACCTTCCAGATCAAGAAAAAACGGTCCGCCTGTATCTTCCAGTGGATGTTCACGAGGGATAGGACCTGATACTCCAATGTTGGAAGACATCTGCAGTGGCTGAGTAACCCAGCAGACCTGTTCTGCCGGAAGATTGAGTAATGCTGACTTATCGATAGCAGGCATAGAGATCTCTTGAGGCGCTGCGACATCCCAATTGCTGTAGCGGGAAAGAATCACATGAGAATGACAATAGATCTTGATACCCGGATTGTGCTTTATTATATAAGATACGCCGCCTGTGTGGTCGTAGTGGCCATGACTGAGAATCAAGGCATCAGCAAGGGAGAGGTCGCATTCAAGTGCTGCAGAATTATGAATGAGAGCTTTACCCTGGCCTGTGTCAAATAATATTCTTTGACCAAAAACTTCGATCCAGGTAGAATACCCATGCTCCTTCATCAAACCGGCATTCGCCTTATTGTCGACCATGATTTTAATAATGATATTCTTTGGTGTCATTCTGTCTGTCGTATTGGAAATAAAATCGAGACACTCAACGCCAATAGTGCGTGAAAAAATACAAGTGTGTATCCTGTCGGCAAATCTAAGTTGTATGAGACAAGGATAGAGATAACATTCACACAAGTTCCCACGGCCCATGCTGTTAAAAGCAGTTTTCCTTTATTCATTCTGATCGAGATATAGGCAGGCGCTACGAGGAGTGCAAAAACAATAAGCACGCCCGCCATTCTCACTGAGCTGGTAACAGTTGCCGCGAACGACACAAAGAACAATAAGTCCTTCCATAGGCCTTTTGCTCTCGGATAGAGAAAAAACAAAATAATGCCGAGAGCCGCGTAGATCACTGCCGTTTCGATGATATCGCTCAAGGGAGTGAACAAAATGTCGGATGCCATGAGCCTGTCAAACATCTCAATTCCGTGGCTTGATTTTGATAGCACAATGAACACACTTGAAATACCGAATGCATAGAGAAGTCCTATAAATGCTTCGTGCGATACAGTGCGTTTTGCGCTAAAGGAGATAGCGACTCCACCGATCAAAGCAAAGACGAGTGATATTGGATAGATATAATGGCCCTCAAAAAGTAAAATGGAGAGGGCGGCGCCTAAGGCTGCCATTTGCCCTATTGCAAGATCGGTGAATATGATCCCTCTCTTTATAATTTCGAGACCGAAGAAGGAATGAATACCGAGCAACACGACCGAAAGAAAAAATGCTGAAAGAAGTATATCGGTCATTGTGTCATTCTCCTTACCATTTCATCGAACAACGATATAATTCCATCTGCTTCCTTAACGGCTCCGACATCATGAGGAAGGACAATCATTTTCACGCCAAGTCTTTTCGAAAGATATTCTGAAGCATCTTGAGGATTATATACATCCTGCAAAATAAAAAGGATTTTATCACGTTCTATGAGTCTTTCAACTTCTCCGATATGTTTTGAGGTCGGTGGAATCCCGGGGAGAGGCTCTACAGTTCCTGCTATAACCAATCCAAACCTGCGCAGGAAATAGTCGTAGATCTTGTGGTATTCAACAACCTTAATTCCCTTAATCGATTCCATTTTATCCTTCCATTCCTTCATCTTCTGTTCCCATACGCGGGCGAACTCGGCATTGTTCGCATGGTAGAAAGATGCACTTTCGGGATCAAGTTCGCAAAGCTTGTCGGCAATAGTTTTTGCTATAATCAGGATGTTATCGGGGTCCAGGGAAAAGTGCGGATTCCCTTCAGGATGTACATCTCCCTGTTCGCGTGATACACTCGTCGGAATATCTATCAAATGCACACACATTGAAAGATCAAGGAAACCTTTTTCTTCCGGTTGAATATTAGCATTGTTCGCCTGTTTAAGAATTGGAGGCAACCAGCCAATCTCGAGTTGTCCTCCATTAATAATGAGAAGATCGGCTCTCCGTAATTTTGCAATGTATGAGGGCTTGGGAATAATAACATGTGGGTTGTAGTCTCCTCTTGCAAGCGGAATAACCCGAACACGATCTGCACCTATTTTTTCTACAATATTTGCTATATAAGGATAGGTTGTTACAACTTGCAAGCGCTCAGAGAAAACACCTTGTGTAGAGAAAATACAAGTGAGGACAAAACAGAGCATTTTCATGAGAGTCTCCTTAATCTTGGTTTAGAAAGAATGCGCGCCATGTGCGCCAATGGCTATATTTAGTTGAAGAATAACTTCAGTATAAGGCTTATACATTAATCCGCCTGAAGTGTGTATGTATTTACTTCTATCGTGGTTTAACTGCAGCCGCAGTCTTGAGAATTCGGTCGGATTGTATTCAACCATTGCAGAATATCGAGCGAGATTTTTCGGAAAACTCTGGTTCGCATTTTCGATGAGCACGTTATTGAGATTCAATAAATCGTATCGTATTCCGGCTCTCCATCGGAATCCCAGCTTCGCCACGAGTTGCGAATAAAAACCGGCTTGTTGTTTTTCAAGAGCGTACATTTCCACCGTAAAAGAAGTATCACGGTTGTAAAATGAACCCTCTGTCGAACGGTACATGTATTCACTCTGAAAGGATACATATCTTATTGCGTCGACGATATACTTTACTGTCAAATTGCCGGCAAGAATGTCCGTGGATGCATCAAGAGCTGTTCCTTCGCCGTCTGGCGCTGAAAAATTTTCGTCCATTCTGGTTTTTCCATGAGCGTAGGAAATGCCAAATAAAACCGCGGCATCTTCTATATCGAAAGATGAACGCATATAGCCCACGAGGAGGTTAGGGCCTTCGCTCTCGCTTATATTGACAATCCCGTTTTGATCGCTGAAGCCACTTGTTCCGAAACTCGCCTCGTTTTCTCCTGTCAGAATTTCAGCGCTCAGCATCAAATAAAGGTCGGTCGGAGCGACCCATGTGATGCGTGCTCCGAGCTCATTCAATCCCTCGTCACCGAAGAAGGCATTGAGTACCAGCGGGCGCTCGGCGAAATCCAGATAGTGTTCGTGCTGTTCATTCATTCTGCCAATGCCCGATAAGAACTTTCCCGCTTTCACTTGAAAACCATAGGGCAGTTTTCTCGTTGTTATGTACGCCTCTTCTAATCCTGCATGTTCCGGCGCAAAATGAAGAACTGCAAAAAGATCGAAATACGGATCTACAATAGAATACAACGACATTTCCCCGTAATTCAGGTTGAATCCACGATGGGCATTTGATCCTTCGTCACCTTGACTTGTTTCAATTGGAGCATGCAATCCAGGTAAGCTTAACATTGAAAATTGAGTATTATCAAGGTCTCTGGAGACATACGAAAAGTCGACGATCATGGAAATGTCCGGCACAAACTTCGATTGATTGAATGGCGAACCGGTTTTTATTTGGGTCTCTGGAGGATTGTCTTGTCCCCGTACTGACGGCATCACGGCAACAAGAAGCATGAAAACAAAATATTTTAATCTCATAGATACTCCGCTTAGAATCATTCTCAATTGAGAGGGTGAATTTATTGTACACATGAACGTCATCTGGTTTTATCAAACGATAAAACGCAATAACGATGGACCTTCTCAAGAAGGAAGGTCATCCATGAAAACGAATGTGTTTTGATTGAATTAGGAGTATTGCGGAGGAGCGTGTGAAGTGCAGACAAGTTTTTGAGATGGGTCTGTGATATTCTCGTTGAGAGTAACCACGCGTTCAGAAAGATGCTCAAAGAAGAGGGTATGGTGTGTTGCTGGTTCTACCTTTTCAGCGGAATACGAGGAATGAAAATTACAGATTGCGCAATTATCTGTAGCCTCGTGACATTGATGATGATGGAAAGCTGTCAGAACGATGCTCGAAAGTAACAATGCAAGCATCACGAATGGCATGGTTGAGGTTCTTGGTCGTTCAAATAGTAAAAACCAACGTTTCATATGTCTTATATAGTCAAAATACTTCTCTCAGTCAAGAATTGTAACAAAAAAACATGTTTGACTTTTACGAACACATCCCGTATATTGTTATGAGCGAATGCTCATAATGAATTATTATCTACAACGAAGGATTTACTTTGGCTCGACCTAAACGTTTACGAAGACTTGCCTTTTCGCCTCCAGCACACTCTTTTCTCCCTGCTGTCGAAGAAGGTCACCCTACCCAGAAAGAAATTGTCATCTTAACGATGGACGAATTCGAAGCTTTGCGGCTTGCAGACCTTGAGTGCCATTCCCAGGAAGAAGCGGCAAAGAAAATGGGTATTTCACGCGCGACATTCGGGAGAATCGTTGAGTCTGGAAGATCGAAAGTTGCAAAGGCGCTTGTATATGGACACAGGTTAGAAATAACCGGTGGTGCGTTTATGTTTGGCAGAGGCAGGCATCTGCAATGCCCTCGTTGCAGGCGCCGGCAGTCGAGAAATATGGGGGAGCGAGAACATGTGGAATGCAGGCGCTGTGATCTGCCTCTGCAAAACAGCGATGAACCACAACAAGGACTCTCGCAAGAATCATGAATATTCACAAAAACAATAACAAAGGTGTAACCATGGATTTCAAAAATGCTGCAATAGCAATAGCTACAGATGATGGTGCAACAGTAAGTTCGCACTTTGGAAAAGCCAGTTATTATGAAGTATTAAACTTTGCTGACGGAATAGTAACCAAACGGGAGCGGCGCGAAAAGGCCGGCCACCATTCCTTTGGATCTGCGGAAGGTGGGCATGAACATCATAGCGGTGAAGCCCATGAGCACCGTCATCAAACGATGGTGTCACCTGTTTTGGATTGCCAGGCAGTGATCGTCCGAGGGATGGGGCAAGGCGCCGTTGAACATCTTCGTCGATCGAATCTTCTCCCCGTTCTTACGGGACTTCATACGATCGAGGAAGTCATTGGTGCAATCGCATCAGGATCGCTCGATAACGATCCAAGGCGCATTCATCAGCACCATGGTCAGCACTAAGGTGTAAAGAAAGAAGTTCCTGTTCGTAAAACAATTGAACTCATTCTTCAGGAGGTCGAAAAGCATGTTCGTTCCCACTCAAGTATTTTTCACAAAAGGTGTAGGGCGCCATAAAGATTATTTGCAGTCGTTTGAACTTGCTCTTCGGGACGCAGGCGTGGAAATGTGCAATCTGGTCTCGGTCTCGAGTATTCTTCCCCCGGGATGTTCTCGGATTCCTGCTTCCGAAGGAATGAAAAAATTATCCGCCGGCAACATTACGTTCGTTGTTATGGCGCGCAATGCAACCAACGAACCCAATCGTCTCATTGCAGCTTCCATTGGTGCGGCTGTACCGGCGGAAGCAACGCAATACGGGTATCTTTCAGAACACCACCCTCACGGTGAAACAGACGAGAAATGTGGCGAATATGCGGAAGATCTTGCAGCCACCATGTTAGCATCGACATTAGGGGTGGAGTTCGATCCTAATGTCGCGTGGGATGAACGGGAGAAAATCTATAAGATGTCCGGAAAAATTGTCAGAACATTTAATATTACGCAATCTGCAGAAGGTGATAAAGATGGTAAGTGGACTTCCGTCGTGGCTATGGCAGTTCTCCTCCCATAAATTCAGGGGCGAAGAAACATGAGAGATGATAAGAATGCAGTGTTCCATACAACATGCTTCGCATGCGGTGCAGAGAATAAACACGGCCTGCACTTGGAGTTCAAAGATGAACCGAATGGCTGCAGTTGCGACGTTGCAATCTCTCCACATTTTCAAAGTTATGAAGGCGTTGTGCATGGAGGCATTGTCGCAACTATGCTTGATGCTGCTATGGTTCACAGTCTCCGAGGACAGTGTGGAGATTCTCCTGTAACCTGCAGACTCGAGGTTCGATATCTTCGTGCAGTTCCTCCCGGAGAGAATATAACGGTCAACGCTCGGAGAAAAAGCAAACGAGGCAAAATCACGCTTGCCGATGCAGAGCTTCTGTGTTCAGGTATCTGCTATGCACGGGCGCATGGTGCATTTACACTTCTATAAAGCAAAAAACTAATTGATGTAACAATAAATTAAGTACTTGACATAGAATTAATTTGTTCTATATTTGATAATGGAAACCATTATCAATAAGGATATCATATGCCGAGAGGAATGAAAATGGGACCGCGCTGGTGGCACGGGAAATTTAGGGGTTGCGGTTATAGATTAACTATTCCAAGGGAAGCAATCCTCAACGTTTTAAGTAAAACATCCGAGCATTTAAGTGCCGAAGAGATCTATATGGCTGTTCATAAAACATATCCAGCTATTGGACTGACAACAATCTATCGGACGTTGGATTTGCTCGTACAAATGGGCTTTATTTTTAAGTTCGATTTCGGAGATAAAAGAGCTCGCTACGAATTAGCCGAAGGTCTCCAAGGCAAACAACATCATCACCATCTGCTATGCACAGCCTGTGGTAAAATAGTTGACTACACAGATTTTGTTGATGAAGAAAAAGAATTGCTTGACCAAACCGAAAAAGGATTATCCAAGAAGTATAACTTTAAGATTACAAATCACCTCATTCAATTCTATGGCCTTTGCGAAAAATGCCAAAAGAAATGACAAAATTTTTTACCTACTAATGATAATGATTATCATTAACAATAAGAAAGGAGCTGTGAATTATGCCAAACTTTGATGGAACAGGGCCAATGGGGCAAGGCTCCATGACAGGTGGAGGAAGGGGATATTGTGCTGTACCTCTGTCCGACAAAAGACAACAGTTTGTTGGTCGTGGATTTTACGGCAGAGGCGGAGGCCGTGGCCGCGGTTTTAGAAATTGCTTTTGGGCAACAGGCCTTCCGGGTTGGATGAGATCTGGATATGCTTATCCAACATCTGGAATATATCCTTACGCTCCAGACTTAACTCCAAAGCAAGAGATGGATATGCTCAAGCAAAATGCCGAAGCTTTAAAGACTCAACTTGAAGATATTCAGAATCGTATCGAAACATTGGAGAAGACCGAAAATACGGCTAAGTCGGATAAATAATCCTTCAGGATAGTGGAAAATTAAATTAATTTTTCCCCTATTCCTGACTATGACATGGAATGCAAAGAAGGTACGAACAGCGATCTATGGAGGAATAATATTATCTATCCATTTCTGCAAGTATACATCTTTCGTCTTTGTTCATAGGGATAAAACCTTTTTGCATAAGAAACTCTACATAAGGGTAGTCAAGTGCCACAAAGAGATGGAAAAGGACCCCCTTGGGGTAGCGGACCGGGAACAGGACGTAGACGTGAACAATTTGACAGTATAAAAAAAGATTCAATACCCGATAATGGAAACAAATCGCATAGCTTAATAGCGACAATAGGCAGTGCAATTACTTCGGTGTCTTCCATTGTAAAGCTCTTTTCTTCAAAAGATAAAGATGTGAATAGAAAAATATCGTAAATAATTTTAACAGGTGATGAATATGCCAGGTAGAGACGGAAAAGGACCATCCCGGGGCAATGGTCTTGGAACAGGAAGAGGTAGAGGTAAAGATCGTGGATCTGGACGAGGTTTCGGTATGGGAATAGGACAAGGAATGTTTCAAAGGAAAATGTCTGAAAGTATTATACCACATGCAGTTCAACCGCAACCGCAATCACAACCGTTTTCACAACAATCCTTATCGAAAGAACATGAATTGGATTTATTAAAACAACAAGCTCAAGTCCTTCATCGCCAAGCTGACTCAATACTGCATCGAATCGAGGAATTAAATAAGGGGAAACAAAATATATCTGAGAGAGGATCATTCGTAAGGGTCTCTGTCATAATAGAAAAGTGTACTGGTTGCGGAATTTGCATCGATGCCTGTAATCGAGATGCAATCACAGTAAATAACGTAGTAGAAATTGATCCAGAGAAATGTTCTGGCTGTGGTGACTGTGTGGATATGTGCCCAAACGGAGCTCTGATTTTAAAATGATTTCTAAAATAACATGCTCTTGCGTATTCTGAAAGATTAGATATGATACAAGTATTTCATCAAATCAAATGCACGTTCTATAATATTATAGAAGCGCTTTGCAAACGTTTCGATATTGCAATACTCAAAAGTACATGTTTCAAAGGAAAAGCTGTCTTCGGCCCTGTACCCTCACGAAGATTGGGACATAGTCTTGGCATCAATAATATGAAATGCAAAATGTGCACGTACGATTGCGTGTATTGTCAAGTCGGGCATACATCATGCCGCACAACATGCCGGGAAAGCTGTTTGGGTCCATACGAGTTGTATTGTGTGGTAAGGAAAAAACTTGAGCTTCTCAAATCGCAAAATGTACCAATTGATTACATAACGTTTGTACCCAATGGAGAGCCCACACTTGACGACGCTCTTGCCAAAAATATTTTACTTCTTCGTGAATTCGGTATTAAAATAGCAGTCCTTACTAACTCATCTCTTTTATGGAATGATAGGATACAGGAAGATTTGATGTTTGCAGATTATGTCTCTGTAAAAATTGATACGGTCAACGAAGAAACATGGCAGATCATCAATCGGCCTCATTCAAGATTGAGATTCCAAAACATACTCGATGGGATAGAACGGTTTTCTAAGTCCTATCATGGCATTTTAACAACCGAAACAATGCTGGTAAAAAATATAAACGACTCTCTTCAGGAAGTGGAAGAAATAGGCGCTTTTCTGAAAAAGATAAAAAGAAATAAATCATATTTCGCCATTCCAACTCGCCCGCCTATCGAATCCTATGCGGTACCTCCAGATTCACATGTGCTATCTCAGATCTCAGATTTTATCACAAACAATATTCCAGATTCTGAAATGCTCTTTGCATCCGGAGAAGATATGTTTTACTGTGCAGGCGATTGGGAAGATGAGTTGATAGCGACAGTATCTGCACATCCGATGAGAGAAAAAGCTGTAATAAATTTAATTGCAAGTAAAGGCGGTGAAATTGGTGCGCTGCAGCAAATGGTAGAAAGTAAGCGAATTTCAGAAGTTATATTCAATGAGGATAAATTTTATATACACAACGATTCTGTATCGGAACAGGATTATAAATTAAGTCATTATGAAAATAAGATTGCCAATAGTTAAGGAAGGAATACTCACAGCAGGAGTATGCTTGATTCTCGCTCTCTTCTGTTCCGTAATATCTTGCTTTTTTGGGGGATGGCTTCATCTAACTCTCTATTTATTTTCTGGAGTTTTCTTTATCGTATCTCTTTTTGTTCTGTATTTCTACCGTGACCCCGAAAGAATAATTGTAACCGATGATAACCGTGTCCTTTCACCTGCTGATGGAAGAATATTTGAGATCCAAAAAGATAGCGACAGACAGATAATAAAAATATTTATGTCGCCATTGAATATACATATTCAAAGAGCACCAGTTCTTGGTACAGTAGCATCAATAAACTACAAAAAAGGCAAATTCTTGCCCGCCTATGATCAAAAAGCAGAAATTGAAAATGAACAGAACATAATAAAATTATCAACAGAGCCGGGAAACATTGAAATCAAACAAATTGCAGGTATACTTGCAAGAAGAATAGTATGCTGGGTGAATAATGGCGATAAGGTTATTCAGGGACAGAGAATAGGAATGATTAGACTGGGTTCACAGGTTGATCTGTCTTTACCTGAATATTTGAACTTAAAAGTTAAAACCGGTGATAAAGTGAAAGCAGGTATCACGGTAATTGCAGAGAGATAAAAACAAATGATTGTAGATGTAACTCAAATGCAGCCAGGAGAAATAGGCATAGTAAAAGAGATGCAGGGCGGTCACGGCCTCATAAGAAAACTACAAAGTCTAGGAGTAAGACCTGGTAAGAAAATAACTAAGGTAAGTTCTCATTTCTGGCGTGGTCCACAAACTGTAGAAATTGACAATATGCAGGTTGCTATTGGATTCGGAATAGCAAAAAAAATATTTGTTGAGATGGAAAAATGCAAATAGAGAAGATTTTACTAGTAGGTAATCCTAATGTTGGCAAAAGCACAATCTTTTCCAGGCTTACTGGAGTAAAAGTAATAATCTCTAACTATCCGGGAACAACAGTAGAATTCAGCCAGGGGCAAATGAAACTTGGTGATAAAAATGTAATGATTATAGATATTCCCGGAACATATACTTTAAAGCCTACCTGCGAAGCCGAAGAAGTAGCTGTCCAGATGTTACAAGAGGGTGATGTAGTTGTCAATGTTGTGGATGCTACAAATTTAGAGAGAAATCTTTATTTGACACTCGAATTGCTGGAAAGAAATATTCCTATAATCGTTGCTTTAAATATTTGGGATGACACCAAGCATTGTGGTATCCATATTGATGTCAAAAAGTTAGAGGAGCAATTGGGTGTACCAGTAGTTCATACCTGCGGTTTGTCCAGTGAAGGTATCAAGGAATTAATTGGTCGCATACCAGAGGCAAAGTCGGGAAAGATTCCCGTCTCTTCTGATGGTGACAGATGGGAAAAAATAGGAAAAATTGTGGAAGCGGCTCAGAAATTAACTCACCGTCATCACACATTTTTAGAAAGATTAGAAGATTTAAGTATTAAACCTTTCAGTGGGCTGCCAATTGCTCTATGTATTATTTTTGGTGTCTTTTGGATAATTCGTTTCATCGGAGAAAGTCTTATAGGATATATATTTGAACCTTTGTTCAAAAATCTTTGGTTGCCCTTAATGATGAGTCTCAGTACATCTCTAGGCGAGCATACTTTCTTGCATCATATTTTCATCGGCAACCTTATCGAAGGCAAAATAGATTTTGGCCTTTCTTTTGGTATGCTGACAACTGGACTTTTTGTACCTATCGGTATTGTATTGCCATATATCGTGAGCTTTTATTTGGTCTTGGGGATATTAGAGGATTTCGGATATCTTCCTCGTTTGGCAGTTTTAGTAGATAATTTTATGCACCATTTAGGATTGCACGGATATGCAATCATTCCTTTTATTTTAGGTTTAGGATGTAATGTTCCAGGGGCATTAGCAACCCGAATATTGGAAGAAAGGCGTGAGAAATTTATTGCCGCTACTTTAATGGCGATTGCCATTCCTTGTATGGCTCAAACTGCCATGATTGTAGGTTTGGTTGGACAGCGGGGAGGCGAATATGTAGCGATTATATTCTTCACTCTTTTTGTGCTTTTGGTTATCAAAGGTTTAATTCTCAATAGGGTTTTAAAGGGAACGAGTCCGGAGATATTAGTTGAAATTCCTCCTTATCGGATACCTCAAATTCAAGCTGTTTTTAAAAAACTTTGGATGCGTTTATTTGGATTTCTGAAGGAAGCGTTGCCTTTAGTTCTTTTAGGTGTGCTTTTTGTGAATGTACTTTATACCCTAAAAATTATAGATTTCTTTGCTGATATGTTTTCTCCCGTCTTGACCGGCCTATGGGGACTTCCTAAAGAAGCCGCTTCTGCTTTAATAGTCGGATTTTTAAGAAAAGATGTCGCCATTGGAATGTTAGGCCCACTCAATCTTACTACAAAGCAATTAGTAATTGGCTCGACAATATTAGCGGTTTATTTTCCTTGTATTGCCACATATATGGTTTTAATAAAAGAATTAGGGATAAAAGATACGCTGAAGGCTACATTCATTATGATTATTGTTGCACTTTTAACGGGTACAGTACTTAATCTTATTCTTTAATAAGCAATTTTATATGACTCTTCAATTCAATAAGATAAAATCTGTTTTCAAAAAGAAAATAGAAACGATTTGCGCTAATTATGAGAAGACCATTCTTTTAAATCCTTCTTTCATAGATACGATGTGCATCAATCAGGAGAACAGTATTCCTATTAATCCTTCTTCCAACGGAAACGTTGTTTTCGGGCCTGTACCGTCACGAAGATTGGGGTATAGTCTCGGTATCAATACTATGGAATATAAAGCTTGCACATACAACTGCATCTATTGCCAAGTCGGCCGTACTACACGGTGTTCAATAAATCGGTGTAAATTTTTAAGTCCACATGAAGTATATGATCTTGTTAAGAAAAAGACTGAGCTATTAACTGAACAACATACTCATATTGATTATATCAGTATAGTTCCAAACGGCGAACCGACACTTGATGTTAACCTTTCGAAAGAAATCATGCTTCTTCGCGAATTAGGTTACAAAATTGCGGTATTTACAAACTCCTCTCTTTTGTGGAATGATGACGTCAAAGAGAGCCTTTCATTCGCAGATTATGTATCTGTAAAGGTCGACACAGTGAATGAAGCGACATGGATAAGATTGGATAGACCGCATGGGAGATTAAAATTCGATACTCTTTTTAACGGGATAGTTGACTTTTCAAAATCCTATCATGGTCTCCTAACTACCGAAACAATGCTGGCAAAAAATATTAATGACAATCTTGTTGAGTTAGAAGAACTCTGTGGATATTTAAAAAATCTAAAGAGGAGTAAATCATACTTCGCGGTTCCGGTTCGTCCGCCCGCAGAAAGTTATGTTGCAGCACCCGACCTTCCAACACTCTCTGAAATATCGAGTTTCCTTAAGAATAGAATCACTGATTCAGAGATGTTATTCTTCCCTGAAGGAAATGATTTTAAAGGAGCGGGAAGCATTGAAGAAGAGCTCTTAGGAATTATGTCCGTGCATCCAATGACTGAAGAAGCGTTGAATAAATTTATTAAAAATAAAGATGGCGATCCGGACACATTGAAACACATGATCGACAATAAATTGATCACGCAAATCAATTTTGATGGAAAAATATTTTTCAGGAAGACCCATCTTATATCATAGGTGAAATAATATTTATGTGTCCTAGACTCTTTCAGATTGGCCCCTTTACAGTTTATAGCTACGGCTTATTGCTGGCAACCGGTTTCATTGTCGGAAGTTACTTTCTTGTCAGCGAATTCAAACGTCGGAAACTTAATCCGAATATCGCAAACAATATCACATTAATAGCGCTAGTTTCAGGTGTTGCAGGATCAAAAATACTGTACCTGTTGGAGTACTGGCGCGAATTTGCGGCTGATCCAATAGATATGGCATTCAACCCTGGCGGATTAACATTTTACGGCGGATTCATACTTGCTACGTTCGCGATATATTTTTATGTAAAGAAAAAACAGATTCCTTTTTTCACTGTTGCAGATGCAATTTCGCCTTCTTTGATCCTTGCATATGGAATTGCACGTATTGGATGTCACCTTTCAGGTGATGGTGATTACGGCTTCCCTACGACACTTCCGTGGGGAACGGATTATTCTCATGGTACATTTCCACCTTCAGCGGCTTTCAGAGGCTTTCCGGAAATCTGCAATCGATTTCCAGGAGGTATTGTTCCAGATAACATTCCGTGCCATCCAACTCCAGTGTACGAATTCTTGATTTGCGGAGTAATGTTTTTATTCCTTTGGTTCATCCGAAAAAAACCTTTGCCAACGGGAATGTTATTTATGTTCTATTTGATATTAGCCGGACTTGAAAGATTTTCGATAGAGTTCTTGCGCATCAATCCGCGAATTGCCTTTGGATTAAGTGAGGCACAGTTGATATCTCTTGGGCTTATAGCTCTAGGATTTGTTGGCTGGTTTCAAATATATAAATCATCATTAATAAAGTGAGATAAAAATGATGACTGAAAAAAGAGGAATACTCATTCTAATATGAAAAAAGAAATCAAGCTCAAACCGATAGGAGTAATTCATACGTCTTATAAGAAGCCGAAAGGAATTCCTATTCAGGGTACTTTTAAAAAGCACGTCAAAGGCCGCATAGAGTTATTTAAACGGTACCAAGATGGACTTAGGGATATTGAAGGGTTTTCACATCTCATTTTAATTTACCATTTTCACTGCTCCAAAGAAGAAAGGCTTGTTGGTAAACCGTTCCTTGAGGATAAGGAGCATGGGATATTTTCAATAAGAAGCCCTCATAGGCCAAATCATATCGGATTTTCCATCGTGAAATTGGAAGAGGTAAAGGATAATATCCTTGTTTTTTCAGAAGTCGATATGCTTGACGGCACTCCGTTATTAGATATCAAACCCTATGTAGCTCATTTTGATTCTAGAGAGCACGTAAAAAATGGTTGGCTTGATACACATTTTAAAAAAGTCAAGCACAGTAGAAAACGCAAATTACACGCTGGTAATTTATAGGAACTTAATAAAAAGAAGTGCAGACTATGTTATTTGATCCACGTTGTATTCCCTGTATAATCAATCAAGCATATAATGCCGCCCGACTCTTCAACAAAGATGACAAGGAACTTCAACTGAAGATAGTGAAAGAAGTCTGTAAATCTGTGGATGCTGTTGATCGGAATTACACCGCGCCGATGTTCTCTTTGACTATACAGTCCATTGTTGAAAAACACCTGGGAGTGGTCAATCCTTACAAAAGAATAAAGGAAGAAAATAGAAAGGCAGCCAAGAAATATGTTACATTTTTTAGGATGATGATAGAAGGATCTAAAGATAGGCTCGACACCGCTCTAAGAATTGCAATCATCGGCAATATCATTGACCTCGGCGCTAACTCTCATTTTGACATTGAATATGAGATCAATCAAATAGCCTCAAATAGAATAGATCTCTCTTCGCTTCCCCGTTTCAAAGACGACTTGAAAAAAGCCGGATTGATACTCTACATCGGTGATAACTATGAGGAAGCACTATTCGATAAATTTCTTCTTCTTGAACTTGCGCCGAAGAAGGTCATTTTCGCAGTCCGGTCAAAACCGATTCTAAATGATATTACTCTTGAGGATGCAAAGCGAATCGGAATTGATTCCCTGTGCGAAGTAATGGAAAGCGGAAGCACGATAGCAGGGACAGATTTAAAGCAGTGCACCCCGGAATTTCTTGAGTTGTACACAAAAGCAGATATGGTAATTGCAAAAGGACAAGGTAACCTAGAAACATTAATAAACGAAACGAGACCAATCTACTTCCTTTTCAAAGTGAAATGCGAAGTCATTGCGGAACGCTCCAGTTTCCCCCTAGGGAAAGGGGTTCTTATGTTCAATCAATTTAGGAAGAAACACAGTGCAGCAGATGAATGACCAAGAAAAACAAAGAGCATTTGAAGAAGAAGCAAAACGGATTTTGGAAACAGTCTCAAAAATAAAACACCGCATTGCTGTGTTCAGCGGCAAAGGCGGAGTCGGAAAAACAACCGTCGCAGTAAATCTCGCGTATGGATTTCAATTAAAAGGATTTTCGACGGGAATTCTCGATGCAGACATAACAGGCCCCAACGTGCCCAAAATGTTAGGCATTGATGAAAACCCAATTATACTAGGCGATCAAATGGTTCCATTTGAAAAGCATGGCGTGAAAATGATTTCAATGGCTGGGCTTCTTAAGAAAGGACAACCGCTGATCTGGAGAGGGCCGATGCGCTCAAAGGTCATCAATCAATTTTTAGCCGATGTTGTATGGGAAGAGCTTGATTATCTGATTGCAGACCTTCCTCCTGGCACTGGAGATGAAATACTTTCGATAGGCCAGCAAATGAAACCTGATTATGCTGTTATCGTTACAACTCCGCAACAAGTTTCTGTTATCGATGCAGAACGCGCTGTGAACATGGCAAAACAATTAAACATCCCTCATGTCGGTATTGTAGAGAATATGTCCACATTACTTTGTCCGCATTGCAGAAAAGAGATTGGTCTTTTTGGTAAAGACGGAGGCAAGGAATTAGCACAAGAAATGAACGTGCAGTTTCTTGGTTCTATCCCTTTAGATAGTGATGTTCGCGTCCTCAGCGATGCAGGCAGACCAATTGTTCTTGAAAAACCGGACAGTGAAGTAACAAAAGCATTCCAATCAATCGTACGTGAAATCGAATTGAACTATATATAATTCATCCAGAAATAATTTTTGGAGAAAATATGGAAAAAGTAAAAATCGGAATTATCATCTGTGATCGATATAAAAGCTGCGCCGGTGGAAAATGCTTTAAAGCCATACAAAAAAGGGAAGGCGCTTTCGACATCTACAAAGATAAAGAAGTAGAGCTAGTCGGATACACAACATGCGGCGGCTGTCCTGGTGGTAATATCGAATATGCACCGGAAGAAATGAAAAAGAACGGTGCAGAGGTTGTTCATTTCGCGACAGGAATGGTGGTGGGTTATCCGCCGTGTCCGTACATATCTCATTTCAAAATATTTATTGAAACAAAATACGGGTTAAGGGTTGTTGTTGGCACACATCCAATTCCGGGAAAATATTATTTAACACATCAAGCACTCAATACTTGGAATACAGCCGAATGGCAAGAGTTCATTCAGCCAACCTTGGCTAATGAAAAAACAAGAATATCTTACAACTAACCATAGGAGGACGATATGGTGAACAAAGAAAGTTTGAGAAGAAGAGTAGTATTATTTTTTCTTCTTTCAATTGTTGTCGTATCAATATTTACGATCACAGTACATTCTCAGGAAATTAAAAAAGACGAATGCCTGTTTCTCTCAGGTCTCCATTATACAGCACATGGAATGTCTTACTGGTATGATAAAGCACAGGGAGGACTTGAGACCGTTACCGGCATAAAATATAATGAATTAAATTGCCAGAACTGCCATGTTTCTTCTTGCGACAAATGCCACAAAAAAACAACCGATCAGACATCATTCTATTCACGTGACGAAACAAAAGACATGGCAAAATGTTTAAGCTGTCATGCACGGGAGGGTATAGTAAGAAAAATTGATAAAGAAGATAATACGCCCGATGTTCATTTTGCCAGCGGAATGAATTGCATGGATTGTCATACCGCCCGCGAAATGCACGGTGATGGAAAAGAATATGTGTCTATGAAAGATCCAGGTGCAATGGATGTAAACTGCGAGAAGTGCCATGATTCGGTAACCAAAAGCGTTTCTCATACCATACATGGCAACAAAATGGACTGTAAAGCATGTCATGTAAGACAGGTTGTAAGCTGTACGAATTGCCATTTTGAGACTATGCTCAAGGAAAAGAAAAGAGTCTCACAGCCAATTGCTCATTGGAAATTCCTGATGAATTATAATGGAAAAGTTACTTCGGCGAACATGCAGACATTTGTTATGCCCGACAATAAAACATTTCTCATCTTCGCTCCGCAATTCAGCCATTCCATTAAGAAAGATGGGGATAAATGCGAAGATTGTCATGCTATAGATAATGTCAAAGATATTCTAAAGAATAAAATTGATTTGACGTGGCTGAAAGATGGAAAGATCAATCAGAAAAAAGGGATTATCCCTGTAGCCGATGGTGTAACGTATAGTACCATATATCAAGACTATCAGAATGGAAATTGGACACCAATTTCTAATCCAGCACAGCCAAAGATTCAATATGTCGGCTATGGAACCCCATTGACAAAGGAACAACTGGCTAAACTTGCAACTCCACAAAAAAGTGAAAAGAAGTAGTGAAAAAATTAACAAATATATTACTCAATAAATGATAGGAGATTCACCATGCCTAATTTAAATGGAACGGGCCCACAAGGACAAGGGCCAATGACCGGCGGTAGAAGAGGTCGTTGCAGAAATTTACAATCGCAGAATATTCAAACTGCAAAACAAACCGAAGAGACAAAGGAAGTGTTAGGAGTCGGACGCGGTGGACGACCACGCGGCGGCGGTCAAGGTAATTCCTACGGCGGTAATAAACGCAAAGGACAAGGACGAAGATTCGGCAATTAAGTCACATTTGTAACCACATAAAAACATTGTTGGGCGGTATAGATAATCTAGCCGCTCTTTGATAATGGACAACTTAAAATTAAAGAAGGGATACGTATGAACCAACGAATAGCAATAGCGATTGAAGGAGATGGAACTCAAGAAAAAGTAGCCGAACACTTCGGCAGGTGTTCCAAATTCAATATATGCGAACTGGACGAACGAAAAAAAGTGTTAAAGAAAGAAACACGTGATAATCCGTTGGCAGGTCAACACAGCGGCGCATGCCAGATTCCCGGATATGTACAGCAATTTAATATTAACACAATTATTGCCGGAGGAATGGGACAGAAAGCAATCGCTAAGTTTGCCGAGTTTGGCATTGCCGTTATCACAGCTCCCGGACTTCTTTATGAGGAAGCACTAAATCTTTTTATTCAAGGCAAGTTGAACGGCTACGAAGCATGTGCACAAGAACACAATCACAATTGTTAAAACGAAATACTAAAACATTTTACAAAGGAGCATAGTATGGGAACGAAAGCGAAAGAAATGGTCGGCAAAGACGTAGGAAATATTGTTACGTTATTAAATAAGGCGTTCGCCGACGAATGGCTTGCCTATTATCAGTATTGGATTGGCGCAAAAGTTGCACGCGGCCAAATGCGCGGCGCAGTTATCGGTGAACTTGAACAGCACGCAGGAGAAGAACTTAAGCACGCAGGAATGTTAACCGAGAGGATCATTCAGCTTGGCGGTACCCCTATCCTGAAACCCGATCAATGGTATAAGATGACTAATTGTGGATACGACGCTCCTGATGATCCCTCGGTAAAAACTCTTTTGAAGCAGAATATAAAAGGCGAGCAGTGCGCAATTGAAGTATATAAGAAACTCGCTGAAGCAACAAAGGAAAAAGATGTCATTACCTATCACCTTGCACTTGAAATCATGAAAGATGAAGTCGAACACGAAGACGACTTGGAGTCCTTATTAGATGATATGTCACAAAAGTAATCTGACATGGGGAAAGAAATATTTGATAATCACCATAAATACTTAGAACGCATGGCGCTCTTTAAAAGTCATGGCTATGACATAGAAAAGGAAAGAAACTTTATTGTCGAACAAGCAAAACCTCTTGGTGGTAAAATTCTTGAGGCTGGAACTGGAAAAGGGCGCTTTGCGCTCGCATTGGCAAAAGAAGGGCAGTCGTTTGTTACCTTCGACATATCAGCAGATGAACAACGTTACGCAAAACTCAATTTGGCGTATTTCGGATTAGAGCATTTAGCGGATTTCAGAATAGAGAACGCAGAACGCACAAGCTTCAAAGATGGAAGCTTCGACATAATTTTTTCTGTCAACGTTGTTCATCATTTGCAGAATCCTTATCAAGTTGTTGATGAATTGTCAAGAATTCTTTCTTCAAACGGCAAACTTATTTTAGCTGATTTCACAGAAGAAGGCTTTAAGATTATTGGCAATATTCATGCACTTGAAGGCAATATACACGAAGAAGGAAAAGTTTCACTTTCAGAAATCGAATCATATCTGATAAAAAAAAGATTTTCAGTCACAAAAACAAAAAGCCTTATTCAAAACGTCCTTATTGCAAAGAAAGTAGTTATAGAAGGTATATGATCATTCGTTATCTATTCAATCTTCTATGTATGAGGAATTTACACAGAAAAATAATTATCCCATGCAATTATTAGAAAGACTGATAAACTTACTTCCAGATGGAAAAGTGCAGGAGGCACATGTAGGGTTTTTTACAACGGCTGTTGTTTCCGTCCTTGCCGACGGTAGGATTGGTTGCGGGCTGGCTTCCACTATAAGAAGCGATCAATGCTATGGTCCAGCGAAATTCGCGGGCCGGATAAAAGGTATGAACATTAAAGATTTGGCTCAATTGGCAATTTCTGGAAGAGGTATAGAAGTTTCAATCGGTATGGCAGCGATAAACTCTGCTTTGCGGGAAAACGACTACGAGGAACTGAATGCAGAGCAGCTGATTGCGGAAAAAGCAGCTGGCAAAACAGCGGCGGTCATCGGGCATTTTCCATTTACCGAGCGCATACGGGAAATAACAAGTAAACTCTGGGTATTCGAACTGAACCCCAAGGATGCCTCCGACTTGCCTCTCGAGAAAGAGCCGGAGCTTTTACCTCAGGCCGATGTTGTGGCAATCAGCGCCATGACGCTTTTAAACCATACCTTTGACAGCGTGATGTCATATTGTAAAAAAGGCGCTTATAAAATTTTGCTTGGGCCCTCTACACCATTAAGCAAAATTGTTTTTGAATACGGTATCGATGCTGTAGCTGGCACAAGAGTCAGCGATATCCCGCTATTGCTGACGCATCTTAGCGAAGGGGTAAACTTCAAATCCCTTCCCGGCAAAATGCTGGTTACCATGAGGAAAGCGAAATGATAATTTCCATAGCAAGCGGAAAAGGCGGTACCGGAAAAACAACGATTGCCGTTAGTCTTGCTTTGTCACTTCAACATTCGGTTTACGTTGACTGCGATGTAGAAGAACCCAATGGACATATCCTCTTAAAGCCGAATATTTCTTCTCAAAGATATGTCACTAAAAAATTCCCTAAGATTGATTTGGTTAAGTGTACGTTTTGCGGGAAGTGTTCTGAATTTTGTGAATTCAATGCAATCGTTGTCCTCAAATCAGATGTAATGATAATAGAGTCTCTGTGCCACGGATGCGGCGTTTGCAGCTATTTTTGTCCCGAGCATGCTATTGAAGAGATTGAAAAGAATACGGGTGTAATCCGAAAAGGCAACGTACAATCCGGGGCAATAGATTTTATTGACGGAGTGTTAAATATCGGAGAAACTCATGGCGCTCAGTTAATACGGCATGTGAAGAAGGAAATAATTCCAGATCAGATAAACATCATTGATGCTCCACCGGGGACATCATGTTCCATGGTCGCTGCAGTAAAAGATTCTGATTTTTGTATTCTCGTTACAGAGTCGACGCCGTTTGGATTGAACGATTTAGAACTTGCAGTGCAGGTTGTCCGTTCCCTTGGTATTCCCTTTACCGTTATAATCAATAAGTATGATGAAACATTCATGGCTCTCGATATGTATTGCCAAACTGAAAATATTCCTGTTCTGCTAAAAATTCCATTCGACAGAACAATTGCGGAATATTATTCTCAAGGGATTCCACTTATAGACGCTCTTCCTCGTTTTAAAGAAACATTCCGCCATGTTTTCGATAACATTCAAGCAATTCTACAAATGCACGAATTGGGGGTAACAAAGCAGCGATGACGAAAGAGCCAATAATGAAGCAATTAGTAATTCTGAGCGGAAAAGGCGGAACGGGGAAAACCACGCTCTCTGCAGCTTTTTCAAAATTAGCGGCAAATCACATAATAGCTGATTGTGATGTTGATGCGGCGGACCTCTTTATTCTCTTAAAACCCAATGTAAAAAAAGAACTGCCCTTCTATGGCGGGAAAAAAGCTACGATCAACAACGATGCATGCTCTCAGTGCGGGCTTTGTGCTGAAGTATGCCGTTTCGAAGCAATCAAAGATTTATCAGTTGATGAAGTTCTCTGCGAAGGGTGCGGCTTTTGCTATAGAGTTTGTCCAGACAATGCAATTGATTTTGAAAAAGTGATTTCTGGAAACCTCTATGATTCAACAACAAATGATGATATAAAATTTTTGCACGCAAAGCTGTTTCCAGGAGAAGGAAATTCCGGCAAACTCGTAACCGAAATAAAAAAGAAAGCAAGTGAGTTCTTCTTGCATAATGGAGAAAGAAATAAATGGTTTATCGTTGACGGCCCGCCGGGTATTGGATGTCCGGTAAACGCAAGTCTTACCGGTGCAGATATAGCCCTGCTGATCACAGAACCAACTCTTTCCGGCCTGCATGATTTGAAGCGAATTATACTCTTGATACAGTCGTTTCATATTCCTGCTGTAGTCGTGATAAATAAATACGATCTCAATGCTAACATCGCAAAAGAAATTGAAGAGTATATACGGAGTGTGCACATTCCGCTTATCGGAAAAATACCATTTGATGAAAAAGTTGTTTATGCGCTTCAACAAGAAAAAAGTATTTTAGAATACCCGGAAAGTAAAGCTGCGCAAGAAATAATCACAGTATGGAATTCATTACAATTATAAAGGAACAGAAATGAAAATCGCAATAACATCCACAGGACAATCTACAGATTCTTTCGTCTCTGAAATATTTGGCAGGTGTTCTTATTTTATAGTGTTTGATGACCAAACAAAAAACACAAAGGCAATTGTTAATTCCGCAGAGAACATGGAACATGGCGCAGGACCTAAGGCGGCACAAATCATTATTAACGATGATGTTAAAGTAGTGTTAACCGGTGCTGTTGGCGGCAATGCAGAAGAAGTGCTGAAGAAAGCTGGAATTAAAATCATCACTGGATTAAAAAGCAGTATGAAGATAACCGAAGCAGTTGACTATTATTTCGCAAACAAGCAGGAATAACAGTACGATGGAGGAACCCAAGCAAAATCCATTTAAAATCATTACAAATCCAGGTTATTCCGAGAAAGCATTACGTCTTCATGATCAACAATTGAATTTCGGGACGATAGAAAACCCAGATATCACCGCTCAACACCAATCAGATTGCGGCGACATGTTGATCTTATATATGAAATGTGATAAAGGGAGAATTGTCGACGCCAAATATGAATATATTGGATGTAGAGGATTGGAAGCAGCAGCATCAGCTTTAACAGAAATGATCAAAGGTAAAACATTGCACGAAGCATCAAGAATTGGTTTTCTGGACGTCCTGGCATTTCTCGAAGAAATTCCCCCATCAAAATATGAATGTATTCATCTGGCGCTCAACACGCTAAAAAAAGGAACGCAAGATTCTCAATGAAAAAACGGCCGTTTCCCACATTATTACAATCACAGAATAAAAATGACCCGGTTTGCTGAAATACGTACCAAGAATATTCAAAATCTTACAAAGCTGCCAAGATCTCTATTAGTTACATATATATTTTGTAAACTTTTATTTGGTATAGGTTTTGGATTTCTTCTAGCGAGTTATTTACAGAGTCTCAATTGGGAATTATATGGCTGGTTGCTTATTCTCTTGTCATTCATTATCACCGTTCTTCGAGTCAAAAAGTTACTGAATCCACTGTTGCCAGGTGTATGTATACTCTGGAGATTTATGCTTTGGTTTGGTATAGGTTCCGGGGCTCTTTTAGTGAATTATTCGCCAGGCATCGACTGGAAGTTTTATGGTTGGTTGCTGGTCGTTTCATCAGTTATAATAAGTATCCCGAGTCTTCATAGAATACTTAAAAGATAAGTTATGGTTGGCAAAGAAATAAAAAAAGATATCGAATTCCTTAAAAATCATACTTTACAACCAACGTGGTGGATAAAAGTAAAAGTATTTCTTCTTATAGCAAGCTTACTAGTGCTCTATTCTATTTTTGGAATTATCAAAGCCATCATTTGGATTTCAGTAATTCTAGTATGTGCGACATTTTTTCATTTAACTTACCGTATTAAAACAGACACCTATACAAAATCTTGGATGGATTTCAAAGTAAAAGAGAAAAACGGGAAACAGATTTACGAGCGAATTGGTCTTTTTTATTATTCTTTGGTAATGCTTATATTTTTAGCAGCCACTCTAGTACTATTGTTACTTTGAGATGACTATAGCTGGGCATCATTATACATATGTCCTGAAGTCGGGTAAGTGTTCTTATCAGTGCATAAGGACAAAAAGATGTTTTGGTGTACTGCGATATTGAAGCCGTGAAGGTCCTGACTTCAACTGCAAAAAATATCAGCATGGTCGGATTTCCATCGCTTCACGAATTATTAACACGTCTTAATGAATTGAACGTTCCTATCGTTGCTTGCCCGACTTGTATGAAAATAGCAAGAATTGCAGAACAGGATCTTCGGCCGGGTGTTAAAGTTGCTCAAAGAGATCAATTCTTTTTATTTACCAAGGGAAGGATTTTATCCCTTGATTACTAAACAGAGATTCTGATGACTGACACTAAAACACTCAATGAAAGGTTGTAGACATCATTTATTTTAGGCTCGAAGAGGAGGGGAAGAACGAAGAGGAAGAAGTGTGCGATGAACCGTTTTATACCTTTTTTGCATCTCATGAAAATATAGAAGGGTTCCTATCCAAGAACAATCATCGCTTTTCATAACCACTAAATAAGGAGATCCACCATGGACACAACCAATCAACCTATCTCGATGCCTCGCATCGGTGAAAAAGCCCCCGCATTCAAGGCAGTCACAACACAGGGAGAGATCAATTTTCCCGAACAATATTCAGGAAGTTGGGTCATTCTCTTCAGCCATCCGGCAGATTTTACACCGGTTTGTACATCGGAATTTATGACGTTTGCATCAATGGAAAATCAATTCGCAAAAGCAAATTGTAAACTCGTCGGCTTATCCGTAGATGGTTTGTACAGCCATATTGCATGGCTGCGTACTATCAAAGAGAAGATCGAATATAAGGGGATGAAAAACGTGGAAGTCAACTTCCCGTTGATCGAAGACATCACCATGGAAGTTGCGAAGAAGTATGGAATGATTCAGCCCGGCGAAAGCAACACGAAAGCTGTTCGTGCTGTTTTCGTAATTGATCCGAAAGGCATGATACGCACCATCATCTATTATCCACTCAGCCTTGGCCGCAATTTTGATGAGCTCTATCGTGTAGTCATCGCACTACAAACAGCGGATGCATTTTCTGTCGCTACTCCAGCCGACTGGCGTCCCGGCGACGAGGTCATCGTACCGACCGCGGGTTCTTGTGGTGTAGCCAAAGAACGCATGGAGAAAAAACAGGAAGATGTGCATTGCTATGACTGGTTCTTCTGCACAAAGAAGATCGATAAAGAAAAAGTTCTGAGCACAATCTTAAAGAAATAAATCATGTTGATACGAACCAACCCCTCATAACTTACATCGAGAGGTTGGTTCTCTTTTATCCACAAGGGTAATACTATGCAATCCATCATAGTAAAAGTTTTAGGAGAGACTATACAGGTTACTCTTTTAGTATTACTGATGATGGTTGCTGTAGATGTACTCAATGTTTGGACACGGGGTAAAGTTGCTCTCCTCCTCAAACAAGGACATCAATGGCGGCAATATATCATCAGTTCCTTTATTGGTACCATGCCTGGATGTGTAGGAGGATTCACTAATGTCTCGCTCTACATCCATGGCATGATTAGTTTCGGTGCACTTGTTGGTTCTATGGCGGCAGCATCAGGAGATGAAGCATTTGTTATGATAGCCATGTTTCCTAAAACGGCTTTGATTTTATTTGCGATGTTATTTGTACTTGGTATCATCACTGCTTGGGGAACTGACAAGATTGTGAAAAAGGCAAAAATCCGGACTTGCCAGGATTGCCCAGAATCCGTTGTGCATAGCAACGAAAAAGGAATAATACACTATGTCAAAGAACACATCTGGGGGCACATCATTCGCCGGCATCTCTGGAAAACCGCTCTTTGGACATTTGGCGCATTGATCATTGTAGAATTTGGTATGCACTATTGGCATCTCGATAAGATAAGCTCACAGTACACATTTGTTCTTCTTCTCATTGGAGCAGTCATCGGCCTTATCCCTGAGTCAGGTCCCCATCTTCTCTTTGTTACCATGTTTGCGAATGGTTTGATTCCATTTTCCGTTCTCTTCACAAGTTCATTCGTACAGGATGGACACAGTATGCTGCCGATGCTTTCTTATTCAGTGAAAGATTCATTCCTTATTAAAATGTTTAATCTTGTCTTTGGATTGGGAATCGGGATGCTGCTCTATGCCTTCGGTGCATGAGATTTGATCACAGGATATCATTCACTATGGCAGAGTTCTATAGTATGTGGTGGATCAGCATATAAGATTCCGTCGCTGTGCGGCTCTTCGACATTATTGTCGAATGCATTCGGCATCTTCGTCGTCAATCTGTAATTCAACAGCCTCAATTCCCTGTTTTCATTTCAATTTCTCCTTCTTTGTCCTGGCACGCCAATTGAACAGATAGGTTCAGAACAAACAATGTTCAACTAACAAATCAACTAACAATATACATAAGGAGAACAATATGAAACGGATCATCAACACAGCAATCGCACTTGCCGTTGTGGCAGCCATCGGATTTGCGCAAACGGCGACGAAGGAGCAGACCAAAACGGCTGCTAAAGTGCAGACGCAAAGCGTTACCAAAGCGCAGCGAGGTGCAAATTTTGTGGATGCTGACGGCGATGGTGTTTGTGATAACTTCGGAACTAAAGCCGGGATGCAAGGCAACCGTGTCAAAGGAAAAGGTCCAGGAAACGGTACAGGCAATCAGGGTGTCGGGCCGAAAGACGGAACAGGATATGGCGCTGGTAAAGGAACTGGCACAGGAACTGGTACTTGCGACGGCACAGGCCCCAAAGGATACCGCGGCGGCAAAAAGTAAATCATCAATACACTTTCGGAAGGATCTCAACTTATGACAGAGATACCTTCCGAAAGCCACTTTTCATGAAAGAAACGAAATGAAATCAATCATATACACCTCGCTCCTCGTTCTGTTGACAGCAGCAGCATTTGGTCAAACTCAAGATTCAACAGCACAGAAACGGAATCAGGAGAAAAAACAAAAAATGGATCGATTCATTGACGCAGACGGCGATGGCATTTGCGATCATCGTGCGAAGGGACTAGGATTCGGACGTGGAAAGCACGGTGAAGGAAAGATGAAAGTGAAGAATCAGACCGATGCTACTAAAACCTCTACCGGAACAGGCAAGCAATACCGCGGAGGTCGAAAATGAGGACGATGATTTTGATGCTTCTATTAGGAATTTTTGCTGCACCCGCCCTTGCCCAATTCACGGTTGAGGCGAACTTGGGAACGATGGTGGACAATAACATCGATAACAATTATCTGCACATTGTCGATCGGATAGCTTCCGGGTCAATCAACACCGGATATGGATGGAGTTCTGACCAAACCGAAACGGGGTTATCCTATACAGGAGGTCTCAGCTATTATTCACAAGTCATCGACCGTTCGTTCTCTACACATCAAGTGAATGTTGACCATGAATGGAGATTCGGCGAGGAGGATGCGAGTACGTTGACAACAAGCGCTGGGTTTTCTTCCCGACTCGACCGTGGTGATTACACGATCTATAACCATCAGATATATAACGGATCACTTCAATTGCAGCATTTCTTTACTGAGACATTGAAAGGGGAGGGGACGTATGCATTCAATTATGTCAGGTTCAACGAGTTACCGGCATTTAATTATCTGGAGCATGTCGTCAGCACAGAAGGTGCGGCATACTTCAGCACAAGAACGACAGTGATCGCTCACGCGATTATCGGAATGAAGATTTATTCCACTGCGAATTTTGATTCGACCATGGCAAGCAGCGGCATAGGTCGGGGCCGTAGCCAGTCCAGCCTGTCATCCCCGAGTGTTACACAACTCATAGGGATGGTGCGAGTTGGGCAATCGATCTTTGAGAACACAGGACTTTCGCTCACAGCACAATACCAATGGAACATTCAAACAGAATCCCGCTATCTTGTTTCTGCGTATGGCACAATTTCCGATGATGCACTGTTCGATGACCATTATGGCTATGAAGGACTGCAATTGAGCGGAATGCTCACACAGGTTATCTCGTCTGACATACGTCTTCGGTTCGTCGGAAGCATTCAGAATAAACTCTATTCCAATCTCGCGGCATACGATCTGGCAGATAATCTTGTCTCAGGACAGCGCAGCGATACGCGCACATTAGTGTCACTGCAATTCCTGAAGGAATTCGAGTCCCTGGGTCTTACACTTAACGCGTCGTACGATTATATTATCAATGTCTCTAATGCATCATTTTATGATTATACCAATCATGCGTTTTCTATCGGATTGTCTGTACCGTTTTAATCATAGTTCGATACTCCTCCATTTTCATTGAACGGAAAGCCTTCACGTATTGAAGGCTTTTTTGTTGTATCTTTATGGAGAATTCTGCATCTCATATATATACAGAAAGCCTAATCTATGAGATACCTATCGCACATTCAGCCGCGATATATCATTGCTATCACGATAGCGGTGGCATTGCTGATGTTCGGCTCTGCATTCATCGAACTAAGTCAAAGCCGCACCGAACTGCTGCATGTCTTGCGGGAACATTCGCTTTCGCTTGCCGAAACCATCGAGCGCAGCAGCAGCAATGTGGTGCTTTCCACGGAGCAGGTCGAACTTCAAATGACCGACCGGCTGCTCAACAACGCTTTGTACATTGCACAGTTAGACAGCACTGGCCAATTGACCCAGGCCCTTCTTCAGCAGTTATGTTCCACAAATTCCATCTATCGGATCAATATTATCAATCGGCATGGCAAACGGATCCTCGGCAGTCATATGCAGCGTGACGAACATGCATCCCTGAAGGAAAAAAATAATCCGCGTGAAATATTGCGTCCCATTCTCAAGGGAGAAACAGACCGTCTCATTATCGGGCTGAAACAGGCACGATTTGAAGAAGGAGAGCGGTTTGCCGTAGCAATCAGGCGGACGCATCCAGCTGGAGGAGCCATCGTGTTGAATGTCGACGCGAATGAATTGGTGGAGTTTCGGAAGCGAATTGGTATTGGAAAATTTATCAACGATTTGAGCGATAATACCGGCATCGATTATGTTGTCATTCAGGATAGAGAGGGCATACTTGCTGCGACAAAGCAGGTGAAGGAAATTTCAAGCATTGAACAGGACACGGCGCTTGCTGTCGCCCTTCAACAAGATACGGTCATCACGCGCCAGGTCCCCTTTCATGACCGCGAGAGTTTCGAAGTGGTTCGCCGGCTTTCCATCGAGGGTTCTGCCGTTGGAGTACTACGCATCGGTCTTTCAATGGATGAACTTCGTTCAACGGAAGCGCGAATGACGCGAAGAATGTTGATTATGTCGATTGTCCTGGTTGTCCTGGGAATATTGGTTTTCAGCGCTATTGTTGTGAATCAGCATTATCGAAGTGTTTCACGGAAATATACACAGATGCAATCGTTCACGGGAAGTATTTTGGCAAACATGCGCGACGCGGTCATCACCCTGGATGCGCAAAATCAGATCACGCTATTCAACCAACAGGCGGAAGTTTTATTCGATACGAAGGCAAACGATCTGATAGGGAAACATATTGACGTACTATCATCAACCATAGGCAGATGCTTGTTGGCGATATTCTCCGGAACAGGATCAGAATTAACTCTTGAATGTTCCGCGGGAAGAGTGCACTATGTCTCCGTGTCACTTTCTTCAACCCATACTCCGGACCGCCTTATGGAAAGCCGCACTGCGGTGATTAAAGACCTTACGGAAGCACGGCAGTTCGAGCAGGAGATTCAGCGCAAAGAAAAGCTATCCGCGATGGGCGAACTCGCCTCCGGGGTTGCACACGAAATTCGGAATCCTCTCAATGCCATCTCGATGATTGCGCAGCGGTTTGAAAAGGAATTTACCCCACGCAGCGGCTTAAAAGAATATCGTTCGTTAACACAGGTTCTCAAAAAAGAATCAGCCCGGGTGAATGGTATTATTCAACAGTTTCTGAGGTTTTCTCGTCCGCCCAAATTGAAACTTGCTGAAGTCTCAGTTCAACAATTTGTGACCCATGTGTCGACCTTATTCCAGGGTCAAGCAGCAGCAAAAAACGTTCAATTTGAATCCCTCTGCGATTATCACGGAGCAGCAAGGTTAGATCATAATACCTTGACTCAAGCCGTCCTCAATCTTTTACAGAATGCCCTTGATGCAACGCCTGCTCGAGGAATTATTGCGCTGAGTGTATTCAGAAAAGGATCATCACTTCTTATGGAGATTCAAGATTCAGGGAAGGGTATACTCCAAGAGCATCTTGAGAAAATATTTAATTTATATTTTACTACGAAACCAAATGGCAGTGGGATGGGATTGGCCATTACACAGCAGATTATATCCCAGCATCAAGGAAGTATCCGGGTGAAGAGTGATGTTTCTCGGGGATCAACATTCACTATTTCTCTTCCCCTCAGTTCATAAGGCAGCACTACAGGGCAAGAGTTCATCTATGGAATTTAACGAAGAATTATTGACTGACGAACGGTTTGAGCGATTGAATACAAATCGTCAGTCCGAACTTATCGCAGAATATTGTGCCGATATAGAAGATCGTATCCACTCTGCATCTTCGCGCCTGGAAGCACTACGGCTTGCTGAATCGTCATGTACTCGATTTGAACAGACTTGTCTGAGTACACTTGTCCGGAAAGCGCTCGAAAGACATATTGAGGGACTGATTTTACAATATTGGGGAAATAGCAATTCTTAAGAAAGGGATTTATGCACGACCGCAGGTTTCAAGGAAATATTGAACGCCTCCGAGCACCGCAACGGGTTTCACTCCTGGAAGTTGATCGGGTTGTTGATCTCTGTCTTGACGGCAATCAGGCTAATAATGTGTTAGACATTGGAACAGGCAGCGGGATATTCGCAGAAGCTTTTTCAAGCGGAGGATTAAGCGTCACAGGGATTGATCCCAATCCTGAAATGCTGAAGGCGGCAAAAGAGTTTGTTCCAACTGGAACATTTCTCCACGGAACCATTGAGGAAATTCCATTCAAGGACCACTCATTTGATATCGTCTTTTTGGGTCATGTGCTGCATGAATCTGACAATATGATCAAAGCACTTTCTGAAGCCAAACGTGTCGCGAAGCAAAAAGTCTGCATCCTCGAATGGCCATACAAACAGGAAGAAAGCGGTCCGCCTGTAGAACATCGTCTGAAAACCAATGAAATTCTTACGGCCGCAAAGCAGGTGGGATTCTCGATAGCAGAAACATTTCAAATGCATCATATGGTATTCTACAGGTTTACAATCTGATATTTTGGGAAAATGTGTCTCCATACAAATGCTTGCAACCGCCCAAACAGTGTTTTTGGTGCTGACATTGATTTTTGTTGAGATTCAACAAAGAGGTTTTGGCCGGGATATCTCAACCATTTTTCCACCAAAAGTCTTTCAAGTATGAGGCTAGATATTACAGCAACAATGTGCCCAAGTACGTACGCGGTAACGATGGCAAGAGCAGTAACTAGTGCCGATCCAAATAATTAATCTTGTACTTTTTACAATGGTTTAAGATAT
>CAZYYD010000037.1:0-45337 GCA_964651225.1 uncultured Ignavibacteriaceae bacterium
AACGTACGCTTTTTTCGCCGCAAGCGGCGGGGAATTTACCCTAAGTCATTAAAGTAACGGAAAAACGAGCAAGATGCAAGATAAGGAAATGAAGGAGGAATGACGGAATCCATTACCTGCCTGAGCGTTGGGCAGGACGCTGTTCTACGTCAGCCCGTTCTCCGTCGGGTGTATAGTGTGCAACAAAGACTTCTTCCAGTTTGACAAAGTCCACTCCCGGAGTGATCGTGATGGATTTAAACAGTGAGCTTGCTTGTTCACGAATGTCGCTCACCAATCCGATCCGGATATCGGATGGAAAAGTACTGCTGTATTCTGATGTTGCAACGACATCCCCGATTTTGATATCACGCATTTTCGGAACATTCTTAAGGGCGAGCGCTTTCCCGTCCCAGGCAACTATACCGTCGACGCGGCTCCGCTGAATTTTTGCACTTGCACGGAATTCCGTGTTGAGAAGAATATTGACAACAGAATAATGTTCTGTCACGGCTTTCACGAGTCCCACGAGACCGGCATCACTGACCACGGGCATATGCGGGAGAATCCCGTCCTGAAATCCCACATCGAGAGTCAGTGTATTCCGGAGGAGTGTAAGATTCTTGTTGATGACCCGGCCGGCAGTGAGTTTGTACGGCACCAGATCTTTCATACCGATCAAATGACGTAACCGGAGATTCTCAAGTTTTGCTTCACGCAGCCGTTGAGTTTCGTCGGCGAGTTCAATATTGGTCCGGCGGAGCAGCTCGTTTTCCGTCTTTAATCCGATATATGCCGGGATGAAACTGATCTGTTCCTGGGCTATGCCGAACATCACTGTTGCAAGAGATCTGATCCGCTGGATCTGTGGGTTGTCGTTCAATGCCAGCAGGATCAATGAAAGTGCGACTAAACTGCAAAGAATTGCATACTCGCGAAATTCGTACAGGATATCATAGAGGCGTTGAAGCATGATAAGGATCGTAGATTTTTGATTGAAGATATAGAGATGAAATAATTATGATCTCAAATCCCGTATCTCCAATCTTCCATCACTAGTATCTTTTTCCCTTCAACAGGACCTTGGAGTACTTGTCCAGGTTCTCCATGACCTTACCGGTGCCCCGCACGACAGCGAGGAGTGGTTCTTCGGCGACGTGGACCGGAAGGTTGGTTTCAAGGCGGAGGCGTTCGTCAAGACCTTTCAACAATGCGCCGCCGCCGGTGAGCATGATGCCGCGGTCGAGAATATCGGCGGAAAGCTCAGGAGGAGTCCGTTCGAGAGTGACCTTCACTCCCTCGACGATTTGAGCGATGGGTTCGTTGAGTGCTTCACGGATTTCCACGGAACTCACTTCCGTTGTTTTCGGCACGCCGTTCACCAGGTCGCGACCTTTCACCTGAATAGTGATCTCTTCTTTGAGAGGCATGGCCGACCCGACTTCGCACTTAATAGCTTCTGCAGTCCGTTCGCCAATAAGAATATTGTGGTTTCGCTTGAAGAATTGAATGATAGCATTGTTCATCTCATCACCGGCGACACGCCGCGATTCTTCATTGACAATGCCGGAAAGTGCAATGACGGCAATTTCTGTCGTACCACCGCCGATATCGACAACCATATTGCCCACAGGCGCATCAACATCCAGACCGATACCGATCGCTGCTGCCATGGGCTCGGCAAGCAGGTGGACTTCTTTCGCTCCGGCATGCTCGGCAGAATCACGGACAGCCCGCTTTTCCACTTCCGTAATTCCGGATGGAACCGATACGATGATTCGTCTGCTGGGCACCCATCCGGCACTAATTTTTTTGATGAACTCACGCAGCATCCCCTCCGCGATTTCGAAATCGGCAATGACACCGTCCTTCATAGGACGAATCGTACGGATATCCTTATGCGTGCGGCCGAGCATTTCTCTCGCTTCGTTGCCGATGGCGATGATGCGTTTGGTATTCCGGTCGAATGCGACGATAGAGGGTTCATTGAGAATGATCCCTTTACCCTTCATCCAGATGACAGTATTTGCCGTGCCAAGGTCGATGGCAAGGTCTGCAGAAAATAATGAAAAGAGTCCCATGAGAATCCAATACCTAATGAAAAAATGTGCGAAACAAATGAACTATCGTTAATGCCTAAAATGTCTTACGCCGGTAAACACCATTGCTACATCATGCTCGTTTGCAGCGCTGATCACTTCCTCGTCGCGAACGGAACCGCCGGGTTGTATCACTGCCGTGGCGCCAACCTTCACTGCTTCCAGCAGGCCGTCGGCAAAGGGGAAGAACGCATCCGAGGATACTGCACAGCCATGGAGATCAAATCCTGCATCTGCGGCCTTCATCGCGGCGATCTTGGAGGAATCGACCCGCGACATCTGTCCGGCGCCGATTCCAAGAGTCCGATCGCCCAATGCATAGACGATGGCATTCGATTTGACATACTTTGCAATGCGCCAGGCAAACAGTAATGCCTGCATTTCTTCGTCCGTCGGCGGGCGTTTGGAGACGACCTTAAGTTCGCTCGGATGCATGCGGCGCTGATCGGGATCTTGGACTAGCAAGCCGCCGACAACTCTCCGAACGTCCAATTCGCGGACTTTCCGGAGGTTGGAGATTTGTTTCATCAACCGCCGATCCTTTTTCTTCGTGAGGAATTCTAATACTCCTTTTTCATATTCCGGAGCGATAATAACTTCTGTGAAAATCTCATTGATAGATTCAGCGGTGGCATGATCGAGCGGTCGGTTCACGCAGACAATACCGCCAAATGCCGATTTGGAATCTGTTGCCAGTGCTTTCCTATAGGCTTCAACGAGTGAGAGGTCCGTGGCGACACCGCATGGATTATTGTGCTTCACGATTACTACGGTGGGTTCGTCAAATTCGGAACAAAGCATAGCGGCTGCATGAATATCGAGAATATTGTTATAGGAAAGCTCCTTCCCATGCAGCTTTTGAAAGTGCTCGCCAAATTTTCCGTACAGGGCCGCTGATTGATGAGGGTTCTCCCCGTACCGCATCGGCTGTTCTTTCATGAGCGAGAGCGTAAGTGCATCCGGCAGCTTGCTCTGCGGCGTTAGTCCGGAAAGGTACGAGGCAATAACCGAATCATAATGTGCCGTGTGCTGGAATGCCCGGCATGCTAGATTGAAACGGGTCTGGATAGTCAGCGCTCCATCATGTTCGTGCATCTCTTCCAACACAATGCCATAGAGATCGGGATTTACAAGTATTGCCGTGTATTTAAAATTTTTCGAAGAGGAACGGACCATTGCAGGTCCGCCAATATCGATTTGTTCAATAGCATCGTCAAGCTTGACGTTCTCGTTAGCAATCGTTTGTTCAAAGGGATACAGGTTCACAACGACGAGGTCGATGGGTTCGATCTGGTGCTGCTGCAGCTGGTCTCGATGCAGAGGATTCTCAGGTACCGCGAGAATTCCGCCATGAATCTTCGGATGCAATGTCTTCACACGGCCGTCCAAAATCTCAGGAAATCCGGTCACATCAGAGACCTGCTTCACATCGATACCGGCATTTTTGAGTGCTGTAAACGTACCGCCGGTAGAAATGATTTCGACACCGAATTCCTTTAATGCCTTGGTAAACTCCACAATTCCTTTTTTATCGGATACGCTGATGAGCGCACGCCGGATTTTCACCAGGTTGTTGTTCTTCGATGCCGGTGCCTTTGAGAACGGATCAAGGATTATGATATTATCCAAGCTTTTTTCCCTTCAAACCTTACTCGTCCCTCGGCAAATGCTTTCAACGCCAAAGGAAAAATTTCATGTTCAACAGTTAATACTTTTGCTGCCAGTGAGTCCGGTGTATCCTCAGGATTGATATCAACAGTCTTCTGCATGATAATCGGACCGCGATCGAACTCCTCGTTGACAACATGAACAGTGGCGCCCGAGACTTTCACACCGCTCGCAAGGACCGCTTCGTGCACATAATGACCATACATGCCCGCACCGCCAAATGCCGGAAGCAGCGCCGGATGAATATTCGCCATCCGATTGTGGTACTGCAGAACAACCTGCACGGGAATTCTTTTTAGATATCCCGCAAGCGCTATAAATTCGGTCTGATGTTCAGAGAGCACATGCAACATCGCTTCGGCAAACTTCTCTTCTGATGCAAAGAGTTTCAGTGAGAGATGACTGGTCGGAATATTTCGTGCACGTGCAATCTCAAACGCACCAGCATCAGATTTATTGCTGATGAGGACGGCAATGCGGGCCGGAAGGAGACCGGCATCGATCGCGTTGAGTATTGCCTGAAAATTTGAGCCGCGCCCGGAGGCGAAGACTGCGATGTTCATTCGACCATTACCAAAAAGCGTGCCTCATGATGACGTGGAAATGTAATGAGAAGTTGAGGGAGAATCAACGAAAAGAAGGGAAATTCTTGAAGAAATCTTACTATTCTGGTGGCGTGAACAAAAAAGCATGAGATGAGAATGACAGTACGCAAAGACTACCGGAATCCGAATGTCCCAGAGTGCATTCGGCCGCAGACAAATTGATTACTGATGGCCAGATTTCATTGTCGATTCCATGAGGGATCTGCCTGTGGTGATACTTCGGTAGGAGACGGAACCTTTAAGGAATAAGAATTTTTTGCTCTCCGACATTGAGAATCAGTACGCGCCCTTCCAAGTGCTGTTCCGAGACCAGGTGTTTTAATTGATCTTGTGCGTACGTCAGCGATGAGTCCAACCCTTGCACAAATGTACGATGATGAATGGGGATCATCGTTTTTGCATGCGCGTCTTCAAAGACCTGCAGCGCTTCTTGAGGATCGGTATGGAAGCGCCGCATAAAATCACGCGGTTCAATCGGAGCAATAGGAATCAATGCGGCATCGATCGTGAATCGTTTTCCGATCTCTTTGAACTTTTCAGAATCGTACCCGGTGTCGCCGGCAAAGAATACTGTTTTTCCCTGATACTCAAGAACATATCCGGTAAACGTATCAGACTCCGACCAGCTGGCATCAAATCCGTACCGTCCGTTAAAATGGTTCACCGGGACAGCGGTGATTCGTACACCGCCGGATTCAAAGATTTCCCAAGGATGCAATTCTCGATAATCGGAAAAACCAAACTCCGGGGTATATTCTCTGCTTCCAGGAGGCATAAGCATCACTGCAGTTTTTGACAGCATCTCTAAACTGCCGTAATGGAGGTGGTCGAAGTGAATATGCGAGATAAGAATGAAGTCAAGTTTATCGATGGACGACGGTGCAATCCCGGGTTCTATTCTCCGTTTGGAGATAAGTCCTGCTGTGTTGCCGAACATCGGATCGGTGAGGAACACCTTATCGCCAATTTGAATCAGACATGTTGCATGTCCAACCCAGAGAATAGAAAGGCCAACGTGCGGAAGGATCGGGTGTTCGATTTTTGTTGCGACGGTTTCGGCATCGCGAGGGATATCTTCGAATGATTTTGCAATGAAGCGAGTGATCAGGGGATTACAACCGGAGATCATGAGCCAGCAGATCATGGCAAAAAGCCATAAGAATGATTGGCCTCGTTTCATATCAGAAGAACCGAAACTCAACCGAATGCATCCAGATGATCTCAACAGGGCTGTATTTGATGGTGTAATGAAGAAAACCAAACAGGGTCGAGACTCCTCCAAGGAGATACGTTGACGACAAACCGGCAATCGTGTAGCGGGCGGCACCCAAATGCAAACCGAGATATTCACCCCGCTCTATGAGCGGGAGATGAGTCACGATCTGGCCAGAAAATCCCCAATGGCTTGATCCGATCTTGCTTGTATACAATTGAGCGGAAATGTTGAATTCCATCGAACCGGCGAATCGCTCCGGCTGCGTGACTTTCATGAAATGCCATCGCGGATCCAGTCTATTCATCCCGAAAGAGTATAACACAGGAGTTGCTTCCCACTCCAATGCAAAATTTATCTGAGCCGGCAGACTGATCCACGTCAGACTCGGGATGGTCTGCAGGATAAGCCAGGTGCTCGAGACGCTGCTGTGATGTTCCTGAGATGCGGCCGGCTGCTCCATGAGTATAAGCAGGGGTACAAAAAACAAAAGGCGTTGAAGAGAGAATGTCCGGCGGCGTATCATCACCGGAGAATGTAGAAAAATATTTCCAAGAGAACAAAAATTATCCGAACGCTGGAGCAACAAAATCTCTTGCATTGCCGTTTTGTTCTCATTACTATTTATAGTCATAAGATTATATCCCAACAAGAAGAGGTGACCGATGATGCGTGTTTTGAAGTACGCCGTAGTGTTCCTATCTATCGGTGCGATGTTCACAGGGTGCATGCCGCAGCAAGCTATGAGGAGCGACATCCCTGGTTCCATCAATCTCGATACCGTCCAGGCAGGGCAGTTCGATACCGGCAAAATGTGGACATTCGATTTTCCCCCGATGGAATATTTTGCAAAGACCTATCAATTTACCCCCACCAAGGAGTGGTTTGAAAAAGCAAGGCTCTCTGCATTACGCTTGCCGGGCTGCTCGGCTTCGTTCGTGTCCGAAGATGGATTGGTGATGACGAATCATCACTGTGCGCGTGCAGCGTTAGATAGTGTCAATCGGGAGGGGGAGCGTTTAGCAGAATCCGGTTTCTATGCTGCAACGCTGGAAGAAGAACGCCGAGCACCGAACATTTACGTCGATCAATTGATTCTGACAGACGATGTGACTGCCGAAGTTCAGCAAGCATTCGAGTCCGGTGCAACAGACAATGAAAAAGTCTTCAAGCGCAATGCGAAAATGAAGGAGATACAAAAACGTTACTCGACCGATTTAAAAACAAAGGCACCGCAGGACTCTCTGATCTTCAGTGTTGTGTCGTTCTATAATGGAGGGCGATTTTCGCTCTATGTATACAAGCGGTATATCGACGTCCGGCTGGTCTATGCACCGGAAGAACAGATGGGATTCTTCGGCGGAGATCCGGATAACTTCACCTATCCCCGATACGATTTTGATTGCTCGTTCTTCCGTGTCTATGAGAACGGTAAACCGATCAGGACGAAAAATTTCTTTCGCTTGAGCCAGGAGGGAGCCAAAGAAGGCGAGGCAGTGTTTGTGATCGGAAATCCGGGGAGCACCAGCCGTTTGCTCACGATTGCTCAACTCGAAAACCTCCGCGATAACACCTATCCGGCAAACATAGAAGCATATCGAGTCATTGGCAACGACTATTCTGACTATGTCGAAAAACATCCTGAATCGCGGCTGAGATACATCAATACAATCTTTGGATTGGCAAATTCTCGAAAAGCGGTGACCGGATATTTGAGCGGTTTAACCAATCCGGTATTGATGGCAAAGAAGAAGGATTTTGAGAAGAAGTTTCGAAATGCGGTTCTTTCCAACACCGCCTTAAAAGCAAAATACGGCGACCTCTGGAGCGACATCGCAAAGTATCAATCCCAGTTGAATGCCATAACTCCGGAATTGAATACGCTTCGTTTCCGCGGCCGCGCCAGTGCCCGATATCTCTCCATTGCCGCTGAATTCGTGGATGCAGCACTGCTGGCGAACGACGCACTGCCAAAGAATGTCAAAGAAAAGCTCGTTCCCCGGAATTTTGTTCCTGAACTCGAAACACAACTCTTGGTGTTTCGATTAACGGTGATGAACCGTACCTTGGGAGGAAAGAATGCAGCGTTTGACCAATTGATGGCAGGAAGGACACCGGAACAGGCTGCACAAGAAATTGCGGTTGCAACAGTCATCGGATCCGAAGAAAAGATGGAACCGCTTCTCTCAGATCCGAAGAGTGTGTTCACATCAACCGATCCGTTGATTTCCTTCTTTGTCGCAGTTCAACCACATCTGGCAGAACTCCAGAGACAATCGGACGAACTCACACAAAAGCTGCAGGCACGTGTGCAGGTTCTGGGAAAAGCTCTCTATGAGGTTTTTGGAACGAGCATTCCGCCGGATGCCACATTTACCCTGCGCATAGCGGATGGAACTGTGAAATCGTATGAATACAATGGAACCGTTGCTCCTCCAACAACGACATTCTATGGAATGTACGATCGGTATTATTCGTTTGGAAAAAAGGAACCTTGGAATTTGCCGGATCGATGGGTGAATCCGCCGGCAACCTTTAAAATGGAAACGCCGATGAATTTTATCTCCACGAATGATATTATTGGCGGCAACTCCGGAAGTCCGGTGATCAATAAAAATCTACAGGTGGTCGGGTTGGTCTTCGATGGAAACATCGAAAGCCTGCCCGGCAATATGATTTTTGAGGACGAGAAAAATCGTTCGGTGTCAGTGCAAAGTGTCGGCATTTTGGAAGGGCTGGAGCAAATCTATAAAGCAGACCGTATTGCCAAAGAACTGCGCACCGGCAAGATTGTTCAGTAGGAACTCGTTCGAGATATTCTACACACTTTTGGGAAGTCTCGTAAAAGGTGCCAAGAGAGGGCGGGATGTTCATCCTGCCCTTTTTTTCCATAGTGAAAAGACAGCGCAAAACATGTAAAAAAGCGGGTGCAGCAAAGAGTAAGTGGATGCCGTCGTCAATGGGAGTTCAGCCGCGCGGATGAAATGTGCGGTGAACTTCCTTGAGATACTCGCGATCGATATGTGTATAGATTTGTGTTGTGGAGATGTCAGCATGGCCGAGCATTTCCTGCACCGCGCGAAGATCGGCACCCCCCTCGAGAAGATGCGTGGCAAAGGAATGCCGAAAGGTATGGGGATGGATCTTTCGCCCGATTCCTGCCGCGATCGCATACTTCTCAACTAGTTTTCGGATCATATCGCGGGTAAGTTTTGTGCCGCGGATGTTGAGAAAGAGATAATCAAGCGATTTTCCCGGTGCTGCGAGATGAATCCGAGACTGTATCTGGTATTCATGGATCCATTGGCGGGCCGACCGGCCTATCGGCACTAACCGTTCCTTCGATCCTTTTCCGTATACAAGAATGAGTCCTTCATCTACCGCAAGATTTGATTGCTTAAGGTTCACAAGTTCCGAGACACGGATACCGGTAGCATAGAGGGTTTCCAGCATTGCACGATCCCGGATGCCGAGCCGGTCGGAGGTGTTCGGTTGTGCAAGGATCGCATCAACCTCGGCAATGCTGAGTACATCCGGAAGGCTTTTTTCCTGTTTTGGCGAGTCGATGATTTGTGTAGGATCATGAGCAACCTCTTCTTCACCGAGAAGATAACGGTGGAATCCTCGAATGGCAGAGAGCGTACGTGCGATGCTTCGCGGGGAAAGCTGCCGACGATGAAGAATTGCAAGAAATGCACTGATGTCATCTTCTTTGATCGAAGAGACGCTTTTGATTCCTTTATGATGGAGGAACGATCGGTATTTTGAAATATCAAATGCATATGAAGTCAGTGTGTGCTTCGCAAGATTCTTTTCCAGCCGGAGAAATTCCAAATAGTTCCGGATCTGCCTATCGAGGACTGTGGTGGCCTCGGCACGCCTCACTGCATTTTTAACTATGCGTGATTCGCTCTTCATGCGAATTCAAACGGAAGTGTTCAGAATCATTTACTTCAAAGTACATCTATTTTTGTGAAGTCGCAAAGAAGTGCTCCCGGAGGATCCTGCTCAGGTTGCCTGCGAGAAGCGTAACGGAGCAGCCGAAGAACGTGTGCCAGGTGAAATCGATCTTGGTATACTGCAGGATCATCACCATCGCGGCAATGCCGGCGATGAATCCGAAAGCGGCGTCTGTCTGCCGGAGTCGTTTCGAAAAAAGACCGAGGAAAAACGTACCTAGAAGACCACCGTAGGTAAAGGATGCGATCTTCAGGCCGAGTTCGACCACTGGATTCGTTGTATCCGTAAAAATCATCGCACCGCCGATGAGGACAATCCCCCAAATGAATGTGAAGGCACGGGACCACCAGATCTCCTGCCGGCTGTCCAGAGATTTTCCTTTCTTTGTCGTCTTGAAGAGATCCAGGAATGTTGAAGAGGCGAGAGAACTGATGGAAGATGAAAGGGTTCCCATCGCAGAGGCGAAGACACCCGCGACAACAAGCCCTGCAAGTCCTGCAGGAAGGGATTCGATGATGAATTTAGGGAAAATTTCGTCTGATGAACTCAAACCGAGCTGTTGAAAAGAAACACCGCCGTAGAATGCATAAAGACAAAGTCCGAGGAGAAGGAAAAAACCGAATTGAAGTACGATAAGCAATGCATCCAGCATTAACGCCCGCTGGCTGTCGCGCTGCGAGCGGCAGCCAAGAAGACGCTGAACCAGCAGCTGATCCGTTCCATGGGACGCCATGGAGAGAAACGTGCCTCCAATCAATCCACCTGCAAGTGTATAGGGACTTTGAAAAAAATCCCAGAACGATGTCCCATAGTGCATATTCACTATCTCAAATTTTCTCTGTCCGCTGAGAGAGGCAAAGCTGACAACATCAAACCATCCGTTCGGCAGATGCTGGAGAATGATGATCATGGATATGACTGCTCCGCCGAGATAAATGAAGAGCTGAAGGACATCCATAGCGACGACAGCTTTCAATCCCCCAAGATATGTATACAGGAGCGTAAAGAGTCCAATGCACAGAATGCTTGTTGCATAATCCCATCCGGTGATCAAATGAACGGGAATGGCCGTTGCGAAGAGGCGGACGCCCGAGGCGAGAACGCGTGTAATGATAAAAATGGACGAGGCAAATTTTCGAAGAGAGAGACCGAAGCGCCTGCCGATAAAGTCGTAGGCTGTTTCCAGATCTCCCTTATAATATGCAGGAATAAAGAGGAAACTGACCAGAAGCCGCCCAACGAAGTACCCCGCGGCGAGCTGCAGAAAATGCATGTCGCTCCTGTAGGCAAGCCCGGGAACACTAATGAATGTAAGTGTGCTGGTTTCGCTTGCGACGATGGAAAATCCGACAGACCACCATGACATATTTTTCCCGCCGAGGAAATAGTCACGGGATGTATGCTGTTTCCTTGCGATGATGGTGCCGGCAACGGTGATACTAGCGAGATAGAGAAGAATAATAAGGCAGTCGAGAGGGCTCAGCCCCACGTTAAACTCCGGATGAATGCAGAAAGCGCTGCATCAACCTTTGGCGGCTTTTGCGAGCGTATCGTAAATCTGAAACGCACGATCGAGGTGGGAAATTTTTAAAAGAGAGAGTACTTTCTTATGCACACCAACAAGCTTCACCGCACCGCCATTCTCACGCATTTTTCGCTCCGCAATAAGGAGCGCACTCAATCCGCTACTGTCGCAAAACTCGACGTGCGATAGGTCGATAATTAAATCTTTGAGTTGAGGTTTGCACAGCACAAGAAATTCTCCCTTGAGCTCCGGTGAAATGGTCGCATCAAGCTTGCGCTCTTGAATTTTGAGAATGGTTGCAGCCCCGTTTTTTTTGGTTTCAAAACGCATACGCATACTCCATTAAAACATGTCAAGACATTTCAGAAGACTTCGATAAGATTGTGAATTAATGGCAGCCCCTTTGGTCTGAACCTGTAAATTATAGAATTGATCACCGCCTTGTTTAGCAAAGCTGGCGCGTAATGGCGCATTCGATGCTTTGCAAAGAAAGGCGCTAGGCAAAGAGAGTTTCACGTTAAGGTCTAATGCAAAATCGAAAGAATTGGTTTCCATTTTTTTTAGCAAATCACGTCTTGGAAGAAACCAGGTGTTGATGTCGTCTGATGAATACACGAGTGTTTTGATCGGAGGCGTGGAGGCCATCGCACGGAGCTGATCATTGCGAAGAAGCACCATCACTCCATCCGATGAAAATTTTCTCAGTAAATACCGGAACAGGGTTGAAATCGATTCATGATCTGGCGTGGATTCCGGGAAAATAACCAATGCTCTGCGCGATCGCGTCATCGCATCGGTAAAATTCATGACAATGTCTCGGTTCCGTCTAAAATGTACCCGCGAATATGATAATCCGACTCTAAGACGAACACCCTCCAACATAGTTACCTCTATTCAACAAGCGCTATTTACTGCGCTTCGATCGCTCACGTTGGGCATCCAGCAGCCTTGTAATAAACGGCTGATCGAAGAAATAGTACCGAACTTGAAGACTTCCGCGAAGAAAGCTATCGTTTCCGGTGTTGGGCACATTGCTGCCGGCAAAATAGGGTGATCCGGTAAAGACATATTCGGCCATCAGTGTGACAGACCAAAATTCGTTGATGAAGTAGTCCGCACCCACTCCACCAATAAAGTTCATATCACTGCTGGAAACGCCTGCGCGTGTTCCATTATCATTTTTTGGATCGAAGAATACCATACCGCCGCCGGCCAGAATAAAGGGATTGATATTGTTATTGGGCATGAGATCAGCGCTTGCATAGAGGTTAAGCGTCATAAGATCCGTTACGGTAGAGAATGTATTTTTGCCTTTCCAGCTGAGCTGATTTATGCCAAACTTGCAGCGCAACCCAAAATATTCCATAACGGAATAACTGAGACTCACGCCTCCCCCGAGTCCGATTGAAGGATTGGTGGCTCCTGCCCCCATAAGCATTTGCATAGAACCGTCAACGCCAACGCCGAATTTTCCAACCCGTGTCTGACCCCATACCGGAGCAGCGAGAAGGAATATGAGAAGGAATGATAGGATAAGACTGAACGAAGTTTTCGACATAATACCCTCACGAGTAAGTGGGTGATGATGGTTTTAGTAATTTCAGTGTTCGTTCTGCAGTAAAGTAAGAAACTTCTGTTCGTCAAGCAACAGGATGCCGAGCGATTCTGCTTTCTTTCGTTTAGAGCCTGCCTCAGAACCAACCACAACATAATCCGTATTTCGACTGACTTGAGCAACGAGCTTTCCGCCGAGGGACTCTATCTTCTGTCGAGCTTCCTCGCGCGTCATCGATTCCAGTGCACCGGTCAGCACAAAACTTTTTCCTGCAAATTGCCGGGAAATGCGTGCATGCTTTCGCAGGTTCGCCATGTGCACACCGGCTGCTTTGAGGCGGTCGATGATCCGCCTATTATGCTGATCGTTAAAGAATCGAACAACGCTTTCTGCAATCCTTGGACCAACGCTTTGGATAGATTGCAGATCGTACTCCGTTGCCCCTATAAGTTGCTCAATTGTACGGAAATTATCAACAAGAAGCTGTGCAATATTTATTCCGATGTGACGTATACCAAGTCCAAAAATTACCCTGCTGAAAGGACGGGTTTTACTCGCCTCAATGGCGTTGAATAAATTTTGAATGCTTTTTTCCCCCCACCCGTCGAGAGAAAGAAGCTCTGATCGATGAGTGCTGAGATCATAAAGATCGGCACAATTTCGCAAAAATCCCATATTAACAAATTGATCCACAATAGCTTCACCCAAACCCTCGATGTCCATCGCTGAGCGACTGGCAAAATGTTTTATCCGTCCTTTGACCTGTGCCGGGCAATCGCTGTTTTCGCAATAGTAGTTGGCTTCACCCTCGGGCAGAAAAAGCATAGAATGGCATATCGGGCATTCCTTGGGGAATCGGAACGGTTGAATTTTGGCCGTGCGTTTTTCTGAAACTGCAGCGCTTATTTTAGGAATAACATCCCCCCCCTTTTCTACAACGACAATATCGCCGGGGCGGATATCCAACTCACGGATATAATCTACGTTGTGAAGAGTGGCGCGGGAGACCGTACTTCCTCCCAGGAATACCGGTTCAAGTTCTGCAACCGGTGTAATTGTCCCAAGCCGTCCAACTTGAAGGGTGATGCTTTTCAGAGTTGTTTCTGCTTTCCGGGAAGCAAATTTAAACGCCACCGCCCATCGCGGACTCTTTGCTACCGCGCCAAGTCTCTCTTGCTGTTGAAGAGAGTCAACCTTGACTACCACGCCATCGATGTCGTAAGGAAGTTCGTCTCGACGCCGTTCCCATTCTTTCCAGTATTCGAGCACTTCATCAAGAGAGGTGCAAAGTTTTGTGTGCTCGCTTGTGGAAAAACCAAAACCCTTGAGGAGTTGGAGGTTTTTTTTGTGATCGGTAAACCGAGCATCATCACTCCGGAGAAAGTAGGCGATAAAATTGAGCGGACGTAACGCGACTATTTTGGGATTTTGAAGCTTAAGTGTTCCTGCCGCTGAATTGCGCGGATTCACAAATGTTTTTTCACCGGCAAGCTGGCGTTCTTCGTTCATTCGCTGGAAGTCAGTTCTTTTCATATACACTTCACCGCGCACTTCCACAACACGTAATCCTTTGGGGAGAGCCCGAAGTCGAAGTGGGATAGAGCCGATCGTTTTCAAATTTTGCGTGATGTCATCTCCATGAATGCCATCGCCGCGTGTCGCACCTTGTGTCAATATGCCATGTTCATACCGCAAGCTGACAGCAACACCGTCAAATTTTAATTCACAGACATAGCGATAGGAGTCGCCGCTTAAACCTTCCCTCACGCGGCGGTCAAAATCATACAGATCCTCTTCGTTATAGGTGTTGGAAAGGCTCAGCATGGGTACGACATGGGTAACGGTGGGGAACTCTTTTACTACCTGATCACCAATACGCTGTGTCGGTGAATCCGGTGTGATGAATTCAGGATGTTTTCGTTCAAGCTCCTGCAAACGGTGCATGAGCTGGTCATATTGTTCATCGGAAATGATCGGCTGCGCAAGCGCATAGTATCGGTAATCATGATCAACGATTTCCGCACGGAGTGTTTCAATTTCTTTTTGGATGGAGGGGCTCATACCAGCCTATCGATGCTGGTGGCTAATTCTTTAAGGTTGCTTCAGTAATGATGGTGTTGCGAATAACAGCGCCGCGTTTTCCAAGAATTCCGATATCTTTACCATTCAATTGGAAGGTCGCCCCGCCGGCATTTCCCATGGTAATAGTAAATCGTTCCTTGGCCACCCATGATCGTTTTCTATTCGGACCGAAGAGATACGCCTCTCCCTGTTTTCCGTCAATGAGAAGGCTAATCCAAACAGAATCGAGTGTTGTGATTTGAAGCCGGAGACTATCGATTTTCGGTGCGATGGCAACAGGAAAAGAATCTACAACGGCAGAAGGAGGGGGAATCGATGCCGCTTCACTTTCATGAATGACGTTATCGAAGGGCACTTCTGTCACAGGTTTGGTAGAATCGGAGGTTCGGTTGACATTCACCAGCACTCCTACTAATACGAGAGCAGCAAAGAGACTCATCCCTAAAAAAATATTTCGTTGAAAAGGTGAAAGAGAAAAGAGGGATTGCCGGTAAATTCCCGAAGCACTGTCCTCCTGAATGGAATATGGTACTGTCTTTTCGGGTTTCCGGGGAAGAATCTCCTGCCTCGCGACATCATACTCCTGCATGATCTCGGTTGGATCAAGGTCAACCATGAGAGCGAATTCCCGGAGAAATGCCCGCACGTATGTCTGCGGCAGAATATGGAACTGACCGCTTTCTATCGCTTCCAAGAACTTGAAATTAATCCGAGTTTCGGCAGAAATATCAATCAAGGAGATTTGCTTCTCGACGCGTGCTTGTCTTAATTTTTCGCCGAATTGTTCAAGGTTCATAAAGAAAAGCTCAATGCTGCATAGTGCGTATTGGGTAAGTTGTTGTCCGCTTTAAAAATAGTAGTAATTATTCATACCACTTTCAAGATAAGACTTTAGTTGGGGAATTGTGTTTCAAGAAGTTCCTCTCTCTATTGCACAAAGGAGTTGACCGTTCAAACGGAAATTACGATTCAAATTCGATAGAGCTCCCATTCTTTCCTTATTCGTTTTCTTGATGGAGATGGGAGAAATCGTATAATCTCTTTATGGTGAAAACCTGCAGGAGAATGAAATCCAGCTAGTACCCCTCCTACGCCAAAAGAGTATGAGCCTCCGGCTTAAAAAAAAATCTTGTGTTCTATGTCGATAGTCTATACAAAAAGGTCCCGCTCGTTTTACGAGCGGGATGCTCGTTTCCATTTGTAATCACAAATTCAAAAACACAATGCTATTTAATAGAAACGACACTAGTAATCTCTCTTGAAGCAAAAGAGGTTACGTATCCGGGATTGTTGAAGTTTTATCTCTCGTCTAATGCATCGCGCATCGCTCGGGAAAGCTCTTCGATCTGGTAAGGTTTTTGAAGAAAGGTTTTCACCTCTTCACGCCAGGGAGATGAATCCATCGCCCGGTCGCTATAGCCGGAGGAAATGACCACACGTATATCTGGTGCAATTTCCTTGAGTCTTCCCAGGGTTTCCTTACCGCTCATTTTCGGCATGTTGAGATCAAGAATGACAACATCAAATCGTTTTTTCTTTTTATAGAGATTGATTGCTTTTCGTCCGCTATCAACGATGGTGACGTGATATCCGAGACTCTCCAGCATTCCTCCGATGACACTCGCCACATCCTTTTCATCATCAATGATGAGGATATGCTCCGTTCCCTGAAGAGGTTTTGGATGCCGAATCTGGCGCTGTAACGTTTCCGTTATGGGCAGGATAGGAAAGTGCATGGTGAATTTCGATCCTTGACGCGGCCCGCTCTGAACGGTAATGAAACCGCTGTGGGAGTTGACAACACCGTACACTACGGAAAGCCCAAGCCCCGTTCCTTTTCCTTGATCTTTGGTCGTAAAAAAAGGTTCGAAAATATGCTGCTGAACATTCTTATCCATTCCGATGCCGGTGTCAGCAATCGATATAGCAATGAAATCACCTCGACGGGTTTCGGTAGATCCGGTTGCATCTTCTTCAATTTGTTTTTGAATGCTCTGCACGGTAATCGTGCCGCCGTCGGGCATGGCATCGCGGGCATTGATGAGCAGGTTCAGAATGGATTGTTGAAGCTGTCCATCATCTCCGTTGATGATAATGACCTGCTCGGTAAGGTCTCTCCTGATACTGATAGTCTTATCGATACTGCGTTCAAAAAGTCTGAGTGTCTCTTCAATAATATCATTCACAGCGACAGGGCGGAAGAGGACATTGTTCTTACGTGCAAACGTCAATAATTGCCGTGTCAAACCAGCTCCCCGACGGGCGGCAGTTTCTATGATGTCGGAAAACCGATACCATGGATCATCACGTTTCATTTTACGCTTCATGATTGCAGTGGAACCCAGGATCGATGTGAGAATGTTGTTGAAGTCATGAGCTACGCCGCCGGCCAGATTCCCTATGCTGTCGATTCTCTGTGCATGAATAATTTTCGCTTCAAGATTTTTCTTCTCGGTGATGTCGCGAGCGACAGCCCGCATGAGCGGCTGCCCGACTTCATCGCGTATGATGGAGGCGTTGATATTCACTTCGATATATTCGCCGGATTTTGCCACTATTTTTTCTTCAAGACCCATCAACTCACGGTTTCGTTCAAAGATATCCCGTAAAATGTCCTGCGCTTCAGCGTGGTATTCCGGCGGATAAAGCATAAGAAAGGATTGCCCGATGAGTTCGTTTTTAAGGTATCCCAGCCGTGCAGCTTCTGTCTGGTTGCAGCTGACAATGATACCATGTTGATTGACGATATGGGACATATCGGGCGAGTGTTCGAAGAGATCGATATACCGTTCTTCGGATTTACGTACTCGTTCAAAAAGCATTGCATTTTCCATGGCCACCCCAATCTGATTGGCGAATGCCATGATCAAGTCAATTTGCTTACGGGTGAATGTTTCCCGGTTTCGGCTCGCCAGAATAATCAAGCCGGACATCTGATCTTTCATCATAATAGGGACAGATGCCCAGGATCCGATGATCCCGTATATCCACGAAGGATCATTGTCTGATGCGGATTTCGTCGGACGTCGAACAATACGAGGTGACCGAATCCATCCAACGCTCTCGTCATCAATTCCAAGCGTGGCATCGACGATGGTGAAGTTCAGTTCTTCAGTGCCCCGGATAGCTCGAAGTACAAGCTGATTCCCCTCCACACTATAGATCCAGCCATATTCGACTTCAAGCAACCGTTTCATTTCAAGCAGGGCGTTGTGGAGGAGGAATTGGACATCGATTGCTCTGTTGACCGATTCTGAAAAAGCATTTAAGGCAAGCAGTTCCTGTTTTTGCTCTTCAAGCAACCGTCCGTATTTTAATGTGAAGAATACTATAATGAATCCAAACACTCCAACAGTGAGAACGCTTCCAAAAAGCAGCCATTCCAGCGTATGGCCGCTCGTCATCCGCAGTACAACGATCGTTACCAGTGTGACTACGACAGCCGTAGAGATGACAATCTGTGCCTGTTCGACGGGGCCGAGGGATGCGCGGAATTTTTTAAGGTTGTGGAACTTCGCCATAATTTAAAAGGTACTCAGGAGTTTCTGTAGATATAAATTTGATAAACTGATTGACGGCAACGTGGGTCTGCTATAACGGCAAATGCTTTGACAGAATCGAGCTTACTTCGTCTTCATTAAATGGTTTGATAAGATAATCAACAGCACCAAGAGTGCGTGCAACCTTTCTGGCATCATAATCATCAATAGCGGAGAAGAAAATTACTGGTGTGGAAGAAGTCGTAGGAAGACGTCTCAGGTTATCCACGAAGTCAAACCCGTTCATATCCGGCATACGTACATCACTCAAAATCAGATCTGGTGTATAGGATGCCAGGGTTTTTATTGCTTCGGCTCCGCTCCCGGCCGTACGAACATCATATCCGCGGCTTTTGAGAATATGGGATGTAATTTTTAACCACGAAGGCTCATCGTCTATGACGAGAATATGTTTTTTCCTTTTTTCAGCCATCTTTTTTGAAATCTATTTTTTTATCCTCGATTAAGATACGAAGGAGGAGAATGGAAAGCAAACTATCGAAAGTTTGAGAAAATCCTTAAAAAAAGATGGAAGTAATTCCGTCCCAAGTAAACTTGACCAATGAAGGTAAATTCTTCCACTGTCTCAAGGGATGGTTGAAGTTTTTTTTGCAAAAAGAGAGGTTGGCCTCGCGAAAACCTTATGGTGCGCGCTTGGTACGGAAGTTGGGGTATATTCTCCAGTCGCATAAAAGAAAATCAACATAAATCACATATTCACTAACATTCTATTGGAGGATTCATCATGGGTCAGCAACAATTGTTACTTATCATCCTCGGTGTTATCATCGTCGGTATCGCGATCGCCGTTGGATTGAGCCTCTTCAGTGCACAAAGCATTCAGGCAAACAAAGATGCTATCATCAACGATCTCAACAATATTGCAGCACATGCATACCAGTATAAGATTCGTCCTGCATCGATGGCTGGCGGCGGTGGAGATTATCCGGGTTATAAACTGCCCACCAAGATGGCAACGAATGAAAACGCAACCTACGTCGCCACACCGGCGGCAGGCAGCGTGGAGATCGTAGCCACATCGGCGCAAAATGCCTCGAACACGGTCACCGTCACCGTCAATTCCGAAGGCAGACTAAGCGGCTGGACGTTTGCGGGTGATTTCTTATAAAATACCAGCGAAGCTGCTGAAGCAGACATATCCGTCCCAACCATCCTGTATATGGATGGTTGGGGCTTTTTTTTAGCTTTGCACTTCCCTTCTTTCTTCTTCGCGTATTGCCTCATGTGGAACTATTTGCTTCTGTCGACCGTCTATTAAAAAGAACGGATTCATGGTTATCAAATAAAAATTCTTCCAGAGAAAGGGCAGACCATTATGAAAAAAATTGTACGGGTTGCCGGATGTGTTTCCATGGTGCTCCTGCTGTCCGCAAGCATGCTCTACAGTGCGGGGAGTGGAAGTAAAAAAAACGAAAAAATGAAGAAATCGGGCTGGATTGGAGTCATGATCCAAGATGTCAGTGAAAATATTGCCAGGAAAGCAAAGCTTGATTCTGAAGACGGGGCGTACATACGTGAGGTTCTCGATGAGAGCCCGGCGGATTCAGCAGGAATAAAGGAAGGCGACGTCTGTATTGAATTCAACGGGAGGCAGCTCTTTGATGCGGATGATCTTTCAAGAGCGGTCGAAAAAACCTCACCGGGTACAAAAGTGTCTGTCGTCGTCGTACGCAAGGGTGAGAAAAAAACTCTTTCATTGATTGTCGGTGCGAGGAAGGAAATGAGAAATCAGGGATTCAACGTGATGCCGGCGGTACCTCGTATTCGCGTTGTTGTTGGCGACCGTCTCCTGGGGCTCCAACTCCTGTCACTGAACGAGCAGCTGGGCGAATATTTTGGCGCCCCTCAGAATGAAGGTGTTCTCGTTGAGGAAGTGGAAAAAGAGAGCGCCGGAGAAAAGGCAGGATGCAAGGCTGGCGACATTATTCTCCGTGTAGGCAAGAAAACTGTTAATAAAGTGGAAAAAGTACAAAAAGAACTCCAACAGTATGAAGAAGGCGATAAAGTGGAAGTGGAAGTCCTGCGCAAAGGCGTAAAAAAAGTCTTGACCATGGAGGTGGAGGAGGACCGGTCATTCCACAAGAACTTTTTTTTCCACACGCCACGCATGCACATGTTCCGCACCGATCCGTTTGATGATGCGGAGATGCGCCTGGAGATGGACAGACTTCATCCCGAATTGGACCGAGCACGTATGGAACTAGAGCGAACAGCACGGGATTTACAACAGATGCAATTTGAGATTCAAGGCCAGAAGGAGCACCTGATTCTACCTTCACATAGCACGATCTAAAAAATCCATCCTTGACTTCCTCTGAGGGAGATATAAAAAGAACCGGTGTGCAATGATTGACACCGGTTTTTTTGAAATTCAGACGACAATCCTCCTTGCCAATCATCGAACCTTGACGTACCTTACATTGTACTTATGCCAGAGCTGTCTTCTCTTTTCTCCCAATATGGAAGTGTTGTCGATTTATTGCCCGAGATGGTAATAATCCTGGACAGTGAACTCAGGATTCTGGACGTTAATAAAACAGCCGCAGATGAACTTGGAGTAGTTGCACGACCGCCGCGCCCGAAGTATATTTTCGATATTATTCCAGAAGCAGACCGAAATGCGCTGAGGGGACTCGTTCCATTTTCCGATCAAATGAATTTTGAAACAAGATTCTTCAAGCGCGATAGATCTCTGATCAACGTGTCGGGATTGGTGCGAATCCTGCGCTTTGGTCAAATGAAGTATTGGGTTCTCTTTCTCCGAGATGTGACCGAAGAAAAGCGAAAAGAATTGGATCTTCTTCGGTTTTCGAATGTCATTCATAATACTATCAATCCGATTCAGATCACGGACGCTGAAGGAATGATGGTGTATGTCAATCCAGGATTTGAAAAAGTAAGCGGTTATGCCAGCAGCGAATTGATTGGAAGAAATCCGAAAATTCTCCGAAGCGGGAAACACAGCAAAGAATTTTGGACTGGTGTGTGGCAGCATATCATTTCAGGAAAAGTGTGGGTAGGACGGATTGAAAACCGTCGGAAAGATGGAAACCCATTTTTTACGGAACTTGTCATTTCTCCGATCGTTGACTCCCGCGGTGTCATTGCCGGATATCTTGGTGCCCACCGGGATATCACAGAACAAATCATTCTCGAACAGCAGCTAGTACGTTCTCAGCGTATGGAAAGCATCGGAACGCTGGCGGCAGGTATCGCCCATGAAGTTGGTAATCCATTGACTGCCATTTCATCACTGGTCCAGGTGATACAGCGCACCAGCACAGATGAATTTGCAAAAGAGAAATTGGAGTTGATCAACAGCCAGGTGAACCGCATTGCCCGCATCATTCGCGAGTTGGTAGACTTTTCACGCCCATCGACACACATCGTGAAACCGACCAATATCAATCGGGTTGTGAAAGAAGCTCTGAATATTGTTCAATATGGCAAGAAAGTAAAAGAGATCACGTTTGCTCTCGCGCTTGATGAGGATCTTCCGGAAATTCGAGCGGTGCCGGATCAGATTGTTCAGGTCTTTATCAATATTCTCATGAACGCCATTGACTCCCTGGAAGGCCGTATCGGCACGATCACGATGCAAAGCCGGAAAAAAGACCATGCAGTTGAAATCATGATTCATGACACGGGCAAGGGGATCGAATCATCTGCGTTGGAAAAAATTTTCGAACCATTTTATACTACGAAAACCACCGGTCAAGGCACTGGACTGGGTTTGTGGGTGAGTTACGGTATCGTGAAGAGCTTTGGAGGCGATATCTTTGTTGAGAGTGTTCCTGAAAAAGGGAGTACATTCACTGTGTTGTTTCCATGGAAAGGTGTCTAATGGCGCAACGTATATTGGTTGTTGATGATGAACAAATTATTCGCGAGTCTCTTTCGTTTATCTTGAAGAAAGAAGCATACGACGTGGAAGAGGCGGCAAATGGAAAAGAGGCTCTGGTAAAGCACGAATCCAATCCGTTCGACATTATTATCACCGATATTGAAATGCCGGAAATGAAGGGGGTTGAACTGCTGAGGCAAATTCGTCAACGGACACCTCAGGCGTTAGTAGTCATCGTCACAGCCTTTGGATCTGTCGAGACTGCTGTGCAGGCATTGCGGGAAGGGGCTGCGGATTATATCCTCAAGCCGATCAACTTCGATGACTTGTTGTATCGTGTCAAGAAGCTGTGCGATTATCATTCCCTGATTATTGAGAATGCCCTCTTACGCCAGGAACTCCAACGCACCTACGATTTCGAACAAATCATCGGCCAAAGTATACCGATGAAAAAAATCTTTGAGGTTATCAAACGTGTCGCGCGTAGTGAAGGCACGGTGTTGATTACCGGTAAAAGTGGTACGGGAAAAGAACTTATTGCGCGTGCACTCCATTATAATAGTCAACGCCGTGAGAAGCGGTTTGTGCCTATTAACTGCGGAGCGATCGTTGACACGCTTTTTGAGAGTGAACTCTTTGGTCATAAAAAGGGGTCATTTACCGGTGCGACCATGGACAAAGAGGGATTGCTTAAGGTTGCCGATGGAGGTACGGTGTTCCTTGATGAAGTGAGTGAAATTCCAATCCAATTGCAAGTAAAACTGTTGCGTGCTCTTGAGCAGAAAGAAATCACCCCTGTTGGCATGACAGAACCGATAAAGATTGATGTCCGAATTATTGCTGCGACTAACCGTGACCTACGGAAAGAAATTGATACCGGAAAATTCCGCGATGACCTCTATTATCGTCTGAACGTTGTTGAAATCGATTTGCCCTCCCTAAAGGAACGACCGGAGGATATTCCTATTCTCGCACAGCACTTTTTGGATACATTCAAAAAGCAAATGGGAAAACCGATCCAGGGGTTTGCCAATGAGGCGATGCGCGCACTTCTCCAATATCAGTGGAAAGGGGAAGTTCGTGAATTGGAAAATGTCATTGAACGCTCAGTGATCTTTTGTGATGAGGAATTTGTCGGACTGGAACATCTCCCGGAATACATGAGGCCTGCAGAAACACTCTCGTCTCTTTCATCAGGTCATGGATCATTGAAAGATGCGGTGAGAGGTTTTGAACGTCAATTCATCCAGCAAACCCTAGCTGCGTACGGGCAGAACAAAGAATCGGCAGCAAAAGCTCTGGGAGTGAGCCTTTCGTCGCTTTATAGGAAAATTGAAGAACTTCAAATCCCCTCTCGTTAATCATTCTCTGATAGACTGCTTTTTGCCAGGAACAGTCCTTGACGGCGAAGTCCAACCCTTCTAATTTGTAGGAAACTCATCAGAATCAGTTTCCCAAATCTAAAAAGTTGTCACCTTACAAAACGCGGGCAGTGAAGAATCGCCCTCAAATGACAGGTGCCCGCTTCATATGTACTGGCACATTCCTTGAGGAAGATATGATGAAAGAGAATACCTATGAGTCTTGGAGAGAAGAAACGATGAAATTACGGTGGTGGCTCCTCGGAACGATTGCAGCGGTAACAGGTGGAGTACTTCTCCTGAAACATTTTATCAGTAGGAATCAAAATCTTCTTCGTTTCGACGGGAACGGGAATGAGAAGAATTTTAGTATGTTACCGTCAGATATCGCCGAATCGGAATTTGACGGTGTAGACTTTCTCACCTAATGGCATAGCTCCGATGTCTTGGACAAAAAAAACATCATTGCCGTTTAATCAAAGTCTTGGTACTCCCCACGAAGGCCAGGAATCAACACAGAGCGTAACAACCTGTCTTAAGCGTGTGCTCATTTTTAGTCCGGACGCGGATCTGGCACGATTTCTTGTGCTGAACTTGGAAGATCGCTATCAGATTAGCCGCGAACATCGGTTGGATTTTTTCGCCCAAACCATCAAAGAGATTCTTCCCGACCTTATTCTGATTGACTTGTACACTTTTTCCAATGATATCGTTAAGCAGCTCGATATTGTTCATCAAATGTGCGTTCAAGTTCCCGTTATAGCATTGCGCGCATACTTGTCGCTCACCCCAGAGATCAATCATGCCATAGAAGAATTGGCAGACGTCATCTTTTATAAGCCGGTGAACGTAGAGCTCATTACTCAGGCGATTGAAGATTTATTGAGATAATCTTATCAGGCGGAAGCTTGTTCCACACGGACGTTTGAGTTTCTGCAAGGCTGTTGAGATAGCGGTGTTGCAACAGACTCTAGATACAAACGCATAACGCAATCTTGAAGGAATCCCCTTGAAGAACTATATGCTTGAGGTTGCCGAGCTCGACCATCTGATCGAGATTCTTCATCATCGCGGTTATACCGTCGTTGGCCCTACTATACGCGATAGTGCTATTGTCTATGATGAAGTGAAGAATTCCAATGATTTTCCTCGCGGCTGGACGGATGAGCAAACCAACGGCACATATCGTTTAAAACACCGGAACGATGATGCACTCTTTGGCTGGACGGTCGGTCCGCAGTCTTGGAAAAAATTTCTCTTCCCGCCCATTCAAAAAATATTTGCCACTCATAAAAACGCTAAAGGACTCGATCTCCCAAATGTCAAAAAACATGCTTCACAGGAGTCTGTACCCAAAAAATATGCTTTCTTTGGTGTTCGACCATGTGAACTGAATGCGATCGCCCTGCAGGACAAAGTGTTTCTGGGAGGACCGTTCATCGATCCATTCTATGAGCATAAGCGCACAGGCACAATTATTATTGCCATCAATTGCGGACAGGCGGGCGGCACATGTTTCTGCGTTTCCATGAAGACCGGACCGAGGGCAGTTGCAGGATTTGATCTTGCACTCACAGAAGTCCTGAACGAAGCACACCATCATTTTCTTGTCGAGGTGGGAACGGACATCGGTGCAGATATTCTCAAAGATATCCGATGCACAAACGCGACTGACGAAGATGTTGCACGCGCCCAAGAAATCAGTGCGAAGACGGCGCTACACATGGGCCGATCGATCGACACAACCGATCTCAAGACAATGATCTATCAAAATGTGGATCACCCGCGGTGGGAACGAACAGCTGCCCGTTGTCTTACCTGTACCAATTGTACGATGGTTTGTCCGACATGTTTTTGCGCGACAGTCGAAGATGTAACGGACTTAGCAGGCACACAGGCAGAACGGATACGCAAATGGGATTCGTGTTTCACACTTGATTTTTCCTACATCCATGGAGGCAGCGTTCGTGCGTCGGTCAAATCCCGCTATAGGCAATGGATGACGCATAAACTTGCATCGTGGGTAGATCAATTCGGTTCGTTCGGCTGCGTTGGTTGCGGCCGTTGTATTACATGGTGTCCGGTTGGCATTGACATCACGGAAGAAGCGCGTGCGATACGGGAAAATCAGTCATAAGAGTGCATCTCACATGAAGGAGACGAGTTATGGAAGACCTTAAGCACATTCTTGCAGAACATCCTTTTTTCAGTGGACTCAGTCCGGAACATCTTGCTATTATCGTTGGATGTGCTTCGAATGTACGCATCGATACCGGAAAGATGGTGTTCCATGAAGGGGAAGAAGCAAATCAATTCTACTTGATACGTTCCGGCCATGTCAGTCTCCAGTTAATGACACCCAACAAAGGACCAGTTACCCTTGAAACGCTTCATGAGGGGGATATCCTTGGGTGGTCGTGGCTTCTGCCGCCGTATGAGTGGCATTTTGACGCGAAAGCTCTGGAGCTTACCCGCATGATCGCACTCGATGGAAAATGTCTTCGGACAAAGTGTGAGAATGATCATCACCTCGGGTACGAATTATTGAAACGTTTCGCTGATATCATGATGAAACGACTCGAATCCACGCGTTTACAACTTTTGGATATCTATGGCGACCGCCCCTGATTTACAATCTCTCAAAATCGATTACAAGCGTAATCCGATGCTTCCATGGCCATTCCAAATAAAACGGGTGAAGCGCGAGACAGAAGATACTTTCACAGTTGAACTTCAGCCTCTGGACGATCTCAAGGAGTTTTCTTTTCAACCGGGGCAGTTCAATATGGTGTACGTGCATGGTATTGGTGAAATCCCGATTTCTATCAGCGGTGATCCGACGAAACCCCATACTCTTGTTCATACCACCAGAGCGGTCGGCACCGTGACGAAAGCGATGGACAAGCTGCGCCGCGGTGATATTCTCGGCATTCGTGGTCCCTATGGGACACCGTGGCTGGTGGATCAGGCGAACGGACGGGATGTTGTGTTTGTTGCAGGCGGTATAGGACTTGCACCGCTGCGTCCTGCATTATACGAGGTGGTTGCACATCGGGAACGATATGGAAAAGTTGTGCTTTTGTATGGAACACGCACACCTTCAGATGTCCTTTTTCGTCAGGAATTGGAAAACTGGCGTGCTCGTTTTGATCTTGAAATCTATGTTACTGTTGATCGCGGTATGAGCGGCTGGCGCGGAAATGTCGGTGTTGTTACCCACCTGATCTCACGAGCGCCGTTTGATCCGCGTAATACATCAGCGTTTGTCTGCGGTCCGGAAATCATGATGCGTTTCACAGCGATGGAACTCCACAAACGAGGTGTCGATAATGAGCACATCTTTATTTCTTTGGAACGCAATATGAAATGTGCCATCGGCCTTTGTGGACACTGTCAATTTGGTTCTGTCTTCGTCTGTAAGGACGGTCCAGTGTTTCGGTACAGTCAGATAAAAGATATGCTGGTGAAATGGGAAGTCTAATTTTCAAAGGACACAACCGTGGCCCCACATAAGAAAACTCGTAAACCAAAACTTGCAATCTGGAAATTCTCCTCGTGCGATGGCTGCCAGTTAAGCTTGCTTGACTGTGAGGAGGAACTTCTTGCGATTACTGAATTTATTACAATAGCAAATTTCCCGGAAGCATCGAGGAATATTATGAAAGGTCCGTATGACGTTTCGCTGGTGGAGGGATCTATCACTACACCGCACGATGCTGAACGGATCCATCAAGTTCGGCGCCAGTCCAAGGTTCTCATCACCATTGGTGCATGTGCAACCGCCGGTGGTATTCAAGCGCTCCGGAACTTTAAAGATGTGAAGCAGTTTGTCGCTGCTGTGTATGCCAATCCAAAATATATTGAAACACTGAACAAATCCACGCCAATCGCAGATCATGTCTTTGTCGATTTCGAACTCCGCGGCTGTCCTATCAATAAACAGCAGCTCTTGGAAGTTATCAATGCCTATCTCAATGGACGGAAACCGAATACGCCAACATATGCTGTCTGTGTCGAGTGCAAACGCCGTTTCATTACCTGCGGATTAGTTGCCCATGGCCCGACATGCCTCGGTCCTGTGACCCAGGCGGGCTGCAATGCGCTGTGCCCGTCGTACCACCGGGGGTGCTTCGGTTGTTTTGGACCGAAGGAAACACCGAATACCGCTGCCCTCAGCGCGTATTGGAAAACGCAGGGAGTGCAGGATGACGAGCTGCTTCGGCTGTTCCGCGGATTCAATGCATATGCTGAAGCATTCCGAAAAGAGAGTGAAGCACATGAAAAGTAGAACTCTTAAGGTCGATTACCTTGCCCGTGTCGAGGGAGAAGGGGGATTACTGATCAAGGTTAGCGGGAAGAAAGTGTCGGAAGTTCAATTCAATATTTTTGAACCGCCTCGATTCTTTGAAGCATTCCTGCGCGGGAGACACTTCAGCGAAGCTCCGGATATCACTGCGCGGATCTGCGGTATTTGTCCGGTGGCATATCAGATGAGTTCGATTCATGCCATGGAAGATGCGTTCGGTGTGAAGGTTGATGGACCGTTACGGGAATTACGCAGACTGCTCTATTGCGGTGAATGGATCGAAAGTCATGCACTGCATATTTTTATGCTCCACGCTCCGGATTTTCTCGGATATGCGGATGTCATTGAGATGGCAAAGGATCACGGTCCGGTTGTCCGGATGGCACTCAAGATTAAAAAAATCGGCAATGATCTTGTGACCCTCATTGGAGGAAGAGAAATTCATCCGATTAATGTGCGTGTCGGCGGCTTCTACAAACTGCCGACGAAACAGGAACTTGAGTCATTGGAAGAGCAGTTGAAATGGGCTGTCGATGCATCCATTCAAACGATCAAATTTACCTCCAAGCTCCCCTTCCCTGACTTTGAGCGTCCGTACGAATATATTGCACTTCGCCATGAACGGGAGTATCCTTTCAATGAAGGGCGATTGGTCTCCAATAAGGGTTTGAACATTGATGTTCACGAATATGAAAATTGTTTTATGGAAGAACATGTGTCTCATTCGAATGCGCTTCATTCTATTCTCAAAGAACGGGGTGCCTATTTTGTGGGACCATTAGCACGGTATAATGTAAACTTTGATAAACTGACTCCAACAGCGCAGGATACAGCAAAAACAGCAGGAATTGGGAAAGGAACAAATAACCCATTTCATGGAATCATTGTACGTAGTGTAGAGATGCTGTATGCGTGTGAGGAAGCGCTCCGTATTATTCAGAACTATACTATACCGGAGAACCCTGCAGTCGAAATCCAGCCAAAACCCGGAACTGGCTGTGCTTGTACGGAAGCCCCGCGCGGTACCCTCTATCATCGGTATCGGCTGGATGAACGCGGGATCATTCTTGAAGCAAAAATCGTTCCACCGACATCACAGAACCAGAAAACTATTGAGCAGGATCTCAGAGAATTCGTACCACCGCGCTTGCATCTTTCCCAAGAAAAACTTACATGGCAATGTGAACAAGCAATCCGGAATTATGATCCGTGCATTTCATGTGCGACTCATTTCCTGAAGCTTGAGATCAAAAGCGAATGACAGGCACTGATAACCTGGTCCTTGGGTTGAAGACGTTGAATGTACCACCCTGCCTGTGATTGCCTATCGAAGGTTACCATGATCTTTTATCACAGAAGGAGGTAGAGTATGGCAAAGCTTGGAGATATCATCGACTACCTGAAACGAAACGGCGTGCCGTATGAAATCATCGAACATGCCCCGGCTTACTCAGCTCATGAGGTTGCAGTCGCCTCGCATGTGCCGGACAAAGACCTGGCCAAGACCCTGATCATTCATGCGGATGATACATACTACATGATGGTTATGCCCGCCGACCATCGGTTGGATGAGCATCGAGTGCAACAATTAATTAAGGCAAAACATCTGCACCTCGCTCATGAAGAAGACCTAAAACCCCTCTTTCCCGATTGTGAATTAGGCGCTATGCCTCCCTTTGGAAATCTTTATGCTCTGCAAGTGTATGTTGACAAATCTCTCTCCAACGATGATGAGATTGTTTTTAATGCATGCTCACACACAAAGTCGATCCGTTTGAAGATGAACGACTACCTCAGACTCGTGAACCCGATCGTTGCTGAATTCTCACGTTCCCGGTTTGAGCTCGAAGAAAGATAATGGAGGAAATATCTTGCAGCTCCCGCTTCAGGGGATCTCGCCGGAAGCATATACGACGGAGAATCGGATGGCTGGGGAGATATGGATGGATCATCATTGTGGGGATCACTGTTCTCGTCAATCACAAATCGTACAGCAGGCAACTTGAATTTGTAAGTGAAGAGGTGGAACTCATCGTTGGAGATAGTACGTGTACAGTAAAAGGCTCGTATTGGTTTAGGAATACGGGTTCCTTTTCCGTCGACCAGACCCTGTTCTATCCATTCGCCGTAAACGAACTGCTTCCTTTTCCTGATACGATTGTGGTTGTTGAAAACCGAAGCGGGCGCCTTGTGAATTTTATACGGGGGGAGCAAGGAGTCCTTTTTGGAGTGACAGTACCGGCCTTCTGTACTGCTCTCTATCAAGTCTCCTATACACAACGAACGCCTGCACTCTCCATGCGCTATATATTACGCACGACATCTCAATGGGGGAAGCCCCTGGAAAGAGCACTCTACCGGGTTTGTCTTCCCCGGCAGTACGTTTTGACCTCATCGACAATTATTTTTCAGACATTCTTTGAAGAACAAGAGACACAGGTGTTCGAGCAATGTGAGGAAAACTTCTTGCCGGCAGTCGATTTTGCTATACAATGGAAAAGGAGGATGCCATGAGAAAAATATTGGGAGTTTCACTTTCGCTTGTGCTGGTGATCGTCGTCTATTATTCTTTGCGTTCGAATCCCATTATTTTAAATGTCATCAATGAGCTGACCTTTACACCTCAAGGATGGGTGCTGGAATTGAAAGCAGTCGGTACTATGAGTACGAACGATTGGTTTCTCATCTCAAAGGACGACACTGCTCAATTTAAGCCTTTCATATTGAGCGACATAACACCCTATGTCTTCACACAAGACAGCTTGCTTCAACCGATGCTCATCCATAAAACAGGTGACAGCTTGGTTATTACTTCCGTCAGCCAAGGAAGGGTGGGTTTCCTTACATTTGGTAACCTCACGACTGCCAGCGTTCTTGCACCGAAAACAGGACAATCCATCTGTTGGGGCTGGGATTGCTATTACTTAGATAACACACCGACATTAGGTCTCCAGAATGATTCAATCAATGCAAATGGGCGAATTCCATTCTATGTAAAAGATGGACAAGGATCTCCATTGCCTGATGTCAAAGTCTCATATCAGATTTATCGTTTTAGTGTATTAGATTTTCCGGGTTGGTACAACGATACTTTAATAACTGACAGTGATGGATTTTGTACAATCGCGAGTCTTGCACGCTTACAAAGTATCTCTTTGAATAAGCAAAATTTTGTGCGGCAATCGTTTTTTACTCAAGTATGGCCGGAAAGTACAGTGACGATGAATTTAACGATGGCTCCGGTGGTTTCTGTTGAGAAAAGGAAAGATCAGGAAAGTCCGAAAACGTTCTCCATCGGCGAACCATATCCGAATCCTTTCAACCCGGAGACTCGAATTCCCTATACTCTTGCCCCAAAAGGAACAGTTGACATTGAGGTTTACGACATGACCGGCAAATGCGTTGATAATATTTTTCATGGTGATCTACCGGCGGGTTCCTATATTGCGCGGTGGAATGCAGCACAATTCCCAAGCGGAATCTACTTCGTCCGTTTACAGACAGAGGCATCTATTCTCAGCACTCGATGTGCATTGGTGAAATAGTGCTATGCATCCGCAGTGCCTTATCATCGGGATTGGCAACGAGTATCGCTGTGACGATGGTGCCGGATTGATGGCAGCACGCGAGATTCAGCAAAAGAATATCCCCTCTCTTTTTGTTAAGGAACAATCGGGTGAAGGGGCTGCACTCATGGATGCGTGGCAGGGATTTGATCATGTCATTCTTGTCGATGTAGTTTCCTCCGGTGCCGAACCGGGAACGATTTATAGAATAGAAGCGCTGAAAGAGAAATTTCCCTTGAAATTTTTTCATTATTCTGCGCATGCATTTGGCGTGGCAGAAGCTGTTGAATTGGCTCGGTCTCTGAGGAAATTGCCATCTCATATGGTTTTCCATGGTGTTGAAGGAAGAAATTTTAAAGCCGGAATATCAATCTCACCCGAAGTATGGGAAGGGATCGACAAAATTATCGAGAACATAGTTGTCGAAATTGAAAGTCTTGATTAGAAGAGTTCAGTGTTCACGATTATATCCAATCATTATATTATCAGAGAAGGAATACGCTATGAGGCTGCAAATCATTCGCATTGGTCTGGTCCTCTTGATGTTGACTGGTCTGTCTCAAAAAGGGATTGGACAGATGAAAGACTCTATCCAGATTGCTGAAACATCTGCAGAAGTGCCGGCGTTATCTGAATTCCATAATATTATTTATCCACTTTGGCATACTGCCTGGCCTGAAAAGAATATCGGCATGTTAGTGGAACTTTTACCGGAGATTGAAAAACGTTCAGCAGATGTTCTCAACGCAAAGTTGCCCGGCATCCTGCGTGAAAAACAGGACCCGTGGAGCGAAAAAATTAAAGAATTGAAAGGAATCGTTGAGGAATACAGGGCCGCCGCTACACCGGTCGACAGTCAGAAATTACTGAGTGCTGCAGAACGGCTCCATACGGTCTATGAAAAATTAGTGCGCACGATTCGACCGGCAGTCAAAGAATTGGACGCATTCCATTCGGTCCTCTATATGCTCTATCATTACTATCTTCCCGAATGGAAACTTGAGAAGATCAAGACATCGGTTGCAGAGTTGAAAGTGAAGATGGAACTCCTCAACCAAGCACAGATTTCGAAACTGCAAGAATTGAAGAAAGAAGCATTTGCGGCAGCTCTCGCAAAATTGGATGCCGCAGTTAAAGAACTGGAACCTGCTGTAACGGGTGGAGAGAAAAAGGTGATTTCGGAAAAGATCGAGGCAATGCATATGCAGTATCAAGCGGTTGATACTGTGTTCAAATGAGGTCTTAAGATATCATGTCAAAGGAAGGATGAACAATGGTCTCCCGCACAGTTGTCGATAACTTTCTTACACAAAAGAAAATTGCTGTCGTAGGCGTTTCACGCAATCCCCGACAGTTTGCCAACACAGCATTTCGTTTGTTGAAAGAGCGCGATTATACCGTCTATCCGATCAATCCTTATGCTGAACGAGTAGAAGGAGATCGATGTTATCCCAATATCAAAGCACTACCGGAACAGGTTGGAGGTGTTCTCATAATGCTGCCGCCACCAAAGACTGAACTGGTGCTGCAGGAAATTGCAGAGGCAGGAGTAAAGTCTGTCTGGCTCCAGCAGCAATCGGAGACACCTCTCGCAATTCGATTCTGCCGGGATCACGGTATCGCTGTCGTGCATGGTGAGTGCATCCTCATGTTTCTCGAACCCTTGGGTATCCCTCATCGGTTCCACCGTTGGATCAAGAAGGTGACAAAGACACTTCCGCAATAAGGAATCGTGTATGAAAAAGGACATCGACCTTCGCAAAGAGTTGAAACAACTTCATTCACCGTCGATAAATGAACCGGAATAGATCAAATTACAAAAATGGATTTTTTTGAACTGATCTTGAAGGCCTTCCAAAGAAAAAAGTAATGTAAGCGATGTTCGGAAATGAATTTGTCGCGCAAATGTAAAAGCCCAAGTTATTGTACCCGTTCCTTATCTCGACAGCACTCATTCAATTTGAAAGAATATCGGGGAAAATAAAAAAGGAGTTCATGGTCTTCTTTGACCACAGGATAGCAATTAAAGGAGCGAAAAATGGAAACACATGATCGATTTCTTCTCATCGTCCTTCTTATTATTTTAAGCGCAACAATAATATGTGCACAGATTACAACAAAGGATGTGGTCTATCTAAAAAACGGAAGTATTATCAAGGGCAGTATCATCGAACTCATTCCAGAAAAAACCATTAAAATCCAGACAAGCGATGGAAGCATATTCGTTTATGCGACATCGGAGATCGAAAGGATTAGTAAGGAGACCGTCCAAAGCTCTGAGACGATAAGTATCTTTGGCGGAGGTGGCCAAAGTCTGCCATCACGATTTAGCATCTTCGGCGGAACAGCAATTCCGGTTGGTGACTTTGCCAGCGAAACCAGCGCCGATGGGGGATGGGCAAAAACCGGCTTTACCGCAGGCGCACAATTTGTTACCGGCGGACAGATTGGTTTCCTGGTCCATGCAAGCTACACCATGAATCCAACCAAGATTACGGAGAATCCATTTCCCTATCATGCAACGATAGAATCCGGAAGCTGGTCCTCAATCCTTCTTCTTGCCGGACCAAAAATCGGGACAACAAATCCTGCCGGTACAAATTTCTTTTTTGCGCCTGTCCTCGGTGTTAACATTGGAGGTACTCCCAAACTCACAGGAAAAATATCTGACACATATTCTCAATATATCTATTCTTATCCCTATTCTTATTATGTTGGTCCTTTTCCTATTACCGGTGAGGGGACTGTCCCATCGGAATCGAAAGCAGTGTTTGCGTACGGTGCTACAGCCGAAGCAATGTTTAGTGGCAATATAACGATCGGTGCTCGTTATATTGCATGCAAACCAAAGTATGATTTTAAAGGAGATTTCTCGTTTTCAGGAAGTTCTGGTTCCGGGAGTGTCACCGGTAGCGGTACGTTTGGAGGTGAACGGGAACAAAGTACTTCACTTATTTTCATTTATATCGGTATGGCGTTTTAGGGAGAGATGAGTACTTGCGATACCTCTACTCGCAAGATCTGATCGATAAGTATGGTGGACAAAGACTAAAAAGGTAACTCCATGATGCATATCTCGGTGAATGTTCGCCCGGCCTTGCAAAAAAGGATATGACAAATATATCATTCCTTATCTTCCTTGCCGGTACGATCGTTATTTGTCTCTTCACATGGCAATTCGCTATCAAGACAAGACGTTTCCACGGCATACCTCGATTCTTTGCATTTGAATGTATCCTGCTCCTCGTTCTTCTGAATGAACCGGTATGGTTTAAACAACCGTTTGCATGGAATCAGATCATCTCTTGGACATTGCTCTTTCTTTCCCTGGTGACAGCTCTTTACGGATTCGCTCTTCTTCTCCATGTTGGCAAGCCGCACGGTGATTTTGAAAACACTTCGCATCTTGTCACGGTCGGACTTTACAAATTTATCCGTCACCCCCTGTATGCCTCTCTTCTGATGCTGGGATTTGGTGTCTTTTTCAAACATATAACGCTTATAACATCAATCCTTGCTTTCCTCAATTTTGTTGCATTAATTGCAACAGCGAAAAGCGAAGAAAAGGAGATGCTGGCGAAGTTCGGCGAGGAATACCTCGTTTATTCGGAGAAAACAAAGATGTTCATTCCATTTGTCTTTTGACCGCTCGTCCATTTGTCTTACAAGCATGGGGAATTATTTATGAAAACAATCATCCGGCTCATCGCACTCTCTCTCGCCATCATGTTCAGCGTATCATACCTGACGGCACAATCGGGGACCAAAGATGTGGTGTATCTCAAGAACGGAAGTATCATTAAAGGAACCATACTCGAGATGGAAATGGATAAAAATATAAAAATTCAAACAGCAGATGGCAGTATCTTTGTCTATGCTATGTCGGAGGTTGATAGGATTACAAAAGAGTCGGTGCCGAGTAATGAAATACCGATGGTCTTTGAACGGGGTAAAGGTTCAGGATCAGCATTCGTTCTCTATGGCGGCGGCGCTTTACCTCTGGGGGATTTCGTCAAGGATGATGCTTCTAATAAAAATGCGGGATTTGCAAAGCCCGGTTGGCTGGCAGGTGCGCAATTCGTCACCGGGGGAGGCATCGGTTTTCTGATTGATGCCAGTTATTCAAGCAATCCGAGCAAGTTGGATAAAATAATTTCAGACAGTATAGGGAACATCCCATCTTCCTATAATGTTGAAAACACTGCTGGAACATGGAGCTCATTTTTTCTCCTCGCTGGAATAAAAATCGGAACATCAAATCCATCTGGCGCTAATTTCTTTTTATCACCGGTCATTGGTGTGGTCATGACAAAAACTCCAGATGCATCATCTAAAATCTCAGGATCGGATTATTCTTCCGGTTATCTCATGACGATAAACGAAGAAGTGAGTATGTCGTCCTCTTCAAAAACAATAGTCGTATATGGTGCAACGATAGAAGCAATACTGGGTGCAGGTATTACGATCGGTGCTCGTTTTATTGCATGCAAACTGAAGTATGATTTGGAAGTGACAATGAAAGGATCGGCATCTTACATGGGCTACAACTTTACGGTCAATCAGACGGAAAAATATCAAAGGGAACCAAACATTTCCTTAGCTCAACTCTATTTAGGCTTTGCTTTTTAGATATCAAGAATCCATGTCTCATGAGAACAGGAGTATGCAGGGGATGAAAAAAATAGAATTGTGTGCTATCATTTCAGTGCTGACGCTTGCGCAGGTTTTTGCACAAACTGAACGGCGAGATAAGGCAGTCTTTATAGAATCGAAAAACGAGTTCTGGGATTCCATCAAGACAACACTCGAGAAGTTTTATGAAAAGGATTCAGTTGCCGAACAGAAAACTCGAGTCGATTTCAGGCAATTTGCGCAGCCCAAATCGAAGGAGGAATTCACAGCATACTGGCACAACAAACCTGTCTCACAAGCGGTATCAGGCATGTGCTGGTGCTTTTCTACAACATCGCTCCTCGAATCCGAGATATTCCGGCAGACCAAACGCGAGGTCAAATTATCGGAGCTATTTACCGTCTACTGGGAATATGTGGAAAAAGCGCGCGGCTATGTACGGGCACGGGGTGATCAGGAATTCGGAGAAGGTTCACAAGCCAATGCTGTGTATCGGAATTACAAGAAATACGGTATTGTGCCAGCAGAATCGTACACAGGCCTGGTTAAAGGGCAGCCATTTCATGATCACTCGAAAATGTTTGAGGAGATGAATACATATCTCAAGTCGTTGAAGATTTCCAACGCATGGAATGAAGATGCGGCTGAAGAGACTGTGAAAGCGATCATGAATCACTACATCGGTGCACCTCCAACAGAGATCGTGGTCGGAGGCAAAAAGATGTCGCCAAAAGAATATTATGAAAAAGTGATAAAAATTAATGTGGATGAATATGTCTCGCTTGTCTCGTTCATGAATAAGCCGTATTACACAATGATTGAATATAAGGTTCCGGATAACTGGTGGCACAGTAAAGATTATTTCAACATTCCGCTTGACGAATTTATGACAGCACTCAAGAAAGCCGTGCGCAGCGGCTATACCATTGAACTCTGGGGGGATGTATCGGAACCGGGGATTGAAGGGCATGCGGGTATTGCGGTGGTACCGACATTTGATATCCCTCCGCAATATATCGATGAATCTGCCAGACAACTCCGCTTCAGCAACAGAACGACCGGAGACGATCATGGCATTCACATTGTTGGATATCTAGAGAAAGAGGGGAAGGACTGGTATTTGATCAAGGATTCCGGTTCTGGATCACGCAACAATGCACATCCCGGATATATGTTCTTCCATGAAGACTATGTGAAATTAAAAATGCTTGGCTTTGGAGTACATAAAAGCGCGATCCCTGAGTTGGTGAAAAAGATGGGACAGTAGAGAGTTCAGAATTTAGAAGTTAGAATTCAGAAATCAGGAGTAAGACATAAGAACCTATCTCAAAAAAATGGACAATGTCTTGCTGAACTCGTTTCAGCATCTATCTCAATTTCATAAACAGATTTCAAAACAAGGTTGGAATGACAGATAGCATGAGAGATTGGTTCTTTCCAGAAAAAGTAAAAGCCGGAAAATAATTCCGGCTTTCTTCGTTTTACGCGCTCAGTGTCCTTTGGCGGGCATCTTCACTCATGACCATTCCGAGTGCAATAGAAAGCAGTTTCGCGTCACTTTTATCGGCTCGCGAGGTGATGAGAATCGGCACCTTGGCTCCCACGATGACGTGGGCAAGACGGAAGTGAGCGAAATACGTCGTGCTCTTGGCCAGAGCATTCGCTGTCTCGATGTTGGGAGCGAGGAGGATTTCTGCATATCCGGCGACCGGCGAAACGATCCCTTTCTCTTGCGCGGCATCCGACCACAGCGCACTATCGAGAGCTAAGGGTCCGCCGACCATACAGCCCCCCAACTGGCCCCGTTGATTCATCTGTACTAGCGTTTCTGCATCAACAGAAGAGGGAAGTTTAGGGTTGACAAATTCCGAAACTGAGAGGATAGCTACTTTCGGATGAGGATGACCAAGTGCGTGAGCAACTGCGACGGCATTGTGGATCAGATCGATTTTTTCCTTGATGCCGGGTGACAGATTCAAGCCGCCGTCGGTTATCATAATAAGTTTATTTTCCTGTCGCTCGGGGTACTCGAAGAGAAACACATCACTCAGCAGTCGGCCGGTACGTAATCCGTTTTCCTCGGTGAGCACTAACTTCATAAGAGTCGCTGTATCGACACTTCCTTTGAGCAGGATATCTGCTTGACCGTTCCGTATATATCCGAGGCTTGTTTGAGCAGCTATTTTTGGATCGGGACAATGATCGATGGTAATAGAGGCGGTGTTGGCAGCTGCATCGTTGAGGCCCTTGCGAATAAATTCTTTATCGCCCGTGAGGAGAAACGAGAGATCAAATTTCTTCTGGGCGAGTGCTATGGCTGTACATGTCTCCTTGTTGTTCGCGTACGCAACAGCGACGCGTTTGCCTTTAATTTCTGAAGCCATTGAAAGGAGTTCATCAAACGTGTTGATTACTGCTGTCATTGCTCGATCCTCTCCTGTTCCATATTGCAGTGATCAATATTTTTTTGCCTCTTCCTCTCCCCGAATGACCCTCAGAGCACCGAGGGCCATCGCCTGCATTTCATCTTCTCCGGGATAGACAAGGACAGGTCTGATGAATCGCACCCGGTCTGTGATCCACTCGACCAAAATCTTGGAGCTTGCCAGACCACCGGTCAGGACGAGTGCATCAACGTTTCCGCGCAAGACTGTTGCCATCGCACCGATTTCTTTTGCGATTTGATACGCCATAGCTTCAAAGACTTCGTGCGCTTTTTTATCACCTGCTGCCATGCGGTCTTCCACATCCTTTGCGGAGTTTGTACCGAGATAGGCCAGTAATCCTCCTTTGCCCATAATGAATTTTCTCATGTCGGGTTCAGTATATTTCCCCGAAAAGCAGAGAGAGATAAATTGCTGGAGCGGAAGTCCTCCGGTGCGTTCAGGTGAGAAAGGACCGTCGCTGGATGCATCATTGACATCGATCATTCGGTTGTTCTTCAGAGCCACGACAGAGATACCGCCCCCCATATGGACGACGACAAAAGATGAATCCTGCAAGTCGCGTTTGAGTTCCTGCGCAGCGCGGCGTGCAACGGCATGGAGATTGAGCGCATGTGCGAGAGGATTTCGCTGAATGAGCGGGTGTCCGGAATACCGGGCCAGCGGTTCAAACTCATCTACGGAAATCGGATCGACAACAAATGACGGACAGTGATACTCTCTTGCAATTTCATAGGCAATGGCACATCCAAGGTTGGAAGCATGTTCCCCCTGCAGGTTGGCACGGGCATCTGCAAGCATAGCCTCATCGACTCGATACGTGCCGCACGTCAGCGGCTTCAATAATCCCCCCATGCCGACAACAGCAGCCGGGATTACACCCTGCGTCTTCATCCATGCTTTGACAGCCTCTAAACGGAAATCGAATTGTTCCCAAATGGTGTGAAATTTCGACAACGTTTCTGCATCATGCCGAACAACATCGTCGGCGATCTGGGTCACCCCCTTATATATCGCCATTTTGGTAGATGTAGAACCGGGATTGATCACAACGATGATTTCATTGTTCGTCATATCCGTCTCAGCATATTCTTGGTAATTGTTCACCGGAGAGCATATCAACGACGCGTGAACCGCCGATGTGCGTTTTCATAATTACGGTGGAAGGATGCTCTGCAACAACTTCACCGACGATAGCTGCTTTTTCCCCACAAGGGTGGGTACGCATAGCACGCAGTATCTTTTCTGCTTCTGACGCTGCGATGAAGGCCAGCAGTTTCCCTTCGTTTGCCACATATAGAGGATCAAAACCGAGAATTTCGCATGCACCTTTGACTTCCTCGGAAACGGGGATACGATCTTCGATTATTGAAATACCTACCCCCGCACTTTCCGCAATTTCATTGAGGACAGATGCAACACCGCCGCGTGTCGGATCGCGCAGAACATGGATATCCTTGCTCACGGCAAGCATCGTCTCTACCAGCCCGTTCAATGGAGCGCAATCGCTTTCAATCTGTGTTTCGAATTCCAATCCTTCGCGAATGGACATAATGGCAATGCCATGCTCAGCGATGGAGCCGCTGAGAATGATTTGATCGCCAGGTTTTGCCCGTCGGGGATCTATCTCGACACCATCAGGGATGATGCCGATACCAGACGTGTTGATGAAGATTTTATCTCCCTTGCCCCGATCGACGACTTTTGTATCGCCGGTGACAAGTTGCACGCCGGCAGCACGTGCCGATTCTTCCATGGAAAGTACCACTCGCCATAATTCTTCCATCGGCAGCCCCTCTTCTATGATAAAAGCAGAAGAAAGGTATAACGGCCTCGCCCCGCACATGGCAAGATCGTTTACAGTTCCCGTCACAGCGAGCTTGCCGATATCACCGCCGGGAAAGAAGATCGGATTGATAACATACGAATCTGTTGAGAAAGCAACGCGGGTGCCTCCAAGAGAGAAAATGGCGCCGTCGTGCAACGGTTTCAGGAGGTCATTGTGAAATTGCGAGGCGAACATTTTTTGGATGAGCTGATGTGAAAGCTTTCCGCCGCCGCCGTGGGCCAGTAATACATGCTGATAATCAGTGATGGGGAGCGGACAGCTAAAACCGCCGTTGAGATTGAGACCGGTGGATTTTTCGTCACTCATTTCTTTTTCCTCTTTGCCATCGCAAGTACTTCTTTTACTAATTTTTCAATTCCTTTCGCAACGGCTGCGGTATTGGGTCCCAGCATATAAGCAGGAGTCGAGACGATTCTATTCTTCTTGTCGATGACGATCTCTGTCACCGTTGCTTTTTTATGTCTGCCGCCCATCTGTTCGACGTCATGCGCAGTCGCTTCGTCGGTCCCGATGGTAAGTATAGGGTTCATTCCGATACTGCCGAGAATTTTTGCCGCCATCGCAGGGGCAATACAAATGAAGCCGATGGGTTTCTTTCCCTTCGCCATCTCCTGGATCAGTGATGAAACAGCAGGATGAACTTCGCATTCGATTCCTTTGATACCATAGGTACAAAGGTTCTTTGCCGCACCAAAACCTCCGGGAACAACGAGCACATCAAGATCTTCTGCCCTGACGGTTTTGATATCGACGATCTTGCCGCGTGCAATACGTGCCGCCTCCACAAGCACATTCCGTTTCTCATTGACAGGCTGACCGGTGAGATGGTTGATGACATGGAATTGCTCCATATCCGGAGCCATGCAGAGTATATCTGTTTTGGCTTTGCTAAGTGCCAGAAGAGTAAGGACGGCTTCCTGAATTTCTGCACCATCCAGGTAACCGCACCCAGCGAGTAAAACGCCGACTTTGACCATACGATCCTCCTTGATGATTGTGAGTCTTTGTGATAACGCGTCACTCCTGTTTTATTTTTCCATAATGAAAGTATGCCGCACAGGCTCCTTCTGACGACACCATGGGGGCTCCCAGCGGGTGCTCGGGAATACAGTCCGTTCCAAATGCAGAACACTCATGAGGTCTTTTCAGACCCTGAAGCACCTGGCCTGCAATACAAAGCGGTGATTCCTGTGTCTGCATTGTCTTTACTTCGAAAATGATCTCAGCATTATATGAAGCAAACTCATCCTTCAGCCGATATCCGCTTTTGGGAATGACTCCGATGCCGCGCCAAGCACGGTCTGTTATATCAAAAACCTTTCGGATGATCTCTTGTGCCGGACGATTTCCCTTCCGCTGGACCGATCGGGAATATTGGTTTTCAACTTCCGCCCGTCCCTCTTCAAGCTGTTGTATAGTCATGAGGATTCCTTGAAGAATGTCAACGGGTTCAAATCCGGTGACCACGATCGGTGTCCGGTAGTTCGCTGCGAGCGGTATGTATTCTTCATATCCCATGACGGTGCAGACATGGCCGGCAGCAAGGAATCCCTGAACACGATTGGTCGGGGAGGAAAGAATTGCCTCGATCGCCGGAGGCACGAGAACATGCGAACAGAGAATGGAATAATTCTTCAATTCGAGACGGTGCGCCTGCCACACCGACATCGCATTGGCGGGAGCGGTCGTTTCAAAACCCACGGCAAAGAAAACAATATGTTTTTCCGGATTTTGCTGGGCCAATTTCACAGCATCGAGAGGAGAGTAAACCATGCGCACATCCCCGCCTTCCGCCTTTACAGCTAAGAGATCTTTCTCCGATCCGGGTACGCGCAGCATATCGCCGAAGGAAGTGAACAGGACCTCCGGTTTTGAGGCGATGGCAACGGCTTTATCAATCATTTCCAGCGGTGTAACGCAGACCGGACACCCCGGACCATGGACAAGCGTCAGCTGAGAGGGGAGCATATCGTCAATCCCAGATTTGACGATGGTATGCGTTTGTCCGCCGCAAATTTCCATGATTGTCCAGTGGTGCTTTGTGATCCTGCGGATCTCGTGAATCAATTTTTCTACAGATGCAGCACTGCGATATTCGTCGATGTATTTCATCAGGACGGTTCGGTTTTTTCGCTCCCCAACTCTCCCATCTGTTCAAACAACTTCAAGGTTTCCAGCGCTTCTTCTTCATCCAAGGTGTTCAATGCAAAACCGACATGGACAATCACATATTGTCCCACTTTGACATCGGGTACAAGTTCAAGGCAGACATCCTTTTTCACGCCGCCAAAACTTACTTTGCCCATTGCGGGTTGCATCGTGGTATCGATCTCTATGACTTTACCGGGAATTGCAAGACACATACACAGATCCTCATTTTTATCAATGTTCAAATTCCTCTTTCAACAATCAAGCAGATTTTTCTTGCTTCAATCGTGCAACAGCAAAAGCCTGTCCCAAAGAAATCCCTCCGTCGTTGGGGGGAATCCGCTGATGCCAGTACGGCCGGAATCCTTCCTCCTGTAACCGCTGAACAGTTCGCTCCGTAAGATATCGGTTTTGAAAACATCCACCGGAAAGAACCACCCGCTCTCGACCGATCCGCTGTGCCACTTCAAGGATACATTCAACCAAGGTATTGTGAAATTTTATAGCAATGAGAGGTAATGATGCGGCCCGTTTCGATTCTGCCAATATCTCGACGATCATCGGCTGCCAATTGATAACAAGAAGAGAAGGTGGCGGATTGCTGTGCTCCACCACAAACGAAAAATGTTCTTCGGTTTTCTGGTCGGCTGTTAAAAATTCCAGTTCCATTGCCGCTTGACCTTCAAAATTCATATGCTGTCTCAAGCCGATCAGAGACGCGACGGCATCGAAAAGTCTTCCGACACTTGTTGTGACCGGTGAGTTCACACCATTCTTCAGCATTTGTTGAATAACGTCCAGTTCCGGTTTCGTGAATGATTTCATTGGTTCAAGAGACATGTCGCCGGGTAACTCGCCCTTGTTCCATTCAAAGAGCAGTCCCGCGGCTGTGCGTCGCGGCTCCTTGATTGCTTTTTCTCCCCCCGGCAAACGAAATGAACGGAATGTCGCAACCCGTTCAAACGACGCTGCTGTGGTGAGTAAGAATTCTCCCCCCCAAATTGTTCCATCGAGTCCCAATCCGGTTCCATCCCACGATACACCTAGCACCTCACCGTCCAACTGGTTCTCTGCCATGCACGATGCGATGTGTGCGTAATGGTGCTGGACCTCTGAGATTTCACCGACAAGAGCTCTGGCAAATTTTGATGAAAGATAATCAGGATGGAGATCGCACGCGATGGTTTGAGGATTGATTTCGTACAATGTTTTAAAATCTGCGATGACATAATGGAATGCATCAAGCGATTCTTGTGTCTCCAGGTCGCCAATATGCTGGCTGATGAAAACATTACTCCCTGATGTCAGTGCAATGGTATTCTTGAGATGTGCACCAACAGCCAACACGGGCGGAATGTTATGTGAAGCGACGGAAATGGGGAGTGGTGCGTATCCGCGGGCGCGGCGGAGAATCATTTCGCGCCCCATCATAACACGTACTATGGAATCATCCACGTGCCGCACAATAGGACGGTCATGGACGAGAAATAGATCGGCGATGCCCTTCAATCGGACTAATGCCTCGTGCTCATCGGTGCAGATCGGTTCATCCGACAGGTTACCGCTTGTTGCCACGACAGGAAATCCAAGTTCCCGGAGCAGGAGATGATGGAGCGGCGTATACGGAAGCATAACACCGAGATAAGGATTGTGAGGAGCAATGGAAGAGGAAAGATTGTACGCCGAAGGCGTATGCGCCTCTGGTGCAGAGATTAGAGATTGCTGATCGCTGACTGCTGGCTGGCGACTGCTAACTGCTGATTGCTGGATGCTGATTGCCGGCTTGTTCCGTTCCAAGAGCACAATAGGAGACTCTGGTGAAAGGAGAAGTCGTTCCTCCAAGTTGGAGACAATGCATTCAATGCGAACTGCTTCGAATGAGGGGAACATTAATGCAAACGGTTTTTCTTCGCGGTGTTTCCGTTCGCGAAGCCGTCGTACCACTTCTTCATTCCTTGCATCTGTCATCAAATGAAAGCCGCCGAGCCCTTTCACGGCGACAGTCTTACCGTTCCGAATAGCCTCCGCCGTCTGTACAAGTGCATCGTTGTGTCCGGCTATTCTTTTTCCCTCATTATCCCATAATTGAAGCTGCGGTCCGCACTGGGGGCATGCATTCGGCTGTGCATGGAACCGCCTGTTTGACGGACTCTCGTATTCTGTTTGGCACTCCTTGCACATGACAAATTTCTTCATCGATGTGCTGCGCCGGTCGTAGGGTAGCGCCTCTATTATAGAGAAACGTGGCCCGCAGTTCGTGCAGTTAGTGAACGGGTACCGATAACGGCGATTGGAGGGATCGAACACATCGTTGAGACAATCGGGACATATCGCGATATCGGGGAGAACGAACGCTGTTTTTTCTCCGCCAGGATCGCTCTTGCGAATTTCAAACGAAGGAAAATGGACTGGATCGAGAAAAGAGAATTCTAAACTCTGTATGAATGCCCTCGGAGGAGCTTCTTTCTGGAGGCGAAGGAGGAAGCCGTCGAGTTGCTCTTTTTGTCCCTCTACTTCGATGAAAACCCCTTGTGAAGAATTTAACACCCAACCCGGCAGCTTCATTTCTGTCGCAAGCCGAAAGACGAAAGGCCGGAAGCCGACACCCTGGACCGCACCATGGATGGTGACCTTGAGTCTGAAGACCCTATTGCCGAATGTTTGTGAAGTTGATTTCATGAATCTTTCATTTATGTCGGGGTAATGTACAAAAGAGAAACGAGAGAAGCAGGGAAAGTGAGTACACGAGTCTTGCGGGAATCGAAAATCGACTGAATTGAAATTAGAGCGATCCGTTATGGAGCTTTTTGGGGAACTGAAAAATACATGGAAAACCGTGTCCCTGAAAACTTTATCGGTTGAATCCGTGCAAACAAACGTACTTCACCTTGTAAGAGAAATTCAATTGGGCCATACAATTTTGCGCCGCTTGGTTGGGTGA
>CAZYYD010000038.1:0-43152 GCA_964651225.1 uncultured Ignavibacteriaceae bacterium
AAGCGCTTCTTCACTTTTTGTGAGTGATTTTACCCACTCAAAAAGGAGAAGACCCCCTTTTTTTATTTGTCACTCAACCTCTAACCTCTTACAACACCTTCACCTTCACTCCATCCTTCAGTGAGTCGTCTGCTTTATCAATCACTTTTTCCCCGGAAGTGAGACCGTTGATGATTTCAACGCTGGATCCCATCATGCGACCGACAGAAATTATCACAGATGTTGCTTTATTATCTATGACACGAAACGCTATTTTTTTACCATCCCTTTCTACAACAGCGGACGCCGGAAGAGTAAGACACGGTTTTTCCGTCATCACGGCTGCATCCGATGCTTTTGTGAGAAAGAGAACCTTTGCACCCATTTCCGGCAGCACCCGATTATCGTACGACCGGAAGGCAACTTTTACCATAACTGTTGCTTTCGCACGGTCGGCCGTCGGGACAATTTTTGCTACGTATCCCTGATAGCGAATTTCGGGATATGCATCGAGTGTAATCTCGCATGGCTGATCGGGTTTGATGTGTTCAATATTGGATTCAGAGACATCGGCCTCCGCCTGCAAGGAGGACATATCGGCAATAGTGACCGCTGCAGACTTCGATCCGACACTGGCCGCCATCGGAACAACCATCTCCCCGATATCTGCATTTTTTGTTAGTACGGTACCGTCGAACGGCGCGCGGATAAGTGTATTTTCCAATTGCACTTCCGCAGAGGTTACCATCGCTTTTGCCATTTCAATCCCGGCAATGACACGCTGCAGGCGCGCATCGGCCGCGTCGTATTCCGCCTGATTGGCCAATCCTTTTTCCAGTAATGACTTCTGGCGTGCAAGAGACTGCTGGGCATCTTTGAGATCCGCTTCGCTCACCCTGAGATTTGCTTTCGCCTGTTCAAGCGCAGCGCGAACATCGGCATCTTCGAGACGCGCAATAATCTGATTCTTCGCTACACGGTCTCCTTCCACAACTCCGAGATATACGAGCCTGCCCGTCCCTTTAGAAGCAACCGCAGCTTTTCGCTGCGCGACCACATAACCGCTCGCCATGAGCACTGCATTCGACTGTGACGGCGAGGTCCAGGAGACAGTTGCCAGCCGAACTTCAATCGCAGGTGCGAAGAGTATCTGAGAAAGATAGATACCCCCTGCGATCAAGACAAGAACAACCACCGAAGAAACGATATACGTGACAGTCTTTTTCGGCGGTCCGTCCTGATTTTCATCAGACCGGTGAATGCGAAGTGCGGAGAGATCGATAGTTTTATTTTCCATTGAGTGCGTTCTTACGCTGAATTCAAATGACAAACAAATTGTTTACTATAATGAATTTTTTATAAAAAAAAGTTGCAAGAAAGTTTTGCATTTTTATTAATTAATTATGTACAGCATTTTTTTTACCTAAATGTTGATTCATTCTTGCTGTCTTACGGGTTCACAAAAAAACATCAGTCTCTTGAGTCTATCCATTACTTCATCGCCAGCGAGTAAAACTGTTGAACGTGGATTTTTGTACCCCCCGACATATCCGGTGTCGTGTTCTGCTTTTTCTGCATAGATGGTATTGCGTGATTTACTCGCATACCTTATTGCCCATTGAGGTCTCTACCCGGACTGGCGACTGTTCTTCTCCTTGTACCCAAACAAACCAAAGAGAGCGAATAAGGTATATAGTCCGTACAGTTCCGGACTGTGAAGTGTGGAGCCGAGTGATCCGAGTAAGCCTAAAAACCCCAAGAAGCCCAGCATGTTTAATTTCATCGTCGTTTCCTTTCAAGTGTTGATTTACGAGATATCAACGAGGTACCAATTGTTCATAATATACAAGAGTATTATTAAAAAATTATGTGATTTCGGCAAATAAGCGGGGAAAGTCGGTCAATGGAGAATTTGAATGAAAAATAAATACGGCAGCTATTCCATTACATTCTTTTGGGCATCTTTTGGAAGAAAACCATCTGGCTCGCAAAGAAGCCGGCATGCACCCACATTCTTCCTATCGTATAGAGCTGCTGAAGAACAAAGACCGCAAAAATTGTCCAGAAATTCGTTTGAGGAAATATTTTCTCGATAAACACACAGGCAAGAATAAGCAGCAAACCGGTAAGACAGAGCATGAAATAGAGCAGAGCGGCTTTAAAGAAATGCCCAAATACGAATTTGATTCCGGCTCCAAGGGCACCGACGGCACTGTATCGGTCTTCGAGCACCAGACGTATCCTTGCATAATCTACACACATCATCATGAGACCCAGAGCGATCAAGACGAGGACATGCTTTATTTGATAATAGAGAAAAGGAATCCACTCTGATGATTCGCTGAATGTCAACATTCCGATGAAATTGCTTACGGTAGATACAACGACGGAAAAAAGAAGATAGTACACGAGAAGAGCGATTAGGAAAATTCTGAAGAACCGTCCAAAATACCGAGCACCATCCATGAGAAACTCACTTATACGTACGGGATAATCGCCTGCATAGGCGCTGATAAATCCACCGGCAAGATATGTATTGATGAGCATGGAAAGCAGCGCGAGGAGCGTGAGGATGTCAAGTGAGGATGTCCGCAGCCTGAACGTTGTGAGAAGATCATAAAGAAGGTTTCCGGCAGCAACGACGACCTTGCCCTGGAGCATCCCGTCAAAGTGATGCAGAAACGGCCCGGCTCCGAAGATGGAGGTGTCCAGCAACTGGGCAATTTCACTGTTCTGCGTATCAAATTTAAATGTACGGTACCAATTCTCATCCATATGTTGAACCAGCTCTTCTTCTTTTACTGTTTCGCGGATGGAAGTATTGAGCTGGTTGAACATCGGCAGCACAACAAACAGGGTAAGCATGACATTGATAAACCATGCAAAGAGAATAATTCGTTTGCTCCGGCTGGTTCGATACAATCCCATGCTCAAGGCTTGAAGAGATGTCATACTGGTCAGGTTCTTCCCGTTGGTGGAATTAGAGTCCATAGTTCAGGAAATTAAAATAATTTTGTATCCAGAACATAAACTTCAATGCAAATTTTTGTGCTGCCATTGATATAAATCCCCGCGATCTAACCACCTTGCTGTTGTTGTTCCAGTTGACATCGAGTACCAGCTTATGTTCCGGATCGACAACGACGGAAGCGACCGGCGAATCGGATGGATACACATATTTTTTCCAGCGATATTGACCATCCCATCGTTCGCGCCGCTGTTCGCCATTCTTAAACGTCACCAGCACATCAACGGGGGCAATGGCTTCTCCCTCCCGTTTGACAACGACTTCACATTCATATTTGTACAGCGGAGAGACCTTCTTTGATGTATCTTGAGGTCCCCCGTTCATATTGAATACTCCTTCCGGGGAGGGCTGCCGATTGGTAATACGGTCGACCGAATAATCGAAGAGATCCGAACTATACCATGTGTTCCGGAAAAACCACGTCATATCGCTGCCGGTCACTTCGTTCACGGTGTTGATAAAATCTTGGCTTGTGGGATGCTTGAAACGATAGCGAAAATGATAGGTACGCATAACACGGTACATCATTTCTTCTCCGAGATATCGTTCGAGCATGATGAGGGAGAGTGCTGGTTTTGTATACGAGTTGAGACCGTATGTTTCATTGTATTCCCAACCGCGCCGCATCATAGCATCATTTTTCCCCCTGCGCCGGATATCGGTGTTTTCTGCGAGGATATCCATATCGTCCATTTCATCAACAATCATGGGGATACCGATATATCCTTCCCATCCCCATTGTCCAAAGTAATATCGAACCTTTTTAAACGGTTTCCATGCGTACCGCAGAACACGTTCCGTCGAATACGTGGTAAATCCTTCGTCCAGCCATGCTTCTTCAAACTCGTTTGTTCCGACAAGGCCATACCAAAACTGGTGGCCAAATTCATGGACGGTGACCCCTTCAGGCGATGCCTCTTCTTTCGGTGCGAAAATGGTTGTACCGCCGGCAAAGAGCGTTGGGTATTCCATGCCCCCTGACCTGCTTCCGTTTGCCGGATCGACAACGGTAATGGCATCATAAGGATATTCTCCATACCACTCGCCGTAATATCGCAACGCTTTGAATGTCGCATCGAAATATCGGTCAGCGACAGATATATGCTGCGGCTGCATCAGGAGGATCACATTTACTTCTTTCAATGGATGATGCCGGTCGCTTCGTTCGTCCGGTTCTTGATGGATATGTGAAAATTTTCGTACGATCGGCACAAGGTCGGGTGCAGTCACCCACGCAAAATCATGAATGTCCTCTTGAATAAATCGATGTGTTGCTGTACCGTTATTGTTGTTTGTGATCGATTTTGCAATACCTCCGCATGCACCGACAATATACCAATCCGGCACAGTGATTTTTACATCATACATCCCGTAATCCGCGAAGAATTCTGTATTGGCATGGAATTGATGACAGTTCCATGTTCCCTTCCACCAGACGCCGATTTTAGGATACCACTGTCCAACAAAATGATAATTCCGAACAACTCCCGTCCGCGCAACAGGACGCGGCTGCTTCGTTTCAAACTCAAGCTTGAGCCTGAGCCATGTGTTCGGCAGAATGGGCTTCGGTGTTGTCAGCTGACAGACTGTCTGGTCGTCCGACGTCGTATCGTCTGGATGGATGTATCTGAAAGATCTGGTAATATCGATTTCCCTTTTCGGAGAAAGCCAAACGGCTCGGGTGATATTGGTGTACCCGCAGTCCTTCTCCGACACCGGACTGTCAGAACGATAAGTGTCCTCCTTTGCAAATGTGCTGAGCGTATTCTTCCATGCATTGTGGTAGAGATGCATCGGAAAATTGCGCTGCGGTTTTCCTGTCTCATTCCTCCATTCCAGCAGTTCCCAGCCGCTGATGATGTTTGTCGCCGTATCAAGTTTCACATCCATCGTATACCGGACGACACGATCGCTGATATCAGGGAGAACAAGATTTTTATCCCATGGGCCGTTGTCTGTCATAAGCTTCTGTTCTGATCGCATTGGAAGGGGGAGGGGAGTCGGGTGTTTTGGAATATTCACGGTCGCTGATGTATTGAACGGTCGGAGTCTGGACTGCTGTGCTGAGACGGGGATGCTAATACATAAGAATAATCCAAGAAACATCTGAAGGGGAATCTTCGACGTAGAACAAAATATTTGTTTCATCGATTGACCTTTGGCACCATAACCATTAAAAAAGGAAGCTTTTCATTGGCAGATCCTCTCTGCATATGATCGCCAGTTGTTCGCCGGGGCATGCATAATATAGAGGAAGCAGTGCAGATTCTCCAGAGAAAACTTGTAAGAATCAAGGAGGAACGGTCTGGGAAGCGGACTGCCTGCCATGGGACCACTTCTCCCTATATGATTTTTTCTTAATCTCTGTAAGAACGCTTGATTACTTAAATAAATTATGTTATTATTCACAAGAGCTTAATATTATAACGTATATTCACTCTTTTGGAGCAATAATAGATGGAAAAAGAATCGTTGGTGCTGCAGGAATCCCTGGAAAATACGTTCGGCAGTAATGTGTTCGGCGACCCTGTGATGCGGACAAGGCTTCCCAAAAATATTTACACGTTGTTGAGAACAACCATCGACGGGGGACTGCCGCTTGAACCAACCGTCGCCGATATTGTTGCAAATGCCATGAAAGACTGGGCAATCGAAAAAGGGGCAACACATTTTACCCATTGGTTTCAACCAATGACCGGCATTACAGCGGAGAAACACGATTCCTTTATCTCGCCGGCCGCAGACGGACGCATTATTATGGAATTCTCAGGGAAAGAATTGATCAAAGGGGAACCGGATGCTTCTTCATTTCCTTCGGGCGGCCTCCGGGCAACATTTGAAGCACGCGGATATACGGCGTGGGATTGCACTTCCCCGGCATTTATCAAAGATAACACCCTCTGCATCCCCACAGCATTTTGTGCATACACGGGTGAAGCACTCGATAAAAAGACTCCGCTCCTTCGTTCAATGCAGGCTCTATCAAAGCAGGCGCTTCGGATTCTCAAACTTCTGGGGAACACCACCGTCACTCAGGTTATTACGACGGTAGGACCGGAGCAAGAATATTTTCTTATCGATAAAAAAATGTACGGCCAGCGAAAAGACCTCATTCTGACAGGCCGCACGCTGTTCGGTTCCAAACCGCCGAAAGGACAGGAACTCGAAGACCACTACTTTGGTAATCTCAAGGAGCGGATCGCTGCGTTCATGGCTGAGGTTGATCAGGAACTATGGAAGCTTGGCGTCCCTGCAAAGACCAAACATAACGAAGTTGCACCTGGTCAGCATGAACTTGCTCCAATTTTTACGACGACGAACATTGCCACCGATCACAACCAGCTGGTTATGGAAACGCTCAAGAAGGTGGCCAACCGGCATGGAATGGTCTGCTTACTTCACGAAAAACCGTTTGCCGGGGTTAACGGATCCGGTAAGCATAACAACTGGTCGATCAGTACCAATGACGGTCAGAATTTACTTGAACCCGGGAAAACACCGCACGACAATGAACAATTCCTCTTGTTCCTTGCTGCGGTTATTCAGGCGGTCGATGAATATCCCGAACTCCTGCGAGTTTCTGCTGCGAATCCCGGAAATGATCACCGCTTAGGTGCAAACGAAGCCCCCCCCGCAATTATTTCTGTTTTCCTCGGCGAGCAATTAACGGATATTTTGGAGCAGATCGAAAAAGGAGGAGCTAAAAGCTCAAAAAGCGGCGGTGAACTCAAGCTGGGTGTTACTACATTACCAGCATTGCCCAAAGACTCAACCGATCGTAATAGGACATCTCCTTTCGCTTTTACCGGCAATAAATTTGAATTCCGCATGGTGCCGTCTTCCGCATCCATCGCAGAACCGAATACTGCTCTCAATACCATTGTTGCAGAAACGCTCTCACGAATTGCAGATCGTTTGGAAAAAGCTACAGATATCGACAGCGAAGTGCAGCGTATTGTAACAGAGATTGTGAAGAATCATAAGCGGATCATTTTCAACGGAAACAACTATTCGGATGATTGGATCAAAGAAGCAGAAAAACGGGGTCTGCCCAATATTAAGTCCACAGTTGCCGCGATCAAGGCGTTGGCAACGGAAAAAACAGCAACGGTGTACGGAAAGCATCAAGTCCTAAGCAAGACAGAACTCCATGCACGGTATGAAATATTTCTTGAAGGGTATGCGAAAACTATCAACATCGAAGCATTGACGATGCTGGACATTGCCAAGCGTCAGATCTTACCGGCATCTCTGAAATACGCAGGAAAGGTTGCTGCGACCATCGCATCCGTAAAAAATGTTTCGGGAACGCTGGTTTCGGCAGAAAAATTATTAGCGGAACTGACCATGACGATCGATTCCTTCAGCAGGAATATCGAAGAGTTGGCGGCTGCTCTTGCGAAGAACGGATACGGCGGCGACGTTTTTAAGTATGCGGAATACTACCGAGACGTTGTGTTTGTTGCGATGGGAAAACTCCGAAGAGATGGAGATACGCTGGAGACACTGGTCGATGCAGCCCTCTGGCCGTTACCGACATACACAGACCTGTTGTTCACTCTATAAATATCTGACAGTATCGCAGAAAACGTCAAAGCCCGCATTCGGAATTCGAGCGCGGGCTTTTCTTTGCCGAGAATATCTCCGAATAAAGAGGAGTTTTTTTACACGGTGTAACTCGATCCCTTGAATTGATAGAGGTACCATTTTGCTGGACCGGACATTCCACAGTCCTTTCGCCGCTCCACACAACGGTATGCACACCAGCCGGGACTATAGAAAAGCATGAATTCCGCAATCCTGACAGCGATTTGCGGTGCAGTAATATTTGTAGAGCTGTATCGACGCCTGCTGCGTACTGACAGAATCCAATGCAAGTTTTCCTTTGAGAAGCTGCGCCTTCATCACCCGGATGATGGAATTATTTTCCATTGCCGGCATGGAGCGGTACACATGGAGCGTCCCTTCACGTACTCCACTCTCTTTGAATGTTCGTGCATAAAAGAGTGCAAGAGGAAGAACAGCATTGATGATGATTTCACGGATACGCGTTGTACCAAGTGCAGTAATAGTTTGGGAAGATGACTCATGCAAATTGTAGTGATGGCCCCAGAATTCATGGGGTTCGATCATAAACAGGTGAAGCATCGCCTGCTCTTTGTGTTCAGCCGTATTATAAGATTTCAATAGTTGAATAATGTGCCGAAAGAGATCATCAAACATGAATTTATCAAGAAGCGCCGAAGCCGCTGCCAATCTGAGTATCGGAAAATTGGACGGCCGGGTAGGGAAAAACTGCCAATCGGCTGGATGGAGAATTTCGGAGCGGTATTCCAGCCGCAATTCCTTCCAGATCTGTGCCAGGCGGCGAACATAGTTGAGGGAAGCTTTCTCTTTCACCGTTTTGATTCTGGGAATTAATCCTGCTGCTCCAAACAGAAGTGCTTCTCTTCTTAGATCCTTCCTGACAAATTTCCATTCTCTCATTTTCTCCAAAGTGATACTGCGTGCTAACCGTATAAACGGCTCCCGATTGTTGCTGTATCCGAGTCCCTCCATCACCCCTTCATACAAAACCTGTTCCCACAGTTCTTTATGAGAAAAATCTTTCTGTGTGAGTTCCGGTTGCGGTGGCGGAATTTCGTCGGGACTTTCTTCCTGGGGAGGTTCACCGTACAGATACAGTTGTTCCCGAACTGTCATACGCCTCTCAAAGGCAAGCTGTTTTAGCTGTTCTTCAAACCTGCGGAGTTTTAGTTCCAGTCGTTCCACCGAGAGTTTTGTCAATGCGCGCTGCAGTTGATCTCCCGTGATAGAATTGTTGTTTTCGAAGCATGGAATGGTACGCATCCGCTGAGCCCGTTCGTCTAACATGGCCTTGCGCCAGATTGTATGAATGGAATCAGAGAGAAATGTGCCAAGCACCAGAACGGGAACCTCTCGTTTGCTGCAAACGTACGTTGGCGGATCATTGCTGGATGATTCCAGCACAACATGGAGGACGACTTTGTTGGAGTGAGGATCTTCCTGGTGCTGATGCTGGAGCCAGTCGAACACTGTCCGGTGGATTTCAATATCCCCTTTGTACGTGACACCGCCGATTTTTATTTTGGCATCACAAAAATCCGGACCGCCACCGGAATTCAACCGGCCAACATCAAATACCGTCAACAGCCTTTCATCGACGACTTCCAACGGTCCCCGCAGATATTGCTTGCTCCAGATATGACGAAGAAACCGTTCATGAATATTTTGTGAACGACGCCGCATAGTAGCCTCCTTAGGGTCTTATGCAGGGATTCAAGTATCTATCAGCACATTGCCTCCAGGTACTGCCGTATCTTTTTCAACATTCTTCCTGCTTCTGCTCGCGCCGCTTCAGCAAAGTCTTTACCCGATGATGCATAGATAATGCTGCGGCTGGCGTTGATGAGGGCAAGCTGCCCATGACTGTCGCAGCCGAACCGGATTGCCGATTTCAAGTCGCCACCCTGTTTACCGATACCGGGAATCAGAATTGGCATGTCGGGCACGATCTTCCGGACTGCTTTCAGTTCACGCGGGTGAGTTGCACCAACAACCAGTCCGAGATTCTGATTCGTATTCCATTTCTTAGCGGCTTGCACAACTTTTTCGTATAACAGTTTTGTGCCAATTTTCAGACGCTGAAAATCTTTCGAACCTGGATTGGAGGTCAGCGTTAAGAGGAACACACCTTTATCCGGATTCTTCAGGAACGGTTCAACAGAATCAAATCCCATATAGGGGTTGACCGTCACCGAATCGAATCCGAAATCATCAAACAGCGATCTGGCGTACCGTTCAGCGGTATTGCCGATATCGCCGCGCTTCGCATCGCCAATGGTCACAACATTCTTGGGAATGAGTTTGAGTGTTTCCCGCAAAGAGGCAAGCCCTCTCTCACCCATCGCCTCATAGAAGGCAAGATTGGGTTTATATGCGCACACTAAATCGCGAGTCGCTTCTATGATCTGCCGGTTAAACTCCAGCACCGGATTTTCAGCCGACTGCAGGTGTGGAGGAATTTTATCAGCATCTACATCAAGACCGATGCAAAGAAGCGAATTTTGTTTTGATTGAATCTCGCGAAGCCGCTGCGTAAATGACATTGGTTCTATCCTTTGATAAATACCGAATACACTATTTCCCCGGCCAGCATAAGAAAGACCGTCAACGAGACAACCACGAAACGCCAATCACGTTCCATAGTAAAACCGAAGACAGCGGTGATAACACGGAGAATGGGGGTAAACATAAGAAAAACAAGTCCTGAAAACATCAGTGTCACTGGATCAAAGGTACCGGAGAACACACGTGACAGAAGATCGCCCAGCGATGGATTTGTTGCCATGGATACAACAGAAGACGGAAAGATTGCCGCCAGGAACAATCCCGCTGCCATCAAACTCGCGCTCACCCATACGCCAAGCCGCAGAACACGGCTTGTCCATCGCTCAGCGTTATGCTGCAGATCGCCTGAAATCGGGTTTTCGTCTGTCATCCTGTTACCTCCAATACAATTCAACAGAAATGCCAAGCAGTACTGCTGCAAACACCCATGTGAGTACCTTGCTGTGGATCTTCCTGCTAATGCGGACGCCCATCATGGAACCGGCAAGCACACCGAGCGCCGCTGCACAAGTAATAAACGGATTTAAATGTCCATGGGCAAAATAGATGAAGGCGCTTGCAGCGGCGGTCACACCAATCATAAAATTACTTGTTGCAGTTGCCGCTTTCATCGGAATGCCGGAGAGGATATGCATCGCAGGCACCTTGAAAATCCCCCCCCCTACACCGAGCAGCCCCGACACGTTCCCGGCAACCAATGCTACGGCCACTGTTGCAGGAACTTTCTTAACGGTGTACTCCACTTTTCTTCCACTTGCCTCGTCAGTGAAGGTGCCGGGCAGGCTGCCGTCAGTATGAATAAGTTCTTGGCCGTTCCGTTGCCGCGCCCTCCAAATCATGATCAGAGAAACGAAAAAAAGAAGTCCGGAAAAGAGTTTTGCCAAAAGACCCGCACTCAGGCGGTTTGCCGTAATACCGCCTAAGATTGCGCCGAAGACCGTTGCTATTTCCAGCATCATCCCAAGGCGCATATTGACGGTACGGCGTTCAAGGTTCATGGCCGCGCCGGCACTGGATGTCGCAATAACTGCGATAATGCTTGTAGCAATGGCCTGGTGCATCGGTACACCGATGATGAGGACAAGAAACGGAATAAGTAAGACCCCCCCGCCAAGTCCCAGGAGTGCGCCGAATGTACCGGCGGCGGCACCGCCTGCAAAGAGAGAGAGAAAAGAAATAATAGACACTCTGTGTTCCGTGGAGTTCGTGGTTTTCTGCACTTCGATGGTACGAAAAAGAGAGACAAATTTCAAATCAGTCGAAGACCGTTCCCGAAGCAATGCGTTGGGAAAGAAAAATTGACCGAGACCGTTTATTTCTTCAAAAGAATTCTTATTTTGGACGTAGCTGTTTTTTCCCGCAACGATAACTCTTGCCATCCATCCACAAGGAGGGAAACGGGGATGATGACTCGCTACGCCATTGTTCAGAATCGCGTTGTTCCTTCGGAACTGGAACTCAGCCCCATTCTTGTGTTTACCAATCCGGATGAGAGGGAAAAAAAATATCTCATTGAGGAACTTAAGATTGATGAGCACACACTTGCTTCCGCGCTCGACCCGGATGAGCTTTCGCGGCTAGAGTTTGAGCCGAACCATACGGCCATTATCTTCAAACGTCCCCGGAATTATTCTGGAAAGGATAAATTGCTGTTCAAGGTGGATTCGTGCGGTGTGTTTCTCTTCAAGGACCGCCTCATCCTTGTTCAAACAGAAGACCTTCCTTTGTTTGAGGGCAAACAGTTTGCCAATATTCAGACACTCACGGAGACCATGCTCAAACTCTTATATCGTACTATTTTCCATTTCCTGGAACATCTCAAAGTGATCACGATGATCACGGATGAGTTAGAGCGGAAGATTAACAAAGCGATGGAAAATAAATATCTTCTCAATCTGTTCACGCTGGAGAAAAGCCTCGTGTATTATCTCAACTCGATCAATTCCAACGGTGGACTGATCGAAAAACTGAAGAATAATTCTGTCAAGCTCGGATTCACTACCGGTGAAATTGAATTGCTGGACGATCTTATTATCGAGAACAATCAATGTTACCGGCAGTCGGAAATCCATTCTAATATTCTTGCAAGCCTTATGGATGCACGCGCGTCGATCGTGGGGAACAATCTCAATGTGCTCATGAAGACACTCAATCTCATTACCATCAGCATTATGGTGCCAACACTGGTTGTGAGTATTTTTTCCATGAATGTCCCCATTCCGGGGCAGGCACACCAGCACTCGTTCTGGTTAATTATGGTTCTTGCGATTGCTTCTGTTGGCGCGATGATGCTGATCTGGAAAAGGAAGAAGTGGTAGGATGAAGCAGTGGTACGAGACATTGTTTGAGAATTATGCCCACACGTATGATAAGGAATTATTCACCAGGGGAACATACCAGGAAGTCGGATTTATTGAACAGGAAATTGGTTTCGATAGAACGCAATGGATTCTCGATGTCGGATGCGGCACCGGACGCCATGCTATTGAACTGGCGAAGCGTGGTTATTCGGTCACAGGAATTGATTTATCAGAATCGCAGCTGAAGCGAGCACGGGAGAAGGCCGCTGAATCCGGTGTGACCGTTCAGTTCGAACGCGGGGATGCACGTGCGTTGAGTTTCAACCAGGAGTTCGATGCTGCCTTGAACTTGTGCGAAGGCGGATTTGCACTTATGGAAACCGACGAAATGGATTTTGCCATCCTCCAGGGCGTTACGCGCGCGCTCAAACCCGGAGGAACATGTATTCTCACAACCCTGAACGCGCTTTTCCCGCTCGCACATTCTACTGAAGAGTTTATGAATTCCAGTACCGTCGAAGGAACCAGTACCGATCATACATTTGATGTGATGACCTTCAGAGATACTTCAACATTGGAGGTTGAGGACGATGATGGCCGGAAGAGACAACTGCACTGCAATGAACGGTACTATGCCCCTTCGGAGATCTTCAGGATGCTGAAATCGCTGGGGTATTTACAGATCGATATTGTTGGATGCGAAGTGGGCAACTTTAGCAGAACAAAGAAACTCACTTCCAGCGATTTTGAAATGCTGGTGATTGCAAGAAAGAGTGGAATATAAAACGATTGATTTCTTTCCACGACCAGAAGAACAAACACCAGCCGCCAGCACGGCATACGTTATTATTAATCTCAGACCCGTTTACTCTCAAAGGAGTTTTAAAATGAAACCCGTTATATTTCTTCTTATGCTCTTCTCGACCAGTATTTTTTCTCAATCGTACGATTCTCATTTCACCAATGCCACCATGCGGGTCGATTACTATCATATCGGCACCAAGGGACAGGAACAAATCACGCTCGACAAGGTGTACGAAGAAGGAGCGTGGGCCGGCAGCAAAGTCAACTTGCTGGATACGCTCAATCTCGGCGACAGCTTTGTAAAGGTCAGCGATCTTCAGACCAATACGCTTCTCTATTCCCGCGGGTATTCGACATACTTTGGCGAGTGGCAGACAACGGATGAAGCGATCAATGGGACATGGCGAACGTTTCAGGAGACGGTACGGTTTCCACTTCCCAGGCGAAAAGTCGTTGTAAGTTTCTTCCGCAGAGATAAATTTGCCGGTGCCGGCGAGGTCATGGCATTCCGTGAAGTTTTCTCTACGATTATCGACCCGAACAATCCAACGGTCGTTGACCGCAGCAAGCATCAGAGCCCTTGGAAGGTCTTTGACGTGATGGTGAACGGATCCATCGATAAGAAGGTGGATATCCTGATCCTTGGCGATGGTTACGCAAAAGAGGATTTGGAAAAATTCAGGAAGGATGCGAAACACTTCACCAAGACGCTTTTTTCCTATCAGCCGTTTAAGAACCGCAAGAGTGATTTTAATGTCCGTGCGATGGAAGTGATTTCGGAGAATTCCGGTATTGATATTCCCGATAAAAATATCTGGAAAAGTACTGCGCTTGGCACCATGTACAATACGTTTGGTTCAGCGCGCTATGTACTGACAGAAGAAAATAGAGCCTTGCGCGATATTGCAGACACCGCTCCCTATGATTTTATCACTATTCTTGTGAACGACAATCGTTACGGCGGCGGTGGTATTTTTAATCTTTACACTACGTGCTTCACAAAACCGACCAGAGCGGGACAAGAGTGGGAAATGGATTATGTCTATGTGCATGAGTTCGGGCATTGTCTGGGCGGGCTGGGTGATGAATACTACAGCTCGCAGATTTCCTACGTCGATTTCTATCCTAAAGGGGTTGAACCATGGGAGCCAAACGTTACACGAACCAATACAAAAGAGAGTTTGAAATGGCGAAGCTTCCTCTCACCTGAAACACCGGTGCCGACACCATGGAAGAAGCTGGAGTATGACAGTATTGAAGCTTTGCGGGGAAAGCTGGATCGACTGGCCGCTGATTATTATGACAAACGCGAGGGATTGCTCAACGGTTCGAAGGTGATACTCAAAGATCCCCGATGGCAAGGCAAGGTCGGCGCTTTTGAGGGCTCGGGGTATACTTCCAAAGATATGTACCGTCCTTCCATCGATTGCAAAATGTTCTCATTAAATCCTGTAGATTTCGATCCCGTCTGCGCCGCGGCAATCGAGCGAATGATCGATCAGTATGTAAGGTGAAAGGCAGATACACTTATCCGTCGTTGAGCAGTTGAGTTTATGAGTAGATAAGTTAGCAGGGATTGAGTACCGAGATATTACAATAAGAGATAATAAGTTCAGATGAAGGGATGTGGGATATGAGAACAAATCCAGTGGCATTGATTACCGGTGCGTCCGGCGGTATTGGACTGGAACTGGCAAAAATATTTGCTTGTGAAAGCCATGATCTTGCCCTGGTGGCACGAAGTCATGACAAACTCAAATTGATTGCCGAGGAATTGCGCAAGACCTATGGCGTTCAAGTGAAGTACTATTCGAAAGATTTATCGATAACTTCCACCCCGGAAGAACTCTATGACGTGCTTCAAAGCGAAGGGGGCAATATCAACGTCCTGGTTAATAATGCCGGTTTTGGATGGCGCGGCGAATTTGCCAAGATGGGTCTCGCTGAAGCATTGGAAATGCTTCAGGTCAACATTATCGCTCTCACCTCTCTGACAAGGCTTTTTCTGCCGGGAATGATCGAGAGAAAGAGAGGCCGGATTCTCAATGTCGCATCGACGGCAGCATTTCAACCGGGACCGATGATGACAACATACTATGCTTCAAAAGCTTATGTACTGAATTTCTCTCTCGGACTCTCAGAAGAGTTGCAAGGTACCGGAGTCACGGTCACTGCTTTTTGTCCGGGACCAACCGCCACCGGATTTGGCCAGCGTGCCGGATTTGCGAACGAAAGAATTATGGGAGGGCTCCTTCATAAGGATGTCCTCTCTGTGGCGGGAGACGGGTATAAAGGATTAATGAAGGGAAAGCCCCTTGTTGTTTCAGGTAGATTGAACTGGCTGGGGACTCAATTGATCAGATTTTTACCGCGAACACTTCCCGGAAAATTCGTAAAAAAGGTACAGCAAAAGAGAGGCCCTTAGGAATATGCAAACACACAAGTCTATACCGCCCTTCGTTTTGTATGACCTCTTTCTCTCTGCCTTCGTGTTACACTCCCTGCTCTTTCCGACACTTTGCGCTCAACAGCTTTTACGTTCAGTGCAGCCGTACGATTCGCTTGCATCAGACATCATGGCGACAGCCCTTCGCCAAAATAAAGCCATGGAGATGCTGACGGAATTATGCACAACAATCGGCCCCCGCCTTGCTGGTTCGCAGCAAGCAGTAAACGCCGTAGAATGGGCGGCAACTACAATGAAAGACCTGGGATTCCAAAATGTGCATACTGAACCTGTGATGGTACCCCACTGGATCCGCGGAGCGAAGGAAGAGGGATTTTATGTCCTCGGAAAATCAAAGACCAAACATCCATTGCATATTACCGCGTTGGGCGGGAGTATTGGTACACCGGACAAAGGGATTACAGCGGAAATTGTGGAGACAACATCGTGGGATGAACTTGATTCTTTGGGGATGCGGATACGAGGAAAGATTATTCTCTTCAATCTTCCTATGGATCGATCGCTCGTCATCCCGGGAGAGGCGTATGGTCGAGCTGTGGGCCAGCGAAGTAACGGGGCTATCGAAGCTGCAAAGCGGGGTGCTGTCGCTGCGCTGGTTCGTTCCATGACAACACGCAGCGACAATGTGCCGCATACCGGAGCGATGGGGTACAACGATTCCATTCCCGAAATACCATCTGCCGCTGTCAGTACCAACGATGCAGATCTTTTAAGCAAACTCCTTGCTGAAGGAAAGAACGTTGTCGTTACCTTGACCCTTTCGTGTAAGACACTTCCCGATGTTGAGTCGGCAAATGTGATGGGCGAGATTGTCGGCAGTGAACAGCCAGACGAAATGATCGTTATCGGAGCACATCTTGACAGCTGGGATAAAGGCCAGGGGGCGCACGACGATGGCGCTGGCTGCATTCATGCGCTTGAAGCACTGAGACTATTAAAAGAGCTCCATTTGCAGCCACGGCGAACCATCCGTGCCGTTTTGTTTATGAACGAAGAGCATGGCCTGAACGGTGGAAAAGCCTATGCAGAGCGGAAATGTCCTCATGAAAAACACATAGTTGCCATAGAAAGCGATGCCGGCGGATTTTCTCCACGCGGACTCTCTGTCAGTGATTCAGCGGCTCAAAGAGCATTATCGAAATATGCAACGCTCTTCCGTTCAATCGGGGCCGATCGCATCACTCGCGGCAGCGGCGGTTCAGATATCAATCCATTAATGAAAAAAGGCGTTGTGGGAATCGGCCTTCAGGTAGACGGTCAGCGATATTTCGATTATCACCACTCAGACAACGACACGATAGACAATGTGAACGAACGGGAATTGGCGCTGGGGGCGGCGGTCGAAGCTATCATCGCGTATGTTATTGCACAGGAGGGATTGTGAAGAAGTAATTCGGAAAAACGATGACAACTTCTTTAATAATTACTTCGCACTCCTTAGCGCTCTTGATGGTTTGATTCTTACTACCAAGCACGCAAAGGGACGCGAAGAAAAATTGACACGTAACTACATAGATGTACGGCAGAGTTTTCTTGGAGAGAGACTAACCTTAGAATTTTACAGCTGTCACGAATGGTTTTTTGACAGGGAACAAACAGGTCTTGTCGTTGCACGGCTGATACTGAACGAATCCTTTGAGCATTACCGAATCTTTCGCAGATATCTTATCGACTATGACTGTCGCATTGATAACCGCGTCTTCTTCATATAAGGCAAGTTCATTTTCCGAAAATTGAAGTTTGACGTTCTCGCCAGGGGGATATGTGATAGTTTTCACTGAATATTTCTCTGACGTGTCGATCTGCACGACCGTCGGTGTAAGATAGGGATCGTTTGTCAAGTGAGCGTTGATATGCCATCCTTTTTTTATGGTGAGATGGATCGACAATGCGACTTCTAATCCATCCGTCACGCGTTGAACAGTTGAACCGGTTTGCATCTCCACGACATCAACTGGTTTAACGTTCTGCGGCAAAACTCCCGTACTGAGAAGAACCAGCACTGCACACACTCCTCTCACATATCCTGAAGTCTTTATCATGCTACTCAATCTTTGGAAAATCTATTTCCTTTTCCCGACTTTTCTCGCCACATCGATATAGAATGATTGCATCACTTCCTTCGTTGTGTTGTCCTGCACCCATGTAATGACGGCAAGGTTTGCAGGATCAATCGAATCGGTTCGTTCTTTCCATCCGGTAAACGCTCCGCGCCAGCCCGGTTCTTTTGTCGGATCATCCAGATATTTGCGGATATTCTGCTGAACATCTGTCGCATTGATTGATGCGGTGTACCGAGCAGTATTTTTTCTCCACTGGACAGGTTCTCCCTCAGCGCCCTTGACAAGATCGCGGACGACAAAGATATGGCGGCTGACTCCATTTGCACCGACGTATGCAATCGATTTTTCAGCAAGAGCAATATGAATCGACAAAGGATTTTTCCCGGGTGCTGTTGCAGATTTCAAGTTCAGGGCAACCGTGATGATATCCTTCTCGAGCCCAGCTGTTCCCTTGATCGTTATCACCGGTTTCCTTTTATGATGTTTGGCCACAAGGTGGTCGTACACCCGGAAACGGTTCGCGGCGACATAATTCGCTCCGCCGCCAACAAGTTTTTCTTCCCCGTCAAAGAATACTGTTGGTGTGCCAAAATCTCCACCGTAAAACTGATACCGCTTGTAGGTATCCGGATTCGTCATAGGATCAGGACCGGGAATGTGGAGATGGTATTCAAGAATTGCCAGATCGTTTCTTGAATAATATTCGGACAGCTTATCGATCGCATGATCGGCAGCAACACAAGGCCCGCATTCCGCACCAGTAAAGAGTTCTAACAGAACAACTTTTCCTATCCGGTTTTTTTCGGTATATTTCCCAGGTTCAAAACTGAGCAAGAGCTCCTTGGTGCGAGCTACCCTCTCCGGCAATTCTTTCAGATCAACTCCAGTTTTCTTCAGTAAGGTCTCAGCCGCCGATTTGATTTTCGGGTTTTCAAATGCAACCAATCCCTGAATGTAATTCTCCAGCGCCTTCTGTGAATCGTTCTCTTTTTCATAGACCTGGCCCAACGTGTACCAATAATCTCCTTCATAGGGGCTGACGAGTGCACGCACTGAAAGCAATCCTTCCAACGCCTTCGCGTTTTTTCCCAATGCTGCCTGTATCATAGCGAGATTCGTCTTGAATGTAATCATCTTGTCAAGCGGCGTGCTATCATCGATTGAAGACACCGCCTCGACCGCCATCGTTTCCGCTTGCTGAAGATCAACATCCATCTTTGCCATAAATACAGCGGCAGCGGATTTCTTCTGTGCAGGTGTCTCATCACTATTGCTGCTGAGGTACGTTTCGACGACATTTTTCACGATCAGAACTTTGAGTTCCTGCTGCTCCTGCTTTGTAGGTTTTGCCTTACTCAGCCATTCATGAAATTTTTCCATGGCCATTCCTTCATCACCAAATAAAATCGCTTGTGCGGCATGATTGAAGGGATCATCCCGCAGTCCGGTCGCTTCTTCATATATCGCCAAATAAGAAAGATACGAGGGATCGGTTTCATTCCCTTTGATTGCTTCGCGTTCCAGGACCAGAGCCGAATCAGGATACCCGCGCTCGAAGAACACCAGTGCCTGTGTATCCAAAACCTGCCTTAGTGCTCTGGGACTTGCATTTTTTCCAAGATCCACTGCTTTTTGAGCATATTGTGCCGCGGCAGTTAATCCGATCTTTTTCAGTGCCAGTGTGTACGCTACTGAATTGTAAGGATTCATTCGCGCACCTTCTGGATAGGTGTTGATATACAGTTCTGCATAATGCAGTGCAGCGCTGTCCTGCCCCTTGTTCGCGTAGATATTGAAAAGATCTGAATACGCACGGCCAAGATATTTCCCTGCCGGATATTGTTCGATGAAACTTTTCAGGCTGTCAATTCTTTCATTCTGATCGCGGATTGTTGTAGTATTTCGGTATTCTTTTCCTTCGTTATTTTGGGCACACAGGATAGACGAAAAAAGAATAACCATTGTTATGTGAAGCAATAGACGCTTTGACATTTTCATGGAGAAATCCTTATTGATTGTGTACGTGACCTCTTGATTCAAGGTAAAGCTTTCCGATAAAAAGGAAAAGAGAAAAACGTTTATTAGACAAGGATTGTTCATACCAATCGGGTGCAAGTGCGAGTGTCCCCTGCAAAATTATCTCTGGGTTAAAAAGCGATCCAGTCGTTTTTTCTGCCGCAAGTGATGACGAAAGTGCATTTCAATTAATTGAAACCACTCACGGGCGTTGAATGCACCGAAAGCCGGATGGTTTGCGGTGGCAGGGTTTCCATCCTGACACTTTTAGGAGATACAAAATATTGTAGATTTTGTCTTATCACTTAGAAATAATCCGTCTTCTGTCCTCTCATCCACAGTTCATCTGTCCTCATCAATTCTTTATCATACTCTTTTTTCTTCAAAACTTTTTTCGCACGGGCACGGAATGCCGCAGTCGAGTACGGCAGGAGCTGCCGTACGGTGAGTTTAAGTTCCTTTTTCAGCTCGGGCGCATGCTCTGCGATATTTGATAATACCGTCATGGAGAATGTCCGCACGGCAATGGGTTCATCCATGGAGGTGAGATAGTCAAAACAAAGATTGGTTACCGTTCCCTGGAGCTTGCGCGGTATATTCACAAATTGAAGGATACGCACTCCATTGCGTTTGATGGCACAATGCGCCCCCGGTCTTCGCATTTTCTTCAACAACGGCTTCAGCCACGGCTGCATCAACCTTGGATAGGCTTCTACGCAATGACCAAGGACCCATGCAGCCCGCCGAACGAGTTCCTCGTCGTCTTGAAGAAAGCAGGTCATCAATTGCTTGAAGCGGGTTTTGTCTTTTCCCACCCAACGCACGAGTACGTTCACTTCCTGTTTGGACCGGACAGTACCTAATTCGTTTTCAAGGTTCATGATGTTTTTAAAACCTTATGAATAGTTACCTCAGGGAAAAGTTAGGGAAAGGATGCCTTGGTTGCAATGGAACCGTTTATTTTCAAACATCAATTGGTTGGGATACTGCCACGTTATTGTTGATAGAACAGTAACGTTTTTTAAAATATCATGGAGAAACTGACGCCGGTTCCCTGCGGAGTAACGTTGGGGAGAAGATGCACCTGAACACTATTTCCTTCCGCCACCGGCACTCCTTCCGGATGTGCGGCAAGCATACCAAAGTAATATCCGATAAACAACCCAAGAGGATAATCGCTGACCCAATGGATACCGTTATTCAGCATTCCAAGACCTACCAGCGTTGTGAAAGTGTATCCCACCGGACGGATCCATTTTACTTTGGGATAATTTTCTGCTACTACGATGACGGTTGCCAGCGATGTGCAAATATGTCCGGAGGGATAGGCATCGAAAAACGGTACGTAACGATGATAATCCACCTGATTAGGGAGAATTTTCCACACTCCTGTCGGTGTTGAACGCACAAAGGGACTCTCGCGTCCGGTGACGTGCTTCAGTACCTGGATAACCGCCCCTGAAGCCAGCACGGCCTGCACAATCTGACTCCCGGTGCGCAGCGCCCTCTGGTCATGAAAGACTAAACCGTAAGCTCCCATTCCTCCTGCAACGGCAAACTGTGTTGTGCCGTCGCCGATGAGCGCACAGAAATCGCTCCACTTCTTTGCTTCGGGCGAGCTATGATAAAATCGCGCTGCCGGTGTGTACGTTTCATCGTCGGTAAGGATGGTTGCCAGCGTCAGTCCGCCGATGATGAGCCATTCGGTTGTACGCTCCTTGCGGAAGGAGATATCGTACCAGCGCCCCCAATCGCGAGGTATATTGGCAAACATTGTGTACCACTTAATTTTTGGGGATCTCGAACATGCAGCGAGAGAATCCTGTGCTTTTCCGGTAACAGGAAACACTAGAGCGGCATACAGGAAGACACAGATATAAATCGAATTCTTTTTCATTAGAACTTCACGGTCAGGAGTAATCCGTACTGGTGGTCATCCGCGATCGGCTGCACGGCGAATCCCTTAGAGCCATAGTTCCAGTATTCCACCAGCTTCGCGCCGTAATGACCGATGATCGCGCCAACGAACACATCGCTCAGCCAGTGTGTGCTTTCCGTAACGCGACTGACTCCTGTCAGCGCGGCAAGCGAATAACATGTGTACGATACCCATGGTTCAGTATAAAAATCCGCTATGGTTGTCGCCGCCGAAAATACTGTTGTCGTATGTCCTGAGGGAAATGCATCGAACGAAGAGATTCTTTTTTCGGTTCCCCTCGGGTCATGAAGGAAGGCAGAAGGCCCATGCCAAAAGCCTCCCGGCCTTGTGGAATTGCTTGGACGTTCGCGTCCGCATAAATGTTTGAACACCTGTGCCGCAACACCGGTGAAGAGAAACGATTCGATGCCGATCTTGCCTGCTTCGAACGCTTTCTTATCCTTGAAGATCAGCCCGTATCCGGCGAATCCGGCGAACAATCCGGCTGAAAATGTGCCTCCACCTAGGTTCGTGATAACCAGACTTGTTTTTTTTACAGCAGGATTATTCATTTCCCATGCATACAGCTCATCGTAGATCTGCTGATCGTAGTGAACCAGAATCGCAGTGACAGCAACAGTTCCTCCGATGCCGGCGTATGTCCATGTGCGAGAAGATGAAAAAGAGTCGGAAGAATCACGTCCCGATGATTGCGCAACCACCGGGACTGTTAAAACAACTACGGAGAGGAGTATGGAAAAGACTTTTTTCCCGTTCAAACCATGCTCTAAAATTCAATTTCGATACCGCCCACCGGGAAGAACGAAAACTGATAAACCGTTTCCCGTGTACCATCGCTGCGGTATTCGTAGTAAAACACATTCTTGTGGTCAAGAACATTTTGTAATGCAATATACACATTAATGTTCCAATTCTGCATATAGAATCGGCTGATCCACTGGATATCGAGACGGCTATAATCAGGATAACGGTCGGCATTCACGCGGGATTGATCGTACTGCCAGATTCCCTGCGACCACCTGGTATCTCCTTCCCAGAAATGAACGTTCGTAGAAAATGTATGGGGAGTATATGGACGGCCTGTTTGGTAACGGTACTTGAAACTGATCTCCATTTCATCGGAGATAGGGAGAATATACGCTGGATACTTAATGAAAAAAGGCTGGTCGTTAAACCATGATCGGACCCCTTTGACTACTTTTCCGCCGACCAGATTGATGATCCCCGGATAATCATATTCAGACGGATAGGCTTGACCCTCCCGTCCGATGCGCGGATCTTCCTGTGTGGTTTTCGAAAGGGAAACGCTGATGGTTCCATAGTAATTCGTCACCTGTTTCTTTTGGAGCAGGAATTCGACCCCATACGAATCACGGTTACCAATAGCGAGATTTTTATCCGACCATACCGTATCCACAAGCGACCGGATGTATTCCTCCCCGAAACTGATTTGTGAGAATTTCTTGTAATACGCCTCAACGCTCATCTTCACACCTTCATCCAAAATATGCTGAAAACCTAAAACAATATGTTGAGCTTTGGAATTTTCCAGATTTTTATTGTATCCAATATTTCTCGTATCGGAATAATTCGGGAGCGGCTGCGTTTGCCAGTATTCTCCAGCAGAGAGAGAAATCGTTGTTGTAATCGGGATCAGTTCATATGCCAAACTTGCGCGCGGACTCAGCTCGCCTTCTTTCGAGTACGTGAAGTAATCATACCGCAGGCCTAGTGTCAGATTCAAGCGAGGTGTGATATGATATTTATCACTCGCATAGGCGAACATTTTACTCGCTTCACCAAAGTCCAATACATTCGGGATGTCTCCATCCGGAGAAATAATTCTTTTATCGATTCCAACATCATATCCATGATTTCCGTTTAGATCATAATAGAAATCGGATCCGGCAAATGTTGTTTTCCCGATCCAATGATTGGTCGTCTGGATTTGCACGCCCCCTTTCAGTTCATGCTTCGGATGAATCTGATAGAAGACATCATATTTCACCGCATAGAATGCTTCATCATTGTGGCTGTTCAGAATATTACGACTGTTGAGCGTGGTATATGCCAGCACGTCGCCTGTGGGACCATATTTCCGCTCTGTGAAATTTTCCCGAACATCGACATTATATTGATTGCCGACTGTGTAAAGAGATAGAATGGAATAGCCGTCTTTCCCCCACAAGCTTTTAAGATTCAATCCTAATACATATTGCTTGTTATGCACATCCACATTCTCCAAACTGCTGGAATCTGTAACACCGGTCTTGTCGACGTCTGCTTCTTTCGGATCGCCCTTGATGTATATGCGACTGTCTCCATAGATACCGTTCAGCGTTAGTTTTTGGGCGGGAGAAAGATCGTACACGATTTTTGTCTGCGCATCCCAGTATTTCGGGATTGCCGTCAGCGAGATTGTTGAAATCCCCATGAGCTTGTCCACAAATTCCAGTAAGCTCTGACGAGCAGAAAATATCCACGAACCGCGTCCATCTGCAAGCTTACCTTCCATCAGTGTGCCGATGCCCGCCATATTGAATCCCGTGTTGGAAGCGAATCCTTTATTCCGATCCCCTTCACGCACGGTAATATCCATCACCGACGACATCTTATCGCCATACTGCACCGGAAATCCTCCGGCAGAGAACTGCACATCTTCCACCAGATCGATGTTCACCATATTGATCGGCCCGGCAGAGTTGTATTCATTGGGGTAATGGTTGATGGAAGGAATTTCCATATGTTCCATCACTGTCAGGTTTTCGAACGGCGCGCCGCCGCGCACAATGAGTTCGTTGATATTGTCGTTGGAGCTTGCCACACCGGGAAGGTTCTGCACAACACGCTGGACATCCTGTACTGACCCCGGCTGACGCTTCACTTCTGCACGGTCATAACTGTTCACGCTTAATGGAGCAATATCGTTATTCCGGGAAAAATAGTTTGCCTGCACCGTGACGCCGGAAACAGAAACCGCCTGCTCAAACAACTTGATTGCCATCTTCGTGCTTCGTCCGGTCGAGACAACTACATTTGTCTGAACGGTCGGCTCGTAGCCAATAAGCGACGTTTTCAAGCTGTACGTTCCAACCGGAATTCCGGTGATAGTAAAATTTCCCGATTCATCTGTTGATGCACCCAATGAAGGCAGTTCTACAATCTGCACGTTGACCAGCGGGAGCGGTTCGAGCGTCTTTCCATCCGTGATATGACCGACAATTTCACCTTTATAGGATTGTGCAAACAGAGTGGTTGATATGAATACAAAAAGGGTTATAAAGGACAGATTTCTCATACGATATCCCGAATTGATGTTTCAGTGCATAGAGGGCGAAATTGACTACTGTTATATTAAAAATACGGTGAAGGTGGCGTTTACTGTATAATATTTCGGCAAATGAAGAAGTTGTCTCGGCAAACAGCGAAAAATAAGGAATTGATTTCTTCCTCTTTCTTCCTTAATTACTTTTCACCATTACGTTATTGTTCATCGAGAGTTGCAAGAGAAAATAGCTTCGGAGAACTTTATGACCATCCTCAAACCGCCACGATTACACAAGGGCGATATCATCGGACTTATCGCACCTGCAAGCACACCATCCGCTGAAGAGAAAATTGAAAAGGGAACTACATATCTCGAAACACTCGGCTATCGTGTGAAACTCGGTAAATATATTCGGAATATCCGTGGCTTTCTTGCCGGGACGGACAACGAACGTGCATCAGATTTTAATGACATGGTGCGCGATAAGAATGTGAGAGCGATCTTTGCGCTTCGCGGCGGCTATGGTACTCCGCGTTTGTTATCTATGATTGACTACCCGGCATTGAAACGGGATCCCAAGATCATTGTTGGTTACAGTGATATTACAGCTTTGCAACTCGCCATCTTCCGCAAAATTGGACTGATTACTTTTTCGGGACCGATGCCGGGTGTGGAAATGTGGAAGGGAATCGACCCCTACACCGAAGAGCATTTCTGGCGTTTGCTGACTTCGAACAAAAAGATCGGACGCCTAGATAATCCTTCGGACGAACCGCTCAAGATTCTCAAGCATGGCAAAGCACGAGGACGATTGTTGGGAGGAAATTTTTCTCTTCTTGCCTGTTTGATGGGAACTCTTTTCCAGCCGAAGTTGCAGGATTCCATTCTCATTTTGGAAGATGTGGAGGAGGCCCCGCACCGTATCGACCGAATGCTGGCACAATTGTGTAATGCCGGAGTGCTGCAAAAACTCTCGGCGCTGATCTTCGGCAAATTCACGGACTGCAACCCCAGCGACCCAAAAGAACCTCATCTCACGCTTGATGAGGTCATGAAAGAGTATACGGAGAGAGTATCATGTCCGGTGATTTCCAACTTCCAATACGGACATATTCCAAAGAAACTTACGGTTCCGCTGGGACTTCAAGCTGCTCTCGACACCAAAAAGAATAAAATCGAGGTAGTGGAAGGCGGAGTGGTATGATCTGGTAACCTCTCCGACCCGCTCCGACAAGCGGAGCGAGGCGAGTCGCTTTTAGCGGTCAGAGAGGTTAAGGAACAGTTGTTCCTCTCTGCGTGTTTGAAAAGGAAGCATCCTCGACCACTTTCAAAAAAGAAGGGGTTTCTCTATGAATCCTGCAAACATCAATTGGCTTGCTGTTGTTGTCTCCACGATCAGTGCATTTGTTATCGGCGGGCTTTGGTACTCATCTCTGCTCTTTGGCAAGCCGTGGATGAAAGCCTCGGGGATGACGGATGAAAAGGCGAAGTCCGCCAATATGGTAAAGATGTACGGGACCGCGTTTGTTTTCATCTTCATCGCCGCCGTTAATCTTGCGTTCTTCCTTGCCGATCCGTCCGTGAATGCAAAGAGCGGTGCGTTCTACGGGTTTCTTACCGGTTTCGGCTGGGTGCTGACCGGTATCGGTGTGATAGCAATGTTTGAACTCAAGAGCTGGACCTATATCCTCATCAATGGTTTTTACTGGGTTGTTTCGCTGACGGTGATGGGATTGATTCTGGGGGCGTGGAAATAAAGAATGATCGTCATTGCGAGCGTTTTCCCGCGAAGCGATCTCGTTTCAACTTGGCTTAGCTAAATCGCCTCAGTCGCGTTGTTCCTTCGCAATTACGGTGGCTCTTTTGCTCTTTGCAATCCAGAAACAAACTTCCGAAATTCATGGACGACCTTCTCGCTGTGTGTTTCTTTATTGGTTCCAAGGTCGATTTTGGTAACTTTGGGTATCATGGATTCCATTTTTCTCAGGTTTTCCGGCTCGTGAAGCCGGTCCTTTGAAGCATCCACAAGCAAAACAGGACAGTCCAGCGAAGCAAGGCGGTTCCATACGGAATACTTTGCGACAGCAAGAACAGCCTTTTTCAGCTTCCACGGATCAGCGGCGTCAATAGCAGAGCAGTACTTTTCATACTGATCCCTGTCGGTCTGCACATCCAGCCGGAATGTTTTGAGATACCATTTCGCTGGCGGTTTGACAAGTGCATAGAGAGGGGGATAGAACAACGTGACAATAAGTTTCCAGATACGCGGTACACGGAATACTGCGTTCGGCCCAACAAGGACCATCGCTAACGGTTTCCTCTTCAGCAGCCTGTACGATTCAATAATCGCAGTTGCACCCAGCGAACTTCCAAAAAACACAAACTGTTCCGACTGAATATCCAACCATTCGACCAGACGTACAATATCTTCTGCAATTTCTTCTACACCATAATTGGTGTTGATCTCTACACGGGATGAAATCTTTTCCCGCGTTTCCACATAAATGACTTTGAAATCTTTCGTCATTTCTCTGAGTACGATCTTCCAGGCACTGATCTGCGTGATCCATCCCCCGATAAACAGCACAACGGGATTTCCATGATCGGCGGGAGGCGTAAATGTAAACACACGCAAGGAGACTCCTTCCACGGTACTGACCATCCGATCTTCCACGGTAGCGCCTTCTGCACGAAGTTGAGAGAGACTGTCTAATTCAGTTTTGTTCAACTCTTTCCGATTCACCTCTGCACACCCCTTTCTCTATGCAGTTTTATTGGAATGAAAAATACTTGAATCTCGCCGTAGAAGCAATCGCTTCTTGAGAAACAGATGCAATGAAGCCCATCATGATGAAGCCGTGAATCATTGATTTTTACATGCGAATTGCAACTCGGTCAAGAAGTGATTATTTTTCGTTAACCTATTGGATAGAACCATTCGCCAGGAACGTTATGAATTCTCAAACAAATTTTATTCTCACAACTCTCTACTCAAAGGCCAATCCAAAGAATGTGGAAGGCATGAAACGCTTCGGCATTGAGAGCACCGACAAAATGCTGGGGATCTCAACACCATTTCTTCAATCCTTGAAGAAAAGCATTGGGATCAATCACGAGCTCGCGCTTGAACTCTGGCAGACCGGCATCTTTGAAGCACGCGTGCTCGCCGCTTTCATTGCCGATCCCAAACAGGTGACGCGGCCTCTCATGAACCGGTGGGTTCACGACTTCGACAACTGGGCCATTTGCGACGGTGTATGCCTGCATTGTTTCCGTCGGACCATGCATGGACACGGTGTTATTCCGAGCTGGACAAAGCAACAATCAGAATTTGTCCGCCGCGCCGGATTTTCTATGATGGCAACGCTCGCTGTGGGCGATAAAAAATCCGTGGATGCTGTATTCCTTGCTTATCTCCCCATCATCAAAAAGTATTCGACCGATGAGCGCAACTTTGTCAAAAAAGCAGTCAACTGGGCATTGAGGCAGATCGGGAAGCGAAATCTGAAGCTGAATACTGCAGCTATTAAAACAGCAAAGGAAATCCGAAAATCGGATTCCCCCGCCGCCAAGTGGATCGCCGCGGATGCGCTGCGGGAACTGCAAAGCCCTGCTGTGCAAAAACGCCTGCATACACGGGTACAGCACGCAATTTGAAGTTCATGTGATTCTCAATAGTCATTAAGGTTTACCTTTTAGCCGCAGAGCAGATGATATTTCTGCTCATCCAAAGTCCGCGGTTTCGACTACCTTTTTCTTACCTTTCACTTGAATCACTATCTTGATTTCTACTCACCGAACTATAAAACTCCTGTTTAGAATCTATCCGTTTATTAGTTTTGGGAACCACCTCCGAAGAGACTGTGTTCTATGCATATATGTACAATAACTCCGAAATAAATAATATCACACCGATAGTAAAGCTCAAAAATTCTCTCCCACTCAGAACGATTCATAGCTCTCCCTTTACAGACCCGGTTCTCTCCTGATTTATGAAATCGAGTTCTCTTCACATGTTGAACAATGATGATGCAACAATAACAACGCCGGTCGATAGTAGCGCATCCTATATCCGGCGCCTGGAATCGCTGATCGATGCAGTCAAACAGCTTAATATGACGTATGATCTCGACAGACTGTTAGCGACCATTCTTGACCTGGCAACAAAGAACCTGAATGCGACCCGGGGAACTATTTATCTTCTCGATGAGATGCGGAATCAACTTTGGTCAAAGGTGCTTAACGGAAGCGACTTGATAGAAATACGACTTCCGCTTGGGATAGGCATCGCGGGTACTGTCGCCTGTACTGGAGAGATCGTGAATCTTGCAGATGCGCGCACTGACAAACGATTCTACGACGGATATGACCAGACCTCCGGAATTCCAACGAGCTCCATGCTTTGCATGCCTATGCGTAACCGGAGCGGAAAAATTATTGGTGTCTTTCAAATTATGAACAAAAAGGAGGGGCTATTCGATCAGGAAGACTGCTTGTTTCTTGAAGCGCTTTCAGATCACGCAACGCTTGCGGTCGAGAATGCCCACCTTTACCAGGATCGTGTTGTCAACGAGCGTATCAACCGTGAGCTGCAGATCGCTGGTGATATGCAGCAGCGGCTTCTTCCAAAGCAGATTCCCGATATCGCCGGATACCATATCAGTGCTTTGACGCAGCCGTGCACATCAATTGGAGGTGATTTCTACGACGTCATCCCGCTTCTATCACACACCGCCGACAATCGTTATGCCGTTGTGATGGCTGATGTTGCGGGGAAGGGAATACCGGCAGCGCTCCTTGTCTCCACTCTTCATGCCTGTCTTCACGTGTATTTGCAGAATCCCATCTCATTAATAGATCTCGCGGCGCGCCTGAATGAACTGGTGTACGAGAACAGTCCCGATGATAAATTCATTACCTTCTTTGTTATGCTCCTGGATGCGACCGCTCATACACTCACGTACGTCAATGCAGGGCATAATCCTCCTTATGTCCTGCGCCGGCAGTCAAAGATCTTGGAGGAGCTGCCGGCAAGCGGAATACCGCTTGGCATGATGCCCCATGCTTCCTATGAAATTCGAACCATCACTCTTCATCCGGGAGATATGGTGATTCTCTATACGGACGGAATCATCGAATCAACGGATAGAACAAAAAAACAATTTGGTGAGGAACGATTCAAAATGCTTGTTCAGGATTGTGTTGATCAGACTGCAGAGAGTACGAAAGAAGATATTCTTCGCGAGGTCCAGACGTTTATCGGGAAAGAACCTGTTGCCGACGATATCTCTCTCTGCGTGCTTAAACGCACGCTCTAAGAGTACTGCCAAAAGCAGATTCATTGGAGAATCTCGGCACACACAAAATTTTCAAGATGGCATCACGATGCTTTATCCAAAACTCCGCTCTATCGCCTTGAGAGCATCGACAGCCGAACTTGTTATGCCCCCTGTATAACCCGAACCCTCCCCTATCGGATAGAGATTTTTTATCGAAACTGATTCGAAATTTTCATTCCGTTTTATTCTGACAGGTGATGATGTTCTTGTTTCTGCGCCGAAGATAATTGCTTCCTCTGAAACAAATAATGGATACTTTTCTTTCCAGGCATCAAATGCAGCAGTAAGCATTTTTGAAACGAACACCGGTAATATTTCGGCCAATGGAACAGCAACAGCACCCATGATCAATGAATGACGCCGTAACTCCTGTGAGCTCTTCCCGCATAAAAAGTCTATCAAATTTTGCGCGGGGACGTTCCAGGTCCCTCCGGCCGAAGCAAAAACCTTTCGCTCTATTTCCCTCTGGAATCCTATTCCGGCTAAAGGGCTTGCTGATGGATAATCACTCGTATGACAGGTGACGACTAGCGCCGAATTGGAAAATGCAGAAGACCGGCGAGAATAACTCATACCATTGAGAACCAGCATCCCATGTTCCGACGAAGCATTGATGATCTCCCCTCCGGGGCACATACAAAATGTATAGACACCTCGGTGTATTTTCCGATCCGTGTAGTTCAAAGAATATGTTGCTGCCCCGAGACCAGGGAAATTCTTATACTTCTCCCCGTATCTCATGCGGTTTATCGTTTGAGCGGGATGTTCAATTCTTACACCCACAGAGATCGGTTTCTGCTCCAGAGCAACACCCTTACTATAAACCATTTCAAATGTATCTCGTGCAGAATGTCCTAGCGCCAGATAGATCATGGAAGAACAAATTTCTCTCTCACCATTGATTACGACACCATAAGCTTTCCCGTCCACTATCAGGAGATCCGTCATTTTTGAGCTGTAATGGATCTCACCTCCTCGTTCAAGAATGTGATGCCGTATGTTTTTTACTATCCTGCATAGCACGTCCGTGCCTATGTGGGGCTTACTGACATAGCCGATCTCTTCCGGTGCACCAAACTTGATAAAAGTATCTAGGACTTTACCAACATAGTTTGAATTCTTTATTCTGGAAAACAGCTTCCCGTCCGAGTAGGAACCGGCCCCTCCTTCACCAAACTGAATATTGGATTCAGGGTTCAGCACTTGCTCATGAATGAATCGCTCAACATCGATATGGCGTTCTTCTATTCTTTTCCCTCGTTCAAAGATGAGCGGTTGAATTCCATGCTCCAGCAACTCAAGGGCCGCAAACATACCGGCAGGACCGAATCCTATGATGATAGGTTTCTCCTTGAGAGTAGTGTGGTTTCTTTCTGTTCGTTCTTTTTCAGTGTAGACAGAAAGGCCATTGTTGATATCGAATGGACATGTGGTACGCACAACGATTGAGACTTCATAATAGAATTGTTCTTTGATCGTCGCGTCAAGTGATTTACTTACTATTTTGACAACCTGAATATCGTCCTCACTCATGTTGAGCTTTTGCGAAACGGCTTTGCGATAGGTATCTATTCCATCTTGTTCAACCGGTATTCGCAAATGAGTTATGAGTACATCCAAAGAAAATCTCCGCCGGAAACATCATGATGAAAATAATAACTGGAACTATTCGACACTTGTTTTTTCGAGATGGGCGAGAGGAACAATATGGTATCAGGGATAACGTTTCCCACCGGTACCGCTCTGCAATCCCCCATGCTTTTTTTAAATCTCTTCAGTCCTTGATAAGAATATATGCGGTTTCTGTATCCAGCGCAAGGAGAGAATGCAAAAACACATATCTTGCAGGTTCTTCAAGAGACATCATTGTACGATACAAAGAGTCTGCTGAAAGGTCGAAATAATTAACAAGCATAGCATAAGAGATAAGAATTTATCGTTTATCAAATATTCTTTGAACCAGCCATAAGGCAGGAAAATCCGTGGCGATTGAGTAATATCATTGCCTTTCAGCGAAACAGTCGTACATTATCTCTATAGATATAGTATTCATTTTTAGAAAGTAGGCTGGTGTGAAGAAGTTGTTGATTGTTGTTTTGTTCTTCGTTGTTGTCGTTCCGTTCCTTGCAGCGCAAACAAATCCAGCGCCCCAGTTGCTGCCGTACTTACAGAATTTTGGGACGAGTTCATTTTCGACACTTCCAGTAGGTCTTGCTGTTTGGGGAGGATTAGCCGGGAGTGCAATCACATCTCAGACACTTGCCGAGTCCAGCGTCCCAACTGCAGACGCCTCCATTGCTGCTGTGACAACAACGCAAACGACCGGTGCTGCGTACGGATATGCATCGGGTAGCAACGCGATGATCTACTTTCAGCAAAGCAGCGCCGTTGTAACGCAGCTCGTGCTTGCACTTAATACTTCCGGATCAGCGAGCGTTACAATAGGGTACAAGATTGTACTGGTGGTGGCGACCCCGCGAACCATTGGTGTTGTCCTTCAATATCGGCTTGGGCATACAGGTGGATGGACAACCATTCCCCAGACTGTGTACGCTCACAACAATACAACCCGCACGCAGGGACAAACAGACGAATTTTCTTCTCTTCTGCTTCCTTCAGATGCAGCCAATCAATCAGAAGTACAGATACGATGGGCTTTATGGAGGGGTACTGAAACAGGCGTCGGCTCAGCGGGTGTTGGCATAGACGATATCACAGTAACAGGAACGACTGGCACAATCGTCAACAATCCTGCCTCCTTCAAGATCAACCTCATCGCGGATACGAAGATGAATCTGACATGGCAGCTTCCTTCCGGTTCTTATGATAGCATTATGGTCTTCGGCTGTGCAGGTGCTCCGGTCGATTATATGCCGCGCGATTCCGGCAAGAACTATCTCAACGCCTCTTCCCACTGGCTTTCTGCCGGTACTTATGGGAATTCGAAATTGCTGTACAGCGGCACCAGTACCGAAGTTCAGATTGATGAATTGACGGTGAATACTGCATATTATTTTCAAGCCTTCACTTTTAAGGACACAACCTATTCGAGTGGTACTGTGCAAGTGATAGACACCTCCGTGGTCCAAGGAATCAATGCATTAGCAGCTATAGCCGGAGATGCTCAGGCATCGGTGACCTGGATTAATTATATCGGCGAGCAGGGAGTATGGTGGGATGAAGTTCTGGTACTCGCGAAAGCCGGCTCAACGGTCGATGTCGTACCGTCAGGCGATGCTTCCAGCTATACAGCAAATTCAACATTTGGATCTGGAACAACGCTGGGAACAAATAATTTTGTTGTATATAAAGGCCTCGGATCATCGTTTACACTCAGTGGGTTAGCCAACGGAACCACATACCACCTGCTGGCCTTAGTACGCAACGGTTCGAATTGGACGGCTGCATCGAAACAACAACGCGTTTCATTTGTCAGCGGACAAGTCATCACCATTCCTTCTGCACCAGCATTGTTAACGCCTACAGATGGAGCGAGTCGTGTGATTATTCCCCCGGTATGTACATGGAGCGTTTCAACTGGTGCGTCGACGTATGAGCTTCAGTGTGCACGCGATGCCGTCTTTACGACAGACGTTATAGATACTGCCGGGTTGACTGGAACATCTTTCACGCTTCAGGGACTTACCGCAGGAATAAAATACTACTGGCGCGTACGGGCAATGAACACCGCTGGGACAAGTGTATATTCCGCAGTAAACTCGTTCACTACGTTTTCAAGCAGTCCAGGCGGGATCACACAAACCTATTATCAATCGGCTTACAAGCTTTATGGATCCGATCTTAGAGGTGCTCTTCATAATATTATTGCAAACCATAACGTTGTCAGCTATGCTAGCTTGTGGACGTACTATACAACCACAGACATCAAACCGAATGGTATGGTTTGGGATATGTATTCTGATCTTCCCGGCGCTACTCCACCCTATGAGTTTACGTTCATCACTAAGCAATGTGGTAACTATTCTGTTGAAGGTGATTGTTATAACCGTGAGCATTCATGGCCGCAGCAATGGTTTAATGATTCTAAAAACCCTGAACCAACGACAGACCTATTTAATGTTTACCCTACAGATGGAAAAGTAAATGGGATGAGAAATAATAATAATTATGGAACTGTTGGTTCTGCAACGTGGACATCTCAAAATGGCAGCAAATTAGGTTCCTGTACATATCCCGGTTTTACAGGAACGGTTTTTGAACCAATCAATGCCTATAAAGGAGATTTTGCTCGTTCACATTTCTATATGTCGGTCCGATATTATACTGAGGATGGAACATGGTCTTCGAGCGGAGGAACAAACAAGTCCGATCTATTGCCTTGGTACGCGAACCAAATGTACGACTGGCATATTATGGATATGGTAAGCGAAAAGGAGATCAACAGGAACACGGCCGTCTACGGCATTCAGCATAATCGAAATCCGTTCATCGATCATCCTGAATTTGCTGCCGAGATCTGGAAAACAGATATGCCCCCCGCCGTGGTTTCTGTGATGAGTGTGAATCCAACAACCACCATTGTGGATTTTTCACGCTATCTCGATTCTGCCTCCGCCGTGGCAAATATCAATTTTGTCCTCAGCGGTTCGGGCAATCCGACCTCTGTTCAATGGGGAGTGAACAACGACATTTCGCAAATACAACTGACCACATCAGCACTGGTAGCAGGTTCAATCTGTACATTGCAGATCAACAATCAAAAGAGCATCAACAATATCGCCATGAGCGACACCACGATAACATTTACTGTCCTCGGAACGACATCTGTTTCCAGACAAACCACTCTTCCAAAAGATTTCCGGCTTGAGCAAAACTTCCCCAATCCGTTTAACCCGGTAACAAATATCGAATTTCGAATTTCCAATTTCGAATTTGTAAAGCTTTCAATATTTGATTTGCTTGGACGTCCTGTAGCTACCTTGGTGAATGAGGAAAAGGCGACAGGTACGTACACGGTTTCCTTCGATGCAGCAAATCTTCCAAGCGGTGTATACTTTTACCGGCTTACCGCCGGACAATTCACGGCAACACAGCACATGCTTCTCCTAAAATAATGTACCGGTTATGAATCTGGAAATTCTTGGCTGGAATAGTCTCTTTGCGTCGTCCTTTGCCGCGCACCGCGAACACGGACAGCTTCCCGGACGCATTGCCATCCAGCACAAGGACCGCTATGTATTGTATACTGAACAGGGTGAGATCAACGGCCAGGTCAGCGGAAAATTCCGGTTTGAGGTCTCCGGTCTTCACGCATTCCCCGCAGTCGGTGATTGGGTTGCCTTTGAGCCTGGTTCTGACGACCAGCCTGCCATTATTCATCGCGTACTGGAACGTCAGAGTAAGTTTTCACGCAAGGTTGCTGGCACCCGTCCCGATGAACAAATCCTTGCCGCCAATATTGACTTCGCATTTCTTGTGATGGGACTCGATGGAAATTACAACCTGCGGCGGCTGGAACGTCTCCTCACAGCTGCACAGGAAAGCGGTGCACAGACTATCGTTGTTCTCAATAAATCCGATCTCTGTTCGCATCTGGAAGAGTACACAAGAGAAGTTCTTTCCATCGCACAGGATATCAAAGTCATTGTCATGAGCGCCTTGCGTGCGGAAGATGTCATCCCTCTGCGATCGCTTCTCGCTCCCGGGACAACAGGTGTCCTGCTTGGCTCATCCGGTGTTGGAAAGTCCACGATAACCAATTTGCTGCTCGAACAGGAACAGATTAAAGTGCAGGATGTCCGTGATTCCGACAGCCGCGGACGTCACACCACAGCACATCGGGAACTTCTCGTGCTTCCCAACGGCGGCCTCATTATTGATACACCGGGCCTGCGTGAACTTCAACTCTGGAGCGGTGAAGAGGGTGTGCAGGAGAGTTTTGCCGATGTGGAAGAGCTTGCTGCGAAGTGCCGCTTCCGCGACTGCAAACACGAGTCCGAACCGGGATGCGCGGTTACATCAGCGGTAGAGCAAGGAACTCTCGATCGGGGTCGGTACGAAAGCTATCAAAAGCTCCAGCGGGAGATTGCCTATCAGACACAAAAACAGGAATTTGGAGTTCAACGCACAGAAAAAGAACGCTGGAAAAAGATTTCCAAGCAATCGAACAAGCTTCGCAATCGCGATAAGCACTAGAGGAATATATGGAACAGAAATCTGCTTTACTGGCAGGCGCATCCGGGCTCATCGGTGGACATTGTCTGCGCCTCCTCCTCGATGAGCCAGCGTATACGCGCGTTACGATTATCGTCCGAAGACAACTGATGCTCTCACACGACAAATTGGTACAGTATGCCGTGGATTTCGACGATCTCGAATTAGTGGGCGAAGCCTTGACAGCCGACGATGTGTACTGCTGCCTTGGGACCACAATCAAAAAAGCGGGAACACGACAAGCATTTTGCAGAGTAGACTTCGATTATCCGGTAAAACTTGCGGCCCTCACGCAGCATTGCGACGCACAGCAATTTCTGCTGGTAACCGCTCTCGGCGCTGATGTTCATTCTCGCATTTTCTACAACCGGGTCAAAGGTGACGTTGAAGAAGCGATTCAGAAGATACCATTCTCCGGTCTGCACATTTTTCGTCCTTCGTTACTTCTAGGAGAACGAAATGAACAACGCTCCGGTGAAAAGGTCGGATCCGTACTGATGTCGGGACTGAAATACGTAATGGGGGGACCGCTGAGGAAATATCGTCCCATTCAAGCACGCGATGTTGCAAAAGCCATGGTTCAGGTTGCACAGAAAAATCTTACCGATGTGAACATCTTTGAATCAGACCGCATTCAGGCGATTGCAAATGGGATGGGTATCTGACAACCTTGTCGAGCTTCCCTATTCGTCAATCTCAGAAAACCTTGACAAGGTAAGGTTACTCTTATGAAAAATCAGTATTTCGGCGACATCAATGATTACCGGAAGTATGGTATCCTACGCGCTCTTGCCAGAAGCGGTTTGAAAACTACAGTCTGCTGGATGCTGACGAAGGATGACCACCACCCGGACGGACGGCATATTCACTATTTGCATCAGCCAAACAAATTCCGCTGTTTTGATCCCCCCTTATTTGACTCTCTTCATTCCGCAGTAACAAAGAAAAGAAAACGCACCGTGGACTGGGTAGACTCACAGCGACTTATTCCGTTGGCACGCTATCACACCACACTTCTCACAGATGGGTCAGACCAATGGCCAGCGTTCTTCCAAGAATTATCCGGCATTGCCCGGAAGAGAGATATCATTTTCTTTGATCCGGATAACGGCCTTGAAGTGAAATCGAGACCAAAGGGGAAGAAGGATTCCTGCAAATATATCTATTGGGATGAGGTGAAAAAGTTCTGGAGCCTTGGATATTCGCTCCTCATCTACCAGCACTTTCCAAGAGTCAATCGGATGGAATACATCCGTTTGCTTTCCAAAGAAATTCGCTCGCGCACCGGCGCCGCCGAGATTATCACATTCAAGACTTCCACCGTTGCCTTCTTCCTTCTTGTGCAATCGAAGCATCGGAAGAAAATTCTAACCGCCGCAGATTCCATTAGATCTGAGTGGAGAGGAATGATCGAGGTAGTCGGTTGATAAAGCTATTTATTCGCGTGCAAACCGGAGGAGAGGAGCATAGTTTTGATTATCCGCTTCTTTCAGGGCAAGCAAGTATTTGGCACGAGCTTCTCCCTCTTTCGTCAGATTGACTCTTCCCCAGGAAAACACCGGCTTGCCAAATCCGCTGCTGACAAGAATATCCGCCAATAAACGGGAATGTCTGCCGTTCCCGTTTGCAAAAAGATGAATGGAGACGATTCGGTGGCTCAACCGCACCGCGATTTCATCCGCGGAAAAAACAGTGTGTTCTATCCAGTATTGGCAATCAGCCAGCAGCTTTCTTAGTTCCGTTCCGATCATAAACTTATCAACACCGATATTCTTGTTTGTGGTTCTGAATTCTCCGGCCCATATCCAGACATCAGCAAACATTCGTTTATGCAGTTCCTTGATGTACTCTTCCGTCAATATTTGTTTGACCGAGGGTTTTCTTCCCATGGTCCAGGCAATGGCTTTTTCCACACCAAGCTGTTCAAACTCATCCAGTTCACCGCGAGTCGTAATTGCTTTGATGCGCAGGCCGTCTCTTTCGTCCTCATCGATCGGAGTCTGACCCTCTGAAAAATCAAGATCTAGTCCCATAAATATTTCGGCATCTCCTGTTTGATCTGTTCTGCCCGGTCTTTGATTGCCTGCTGCAGTCGTTCTTCTTTGTTTTCCTGTTCTTCGAGTTTCATAGAGTGCGAGGTTCTCATCACTATTTGACGGGCAACCTGTAGCGCGCGTTTTTCAATGATTGTTTCGATGGAGGTTTCTTTTGGGAGAAGTACATAGACAAACTGAAGATCGAGCGCCTCGGCGACCTCAATCAGCTTGTTCAGCGTGATGGTTTTATTCTGCTCTCGCTCCTCGATTTCTTTCACGCTGACAGAGGTCTTCTTGAGCCGTTTTGCAAGCTGAACCAACGACATGTTCATAGCGGTTCTTACCGCGTTGATCCAGCCGCGCGGTGGTACGTCCAGTTCTTTTAATCCTGAAAATTTTCCAAGCTTTTTATCAAGCTGTTCTATTAAGAGTTTTTTATTGAGATTTGCCATTAGGATATACCCTTATTATTGACAATACAATATAAGGTTATACCCTTGTTTATACAAGTGGATTATTAGGTTATACCCTTATTAATGCAGAATGGAATAGTAAAAATCAGTATTTGAGGCGAAATTTGGCGGTTGAATTCATACGTGAAAAATAAGAAGGAATGATCGAGGGACTATAGCGCTCCTTTTGGCATGGGCGATGGCTATAATTCCACCAGTTCCCATACAGTTAATTCTTTGTCGTGTTGATATTCTTCTTTGTTGAAGAACCAGAATGAACCGGCTTTTGGTTCAACAATACCGCCAAAGAGTTTCTTTCCTTTTTTGTTTTGCTCCTTGATATATTTCTGTAAACCATTCGATTTGGGTCCGGCAACTTCCGCAGTAATTCCTTTCTTCGTGTCGAATAATCCTAGACGACTATCTTTCGTTTTCACAATAAAGTCGACATAGAACGGTCTGTCTTGACCATTGCTGTCAATATAAGGAACGGCAAAAAAAGAACCATGACCCTCGCCATTTTTGAACCACCATTCTACTTTTTTATTTTCTTCCAGAAATTCTATAAACTGTTGTTCTGTCTGAAAAATCTTGTTGTCAAGTGTTGTTTCATAGTAAGGCTTCAATACTGATGACTTTACTTTTGGCGTTCGTTCCCTATGACGAGCATTGTAATCTCTTGATGCGGGAATATTCCACTTTTCATCATCCTCTAATTCGTTCTTTCCTTTTGGGTGGGTCTTTTGATATTCCATGATTGATGCATTGATTGAGTCAATAATTGCCTGACGATTGGCCGGTATAAGAACTATTGTATTGATCTCTCGTTGTTTATCTACATAATCAAGACCGATGTCTTGCAGGAAATACTCATATAGGGCTTTGCAGACACGCCCTACGCTACGTGGTTCTGGAAACAAACCGGCAGTATGCATTGACTCGGAAATGAAATGTTTAAATGCGTCCTCTAATTCTTTAAGGTTTTTAGCAAGAGAAAGGTTGTTGTAAACATCGACAACATCCTTCACAACTCCAGCCCTTTCAAGATGGATCTTTCCATCAAGAGGGATGTTATCTGTAATAGCGGTGGTTTTAATATCTAACTTTGATTTTAGGTTCTGTCTCCGTGCTTCTTTGAGATATATCGGGATATAAGACGGATTCAAACGCGTTGACTCTCTTTGGCGTTTTGAATGACACGACAATAAATCGACGGGTTTATATGAAGGGATCCTTTTGTTTGTATAAAGCGTGAAGAAATCTTTAGAAATATCTTCTTCGATCTGTATCCGGTTATTTGAAACGTTTGTATAAACATACGCTTTGTTCAGTTCTTCGTTACCATCGTAATGCTTGAGCTCCGGCATTCGAAGAATTCTACCGACCGTTTGAATTGAGAATACCTCAGAGTGCCATTCGCGGAAGAGAACCAAAATATATGCACGCGGGCAATCCCAACCGAGCGCTATTGCCTGTTTAAAGATCAATACATCTACATCATTGTTTGGTTTTGAGATGTTTTCCAGGTTTCTTTTATCTTCTGATAAATACACGCCAAGTTTGCCATTTTCGGCCGTAATGTTGAACTTCTTGGCAAGTAATTTTTCGATTTCTGCTTGTTTATCGGAAATGTCGGCAACCGTTTTGTCCGGCAGCTGAATGAGCAGCAATGGATTGATGTCTTTAGCCATCTTCTCATAGCGCTGCTTTAGAGATTCTCTTTTCTTCAGTGCGTTTTCGAGAACAAACTCATCACTGCCCTTCCCCTCGACCTTCTCCGCTTTGAGGTCTGGATTGACAGAGATTTCTTTCTTTGTCATTCCTTCTTCAATGACATCAGCAAAATCTACATCAACAGATTGTGCATTCATATGGGGGGTTGCCGAAACTTCTACTGTAAGTCTGGGTTTCATAATTTCAATGAGCCCGCGCGTGTTTTCGGCGCTTGCAGTATGGTGGCTTTCATCGATAATAAGTATGATATCCCGTCCGGCATCGATTGTATTGTCGACGATCGTGCTGAGGTTAAAGTCCTGTTCGTTTTCGCGGACAAAAACATTGTCTTTCTTGTTTATGCTTTCCCAATTCAGGAAGAGAATTTCATTTTCCTGAATTTGTTTATCGGTCAGGTCTTCAATATTGGAGCATTGAAGAATCCTTGATTCTTCATATTGCCCTTCCAGTTTTTCCTTGCTTTGATTGTGGAGTTTCCTTGGAGCCGCCCAGATAAAAGAAAATGTTTTGCCATCGGCTCTTTCGGTGACAAATCGCTCAAGATATTGGGAAACCATAATTGTTTTACCCGAACCTGTCGGCGCTTTAAAGACGAGCGTTTCCAGAAAAGAATGTTTAAGAAGCTTATTACTCTTTTCTATGAGTTCATCAACGGCTTCTTTTTGATATTTCAGGTTTTTTCGCATAGTGTTGTCTTCTTTTATTTGTCATTCCCGCGGATTTTAAGCCTGCCCGACGCAGGCGGGCGGGAATCTTATTTTATCGCAATATAAGATTCCTGACAAAAACGCTCAGGAATGACACGTCGTTTTATTTTCCGAATATCCTGCGGTATACTCTTAAGATCGCTTCAGGAATGCTACAAACAGTAATGTCCTTTTCTAAGTCTTCAAAGTCTTCAGAAAAATCGTCTCCTTCAAGTGAAAAGGCATACACACGGATAGGAAGCTTCAGTTTTCGCAATTCCTTTTTGAATTCTTCGATGTGCATCTCGTCAAACAAAATGGCAAGGTATTTATCGCTGCTTTTGAAAATCTTATATACCCTTCTGTTCAAGACTTCATCAAAGGTGTTTTCCTTAAGACACAGCATCTCCGTTGATTGGTCTGTGAGTATCTTTTTATTGCGGTGTGTTGGCTCGGCACCAACAAAAGCGGTTTTGTAATACTTGAGGTTGCCACCGTACCCTTCAACCTTTTTACCATTAAGATCAACATATCCTTTAATTATTTTCTTAGTCCGTGGGTAACAGATTTCTGTACAAATATTGTTTTCGTTGTTTGTACAAATGATGAATTGCCGTTGACCACCGTCGCTATTTAATTCTAGCGTTGCATGTCCCGTTGTTCCCGATCCCGCAAAGAAATCTACTACTACAGCATTTTTATTATTCCGAATGATAGCATTCAAACAATCCTTTACAGCGTATAACGACTTAGGAAAGGGGAATTGTTGACCAACAATATCTCGAACCAATGACCCACCATAAGCGCCAGCATCATATTCGCTTCCAATCCACACACTTTGATATTTTTGTTCGGATTGGTTATCGGTATGAAAATAGATATGTAGCCGATCTTTTACCCACTTGCAGATTAGTTCATCTTGTCCCTTTGTATGCACTCTTTCTCGGCCATAATACCAACGCTTTTCCTTATTACGATCATCAATCGGCCATAATTCATAATATTTTTTCTTTTCGATGGTCTGTTTATTTGGATGGAATGTTTTTTCTGGTACATCTCCAGTGCCCGTCACTTTTAAAGTCTTTTTATCTACATAGATAGGATAAAACATCGTAGGACTTTCATGACGATTGGCTCCACTACCATGGCGGCGTAAATTTTGATCTCTTACATCTGATGGTGCAGATTTCTTCTCTATTTCTTGAGCAGGGTTTAATAGAAAATATGCATACTCATGGGTTCTAGAAAAGCCATTTCTAGCTGTACCAGCAGGATTATACTTTATCACAACTGTTGCACGTTCTTTTGCTGGAAATATTTCCTCAAGTAACAATCCTAAAGTAGATGATTCATTGTCGTCAATCGTTACGATCAAAACCCCGTTTGTTTTCAAAATATTCTTTGCCAACTCAAGCCTGTGTTTCATCATCGAAAGCCACTTACTATGCCTATACGCATCCTCTTTTTCAACATAATCGTTGTTGTACTTCCAATCTCTAGAACCCGTATTGTATGGTGGATCTATATATATCACGTCGACAGATTTGCTATGTGTGTAATTGAGCACTGAAAGGGCGTGGTAATTGTCTCCCTCAATCAAAATATTTGTCGGCTTATCTGGATCGGTTTTGATCTCCTTTGAGACCACTTCCTTTAAGACTGTTTTTTCCGCTTGAAAACTGCACACTTTTCCGCCTGAATATTGCACACCTCTT
>CAZYYD010000039.1:0-42782 GCA_964651225.1 uncultured Ignavibacteriaceae bacterium
CACCCTGCAAGAGACGCCAAGCTTCTCTTGGCGCACGCCTAACGATTTCTATATTACGATAAATATGGCGGGGTAGTCCCATACGCTTGACCCAACACTTAACTCCCTCCGAAATGCGATCCGCTCGGTCACTAATAGTGCCGATAATGTAAGCAATCAATGTGGAAAATCAAATTTGAAGCTCTGGGATGGGATAAATTTGCAGTTTGGACGTCCAACTGCGAGATAATTTTCAATCCAACACGTCGGATTGAAGATAAATTTTCACTTTGAACGCCCGACCGAGCACAAATTTTCAATTTAGCGGTCCGTCTTCGAGATAATTTTCATTTTGGAAGGCTCAATCGAGGACTCGAGACGCTCAAACGCTATTAATCATTGAACTTACAGCGTGACGTTTTTGTGACCCATTTTTGACCTGTTGACAACCAGTTTTGATCCTTTGAAGACATTGGAACGATCTTCAGGCGATCCATTAAGAACCTTCCAGCGATCTATTCTGACCCTTTTGCCCTCCCATCACGACCCTTAAGGCATCTGGCGAGATGGCATAATCACCTGTGGTCTGTTCGTGCGTCGTGTTTAATTATGCTTTGGAATATGTGATCTTGAGCTCCTGGTTAGAACAAGCACAGTAGAATAATTAATTAAATAACCCAAATATTAGGTATACGATTTAACATTTTATTTTCGCGGTATATGGTAGAAATCATACGCCTGATAGTAGTTGTCTTTAAGCTTTTGATATTGATTTTTATTTTGTCCTAACCATAGCCTAATTCCGTCTGAGGTTGTGTAGTCGAGTAAAGGTTTATCCCATATACCGTCACCACCAGTAACAATTGGTTTATCTTTAAGTATTTCCTGTAAAGCGGCAACTTTTCCTTCAGCATATGGAATATCAGATGCGCTAGAAATAATTTTATTCCTTTTATTCACTAAGACCTTTGTCCCGAGAACATTTGAAGAAGGAATGCCGAAATATTTCCAACATATTATTTCAGCAGAAACCTTGTTGCTTGCTGAAACAATATATACGTCTATTCCCTTTGTTTTTAAAAGAGAAATCATTGATTGCATTATTGAGTTCGGCTTTGGAATAGGAATATTATTATCTAGAATATCTATATGGGTTTGTTCGCTATCTAATATTTCGTGAGTGATATTTTTGAGCTTCACAATATCAAGCCCATGCATCGCTTCAATTACTTTCTTGTAAGCAGCCTCACGATTTTGTTCAATTATTCTTATGTAATCTTTCCAATTGAAATCCTTGATTAGATTCTTTTGCACTAAAGCAGCAAATACAGCCTCTCCAATATCGTCGATAAGTAAAGTGTTATCTAGGTCAAATGCCGCATAAGGTTTCCCGACAAGATTTAAAAGGTTGATCTTCTTAACTATCTCCTTGGGTATATTCCTTTCAAATACTTTCGTGTCATAATAATTTGATCTAAGCGAAGTCAATGTCGTTAATATTAATCGTGCATAATATTCTCTATCCGCATATTTCCAACGAACGAACGAATAGAGTGAATATTATCATAGAGGTGAGGATGAATAATATAGTTACCCATTAAGCATAAACAGTTTCATTTATAGTATTATGTAAGTTGAAAAGCCAAATATTTTAAGCTGAATGCATAAATAATACTTAATGTTAGTGCAAAAACATTGTTTTCGCCCATCTCAACTTATGAAATATCTCTAGAGCAATTTAACTTATAAGTAGATTCTTACAAATATGTATTCGTGTTCTTCCAAAGATTTATTTTCAATTTCATGGTAAATACCTTCAGGAAATATAAATATATCTCCAACATTATATGGATACGTACCGTCTTCATCACGAACCGTACCATGTCCTTTAAGCACATACATGACTTCATTCATTTTTTCGTGGTTGTGCCATGCAAACTTCGCACCAGCTGGCAAAAATCCATATGTCATTCCTTGTACATTTTTCATTTCGTTGTCAGCTAATAACAACTTTCTGCCACCACTTCCGCCGTGTGCATCTTCACGTACAAATGTTTCATGTGATTTTTTTGTTACTTTCATTGTTTTTTCCCTTTCGTTATTATTTTTATGTTTCTTCTGTCCAAAATTGAGGAGATATCTTGATATTCTCTAGTCATGTTTAGCTTATCAAATAGATCCAACGCCGTTAAACCATATCTTTCAATTTGTTTCCACTTGTTTTTTTTGTCATATATTTTTGTCAACCCTTCACAACAACGAGCAATTGTGCTTTTTCGTCTCACTTTTTCTGCCAATAATAAACCCTGTGTGTAACATTGTTTTGCGGAAGAATAATCTTCAAGGCCATAATATACATGCCCTAAGTGGCTTAAAGAAACAGCCAAGCCTTCTTCATCATTAATTTCTATTGCTAAATTCTTTGAATCGACTAATGATTTTGTCGCTTCAGGATATTTTCGCTGTCTATAGTAGCAGATTCCTACCTCTTGCAACAGCGATACCTCACCGACTAAATAACCTTTTTCACCGAATACTATCCAGTCTGCAAACAATGCAACACTTTCTTGGCTTATATCCCTATAATCTCGTAAAACATCCAGAACTTCACTAAATTTATCTGTTGCATTTTCTTCCCCTCTACTCATACTTATTAATGCGAATAGACGTTTTGCTAACATTATATTCAGTTTGCTGCCCGACTTCTGCATATACTTTAAACTAATGTCAGCCCATTCTGCTGCACTATCATGCTTACCCTGCCAAAAATTAACTATACCAATATAGTATGCTTGTCTTCCTGCTTCTGCATAATAGTGCGCTTGTTTATCGGCATTTGCTGAAATTGATAAATGTTCTGCCGCAGCTAAAGCCATTTTACAGACAAGAATTCTTTCATACCAAAACCCTCGGCTCCATAAAAACACATTTATTGTCTTTGCAAAATTAATAATTAACAGATTTGTTTCTTTCGTTTTTTCATGCTTTTCTAAAAGCTCCATTGTTTTTATCATGTTTGGTAGTTCGTATTCTATTTCATCAAACCCCTTCAACCCCTTCTTTTTACCATATCGTTCTTCGCAATAACTTACATAATAGTTCCCAAGATTTTTGGCAGTAAAAAGTTCATCATCAATATTGTAATTTAGCTTTATTCGACTAAAATGTTGTGACCATGAGTGCATCGAGTAATATTTTATTTCCTCATCAATTTCTTGATTAGCATCAATAATAGAAAGACCTACTAGTTTCAACATTGCATCACTAAATCCTCGATCTAACAAGTTTGAAGCTGACTTTAATGCTTTACTAGCCACTGGTTTCGTAAAAAAAAGCATGGCTTTTAAAATCTCCTTATGCGGATCATCAAGCATGTCCCATGATAGCTTAAAGAGATTTTCAAAGATATCCCCTCGGCCAGAGCGCGCCACATCCTCAATAGATGAAATTGTTGAGTATTTTAATTGACTAATCGCCCAAATAATAGCTTGTGGCAATCCGTCTGTAAATTCGTAAATTTTCTTAATTATGTCATCTGATGAGTGTTTTAATAATCTTTGTCTCTTTAGTTCGTGCAATATGACGTCTCTGCCATCTTTAAAGTCTAACTTTTCTATCTCAGGTAAATATTGGTCTTGTGATAATTTTTCTACATCGTGTCTTGTTGTAACTAATATCCTATTGTTGTCAGGTATAATTTGAATAAACTTTCGAAGTTCTTTATCAGTAATGGTCTCAAAGTTATCAAACACAAAGAATACGTTTTTTTCCTGTAATATTTCTATTATTGCTGTTGTTTTTAAAGCTACCGTATCCAACATAGATATGTATTGATGATAATCTAATACATATGCTATCGTTTTTAATGCACTATCCAAATTAACATCAGTGTCTTTAGCCGATATCCAAACAACAGCGTTATATTTTTTCCCTTTATTCCTCACAATTTGTTCTACTACATTTCTCGCCAATGTTGATTTACCTATTCCGCCAATACCTTCGAGAACAACCACACGATGTCGTTGTATGGCTTCTAATATCTCAGCCTGTTTTCTTCTCCTACCTTCGCCAACTAGATTTCCAATAGACTCCAGTGACGGTAAATTATTACTAATCAACCCTTTTGGACGCACTCTTCCTGGAGGTAATTGATTATTATTTTGCGTTTTTTTTATAGCCCATTTAATTATTACCGCTAGCACTCCAGTTATAGCAAATATGCTGGCTACAAACGCAAGAGTCCATTCTATCGTTTTCCAATCCATAATTATTGTTCTCATCCTTCTTTTTCTATAGTAATAAGAGTCCGCCCAGGGAACTTAGCAATAAAACTACCGTTTCTCATATCAATTTGAAATTTTGCCATTCCCTCATTAAATTCGTTATCTGATAGCAACCCCAAAATATAAAAGGACTTATTTTTAATTAAATTAAAGTAATTCTCATCAACTAAAAAATCTGTATCATTTAAATAGTCTTTTACTGTGAGTAATGAAAACCCACTTGATTCTGCAACAGCAATGAGATTGCTTATATCATGGTGTCGCAGTTTATCAATTTTAGTAGTGGAAGGAAAGTATTTGCTATAAATACGAGTCTCTAATTGTGCGTGTGATTGCGTAGCAATAAAGACACGTCCATTATTTTTACATATACGCTGCAGGCTATTGAACAAACTATGTATGTCATCAATAAAATGTACCACATCAATAATAATTATCGCACCGAAATAATCACTCTCAAACGGAACATTTACGTGCGAACCTTTTTTAATAATTGCTGACGTTTTATCAGATGCGATTTTGCACATCTCATCCGACTGATCTAAGCCAAATAAATTGTTGTAACCTTTTATTTGAAAGGCTTTCAAATAATTTCCTGTACCACAACCAAAATCCAAAATTCGCATATCTCTACTTATCTTAAGACTTTCAATTGCAGTATCCACTAGTTTTAAATCAGCTGTTCGGTGTTTATCGAAATTCTGAGCATACGCCTTAAAAACGACCTTTTCTTCCTTTACCATATGTCTATCCTTGATATTTAATGCTTCTTCAAGCTATGATTCTAAAACGCGAATTTTTCTGAAATTCTTTGCATCTAACCCCTTTATTTCTACATCTTGAATTGAGAATTTTGCTTTCGCTAATTGGTTTGGCGATAGAACTATGGGAATAAATCCTTCGCCTTTCATCCTTAGCGCCCCAACTCCAATCCAATACTTAACGATAGAGTCTTTGGTAGATCCAACAAATAATCTCGTGTCAGATCCTCTGAAATGGTAAGGCATAGCTAGAATTTTACTAATTTCTTCACGATACTTGAGGCGATCTTCCATCGCACTATGGGCGTCATGGATCCGCATAATCTCCTCCCGCCAGAAAACATCAAGTTCTTCGTTTGGAGAAGAACGGTAATTTAAATCAATCATTGCAATACTTGATTCATTCAACCTTATCTTTTCTGGCTTTTCCCACTTCCCAACGGCGATGTTTAACTTATTCCAAAAATCATTTTCATCACTAAAGCGGCTACTCACAGTTGTTATTTTATAACGCAAGTTCTCTGAGCAGTATGACATAATAAAATCCATAACTTTTTGAAATGAATATTGATAAGAAAGAATTTCGTCCCGTCTATATTTCGATATTCTCTCCATGATCAAGTCATCAACATAAAAATCAAAAACAACTCCCGGTTTATAAAAGGATAGAATTGGTTTTACCCATGTTGCGTAATACATAAGTGCAAATAATTCTGCCCAATCAGCGTCTGGTGATTCTTCTAACCGCCACAACTTATAGCAACCTTGCAAAAAAGTAATATTTATGGGTTTATTCCTAGATACATTGTATGCTATTGCTTCTTGAATACGTTTTAAAAGAGAATCGCTAGCAGAATGCTTACGAAATTTCCTTGTCTTCAATAATTTAAATATTTCATCTTCAATGTTTTGGGGTAAAACTTTACTCTCTATTTGTGATAGCTTTTGCAACTCATTATATATAAAATTTTCTATTTGATTTCTCATAAGTTATATATAGACTTGTATATAATTATTCGCAATTATCGACAATCTCATCCTCTTTTAATCCCCGTAGAATCTCAACCACACAATATTTAATTCTTTAATATTGATATCGCAACTTACTTGTTTGCACAGCGCCGATAAAATAGTGTGGCGGAAGATTTGGCTGTTTTGCAGGCATAAATCTTCTTGGTAAGCCAATATTTAACAACAAGGGGATAGTGTTTCGTGCGATCAAACGTTGAGGAGTAATACTTATGGGTTACAGTGATAGTGTCAGGGGTTTGAGCGAATGCGATGCATCCGATGAATAACGATACCGATATTAGCCATCCCTTCATTCATTTCCCCAATAAAGTGGCTGTGGTAATGATTCAATGTAGACAACTACGGTATCATCTTCAACAATAAAGTGCCCAACGTGTCTTGAAAAGACCTATTGGTTGTCTACAACAGATTCGATGGCCGCTTGTATAGGTATCGGAACATTGGAAAAGAAATCATACCCAGTCAGCGCTTCAACAGAATCAACGGTGACTTTATATGTTTTCCAATCATTAAAAGGCCCCTGATTATTATCTAAAATGACAGCAATGCAGCGGGTGCTTAATGTCACCCTGGACAGATCATCGGTCCCCATCGGCAATACCATAGCTACCTTCCAAGTCTTTGACGGCACCGCAACTTTGTCACTGGCAATGGTTGTTGCGTATCCATACTCTCCTACTCCGCCTTCGCCATACACACCGCAATAGACATAGACTTTATTGCCCCGTAATGTTAAATCTCGGCAAGCCACTTCAAACGATCCCCACGGTCCGCCGTTCTGAGGCCCTGCCTGAGGAATAATATTTGACATAAGGAATACTGAATCATTGTCAGCAATGGATCTTGTTCTATCAGCAGAAGGACACATATGTCCCCGATTAAATCCTGAACCGGAATAATCGTTTGTGGAAACCCGAGGCCATCCTATCGGCAATGTGTTATCCGTTAAGAAGTCCCCTCTTGCCGCTGTTCCATACCAGGTAGTATCCAATTCCCAGCTTATCCAATTACACAGGTTGCGGTCACGGTTATAAGACATACTATATTGTCCCCGTTCTACCAGATAATTCGCAGAATAGTTTGTATCGGGCATCGCGCTGCTTGGATTGCCCATAGTCAGATGGAGATTCCTTGAAGGAAGTGGTCCTGTGTTAACGGTAAATACTCTTGAGAAAGAGGTTCCTCCTGCTGGCGGAGGAGTATAAATGCTAATATTGGCCGTTCCGACATTTGCTACAAGATCTGCGGTAATTCGAGCTTGAAGCTGTGTTCCAGAGAGGTATGTTGTTGTTAATGGAACATCATTCCATTTTACTATTGAATTGGGGGAAATATTGCTTCCTGTAACAGCGAGTGTAAAAGAAGCTCTGCTGTATGTGCAAATCTGCGGGCTTATATATCTTATTGCAGGGACATATCCGGTTACACCCGGTTTAATAGTAAAGTCGGCCGTCGACGAATAGCCGCCGTTCGGTGTATAAACTCCCACTCTCACCGTGCCAGCGCTTATGAAATTTACAGCAGGAACTATCGCTTGGATCTCAGTTGCTGAAACATAGGTGGTTGCAAGATTTTTCGCATTCCAGGTCACTGTGGAAGAGGCTATGAAATTGCTTCCAGTTACAGACATGCTCAGATCACCTGCTCCGACAGTATCGGAGGAAGGAGTTATCGAACTAATGGAGGGTGTTGGGTTGGCATTTGATCCGCCATAGGTTGTAATCGTTACATCATCAATGTTGACTCTGGCAGTGGCGCCGTCAGTCTTTCTTATTTCAAAACGGATCAATCCATTGATGTTCAGCGCGAATGAAGCAGTTGCGAATATTTTTGACGATGTGGTAATGGTTGACCCGGTTTGCTGCCAATTAATGCCGTAATCGGTAGAATACCATAATTGCCAGGTTGTCGACGCGTCTGTTCCATACATTGCGTGCTGTATCGTAACTGTTCTCGCGCCCGAAGTGAGATCAAACAGCATTGTCATTTTTCCGGAATTCCGCACTCTTACTGCTGCGATCCCATTTCTCACGTCGGCAGTCGTGCCGCCGATTAATGCGTCGCTCAGATTCCACTGGCCTGTACTTAATGTTACATTTGCTGCTGCGTATGCTCCTTTGGATCCCGTTTCAAAATCTTCTTTAATGGTCGAACCGGCAAAAATCGACGATTCAAGTGTCAGACTATCAACTTCGCTCATAAGGACAGAGTCTTTTGTCCCATCATTTATATGAACAACTAATTTCTGATTGAACGTAATACTATCCACTGTGCTGACAGCTACGCTGTCCTTTAATCCCCCCTGTTTATGGATGATTAATCCCTGGGCGTAGGCGACACTCATATTTGCTAAAAGAAGAACGAGGAATAGACAGCTCTTTTTCATTCGAAGAATCCTTTACTGCGATTATTTGTTAAAGATCATTTTTTTAGAAACACTCGCCGCGCCGACGCACAATCGGTAAAAGTAGACGCCGCTTGCCATGTTTCCAGCATCATACGTTGCGGAATATCGCCCAATCGGCATTTCCTCATTGACGAGCGTCGCTACAACCTTGCCAAGGACATTATACACTTTGAGACTGACAAGTTGCTTCTCGGGGACATCAAACTGGATCGTAGTCGACGGATTGAACGGGTTAGGGAAGTTTTGTGAAAGCTCATATTTTGCGGGACCTTGTCGGAATACCGGCGAGGAGACGAAAACGCCTCCAGAGCCTGAAGTATCGAAGAACATCTTTTGTATAGATTTGATTGAATCAGAAATTATCACACCTGACGTAAGATGTCTCTGAACCATATCGGCGCTGGAGCTGAACGTCAGCTTTCTTATCTGGCTGATAGATGTATAACTTTTTGAGCCATCTTTTTTCATGATAACCAGGTTATTCTCCGAAGCGAGAAAAACCGACGATCCAAACATTAAAAGAAGGAACAGTTGCAATATTTTCATAAAGTCGCCTTTGTGATAGAAATATCTACTGTTGGTTCGAGGTGGAGAACTCTTCAAAATAAGAATATTACGGCGCAGTAACCCGTCTATTATCTCTTCTTACTCCAAGCTTATGAGCCCTGTCCTGAATTGATGAGATACTCCTCTTCATCCGATTGGCAATTGTCTCAAGATCTGTAATGCCATACAAGCTCTTTATTGTTTCATCGTCTTCAGGACTCCAGGCCTTCTCTTTCCTGCTCAATCCAAGGATATTCGCTCTTTTTTGTATGCTGAAGAGTGTCCGTCCCATTTTAGTCGCAAGTGAGACGGCAGCCCCCCACATATATTGCTTCCTGAGAATTTCATCTTCCTTCTCGGTCCACCTCTTTGAAATAACGGCAATACCCATTAGGCTTGCTCGACGCCGTATTACTGTCACGGGAATCTTCAATATTTTTGAGAGTTTCTGAGTCTCTATCTTTCCATAGTGTTTCTTGATTTTCTTTTCTGCCACGCTCCAGTTTATTCCCAATTGTTTCCGTGCTACACCCAACATCCTTGCCCGCGTGCGAATGCTATGAGGATTTCTGCCAATACGCTTTGCAAGCTCAACATTACTTTCGATGAGGTAATACTTACGGAGGAGTTCATACTCTGCCTGCGTCCAGGGTCTAATATTTTTTGTCAAGCCCTGTTTTGATGCCTGCATTCTTACTGATAAAGCTGGACGATGTAATTCCTCGGCAATTTCTGCCAATTTCTTCTTACGATACCACTGTTTGAGATACTGAAGCTCTTTCGGAGACCAACGAGTGCCGCCCAATGTAGCTTTCCTCTCATATTTTTATAAAAATATCCCGACGCACTCCCAGACGCCTGACGATTTCGTTATTACACGGATTAACGCCGGTATGGAAGTCAATTGACCTTCGAAATGTAAATTGAATACTTTTCGGCCAATATTCTTAATCGCACTTATTAAAAAGTTCCTGAGGGACTGTGTATCCGAGTTCAACCGCACTCATGAAATCCTTGCGTGCTTCAGTATTTCGATCAAGCGCCAAGTATGCAGTTCCCCTAGCAATATAGGTTACACCATCATCCGGATGAAAGTCGATTGTCTTGCTATAATCATCAATAGCACCATAATAATCTTTTAGGCAGTCCTTCGCTAGCCCCCTTCCCCAGTAAGCATCAGCGTTGTCTGGTTCGATGTTAATTGCCTTCGTATGGTCTACGATAGCTCCATGAAAATCTCCTTGTTCGAAACTCTTCGAAGCACTTTCAAACCAATATTCCGCGGTGTTCCTCTCCTTTTTAAATTTTTCATAGACGATCCATATGACGATCCCAATTATAGCAACCAGCACAACCCCTTCGGGGAATATTCGTTCTGCAAAGCTAAGCTGATGTGGCCCTCTAACTGTGTAGTGGCCTCGCTTTGTAATGTAATACCCGTCTGTGCCAAGTTTGTCGACAAACGAATAAATCAGAACAATAAAGAGTCCAATTAAAATCACATAGACCACTATGTCAGATGGTTTGACAGGCTTCTTGTTAGTCTCCATAAGAGGCGCCTTTTATCCTGAAATGATTATGATTACTTTTGAAGGTGTGCTTTGAGCTGATTGAACGTCTTCTCTCGCGTTGTGGCTAAGATTGGTGGTCGATTTTTGAATTTGGCGACAAAGGTTACATTTACACCTTGAATCATCATTTCGAAACCTATAGCTAATATTCCAAAAGCAGCATCAAGTGTTGTCGACCTCCCTTCTGCCATTTTTGCAATAGACAGATCCCAAGTCGGATTTATTTTCTTTACAATCTCCTCAGTTGCTAACTCAATCATTTCGATATCGCCTATAGGAACAGGTTCTCCTTTTGAAAACGCTTTTTCGGATGGGAATATGAGCATCTGATTTTCAGTATTAATTTTTATTGGTTGGCTTTGATATGTGCCCGCATACACGTCTATATTCGGCATAAGAATATTCTTTCTTTGGAAGAATAATAATTGTGAGGGACGATGATAAACATTGTCGACAATTGTTTGTCTGAATGCAAAACATCTCCTACTGAGTATCTTCCGTATGGCTCAATTTAGGTATCTGTAGGATTATCCACAACAACAAGGCTTCGCCTCACTATCAGACGTGGAGCTATTGGGAGGCATCATACCGAATCTGGCGACTGGATATGGGCGTTGCATTCTCAAGGACGCCAGGCGACGCATTGGAAACATGCAGAATCACTAATCTGCTACTATTGTATTCTCAAGCGTTGTCTTCGCATCACACAAAAACGTATTTGTAATTGACCAATTAAGCGATATTTCAAATGAAAACTTACAAGGATATGCAACATTTGATCCACTTGCCCGGGCATTAGTAACTAGCGCAGCGACAAGTTTTATCGAAGATTGGGATCCTATTATTGGGCCTTTGTCATCGTTGCTTTCGGTATTTTGAATATTGTTACAAAAAAATGTCAGTGGAATATTTTGTTCGTTTTTAAGTTGACTTAAGCCTGCTACATGCACTGGAATTTTCACCCCGTTGAATACAGGAAAAATAAATCTCACTAATTTTACCTGAACGCTATAATCGGGACTTGGATTGATAATGTCAAAATAGAATAACGTATCATCATCTGGTTCAAGTTGGCTCTCAATTGCCCATCTGGTGTTAATAATTTGAGGTTTATCAAGCATGGAATTCTCCTAATAATCTTTTTTGATACGTTAGTTTTTTTCTAATAGAGAACAAAATACTTCATTCTCAAATATTAAGGGGGTTGTGAATATTAATACTACAAACCTGTCGCCTAGTTGCCCGTTTAACGGATACGGCAGTATAACCTCTGCAAAATAGTAGCACTCTTTCTGATGAGTTTCAAGAAACAAAAAACCCCTGGCGCATTACCAAACGTCAGAGGCTAGGGAGGCTAACACCCGTCGGGGAGACGGACACCGGAACCATACAAATCCTCTAAATAATTGTCAACTTCCTGCACTCTTCATCAAGCCGATCTATAGGAGTTTCACCAACAATCTTCGCTACTCCCAATCGCACCGATTCCCAGATCTCAAAATGAGTCGGAACGAGCTCTAAATAGCACATCCGGCAATGCATCTTCACCGGCGTGACATTTGGAAAAGGCTTTAAATCATCACGAGACTTGAATCTATGGTCAGAAAGAATCGTGAGTTCGCCACACTCTTTATGTCGGGCAGAGTAATTGATAGAGAACATATGTGTAATGTAGTGTGACCTTCCACTTATAAGTTAAACGACAGGATGTATTGTTATGATGGAGTAAACAACGAAAGAATAACTAAGATTTTTGATCGAAGTTTGAATCCGATTCGTCAATGCTAAACTTCCCCTCGCCCTTTCTACCTATTTCTTCCTTCATAAGCGACCTAATCCCAGCATGGATATCATTTGGTATTAAGGGATCGATGGATGAGGTCAAATTATTCGAAAAGCGGATCCGTTTATGCATCCTATTTACCACAACATTCACTCCTACCTCAGCACGCCGCCAAAATTTTTGGGTGTTTTCTAGCTTAGCACTATTTATTTTCTTTTGAATCGCAATTTTCAAGACCGTTGCGAAAGCTTCATTGTTCAGATGTCGACTCCAAGTTGCTGCGGATATTCCTGTGACACGAGCGAGATCGTCAAGGGTTGGAGTTGACATTTTCAATCGAAGGATCGCGTCTATATAAGAGTTCGTTAGGGATTCACCGGATTTACCTTCTGTTTCTTTAGGCTCGGTCGACTTGCCAGATTTAATAAATATATCTATGGCTTCAATCCAAAGAAAGGCTTCACGTCTTTTTTGGGTGGAAAGATCATCGAGTTTTTTGTTTTGTTCTCTTTCTGCTTTCCAGTAATCTAGAAGCAAAATAAGTTCGCTTATTGATCGACCATCAAGGCTTTGTATATTATCATTTATTTCTTTTTGCCGTTCCTCTTCTTCGACTCGGACATCTTTTTTTTGAAGATTATATTGTTCTTCTGGAGTTATCACTTAATTACTTTTCATTTTATTAAATAATACATAATAAATATTACAAAAATGAGATCGGGTTGTCAAATCGCCATAGTCCGAATTTCAAAAACCAATAAAAATTTCTGGAAACCTGTTTGCCGTCCGGTTTTAATGACCCCCTACCCGAGTTAAACCTAGTGGACCGTTCCATCTGGGAATCACGGGTTGGGATCCCATTTTGGTTCCATCTGAGCTCTTTCCTAAAATGGTATAAGAATGTAACAATCACGTGATCATCGCGATTAGCGATAGTCCTTTCTGGAAGACTTTGGGGACTTAAATGGAAAGCTTCCACCCTTTTATCAACCAATATTGGAGGATTCAATGTCACACAACCTTGAACAACGAGAGGGTCAAGCCTCGATGTTCTTCACCGGAGATATCCCCTGGCATCAACTAGGACGACGTCTCGACAAGCCCGCGACTGCTGCTGAAGCAATGGAAACAGCACGGTTAGATTACACTGTTGTAAAGAAGCCTCTCAAGGCAATCATTCATGGACGGCATTATGCTGACGTGCATGGATCATTTGCCACTGTCCGCACAGATACAAATGTTGTTCTGGGTGTGGTCGGGAGCAGATACGAACCAGTTCAAAACCGTGATGCGTTTAATTTCTTCGATCCTTTGATCGACAGAGATGAAGCCGCGTATCATACGGCAGGTGTCTTGGGACGCGGCGAAAAGATCTGGATGCTTGCTCGCCTTCCTGACTACATCCGTGTCGGCAAGAAAGCTGACCCGATTGAGAAGTTTGTTTTGCTCTATAATTCACACGATGGCAGTTCAGTAGTGCGTTGCAAGCTCACGCCAATCCGTGTGGTCTGCAATAACACATTAACGGCGGCATTAAACGGGTCCGAGCAGGAAGTTCGGATCAGACATACTCCTTCGGCTGCCGAGAGACTGCAGGAAGCGCATAAACTCCTTGGTCTCACGAATCAGCTCTATACACAGCTGGATTACATCTTCAACCGTATGGCCCTGAAGAAGATCTCCGGACAGCAGTTGGTTGCTTATGTAAAGACTCTCGTGCCGGATAATCCTGAAGCGGAGAGCAACACTCGCACCGAAAACATCCGTAATCAGATCCTCTCTCTGCACGATGACGTCCTTGAAGCTGCAATGCACAGGGGATCAATGTTTGGCGCTCTCAATGCAATATCGGAATACACCGACCACGACAGCAACCAGAAAGATCCTTCGAAGCAATTGCGAAGCATCTGGTTCGGCGGAGCAGGTGAACTTCTCAAACAACGGGCATTCAAACTTGCTGAGTTGAAGCTTTAATACCATCCACACAATCCAATCACACGAACGCCCTGGTAGATACTTGCCGGGGCGTTTCTCTTTCAAGAAAGGATACTATGAACGCTATTCGTTTAGAATGCACAACCGGCGGCCATAACAAGTTCTATGAGTTTCTTGGCATACAGAACAGAGACCGGTTCACGGTCAAAGGATTATTTGGAGCTATCGGACAGGCCCCGAAGGAAGTTGTTATCTATGACGGCGATTCGAAGACCGAAGCTGAGAAGGAATTCGAACGAAAGATGGCGGAAAAGAGACGCAAAGGATATGTCGTTGTATCCAGAAACGGCAATCTTGTTCAGCCTGCTGAAGAAAAAAAAACACTGATATTCCCATAATATGGCCGATGAACGCACAGGGGGTAAAGAACGAAGAGCATCTCAAACAGCTTATGAACGATGATAATTTCATCGCTCAGGAGAAGCTTGATGGTATGCGGGCTATCGTTCACATCACGCCTTCAGGGCTTCGTATCTTCAGCCGGTCGGCAGGTGTAGCAGATCCTACCAAGCCATTGGAGAAGACCTCTGCCCTTCCACATCTCGCTGGATTAAAGTCTTCTGAGATGATTGGGACAATCCTAGACTGTGAAATACTGGCACGAGGGATGGATTCAGCTCAATTGTCCGGGAATATCCATAAGAAAGACGTTTCGGATAACCAGACTGTAAAGCTCTTTGTGTTCGACATTCTGAACATCAAGGGCACCGATCTGACCAACAGAACGCTTTTACAGCGCCTCTCGTGGATTGAGACGGTCAAGAAGCAGATCTCTTCCCCATTCATCTCTTTCCTTCCCTGGGCCAGCCACACGAAGGATAAACACGATCTGTATCAACGAATCATCAAAGACGGTGGTGAAGGTGTTGTTCTCAAGAACCTGTATGCTACCTATATACAAGGTGCCCGTCCCTCTGACAACTGGTATAAGGCCAAGAAATCGGCAACATTCGATTGTGTTATCACCGGCTTCACAAAGGGTAAGGGCAAATACAATGATCGAATCGGTGCGATTGTTTTCAGCCAGTATGTCGATACACCTCAGGGTTGGAAGCTCAAAGAACTAGGACAAGCTTCCGGTATGACCGATCCGCAGCGGGAAGAATTTTCTTCTAATCCCCGGCGCTACATCGGCAAGGTTGTGACGATAAAGGGAATGGAACGGCTGCGATCCGGGGCTATCCGTCATCCTCAGTTTGTCGAAGTTCGGACTGATAAGAACCCCGATCAATGCAGATGGTATGAAGGCGAACAATGAAATACCTCGTTGAAGTAGATGAAAGCTCCTTTGAGGTAAACACCTATCTCGTCGAAGCAGCATCAGAAGAGGATGCCCGAAAAGGAATGCTGGAAGGATACGGGGAAGGTGTTATCGAATTGACTGAAACTATTCAGGAGACCAACGAGATCACCAAAGTCCGTTCCGTCAAACCATTCAATGATAAGTAATACTGAAACGCCGTCGAATGTCGATAACCGATTCAATCTTAATGACCAGATCGGGTCTATCTGACTGAACACGGCGTTCAGTCTTTTTCGAGGAATCATCGGAACCAATTGAAAGAATATCGCCTATGGGTTCACTAGGAAAAATCATAATTCAGGTTATTATCATTATTTGCTCGAAAGGAAAGAAAAAGCGATGAAGCCAAGCACAAAGATCATACTCGAAATGGCGCAGAAGATACTCGATGTGGCTCGCGTTATTCTGGACGAAGAGCCGAAGCCAAAGAAGCAGTCGAAAACAAAGAAAGGATCGAAGAAAGTATGACAACATTTATGGATGAACTCCTTGCCGAAGTCGAGGAGAAAGAACAGCAGGTAAAACTAAACCTCGACCGCTTAAAGGCCGACCAGTTACTGATGGCCGTTGCAAAGCTTGACGCACAGATAGCTGATGTCGCCAAACTGGCTGATGATGAAATCAAACTCATCGAGCAATACCGGCAGTCTGAGGTTGAACGAATCGAAAAGAAACGCTCGTGGCTGTTGTTCAATCTGGAAGGATTCGCACGACAACAGATGGATCAGACCAATGAGAAGACGATGCGCTTGCCTCATGGATCACTCGCACTTCGAAAAGGGCGAGACAAGATCGAGATCACCCAGATGCCCGTGTTCCTCAAGGTTGGTCCGCGGTTAGGATTATTGCGAACCACTCCGGAAGAGCACGTTCCGGATATGACTGCGCTTGCGGCATACGTCAAACGCACCGGGGAAGTCCCTATCGGGACCAAGCTGATTCCGGGGACAATCAACTTTTCATACACCCTTAATACGAAAGGAGAACCCAGCAATGGGAACGAATAACGGAAACGGCACAACTACACGCGGAAAGGTTGAGCCTGGATTGAATCAGGAAGTGCGACTTCGATTACTGAAAGACAAACCTTTTACCGGAGAGAATGGATATGGAAAGTATTATCTGTATTCTGTTCAGGATCTGGATGATGGCGAAGAGAAGGCGTTTTTTGCCCCCGCAGATGTCCATCAGGTCATCGAGGACAAGAAGCTGACGAAAGGATCCGAGTTCATCATCAAGAAGGTGCCGTATCAGAATGGGAAGAAGATAGGCTCCAAGCTGGAGATTTCGTTGGTGAGTGTGGCTGCACCTTCACCTGTTCAGCATTCCGAACACAACCCGGACAATCTGAAACAGATCCTGCTTGGATGTATCATGGATGCGGCTGAAATCGTAAAACAAGCCGGTGTTCAGTTCTCGAATGATGAGATCCAGAAGCTGGCCACGACGCTGTTTATTGCAAGAACTCGTTTGGGTTAGCTATGCAGATACAGCAGATCGTAGATCTCACGGCAACCGTCCTGAAATCTCTTGAAGAACAGATGCATCCTTCTGCCACAATTCTTCCCTGCTTTCCAAGGTCGATCCAATTGGATGGATACAGTTGCGGTGCAAAGTCGACGTATACAATCCTTCGTTACTACCGAATCTCCTGCACAACGAAGAGCGTTGAGCGTACACTGAAGACCACATACAACGGCACCAGCGTCAAGAACATCCTTCGAGTGCTGAGACAGAAAGGATTGTCCTGCAAGGAAGTCGATAAGGCTAAATTGAGCCAGATCAGAGAAGCTATCGACAACGGAAGTCCGGTTCTGATCTCTGTATTTGACGGATGGCACTATTCAGTTGTTTACGGATACTCGGATAGCCACATCTTTGTGATGAATCCCTCGCTTGACGTAACAGACATGGGTAGCGTTTGGAATGCAGTGCCTAGAAGGAGATTTGCCGACATCTGGGACCACTGGGGCATTATTGTTGGCAATGCTTGAACTTCCAAATGATTCAGTCTATATTAAACCAGCCAGACGAACGCGGTTGATATTACATCAGCCGACTTCATCACATATAAAAACACACCAATCATTTTGACGCGGGTGACTGTGCCAAACAGCGCCCTGCTGCAATTGATTGGTGTGATGTGTTCGTCTGGCTGATGAATATGTTACCCGCAAGAGTGGCAGGGCTTTTTGTTGGTAAGATATTAATAGCCTCTGTTATCTCTTGTTAAGGGATGGCGGAGGCTTATGTGTTTATATGCAGTCGACATCAAACAACCAGTGCTCACACTATCCAATAATCTATGTGAAAGTGAATAATGGAGGATTATCCAATGAAACGAATTTCTGCATCTGTGCATAATTATCTACTATTTGTATTCTTTTTGATTACCGGATCCATTTCTGCGCAAACCACAAGAAATGTGCCTGCTCAATATTCAACAATACAATCGGCAGCCAATGCTTCTGTTGACGGTGATACGATTAAAATCGCATCTGGTGTTTACTACGAGAGTGTGGACGCAAAGAGTTTAAGTTTAGTATTCGTTGGATCGGGTCCTTTGGATAGCACAATCATAGATGGAGGACAACAGGCGGGATTTTTTAATATCAAAAAATCCGTTGTGATTCGGAATTTCACAATACGAAATTGTTTATACGGCATCTTTGCTGAGGGCCCTAGCATTACAATCATTGACTGTCGACTTACCAACAACACTAACGGAATGTTAACTACTGGTTCTTCCGAAGATCGTATTTTAAATTGTCTAGTTGACCATAACACTACAGGCTATATTCGGAATGACTATGGTAGTGATTCGTATATAACAAACTGCACTTTTGCTGACAACGCCGAAGATATCAATTTTAGGGCTAGTTACACAACTGCAACACTTCAAGTTTTCAATTCTATTATTACCAATGCTGTCACAGGAACACATGCTAACCCAGTGTTCTTGCATTACTCCAACATTGTTGGGATGCACACCGGTGGAAATGTTCATCTTATGCAAGGATGCTTTGACGCGAACCCACAGTTTGTTGACTCTTCTACCAATCAATATGGACTTCGCTCCACTTCTCCATGTATCAACGCAGGTGACCCAAATGTTATCTGTAATGATGTTGACAATTCGCGAAACGATATGGGATTTACAGGTGGAACACGTATATACCTCTATCCCACTGATCTGGATTTTGAATATGTGCGAAGCAATAGTTCAAGATCTTCATCCTTCTTTATTCAGAACTTCAGCGATAAATCAATAACCTTTAGTAACGCAACTATGTCAGATGCAGCGATCACTTTAGATCTTTCATTCCCGACCACTATTCAGCCAGGCACTATCGTAACCGGCACGCTGCATTATTCAGCAGGTGATACAGGCCTATTTTCCTCGTCGGTAAAGATCTACTCAAGCGATTTACACGGAGCATCCTATTCTGAAATACCTATTCGAGCGCATGTGCTGAATTATCAAAATGGGATCATAAGGGTTCCTCAAAACGCTCCATCTATTCAAGTGGCAGTGGACATTGCTAAAGATGGCGATACAATAATGATTGCCCCTGGTGTTTATCATGAAAGCGTCAACGTCTATTTTCTTCGACTTACATTTATTGGGTCACCAATATTGGATGGCACTATCATCGATGGAGATCAACGGAATGGGTTATACTACTTGCATAATTATACACTTATCAAAAATCTGACATTCCGGAATTGCGATGCAGCAATTATAGGTTACTCTGAAGTTATTTCCTGTCACTTTATAAACAACAAAGTAGGAATTCAATCATCCGGTGGTGTTAACGACAAATTTGTTAATTGTCTCTTTGAGCACAATGTGAAAGCTTATTCCCATGTCTATTACGGCGTAGATTGTTCTATGCAAAACTGCACGTTTAGTTCTAACGATGTTGATATTGAATTTGTGCCCTCATATGGAACTACTGCAAAACTTGACGTCTATAACTCTATTGTTCGAGGGGTAATATATGGCACGGCAGATAATCCTGTATTTCTCCATTATTCTAATTATGTAAATTCGAATCTTGGAACAAATGTCAATGTTATGGAAGGTTGTCAACAATCAGATCCGCAATTTATTGATATAAACACATCCAATTACCATCTGCTTAGCACGTCTCTATGTATAAATGCTGGGTCGCCCGAAACTGCCGGATTGGGGATTCCAAATATCGATCTGGATGGTAACCCTAGAGTGATAAAGAATATAGATATTGGGGCTTTTGAAGATCAGAGTATAGATACAACAAAACTCTGGCAGATGCAGCTTAAGGCATCCATAGGATCATATCAGGATCTTGAAAATTATGCAGGAGTATCTGATAATGCCACAGATGGACAAGATGCGTCCTTTGATGTAGCAGAGCCGCCGGTTTCTCCGGGTAGCTATGTTTCATTGTTTTTCCCACATCCAGAATGGGTCTCAATCCTTGGCAATAACTTCGCGAATGACATTAAAAAGAACACTTCGCTTGCAGATACGGTGAAGAGGTTGTATTTCCAAGTCGAATCCAATGTTCTGAATGATACGGTAACTCTTACATTCGTAAAGGATAGAATTCCTTCTGCATTCGGAAAGTATCTCACTGACTTATCATCTGGAAAACGTGTTAATCTCAAGACTGCTTCGTTCTACAAATATTGCAATACATCCGAAACTGCTCGTTCGTTTATGCTCACCATCGGAGATACAACAGCTCCCTCACTCGCACTCACTTCACCAAATGGAGGCAATATCTGGCGAAGCGGAACGTTAAAGACAATCTCTTGGGCAACAAGTGATGGAACCGGTATTGATTCGGTCTTTGTCTCCTTTTCCCCGAACAATGGTGAGTCCTATTGGCCTATTTCTTCCCTAGGTCCCGCTTGATCTACTGAATGGACTGTGCCCCTGGAGTATCTCAACCATAATTATCTCATCAAGGTTGTTGCCAAGGATTCGCTGGGAAATCTTTCATCAACGACAAGCGCAAAGACATTTACTGTTGTTGGAGACAGTCTAGCAAAATCGAGTGCTGCAGGATGGTCACTTATAAGTGCACCGCTTATTCCTAACGATTCTTCCGTCGCGAATATATTCGGTGTCAATTCATATCTCTGGGCATATACGCAAACAACAGGTTATACACAGCCATCAAAAATGGCGCTTGGCAATGGCTATTGGCTTGGCGTGACAACGATAAAGAACTGGTTCGTCAAAGGGACTGCCTGTGAAGCAGACAGCAGTGTGCAGAACTTGCAGCTTGGCTATATTCTGATAGGAAATAATTTTGTCCGAGATGTTTCAAAGAACAATCTTTATTTCCTGAAGTCCGGCACTTATTATGATTTTAGTTCTGCTGTCACAGCTGGACTCATCAGCAATACGATGTATGGATATTCCATATTAGGATATTCTGCCATTGATACAATGTCACTCTTTGGCGGATATTGGCTCGGCGTGATGCAAAGCGGTGTGCAGTTAATTCAGAAGCCAAATGTTTCCTATGTAGTTCCGCTTGCCAAGCAGATGAAAACATTTGCGATGAATTGGGATCTCCCGATATCTGTTTCAACAACAACTCTTGCTGATAATATTGCTGCTATCGGTATAAGACCGACTTCATCGGTGGACTTTGATCCACTCTATGATGCACCGCGTCCACCAAGGAACCCTGGTAGTAGGTATCTTGAGATGTATTTCAGTAACTCAGGAGGAAGTTATCCTGCGGTTTTGGGTTCAAAGTATGCCAGAGATTACCGTGGCTCAGACAATCCCCAATGGTCGTTTACAGTTGAAAGTTCTGAACAAGGGACTGTGACTATCCAGTGGGATCCGAATGTGCTTAAGCAGCTTGGTGGTAATGTAAAGCTGGCCTTGACCGATCAAAGCACCTCAAGTTCGATAAATATGGGAACTCTATCGAGTTATTCGTTCGACTACAGTGGTGCAAGGGTGTTTACAATTGCATCGACAATTACTGGAGTTGATGAAAACGGTGAGAACAAGCCAACATCGTATGCATTGAAGCAAAACTATCCCAACCCATTTAATCCCTCGACACAGATTGAATTTTCAATACCTCAGCAATCGTTTGTGACATTGAAGGTATATGATATGCTTGGGAAAGAAGTAGCGACACTTGTGAATGGCGAAAGGGAGCCAGGATCATACACAACGACCTGGAATGCCCAAGGCTGTCCGAGCGGTGTATATTTCTATCGCCTAACGGCAGGCTCATACACGATGACGAGGAAGCTACTACTGCTGCGATAGAGGCGATATTTACATCTTTCAACACAAGCCCCAGACATCCCATCTGGGGCTTGTTGTTTTGCGGCGATGGTGCCGCGTTTTTACGGTGTTGAAATTCTTTAAATAAAAGCGTAGGATTCTGACAGCTATAGCGGAGGTGCTCTACCGACGCTTATCGTTCTACAGGGGATCACTTCTCAATATACTGCAGAGGAGAAATTCTATGGCAATATGGTATCCAGGAACGGACATGGAGTTTTTGCAAGCCAATTCGTTTGTCAAAGATATAACTGGACAGATCCAATCTAGTGGAAGGTCTCTTGAATCAACTGTGTCTGAGCGGACAAGACAAATTGTTGCTTCTAATGAGGAGCTCGCCGACACTTTCGGTGAGGGCTTCGACGAAATTGATAGCACCCTTAATTGGGGGTTCAACCGAATTGAGCAAGCCATCGGTGGAACGAAGGCTTCCATTGATGCATTACGTGCAGACTTTAATTATTCGATGGGGCTCTTGCTTCTTAAGGTAAATACGACAAATAAACTTTTATCAACATTGATTGACAAACTTGATGCCATTCATAAGACACTCGAAAGCCCCACTCTCACTCAGGCTCGTGAGTTCTTCAACCTAGGGTGTCAACGTCTATCAAAAGGACTTTTAGACAAAGCGCTTGAGGCCTTTATGGAGGCTGAAAAGAAAAATGACACTGACTTCTTCATTCAGTTTTACATAGGTATGTTATACCTCTATGGCATCGATGATGATGACAATGTTCGCGACTTGCAAAAGGCGAAAAATCATTTATTACTTGCAGCTCGATACGGCAAGGCAGAAATAAACACAGACCCATCCTTCTCAAAGCTTACCGCCGAAGCTTTTCTACTTGCATCATTTGCTATTTATTTTCGCTTAGATAAAGACCTGATGCAGAGCGATGCTTCCAAGAGTAGGGCCATTCTTGAAGAGGCACGACATCTTGCTTCGGATTCCATTAAGTTCTATCCAGAATATTCTGAAGCGACATATCATATCGCAAAGTATTCGGCACTCCTTAATGAGCCATCAATTTGTTTGGCAGAACTTGAAAAAGCGATAAATGCCGATCGTAACTACGCGATAAAAGTTGACGTTGATGGAGCATTTGATCCAGTTCGCCCCCACATTCTTAAATTGCTCTCCGAGCTTAAAGATGCAAAGATGACAGAAGCTACGAACAAAATCCATGAAGCAACGGAAGTCTGGCAAAACACTTTGCAGTGGCATCCAGATGAATCAATGGCCGTAGGCCCGTTGCTTCGTCAGTGCGAGGATAAACAGTCAATAATGCTCCATCACTATTATATTAACACTTACTTTGGTTATTTAGATACGATCTTGTCTGCAGAAGCTTTCATATCAGCTACTCAAATGCTCAAGGAAACAAGAATTAAAGAAATTAGAGACCAAATAAGTGAAACCTTGCGATCAATTACACAGAAATTACCACAATCCGGTAGGTATTCGATTCTAGTAGAAAAGCGCATAAAACGAACTATAGAAATAGTTGCCGAAGCAAATACTTTATTTGCACAGACTGGATATGACAATTGGCAAGCAGCACTAGGTAAAGCCCTTGCCGGTTTAAATGAAGCAACAGCGGCCCGGAAATACGCTGATGAAGAGGACGAACGAATAGCGATTGCAAAGCGTCAGGAAGATGAACGAATTGCTCTACTAAAACGTAGGAAGAAGTCTGCTAGTGAAACATTCTGGACTGTTTTTGGGTCGTTATTCTTTCTTGGCTTCGTTCTCGGATGGGTAGGGTCGATATTCTACGGGATGAATGGGGGACGCAGCGAAGGGGGGCTAGAGTTTTTGAAACATTGGTTGGGTGCAGCCTTAATCTTTGGAGTTGTAGGCTTCCTACTTGGTGCGATTGGAGCTTGGATTGTGAGCCGGAAAAATTGATTTGATAGGATTCTTATTAGATTGAGGGAAGCTTTCAAGATAATTTTTGATGCCTTTTCTGATTCCTACAGGACATTCACTCGAAAATGATCGACACGCCTAGGGACTAACAACATTGATTTCGAAACTCTTTTTTAGGATTGAACAGGATACTTGCTAAATGAGCATTCATTCGTTTGAAATCATACTTCAGCGTTTTGGCAGTGAAACTGCAAGGTCAAGATTTAAAGCACTCTGTCGAGAATATTATGGTGAACGGGCACGGATGGAAGCCGCAGAAGTTGCTGGCGAGTCATTGACGAACTCGCGTCGATCTGTTATTCATAATGAGATCATGACTATTGTCCAAAAACTCTATCTCCGCTCGAAAGAGATCATGCCGTCTAGGAAAGAGGTTGGAATTTTGATTATGGACCATTTCCGACAGGAAATCGAATAAAGGTATGGGTCCTTGGCTTCTCCTGAAGGCAAGACACTCGTATTCATCAGACGTGAGGTCACGAATAGGATTTTCGTGCTGGATAATTTTCGCTGAGAGCCATTTCATCGCATATGACACATCACCTCTCCTAATACGCAGTCCGTTTGATATGTGCCTGGAGATTCTTTCAATAGAGTGATATTGTGTGAAACTACTTGACCCTTCTCATTCCTCCGCTCTATCCTTTGCCCAATCCTCCGGATCCAACAACTCCCTCGTCTTATCCGGAGGTCCCTCTTTCAAGAGATTTCAAAGTCTCCACCAGACATTCACCATCTGGGGCATTTTTGTTTCCCCTGCGACATCAAGACTGTGCCGTCCATGATTTCATCATGGAATCACCATTTTTGGAGGGGATCTTATGCCTGTAGATAGATTATTTTTTGGGAAGAGGTTCTCGGGTGGAAGACTGTGTCGTGCATGATTTCAGCATGGAATCACCATTTTTAACACAATACGGGGGGGTATACATAGGTCATTTTTTGGGAAGAGGTTCTTGGGTGGGAATCTGTCGGTTACATAGTTACATCGGTTACACGATTTTCATATACCCCCTCCTAACTTACTAACACAACAAATAATCAAACACACACAAATACAAATAACACTGTATATATTAATGTAACCATTGTAACCATCTCTTTTTATTCTCATTTTTCAAGAATTCAATTCAAAATCAACAATAATCGGGTTACACGAGCAATGTAACTCCCGTGTAACCCGAGTGTAACCTTTCTTAGTTTAATCCAAACCCATCCAGATTCAATTCGGCCTCCTTAGCCCTCTCTATATTGATGCAGAGCGACCGGACGGTCTTATTACCATATTTCACTGAACGGCTTTTATCTGCCACGTAAGAGCATTCATCAAACAGCTTCAAATACGATTCCTTGTCCAACAGATCACCCTCATATTTGGTCCGTCGGCAATGCTCTTTGAACTCCGGAAAGATCCTTGTGAAGTTGATAGCAATCGCATCCACCCCATCCACTTTTACATTCTTAAACCAAGGCACGTCTTTTAGCAATGGTTCATTAGGATTTGCGGGATTCCGCTCTTTTTCATTCTTTTGAGCCATTGCTCCAAGTTCTTCTATCATTTGATCGACCGCAGACTTCACGAACCCCGACTTATTACCCGTGATTTCTTCTAACTGGCTGTCCAGGATCGTGTCTAATGCGATTACCGGAACCCTCAATCCCAGAGAAGCTGCATACCCCTGGAACAACACCAACCCTAAAACCATCACACTGAGATTATGAATGATTCGAGGGGCCACTGTTTTACTAATGAAATGATTCTCTACTTCGGATTTTACACGCGCATACAAAGCATTGATATCCTGATTCAAACAAAAACAAATATATGCCGGTATAAACGATTCGAGATCCAGATCCCACAGCCGTTCGAACGCTTCCTGCATAGCTTTGTTCTTCTTTACCGCATCCGAAAACCGGACGAGTATGACCCGTTCTTTTATCGCTGGCTGACTGATGCTCCACTCCCCTGCTAGCACAATGGGTGCTTCTAGTTTATAGTCCTGCACCGTCTGGTCCTGATGGCCTTTGGTTTCGACTTCGCCATTGTATGCTTCACGCAGAGTTCGAAGAAGGCTATCTACAATATCCTCCTTCATATCTGCTACCTTGAATTCATCCAATACGATAGGAATTGCATTCGTTGAAGAAAGAAGCTTCAGGAGCGGGAATGGCTTCATACTGCATCTTTTCGGATTAGCATCCTTGTAACCGTGCAGTCGCATAAATGTTCTGGCGATAGTCGTTTTACCGCTTCCCTGCCCCCCGTGGAGGAAGAGAATTGGGAACGCCCCTGTCTTATTCATTACAACAGGCTTCACAGGCGCTGCGAACATCCAGCCTAGAATTGGGACAACAACTTCTGGTGTATTGATATTGAAGAGCGTATCGCATAACCCGCTTACTAAGACACGGTTCTCATCGGGTGTGGAATGCGCATATTGAATCTGATTATAGAACGCATCCGATCCTTTGTCATATGGAACGATTGACAGCGGGTCCATCGGACCGCTTGCCGAGATATTGCTATCTTTCGTAATCCACAGGTTATCGATAAGCCCGATAGTCTTCGAACCCTTCTTCCGTATTGTCACTTTTGAATTGACATAGCTACACAGTCCCTGAATTTCATTATCAGAACCAATGAATGAACAGTCCTGATGTCCGATAGCTTTTAGGAATTTTCCCCGGCTGTGCCAATCGCTGTTTTCGATAAGAATGTTATTATAGATAACCCCGGCATTAGTCGTGACCTTGCACCGCAAGCAATCACTGTTCGGGAGAATTAGTAATTCCTCGGGCTGTATTGTGAAGGTTGTTAATTGTGATAGTTTTGCTTTATCACCTTGCGTTACGTGCTTAAAATACGATCCATCCTTTTCTATGTATTTAACTGGAAGCTTATCATACCGTTTATACATATCCTCGACGGTTGACTGTATTTTGCTCTCCTCAAGTGGGGGATTGCTTCGCCTGTTCCATTCCGATACGTGAGTTAAGGTCATTTCTTTGGAGAAACCTTTGGACATATATAAACCTACTTGCCGTGTGACACCCTCAGTTCTAAATCCTGGTTCCGACCCCTGGAGTGCTGCCTCGATAACAGGGATTTTTTTGGGTTTCTCTTCTGACTCGGGCGAATCGGCGATAATGGGCAGTTTCAGATTATTCGGGTTTACATACAGATCAGGATCGTATGAATAATAGCAAGCCTGTGTCGCCTTCTCTCCGTTGGGATCAAGTGTAATACGATACGTCTTTTCGAATTCTTTCGCGTGATGCTTATAGACCTGCCTGAACTCTTCGATATCGGTTATCGGCTGCTCAAGCTCGCAGATGACTTTCAATCCGTTGCCTCTGGGTGAGACATAGACCGCCAGAACATTAGGATCCTTCTGAATCTCTGCTCTTAGCACCTGAGGATCGACTTTCAAATAATCCAGATCGTGAATAAGATATCTGATTGAGATCAGATCTTCATTTGACCGATGATTATTTCTATACTCCCCAAGACTGAACCATTGGAGAGATTTTTTAATAGCGTCTTGTTCTTTCTCTCCTTGGGTCGAGCGGAGAAGCTCGATCTTATCCCTGAGTATGGGAGAGGTTCGGATGAGATGAAAGATATCGACTAGTTTTTGTCGATGTCCTTGTGCGTTAGTGATACCTTGCGCAGTTACTACTATAACCGACTCTAAAAAGCCGTCTTTTGTGTTTGAAGGATTAAGCCTTTCTTGTTGTTGTGCGATATTGCTGAGTTGCATTTGTGTTTTCGTGGATAATAGATTTTAGGGTTCTCATCGCATTGCCGTATGTGATAGGTTCGACCGTGCTTGAGAATCCATAGTAGCTTGAAATGGTATCAGTGAGTTTGGATGTTTCGTCGAATTCGAATGTCGTTAATCCGGCGGTCTTTGTATGACCCCGGAGTTTAAACCCCGAGGCCAATAGAAACGCCGTCAAATAGAAATCTCTGGTTTCCAATTGTGTGTTCATATTTTTATCTTCTTATCAGTTATAAGTTTTTTTGCGTCTGAAGGTAATTCCTTCAGCAGATCATCGGGCCTAAGTCTTACGAACTTCGACCACTTCCAGCCTTTCTCAAGATTCAAATCGGTTCCCGGTTTGGCAAGATGATCTCTCAATTCTTGAACGAATCTATACAGATCAAATGCGTTATGGATTTTTAGGTCCGAATCAGTTGATCCGTCATAAAACGCATCTTTAGTGATTTCTACAGCATTCCAAAAAGTATATTCGTGGAGCATTTCGATGTAACACCAAAGAGCATATCGGTTATTAAATTCTTCGGCGTTCTTTTTTTCAAGCAGGACTTGCTTTCTGCGGAGAGGGGGGAGATTTGACCTGTGACCCATTTGTATCTGTATCCTTATTTGTATTATGGCATAGGATCTCCTTCGGCTTTGTGAATTAGTAAATTGAGCTTCTTGAGGATATCACAGACGGGGGTCTGCTCTTTTGGCGTAGGATCAATAGAGGGTGAATCATTCTCTCCTACAACCCAATTGTATACAATCCCTGAACCATTGTCAAGAGCGATCTGCATCTGATGCAATATTTTTTTCCAAATCATTGTTCATCAAGAGAGTAAAGAAACGAATTACGATTTTACGATTACGATTGGTGCTCTGAAAACGAACCCGTCTTTTTCTATTTCCTAAATTGGCATCCCTCACAGAAATCGTAATCGTAATTTCCATCATAACCCAAGCCAGTATCAATGCTAACTTGAATTACGATTTGATTACGATTACGATCTGGGAATTCAAAACGGCATTGTAAAGATGTCAACCAGGGTATCAGAAGCGGATTGGTCTGCCCCCGCTACAACTTCCAAAGAAGAATCCTCATCAATGAAAATTGGTGAGGATTTTTTGTTTTATTACCATCCGATACTTCCCTTTCTGCTTCCAGTAAGCACGGTACTGCTCCCCAAATCAAGGTCCATTTGGAATGTTAATTTTTTTACTACATTTACATAAATGGAACTTGGAGGAAGCGACCATGAAGAAACGATTCTCAGAAGCACAGATCGCATTTGCCTTGAGGCAGGCGACCTCGGGCATTCCTGTGGGAGAGATAACCCGTAAGATGGGAGTCTCTGATGTAACATTTTATCGATGGAAAAAGCTCTACGCAAATTTAGAGGTATCAGAGATACGCCGACTGAAGCAACTGGAAGAAGATAACCGACGCTTGAAACAATTGGTAGCAGATTTGACGCTCGACAAGCAAATGCTTCAAGAGGTATTATCAAAAAAACTTTAAGGCCTGCCCTTCGCCGAGAGTTGGTCCAAGAGGTGCAGGCCATTTATGGGACAAGCGAACGGCGGGCCCTGCGTGTGATGAGATGGCCCCGATCAACGCATCGACAGGAGAGCACAGCTGATCCGCAGGTGCCCCTTCGGTTGCGATTGCGAGAATTAGCAGCAACGCGCATAGCGTATGGGTATCGCCGGCTTCACGTGCTTCTGAGACGGGAAGGATGGCAGATCAATCATAAACGGGTCTATCGACTGTATCGCATAGAAGGCCTGTCAATGCGCAAGAAAATACCTCGTAGACGGGTTGCCTGTGTAAAACGGGAGATCCGACCCGCGGCATTGGCCAGGAATGAGTGTTGGAGTATGGACTTTGTGTCCGATCAGCTTTTTGACAATCGACGTCTGCGGGTGTTGGTCATCGTGGAGAATTACACGCGGGAGTGTTTAGCGCTGGAAGTCAACGCAAGGATTCGGGGGATAGATGTCGTGGCTACCCTTGAACGTATCACACGTGAGCATGGATTTCCGAAACGGATCAAGGTAGACAATGGACCAGAATTTATTTCGAAGGATTTTGATAGATGGGCATACTGGAATCATGTAGAATTGGAATTCAGTCGTCCGGGAAAACCATCTGACAACGCTTTGGTGGAAGCATTCAACTCTCGTTTTCGACAAGAATGTTTGAATCAACATTGGTTCTTATCCCTGGAGGATGCAAGAAGGAAACTCTCTGATTGGCAAAACGAATACAATACCGAGAGACCACATAGTGCATTAGGTTACCGAGCACCACTGGAAGGTAGGATCAAAACATCCAATGAAAAAGCAGTTGCAGCATAAAATCAACAAAAAACTTACATTGAATTTGGACCTGCGATGGGGGCAAGTACCATAATGAATTATTACTAACTTATCATTGGCACATAATCTGGGGGCAGGTCAGTTGAATGATGGTTCCTGTGTAAGGCTTCGTCCGACACACAAAGATCACGTTTGGAGCTATGATTTTGTAGCCGAGCGAACAAGCGATGGAAGAGCCATACAGATGCTGAATATCATCGATGAATACACGAGAGAATGTTTAGCTATTCGTGTCGCCAGAAAGATTACAGCAAGTGATGTCATCGATACCTTAGCCGATGTGTTCATCAGACGGGGGACACCGCAGTTCATCCGTTCAGACAATGGACCCGAGTTCGTAGCACAACTCACTGCGCTGATATACAAATCCTGCACCTTGATGGCAATATCTATTGCTGCGGATCCGGACATCCTTCCGGTGCCGGTCTATCGCCAGGCCCGCCTTGTCCCGGCGGTTGCGGTGGCCGCTGCCGATGCTCCCGTTGAATCTTTTCGAACTTCTTTTTTTGTTCGTCGGTGAGCAGAGAGACGATCTTTGCATTGGTTTCTTCTTTCTGCTTTTCCATCTTCTCAAACATTGCGTCGCGTTCATCCTGAGCAGCATCGAACATCTTTCTCATTTCTTCCCGCTGCGCTTCAAAGATTTTTTGGATCTTTGCACTCTGCTCATCCGTCAGATTTAGATCTTTCTTGAGCTGGCTTACCATCTGTTTGGGTGACATGGGCCCGCCCTGCGGTGGCCGCGGTTGATCCACAGGTTGCGCACTGACTACCGAGAGACTTACAAGTCCGGCAAACAAGAGTGCGAAGATATTTTTGACAACTTGTCTGTACATATTTCCTCCAGAAATGTGTGATTTGTTATTGAAGTATGACATTAAAAAACAAACTATCGCTTGCAAACGCAGTAAAGATGCCTAGGCCATTTTTAACATTCGTTATCGGTTCGTTAAGACTTCGAGAATCCTGCTGTCGGGATTTATAGAGATTGACATACTCCTGATTCACCCGATAGACAGTAATTTTGTGTTTTCCTGTGTAATTGAGATCACGATCAAAAACACGGTAATGATCCTCCCTCATCGGTTCTGTCACAAAACGACGATCCATCAATCGAGCCATGGTGTCAGACTGAAGAACCGTTCGATTCGGATCTACACTTTCGACAACAACATAGAATGCCTCACCGGTTGGATTGGTCCACGATATCACCATCGAATCTGAAGTTGTAATCCGCTGCATGGTACCACTGCCAAATGGTTCAGTCATCGTTTCCGTCGTGAATGTCATGGTAGAGATATTGAGAGAGAGGTTTTCCGGTTTCACGGGCACAATGGTCTCTGCCGTTGAAGTTATGCCATTATACTGCACTTCGATCTTATATTGTTCCGTGGGCTGAACAGAGAGATCACCTCCAGCATAATAATACTTTCCAGGTTCTTGCGTAGAGGGAGTGAGCACATAGCTCGTATTGTTCTTATACAGAAGAACACTCGCGGTAGAAATTGGCGTGTTCAATGTATCGGCACTCGTCAACGGTTTGCTAAGCATAACAGATATATCGGTAACAGGCTCTGCTGCATTTAGGTATGCCTGAAGCACAAGCTGTTCCTCTTCCGGAATCACGGGATTATCCTGACAACCAACGATAAAAAGTATAAGCACTGTTATGAGAACGATTTTAGTTTTCATCGCGCATTCCCTAAAATTCGTATTGAACATAAACGGATGGCAAGAACCCCAATCCCGTCACTTTTGTGACAATAATGGGCTGACTGTTGAGATCATATTCATAGTATGAAATATTCGCCCGGTTATAGACGTTGAAGAGCGACAGACCAACATTCAACGCCGTGGATTCCAATCGGAATTTCTTCGATACACTTAAGTCGAGGCGATGGTAATCGGGCAAGCGATTAGTATTCTTTCCGCTGACATGGGTATAGCTATATACCGAACTATCGAGAAGCACTAAGGAATACTGACTGATGGGGGCGGTGTAGGGTTTTCCTGTTGCATAGATGAATGTCGCTGCAGCATTCCAATCGCTTCCGAGATCGATATTGCCAACAATCTTCAATTCATGGGTTTGATCATTCTCTGCAGGAAAATACTGTCCGTCGTTGAATTCAGCGTAACGTTTCTCTGCCTTGTTCAATGTGTAGCTGATCCATCCGTTCCAGAAACCGCTTTTCTTCTGCAGAAGAAATTCCACTCCTTTCACGCGCCCATCACCACTGAGAAAGGTGTAGAGATCAAGAGCTTCACGTCGGAAGCGTTGGGTAAACTCCACCAAATTACTCATATCCTTATAAAATCCTTCGACGTCAAACACATAGGTATCATTTTCCCAGGCAATGCCTGCCACGGTATGCACCGCTTTGCTGGGCGCAAGAGGCTGATCTGCCAGGATCCAGAAATCACGGCTTGCTTCTGTTACATTCTCGTTGACAATGCGATTGACATATTGATGATGGATACCAAAGGCTGCTTTCAGTGAAATATGTTCTGTGAGTTCGTAGCGTGATGAAAGTCGCGGTTCAAAATACCATGCCTCCGACCGGGAAAAATAATTGCACCGGAGCCCGCCAGTTAGCGTAAACCGTTCCGAGAGCAGCCACTTATCCTGCAGGTACATCGACGCCATCGAGCCTTGCTGATTAAAATCCAGAATATTCTCGGTCGACCGTGACGGGTTGAGACCTGAAAGGGAATACGTCACCGATGTTTGCGACAATTGTACCCCAAAGCCCATTTCATGAACAGGAGAAAGTTTCCAGACATTATCAACAGCAAAGCTCATATCATCAATATGATTATCTTCATCGGTCGAGAATTGCGGGGCATTGCTCGCCTGCGAACCCATGCCGGAAGCAAAAGCACTGGTATACCCGTTATAGGCAAGAATAATATTGGAGAAGACATCATCTCCCCACTGTGCAAACAACTTGATACTGGCGCCGCTATTCCCCTGTTGAGTATTGTTGGAGCGGGAAGGAACTCGAATGCCTCCGCCAAAACCAGGCACATCCTGTGTCGATGATTGACGGCTCAGATCGTAGTCATCCGAACTTTTATAGTAGCTTGCCGATAGAATATATTTCGAGGCGATGGTATAAGAGTATTTTGCGTTGAGGTCGAGAAACGCGGAAGTCGGAGTCTCTTGCTGCGACATCGCATTGCCCATTCTTCCCCCCATTTGCGGGCCAGCTCCAGATGATGACTGCGGTGCATCGGAACCTGTCAATAATTTATAAATGGTATTGTATACCCCACTTGAAATGATATCGTTATACGATCTACGAACCGCCATGAGGAATGAACCGCCGAACAAAGGACCTTCGAGTGTCGCATTGCCGCTTAAGAGACTCAGTCCGGCCACACCATGCACCTCGTCGGGGTTGCCTGTTTTCCCTACCATATCAATCACACTGGACAATCGCCCGCCATATCTTGCTGGAAAGGCTCCTTTATATACCTGCACATCCTTGATAGCATCGGGATTGAACGCACTAAAGAATCCGAAGAAGTGATCGACGTGATAGACCGTCATTCCATCGAAGAGCACCAAGTTCTGATCCGGTGTACCGCCACGAACATAGAGACCGGAGGATCCATCATTCGTCGCTGCAATACCAGGAAGTAACTGAATGGAACGAAAGATATCCACCTGGCCAACGTTCGGCAGCGTTGCTATCTGAGCAGGTGATACTGTCGTAAGACTGGGCGTGGCCTCTGTTTGAATAAAGTTGGATTGTGAAGCTGAAACCGTTACGCCTTCCACATCAATTGATGTCAGCTTCATCTTTATGAGCATCCCTGATGAGTTGCTCTTGTCATCGATCTTGATTTCCATGGGTACATACCCCATATATGTTACCTGAAGAATACACGTGGTGTCAGGTATATTGTGCAGCAAAAAGAATCCTTCAAGATTTGTTTGCGTGCCATTCTTTGTCCCCTTCACCAGAATGTTCGCGTATGGGAGCCGCTCTTTACTATTCCAATCAATAACTTGACCAGAAATAGTTTTTAGCTGCCCATGGGCTGTAAAGAAAAGAACAAAGTATGACACCGTGCTAAAGCAAAGATTCTTGATAGATGCATTCGGCAATCTCATCGAATTTCAATCCCCTTCCTTTCAAGTGTGTAATGATTGAATTCTTGGAAGATTATTCATATCTCAATGCATCAATAGGGTTCATAGATGCCGCCCGACGCGCCGGGTAGTATCCGAAGAATACTCCGATCAATCCCGAAAATATAAAAGCGATCAGAACGATATCTATCGAAAGAGACGCCTTCAGGGTGGTAAAGGTGTTAACAATGATTATAACCCCTGCAGCAAACAGAATACCGACGATTCCCGCAGCGATAGAGAGGACTGCGGCTTCTGTAAGGAATTGTGTCAACACATCTTTGCCGCGCGCACCAACAGACATTCGGATGCCGATCTCCCTCGTTCGCTCTGTAACGGATACAAGCATGATATTCATTATGCCGATTCCCCCCACTACAAGTGAAACTCCCGCTATGGAAGCAAGGAGCAACGTCACAATTGCAGTAACGGAAGACATTGTCTCCAACATTTCAGCTTGAGTGCGAACAGTAAAATCATTCTCTTCCGTATCATGCAGGCGATGAGATTCGCGCATAAGCGTTTCTATTTCTTGTTGTGCGGCAGCAACTTTGTCTTCAGAGATCGCGCTGACATTGATCATATCGATGAACTCGCCTCCTTTGAGGCGATAAAACACTGTGGTTGCGGGAGCGAGAATGATATCATCTTGATCCATCATTCCTCCTTGCCCTTTCGATTTCAAAACGCCGATAACAGTGAACGGCGTATTGCGAATTCGGATTTGCTGTTTTACAGCCGAGCCTGATGGAAAGAGATTATCAGCAACCGTCTTACCAAGAATCGCTACTTTTTTGTTCGCAGCAACATCGCGGTCTGTGAACAATTCACCACCAGCCTCGACTTCCCACTTACGGATAGCAAAGTAATCCTCCCATACACCATTGATACTTGTCGACCAGTTCGTGCTGCCAGCAACAACCTGAGCAGCCACACGAACGACTGGTGATACTCCCTGGATCAACGTTGCTTCTTTCTTAAGCTTTTCAGCATCGCGAAAAGTGAATTTGACAAAACTTCCTGCTCCCTGACTCACACCTCCTTTTTTTGATGTTCCGGGTGATATGGTTATTAAATTTGTACCAAGCGAATTGATATTGTCTTGAATTTTTTGAGACGACCCCCGTCCGATGGCAACCATAATAATGACCGCGCTGACGCCGATAATAATACCAAGCGCTGTCAGCATACTGCGCATCCGGTTTCGAAGAATGCTTCTGAACGCAACCTTCAGTAGTTTCTTAAACACCAACATCGTTATATTCCTATTATAGATTTTTTTGAGTGAACTGTTTCTTGTTCAACGATTTCCACAACACTTACCGCCGCCGCAGTATTCAACTCTTTCAAATCATCTGAGGCATTTCTTCGGTTTTGTACTTGATTGTCACGGATGATCAGACCATCCTTGACTTCGATGATTCGTTTGCAGTATGATGCGATATCTGGTTCATGTGTCACCAGCACGATCGTGATACCTTGCTCATTCAATTGCTGAAAAAGAGACATAACATCAATTGATGTTCTGCTGTCGAGATTACCGGTAGGTTCATCTGCCAGAATCATAGCAGGTTTATTTACCAGGGCACGTGCGATGGCGGCCCGCTGTTGTTGCCCTCCTGAGAGTTGGCTCGGTTCGTGATCAAGCCGATCACTTAACCCGACACACGTCAGTGCCTCAAGAGCAGCGGCGCGAGAATCTTTGATACGCTCGCTGTGATCATACACTAGCGGCAGTTCTACATTTTCCAGCGTAGAAGTACGGGGAAGCAGGTTATATCCTTGAAAGACAAACCCGATCTTTTCATTGCGTATTCGCGCATAATCATCTTTACTCATCACATTGACAAGCTGCCCATCAAGGAAATACTCACCCGATGTCGGTTGATCCAGGCAACCCAGAAGATTCATCAATGTCGACTTTCCTGATCCAGACGCGCCCATAATGGCAACAAAATCACCACTATCTATAGTCAGATCAATACCGCGCAGCGCATGGACTATCACATTATCCATTCGGAATTCTTTCTTCAACTGCCGCGTTTCGATGACAGCTTTTTCGGATTTGTTCAATGCACACATAATAATTCTCTCATCGCATTACATCATGGGAGGAGGCGGAGGTCCTCCTGTATTCGCTTTTGCTTTCGCAGCACCATCGCTTCCTGAAAGAGTCGAACTCACCCCGGAGATAACCTGCTGACCTTCAGAGACATGACTAACCAGGACTTCCGTATTTGTTCCATCGGTGATGCCGATCTTTATCGGTTCCATGAGCAGTGCACCGGTCTTATCCACATACCATAGTGTCTTCATATCATTCGGGGCTTTGGGTGGTTCGCCCTCCGAAAGTGGCGGCGGCATAAGGCCTTCACTCGCAATTTTCTTTTGCATGTTCTTGTGAAATTGAGCAAGCTCAGATTCTGAGGGTTGATATCGGAACGCAGCATTGGGAACAAGAAGAACATCCTGTCTGCTCTCAATAATGAAATCCACCGTGGCCGTCATTCCGGGCAGCAATAGATTTTCATCATTCTGCGCAGAGATGATGACTGTGTAATTCACCACATTCGCAGTGGTCGTTGGCTGAACGCGCACTTGCTTTACTTTACCTGTAAATGTTTTCTCTGGATACGCCTGAACTGTAAACCGCACAGACTGTCCTTCTTTGATCTGACCGATATCGCTCTCGTCCACCAATGCCTTGATCTCCATCTTAGAAAGATCCTCGGCAATGGTAAACAACGTGGGTGTTGCGAAACTTGCTGCAACCGTCTGACCCTCCTCGATGCTTCGGTCTGTGACCGTTCCATCGATAGGCGAACGAATAATGGCATACTTCAAATTCTGCTCCGCACGATCCAATGCCGCCTTCGCGGAGATCATCATTGCTTGCGCATTTTTGAAGGACGTTTTTACCGAAAGGAAATCTGCCTCAGAGAGCAGCTGCTTTTCAATTAATAATACACTCCGATTATAACTTGCCTGTGATTCTTCTAGCTGCGCTTCTGCTTTTAACACCCCGGAGCGAGCCTCCTTGACCGCTACCTGAAGAAGCGATGAATCTAGGATAGCAATGATCTCTCCCTTTGTCACTTTGTCATTGAAATCGACAAACACTTTGTTAATGGTTCCTGACACCTGCGTTCCTACTTCTATCTTGGTGACAGGGCCAAGAGTACCGCTGCTGGAAATAATACTTTCAATATTCCCTCGTTTTAAAGTCGTGAACTGATATTGAGAAGGAGATTGAATTGGTGAACCCAAAAGCAACCACGCTGCAGTTACCAGGAGGCAACCCAAGAGAAGCGTATAGATAATTTTCTTTTTAAATATGAGTTTCATAATACACCTTGTATTGTTGAGATGGAAGCACGGTAGAGCAACAAGCACTTCAAAAAGGAGGTGACTGCTTGTATTGAGTGATTATATTGACGAGGAATCATCATAACTCTGCTATGAACTTCCAATATGAGTATTGCAAAAACGATCGCATAATAAGACCATAGACACAGGCGATAACCAGGTACTCTTCCACCACGAAGCTGGTATATTGGTGCCTGTGTCTATGTCTGAGTAAGGAGCTCACTTTATTTTCACTTTCCACCACATCTTCACAGATTCAGATTTTTTACTTCCGCCTTGCGGACCACCTGACGGCATTCCCCCACCACCACCTGGAGGGCCACCGCCTTGAGGACCACCACTAAATCCCATTTCCCCACCACCCTGTCCGCCTGGACGGCCTCCAGCGTGTTTCCCCATCGATAATTCCATTTCAGCTGTTTCGATCCCTAGCCCGACATAGGCATCATCCGCGATCTCAATCGCATGAGGATGCTGAGCGGTTTTTCGAAGCGGTACCTGTAACTCATAGATAAGAATGCCTTCTCTCGATCTTCCAATTTTCACTTTAATACCTTCTGTGTTGGTAATGGAAAGTCGGTACCGATCGCTTTCTTTTTCTCCCACGATCTCCATCTCAGATTGTGCCTGTTCCATCATCCTATTGGATGTTTCAAAATCATGCATCTTCCCGCGCTCCATCATCGGCGGCGGTCCCCCATCATGTTTATTGAGGGGGAAATTGATACCAAAGGTCTTATGATCACTTCCTCTATTATCCAGCCAGACAGTTAGTCCATTATGCATAACTTGCATCTGCACCTGCGGATCTTGAGACATCAGACACATATAGAAGTATTCCGTATCGTGGCAAACACTCACCGCCATAGTATTATTCTTATCGATGTACGCAGAGACATCGGTCCACTCTCTTTTATCACCATCGATCTCTATTGGTTTAGTAATCCTTTCGCTGGTGAATTGCGGCAGACTGCTGCAACCATTCAATGTGCTTATCAATACTGCGGCAATACCGGCGACCAAACTTACTTTTGATTTCTCATTCATCTGTCTTCATTCCTAACTATATCATTGTTTTCTTTTCTAGTATAATCTACGCGAACTGTGATGAAAAGTAGTTAAGAGGAAGATAAATCTTTGCTAAGGATGAAAAGAGATTGTTAAAATTGTTAAGAAACCATGTAGAAGAGAAAACGAATATGTATATTGAAACCATGAAAACGGGGCGAACATTCAGCCTTCCGGTTCTTCTTGTTGCAATGGCCATGGCAATTATACTCCCGGTACTGGCATATATGCAGTACATCTGGCTGGGACAGGTAAGCGAACAGGAATTTAGGCAGATGCAGGAAAATGTCCGGACGGCTTCCTTCCATTGCTCTATGGCATTCAGCCAGGAAATTACCGGACTCATTACAGCGCTCAGTGGTGAACTCCACGGCTCGGAAATCGAGGTCCGCAACGAACTTCATACTCGAATACTCAAATGGAAGTCTTCAACAACTCACCCGACCCTCATTTTGCCTGAAATCAAATTGACACTCATACCTTCTCCGGAGCAGTCCATTCGGATCAATAGGGATGAGAATTCCGAAGTATTTCTCAGCAAGGATCTTTCTTCGTTTGCCGTTCCCCTGGAAAACATCCCCGGACAGGCTGCATGTATTACGCTGGATACTCTTGGCATTCGCTCTTCGTTCATCCCGGAAATGATTCAAGCATATTTATCTCCCACCGTGAGGGCCGAATATGATATCGCCGTATATAATAACACAGGGAACGTCCTTTACACATCGAAGGCAGCGTTACCAAACATGCATGTCGATCACCCCGACGTGGTAATTCCGTTCCTCTTCTTTCATCCAACACCTCCTCCCTCGATGCCGTTCGATCGAATGAATCGAGATGAATTCCTACCAGGAAGAGACCATCAGCCTGCGCCATTTATACAGCATCCACCGGGATCCGAACGCCGCGATCAATTAGCATCTCCACCGAACATTGCTCCGCCGGATGAACGAGGAATGGGATATGATCGAAACGCATTATTAACGTTGACATTAACACATCATGCCGGTTCTCTGGAAATCGCTGTTCAAAAAAACAGGATCCGAAACCTTGCACTCAGTTTCGGGATCCTGCTGTTGTTGGGTGCAAGCATGATCTTTCTGCTTCTGTCCGCCAACAGAGCACAGCAGCTCGCGCGTCAGCAGCTGGAATTTGTTGCCAGTGTGTCGCATGAACTGCGCACGCCGCTTGCCGTCGTTAAATCTGCGGGCGAAAACCTTGCCGATGGGGTGATTCAGGATCAAGAGAAGCTACGGAAGTACGGGGAATTGATCAAAAAGGAAGTCCTTCGGCTCTCCTATATGGTTGAGAAAGCATTGGCCTATGCCGGCATTCAATCCGGGAAACAGATCTATGATCTGTCGCCGATTCATATTACCGATATACTGACACGAACAATCCGGGCGACAAAAAAGCTTATACCGCAGGACCATAGTATTGAGTTGAGTATCACCGAGCATCTTCCAAACATTTCGGGCAATAGTGCCGCTTTACAATCAGCATTCGAAAATCTTCTTTTGAACGCGGTCAAATACAGCGGTGAACAACGATGGACCGGCGTTGAAGCTCGATTGACCAGACTCTCCAAGCAACCAGCCGTGGAGATTATCGTCAAGGACCACGGTATTGGAATCGCAGCGGGAGACCTCGCTCATATCTTCGAACCGTTCTATCGGGGACAGAATGCAATCGATAAACAGATCGAAGGCAGCGGATTGGGTTTGAGCATCACCAAGCATATCGTGGAGGCGCATGGCGGAACACTTTCCGTAAAAAGTTCTCCGAATATCGGAACAATGTTTATTGTTCAACTGCCTGCCGCTGGGAACGATCGAGGACGATCATGAACGCGAACGGTAAACGGATCCTTCTCATAGAAGATGAAAGCGGATTGGTCCTCACATTGACCGACCGGCTGAGTTCCGAAGGTTATGCGGTCAGTCACGCAGGTGACGGCGAGAAGGGTGAACGCCTCGCTTCGGGAGGTCAATTCGATGCGATTCTGCTGGACGTCATGCTGCCGAAGAAAAACGGATTTGATGTGGTACGGGATCTGCGGAAGAAAGGGATTACAACACCCGTTCTCATGTTGACTGCACGCGGACAACTGAATGAAAAGGTGATCGGCCTAAAACTTGGGGCGGATGATTACCTCACCAAACCTTTTGAAATGTTGGAATTACTTGCGCGCATCGAGTCACTGCTGCGACGCCCGACAACGGTCACTCTTCCGACTTCAACTCTGACATCGTATTCTTTTGGCCCCTTCACTATCGACTTCCGGAAAATGGAAATCTCCCGTAAAGGCAAACTCATTGAGCTATCGGCCAGGGAATTTCAATTGCTTCATTTCTTCATTCAACACCGAGGTGCGGCTCTTTCCCGCGAAACGATTCTCAATAGTGTTTGGGGATACGATGCCATGCCAACCACAAGAACCATCGATACGCACATTACCTGGCTTCGTCAGAAACTCGAAGAAAATCCAAAATTCCCCAAATACATCCTTACGGTTCATGGTGTTGGATATAAATTTGCTGGATAACCTCCAAAGTCTCCTATTATAGCCATTTTAGTCCCCCTCACTTGTTAAGCCTGCTAAATCTTTGTTAAAGACCTTCAGTTTTCTCTAAAACCACCGATAAAGTATGTATGGAACAGAAAGACTATATTTTCAACGATTGGATGCAAACAGTGATGGAAAAAATGATGAGTCCGAACTGAAGGCAGGCCTACCGACGAATGGGAACGGAAAAAATGCTGCATCAATATGATCCAAGTTAACAATAGGGCTAACGTGAATTACGATTTGATTACGATTACGAAATGTGGTCAAAATGGATATTCGAATAGGTCAAACAGCACGTCAAGAGCAGAAGTGTTTTCCCCCGCTACTAAGTCCAAAGAAGAATCCTCATCAAACAAATTGGTGAGGATTTTTTGTTTTATTACCATCCCATGCTCCCTTCCTGCCCTTTTCTGCTTCTAGTAACCGCGGTTTGACTCCAACCTTGATATTGGCGGATTGAATAGGTACAATATTGGCACAGTTTAGATTCAATGCAGCAGGGAAGATGTGGCTTTGGAGGCTTATAATTCCCTTGGCTTGATTTGGGTCATTTGTATTCTCTCCTTTGGTCGCACTTCTTAAGAGTTCCCATAGTAATAGACAACAAGAATAGCTAGAACCAAAAGGTGTAGGAAAAAGTCTATTCGCCCATCCGTTAGGTGCAATTGCAAAATAAAGGATGTGTAATATGTCACCGAGAATATTTTGCCGAACTCTTATTGTCATAGCGGGAACAATGTTTTGTCTTTTCTTCCAAGTCATCGCACAAACGCGAATAACTTCGGAGTTTCTAAGAAAAACCGCTGATTCACTTGCAATAACCCATGCTACTGATTCGAAGCTTGCCTTGGTTACTTGCTCAGGGATGGATACAACAGGGAAATCAGACGTTTGGAGTTATGTGTATCTTGCCGCAGATAGTTTAAAAGAATATCACTTTCATGCACAGATCAATCAAGTCATATTTGATAGTTCAAATGCGATGAGGGTTGGTATTATGATCCTTGTCAATCCATGGATCAACAGCGATTCCGCTTTGATAGCTGCAGAGAGAAGCGGCGGGATTAATATACGGAGGCGCTTCCCAACCTGTACTCTTATGGCTTCTTTAATGAGCTATGATAGCCCGCCATTTTTATGTGTTTGGCGAATTAATTATAAATGCACTGATAGCACGAGAACAATAATCATTAATGCAGCCAATGGCGTTGTCTTATCAGTCAATAATAATACAAATCCCATAATTCCAGGACAAATTGTCCTTTATCAAAATTATCCCAATCCATTCAATCCATCTACAAATATTTTATTTAGTCTTTCATCAAAATCATTTGTGTTGCTTAAAGTGTATGACATAATAGGTAGAGATGTAGCAACAATTATTTCCGGCGAGTTATCAGCAGGGAATCACTCCCGTCAATGGAATGCTGCAAATGTACCAAGTGGTATTTATTTTTATCGTTTGAAGGCAAGCACATTATCTGAAACCAGGAAACTTGTTTTATTGCGTTGAGGCGATTGCATCTAACCCGGCACTCAGGCTGTTATGTAAAAAGTCAATAGGTGTTTAAGAAATAATAATCTCTTCCTTTCGA
>CAZYYD010000040.1:0-41175 GCA_964651225.1 uncultured Ignavibacteriaceae bacterium
TAGAATAAACCCTTCTTCTTTTCAAGACCCCCCACACTTTTACGGATACAACGCTGGCGGCAGTTATTGCCGGAGGGGTTTTGTTTTGAGATGATACCTTTGATTTGATATGCTGGTGTTCAATTCGGGTACAAATTTCATGACCCTTCATTCTGAAAGAGTTGAGCCTACTCCTCCTTCTTCCCGATCATAAACCAATCGATGCGGCGGGTGAGATACATGACAGCAGCAAGTGCGAGGAACAATCCGCAGCTGCCGAATATAAGCGCATAATCCTGTTCCTGTACCGTAACATAGAGGAAACCGTACAGGGCAACGAGTATTCCGCCAAGGAACACAGAGTTCAGTTTGCCCAGCAGAGAACTTGTATAGAGCGTCACAAGAGATATAATGGAGATTGATGCGGCAATATACGAGACAAAAAATGAGAGATGTTCCGATAGCGAAAGCAGGAGCACATAAAACAGGAGCAAAGCGAATCCGATAAATAAATATTGAACCGGGTGAATTGCCCGGGCGCTTAAAATCTCCGAGACAAAGAAGGCAGTAAACATGAGCGCAATGAACATAATGGCGTATTTTGTGGTGCGCATAGTTTTCTGGTATTCATCGATGGGAACAAGCAGTTTTACACCGAAGGCAGATTGTTCCACTTTGTACTGGCCTGCCAGAAATGCCTGAGGAAATGGGCGGTTAAGATTGAGTATTTTCCAGACCGCTTGAAATGAGTCATGATCCACTTTTCGTTCTACAGGAAGGAACTCTCCTGAAAAACTAGGATTCCCCCAGTTCCCCGCTATTTTCACCGACGTCTGTTCTCCGACTGGAATCATCTGAAACCCGCTGCTGCCGTTCAACGACAGATGCAGTTCACATTGGTACTTGCTCTGTGCAGGAGAAAGCCTCACACCAGTGCTCAATCCTGATGGGGCAATCTCCGGAGCAGTAACGCCAGGTGTTACAGTAAGAGACTTCCCTTCCCACCGGACTGCCGCCGTGTCATGAATTCCCTTCAGATCAGAAATCCCCAGCACGAGGGAAGCATCATTCCAGCGGATCATATCGGTTGAGATGGCAAGCTGATGGATGGGATCCAGAGAGAACTCGGCCTGAACAGCAAGAGTGCTGGAATAAAGAACCGTCTCAAAAATGCTTCGATATCTCACCTCGGAGTTCATCCTTATTTCTGCGTTCAGCACTTTTGGCAGCAGTATGATCCGATCCTGTACTTCGCAGATTTTTCCCTGATCGTTTTTTAGAATCCGCTGATAGGGGAGAACCAGGAGTGGTCCCGTAAACGTCTGATCTTTCCCCCATTTTTCGTTTACCTCTTTGACAACGGAATCCCGGCGGGTCTGCCGTTCTGTAATGAGCGATTCGATCATCATTTGCGGGATGAGAAGTAGCAGGGCAATAACACCGACGAGAACCATTCGAAGAAGAACAGAGGATTTTAAGTTCGATTCCATGATAACCGCTTTCTGAGATGTGTGACTCAATAATTTTGACGCTGGGAGGACTTTAATGTTCCACAATAGACAAACGGCAGAACGATTATCGTAACTGCTTGAATGGCGGGATGATACCCAATTCTGCACGAGCATTCCTCACAGCTTGAGTGCAAAATAAATGTCCCGTATATTCACATAAACATGAAAACAACGAAAACAAAGCTACCCAACCAAAAGGTATTAAGAAGGCGGACAGTTAAATCAAGGCGGTCAAAAAAGCTGCTTACACAAATCTTGTTGGAAGAGAGAAAAAACGAGAGAATGCGGGAAGATAGTAGAAAAGATTAACCTAACAGTCTAAATCCAATTTCACGCAGATATTCATATGTCGGATTGTAATATTTCGGATTTCGAGTCGGGTCCTCATCATCACCTTTCGGAATAACAATAACCATACCTTGTCGGGCGCGTGTAAGAAGTACTCGGTACGCATTCTTAAGATAATTCTGACGTTCCGGTTTTCTAATATTGTTCCAGCGAGAACCACAAAATGATTTATGTTCCCATCCATTCTCCGAATATCTAAAATCTCCATCCCAAGTTACACAAGCCCAATCAACCTCGAGACCCTGTACATCAAACTCCGTTGCGACATCTTCCAAATAAAATGATGAACGAATATCCTCTTTTCCATCAAGGAACCAATGAATAGGATTCATCGGTGATTTAACGTCAATCGCATGAGGTTTAAGCCTTTCTGCCTGGGAGGAAACAACAATTCCATATCGTTCAGAACCTCGAGCATTATTCTTGAGCCATTGTTTCGCCTTCGATAAGTCTCTTGTAAGAACAATTGGATATTTATTACTTATCTTTGAGAGTGTTTCTTGCGCTTTTTCTTTTTCCAGATCTAGCAATTGTTTTATTAATAAGGAAACACTTTCAGCTCGGAAAGATCGCATCGAAACAGAGAGATGCATATCATCATTTTTGATAACATTGGTTCTTGTTCTTATTTCTTCTAATATCTTGCCTGCTCCATATTCACTATCTGTTAATTGAGAAGATATATGTATCTCCCAATGAGGGAATGATCGGTTAAGAGATTCTATCCATTCACTGATTCCAGCCTCACCGGTATTGATTTCTTGACCACCACCAACAAGACATACAATAACCGCCCAATCTTTGTGTCTATCGAGACAAGAAATGAGAAACTCTGGTTCGGAGTGAGCAAAGTTGGGTCTATTCTTCTTTCTACGCATGAAATTAGATGTTTGCTCAACATTCCATGCACGTTGTGCTTCATCGAAGAGGGCAACATGTTCGATAGGTGCTTTTTCTGAATCTACAAGACAATCATCACGAAAGTTATGAACGTTCTGAATAAACATTTTAACTTCACTCATGACCTCACCTTTTTTCCTCTTGTTCCCTTGTCTCTTCTCATTGCTAACCTTATCTCTTGTTAGTGCTTCGCGTAATATCGCGACAAGCGGGCCATTTCCTGAGAGGAATACGCTGTAGAGATCACTCTTTTTGTCAATATGTTTATTCGCAATATTTAGACCAACAAGGGTTTTGCCGGCACCCGGTACTCCTGTTACAAAACAAATTGATTTTTTAAAATTTACTTTTGAAGAATAAACAATCCTCGATATCGCATCTGAAGTTTGTTTGAGATTAATAGCACTGGCATCACTTCGAGATATCTCTTCTACTGAATGACCCGCATACAAAGCCATTGCTGCTTCTATAATTGTTGGTGTTGGACAATACCTCCCTTCATCCCAATCTTTTGAATTTATCACCGTACCATCAACATAATCTTTCACCCTTGCAATAGCATCTCTGAGTAGTTCAACATTACATTTTATAGGATATAAGAGTTTATCGTTTTGTGGTGTTGGTTCAATCTCGATTGACTTGCTTTTAGCTTTTGTTGCAATAAGAATTGGAGCTATAAATTGTTCATGGCTTGTTTCATGAAAGTTCTTGAGGTCTAAAGCATAATCCATCACTTGATCAACTGCATATGCAGTATATTCTTTCTCTCCAACCTTAAACTCAAGAATAAATATTGCAGGACCAATTAAAAGAAGAACATCAATGCGTTTTCCCATCCGCGGAATGGAATATTCAAAATAGATTGTTCCTTGATGATGAGAAAGGACCTCTTTTAGAATTGATATTTCTTCAAGCCAAGCATCGTTTTGCGATGGTTCTGAAGTGAACTTGTTTGCTTCTGCGAGTTTACCTAGGATTTCATGGGGAGAAGAATGAAGAAATCGTGATATCGTATCTGTGTAGTATGACCGATTCAATATATTTTTTTGTTTTTCTGAAAGAATATTATCTGAAAAGTTCTATTGGATAATCGTTGGTATTATAATTTAGAACTGTAACTCCATATGAGCCTATTTATTCCTTTGACAGGTAATTGCTTCAATTAATGTACGGCCCGCCCGACAACCTCTTGGCATAAATGTAATGTATTTATTATGGGAGGGCAAGGGGAATGAACAACGAGCAATGAGCAATAAGCAGAGAAGAATGCAGAATGCCTGCCCGCTGACCTGTCCACCGAAACGCAGCGAAGGTGGAAATGATTTTTATAAAGGCGGGAAGAATGAATCCCGCTTAAAAACAGCGGGACACGAAAAACGTGGAATGACGCTTCGATGTTTAGACTGAGCTTGCCGAAGTCAACTCAGCGTAAATGTTGGAGTCGGTTCTAGTTTTTGCTGAGGACTTTTTTGAGGTACTCCCCTGTATAGGAATGCCGTACCCGCGCCACATCCTCGGGCGTTCCTTCAGCAACAATAGCGCCCCCTTTGTCTCCTCCGTCAGGTCCCAGATCAATCACCCAATCTGCTGTCTTGATGACATCGAGATTATGTTCGATAATGACAACCGTATTCCCTTTATCCACAAGCCGGTTGAGTACCAGGAGAAGCATACGGATATCTTCGAAATGCAGACCGGTCGTCGGTTCATCGAGGATGTAAAGCGTCTTCCCCGTTCCTATTTTTGAAAGTTCTGTGGAGAGTTTCACGCGCTGCGCCTCGCCGCCCGACAGCGTCGTTGCCTGCTGGCCCAAACGGATGTATCCGAGCCCGACATCGGTGAACGTTTGAAGATGCCGGAGGATACGCGGCAGTTCACTGAACAGTACCATCGCTTCATCGACTGTCATATTGAGCACCTCGGCGATCGATTTTCCTTTGTAATGTACTTCAAGCGTTTCGCGGTTATAGCGTTTGCCGCTGCATACTTCACAGAGCACATAGACATCGGGCAAGAAATTCATTTCGATCTTCCGAAGCCCGTCCCCTTCGCATTTCTCGCATCTTCCTCCTTTCACATTGAAGCTGAAACGCCCCGCTTTATAGCCCCGGATCTGCGCTTCAGGCAGCTGCGTGAACAGATCGCGAATGAGCGTGAACAACCCCGTATAGGTCGCCGGATTCGAACGCGGTGTCCTGCCGATCGGCGATTGATCGATGTCGATCACCTTATCGATGCTTTGCAGCCCCTCGATGGATTTATAGGGAAGCGGCACAAGCTTCGTTTTATAAAATTTCCGCGAAAGAATCGGAAAAAGAGTTTCATTGATGAGCGAAGATTTTCCCGAACCGCTCACTCCTGTGACACACACCAGTTTACCAAGCGGTATGTGGAGACTGACATTTTGAAGATTATTCCCTGAGGCTCCTTTGATAGTAACGATCTTGCCGCTTCCCGGCCTCCGCTTCTCTGGAACAGCAATTTGATGTTCGCCCCGCAAATAAGCGGCGGTCAGCGACCCGTTCCCCTCTCCGGTTTTTCCCTTCTTCCTCCTGACTCTTTTATGCAATTGCCCGGGAGTTCCGGTAACAACCACGTGACCGCCATGTTCACCTGCGCGGGGTCCGAGATCGATAACATAATCTGCGCTTTCGATCATCTCCTTATCGTGTTCCACAACAATGACCGTGTTGCCAAGATCACGGAGTGATTTGAGCGATTCAATGAGTTTAATATTATCCCGCTGATGCAATCCAATACTCGGTTCATCAAGGATGTACAGAACACCAACCAGCTGGGTTCCAATCTGAGTTGCCAACCGGATCCGCTGCCCCTCGCCGCCGGAGAGCGTCCGCGCCGACCGGTCGAGTGTAAGATAGTTCAATCCAACGTTCAGAAGAAAACTCAAGCGCTGCCTGATTTCCTTGAGGATCTGCTGTGCGATCTCCGTCTGACGTTCAGGAAGCGCGATTTCATCAAAAAATATTTTTGCATGTGCTATAGAAAGTTTTACTACCTCAGAAATATTCGTTTGGACACCGGTCCTGGCATCCTCCAACCGCACGGCAAGACTTTCTTTCCGCAGACGGCCCCCATGGCATTGCTCACATGGACTTGTCGCCATGAAGGATTCGACCCATTCCCGTACCTGATTCGACGAGGTATCATCGTACCACCTGTCCATCATCTTGAGAAGTCCTTCAAAGCGGTGTTTATAGATCTGCACCCGTCCGGTATCGTGTGCATATTCGATCTCCAGTTTCTCGCCATGTGTTCCGGAGAACAGCGCCTCGCGTCCCTCTTTTGAGATTTTCTTGATGGGTGTATCAAAATCGAATCCATATTTTTTTGCCACGGCCCGGATCTGGCTGAACATCCAGGTATGACGGGGCTTGCCCATAGGCGCAATCCCCTCCTGATTAATAGAGAGATTTTCATCCGGTATGATCAATCTCATATCGAACGATTTCAATTCGCCAAGTCCCTCGCACTTGGGGCAATATCCTGCAGGCGTATTAAAGGAGAACGAATTCGGTGCCGGTTCTTCATAACTGATGCCGCATTCATGACAGGAAGATTTCTGACTGAAGAGCTGGTCCTTAATGCCGTCATTCACCACGAGAACTCCTCCGCCAAAGCGCAAGGCAAGTTCAACGGAGTCTGCGATACGCGGGCGCATCTCTTTTTTCAGGACAATTCTATCTACAACAATTTCAATCGTATGGACTTTATACCGGTCGACCTTCATTCCTTTGTCGATCTGCTTCACTTCGCCGTCAATGCGGACCCGGAGAAATCCATCCTTCAGAATACTCTCGAACAATTCCCGATAATGGCCCTTGCGTCCTTTGACTACGGGAGCCAGGATCTGAAGCTTGGAACCGGCGGGATAGTCCAGAACGGCATCGATAATTTGATCGACCGACTGCCGCTGGACTTTTTTGCCGCAATTGTAGCAGAACTGTGTTCCAACACGCGCAAATAAGAGGCGCAGGTAATCGTAGATCTCCGTCACCGTTCCGACGGTTGAACGGGGATTGTTGCTGATCGTTTTTTGCTCGATCGAAATGGAAGGACTAAGACCTTCAATCAAATCAACATCGGGACGTTCCATAACATCGAGAAACTGCCGTGCGTATGCAGAAAGGCTCTCTACGTACCGGCGCTGCCCCTCGGCATAGATCGTATCAAACGCAAGACTTGACTTCCCGGAACCCGAAAGGCCGGTAATCACCGTCAGGGAATCACGCGGAATATCGACATCGATATTCTTGAGATTGTGAACGCGTGCGCCGCGAACTATAATGTTTTCTTCAGCCAACTTGAATTTTCACCAGGGGGTTTAAATTCGATGTGTACCTTTGGACTCCACTCTCACCCAACATCACATCATCTCAACTTCTCAACCACTCATATACTCATAGACTCATCTACTCATATGCTCAACGACTCACTAACTCCCTCACATCATCCGTTTCCGTTTATTCAAATATTCAAACAATGCCTTATCGAACGGCATACCGGTATCGAGAAGCACATAGTCTATATTGTTATCCCGGCATTGATGCTTGTAGAAATCAAGAAACTCCTGCATCGACTGCTGATACGCTTTTTGAATATGCCATGGCTGCGTCATCAATTCTTCCTGCGTCTCCAGGTCCTTAAAGATCGCATCGCCGCCAAAGGCAAATGACCGTTCCAGCGGATCCAGCACCTGCATCATGACCACTTCATGCCCTTTATGACGAAAATGTTTCAACGCTGTCACAACCGATTCCGGCTTATCGAAGAAATCGCTGAGGACTATCACTAACCCGCGCCGTTTGATTTGTTCTGCAATACGGTGGAGTGCCGCTGCTGTTCCTGTGGTTTTTGCGGGTCTGGCAAGTTCCAGCTCTTTGAGCAATTCCTTCAGGTAGGAACGTGTCGCCCGCGGAGGCATTGTAATACGCACGGTTTCATCATACAGGGTCAAGCCAACCGCATCGCGCTGCTCTATCATCAAATATGCCAGGGCTGCAGCGACATACGACGTATATTCAAACTTCTTCAGGTTCCCTTTCGATGCATAGTCCATCGACCGGCTCGCATCGACAAGGAGATAGGACTTCAGGTTTGTCTCTTCTTCAAACTGTTTGATGTAGAAGCGGTCGGTCTTCCCATACGCTTTCCAGTCGATATGCTTGATCTCGTCACCGGGCATATATTGGCGATGCTCTGTGAACTCGACACTGAACCCATGATACGGGCTTTTATGCAGTCCGGTGATGAATCCTTCCACGACAAATCTGGCACGCAGTTCCATGTTTGCAAGCTGTGCAACGACTGCCGGCTGGAGATATTTCAGAGATTCGTTCATCGAGAAAGAGCGTTTACTTTTTTTTCTTCGCTTTGAGGACTGACTTCGGAGGTTCTTCTGTCATCAGAGTCTGGCTTTTCAAGATTTCTGCAGGCTCTTTTCCGAGATTATTCAGCTCAAACTGAGCGGAGACCACGAGCTGGTCGTTGGGATACCGTTTGATAAATTCTTCATATGCAAGACGCGCCGAATCAATATTCTTCAATTCATTGTTATAGATGAATCCCACAAGAAACAGCGCACTCGACGCCGTTGCATGGTTGGGATACTTCTCTGCCAGTTGCCGGAATGCCTGAATAGCTAAGGGATATGATTTCGTGTGATTTTGATATATGGATCCGATTGCATAATAAGCCTCCGGTGTGCGGGCGCTATCCGGATACGTTTTGATCAAATCCTGAAAGGACACTATCGCATCATTGTATTGTTCGGCTTTTTGAGCCTCTTCACCCTTTTTAAACATTTCTTCTGCACTCGGCCTGGAACAGCCGGAAAGCGCTAACGCCATAACCGTGAAGCACAAAATGAATTTCATTCTATAATCCTTTCTGAAAATATCGGTTATCAGATATTCGTTATTCGTTCATCCCCGTAGTAAATCATTTATGCTGTCGCACAACTGTCCGGTTGACGTATGAAACAAATTCCGTACCGATGAAGTTTTATTGAACAATTTCTAAAAACACTTGAGCACACACTGTGTTTCCGAATTGAAATCGAAACCGCTTCAAAATGATTGTATCACTCATGTTGACAATGCTTTACAGGAATTATGAATTATCTCAGCCGGACAGTCATGATGCTGTCGTATAGTATTAAAACATCTCTGGAGAATCAACGAACCGCCTGCTTTTCAAGAACAGCGCAAAAGAACCCGTCAGTTCCATGGAGATGAGGAAGCAGCTTTATGTACTTGCCTGCCGCGGCACCGGCAATCGACCATCGCTCCGCGCTCCCGGATGCGTCAGAAATCCGGAAGTCCGGATGCGCCGGTAAAAAACCTTCAACGACATTTTCATTTTCTTCTCTCAGCAATGTACACGTCGCGTAGATTAGCTTTCCTCCCAGTTTTACCAACGGAGCAGACGAGTGGAGAATCGAGATCTGCTTCTCCGAGACTTCACGGACGGTTTGCCCGGTGACGAGCCATTTCATACCCGGGTTCCGACGAATCGTTCCCAGTCCGCTGCACGGAGCATCAACTAAAACGATGTCAAAAAAACCGGCATAGCGCTCTGCGAGATCCTCGAGTGTTTGAATTTCCTGGACCCGTACATTTTGAACTCCAGCACGCTTCGTGCGTTTGCGCAGTTCTTCGAGCCGGAAGCCATGGATGTCCACTGCATAAATCTCTCCCCGATTTTTCATAAGCGCTGCAAATGCCAGAGTCTTTCCCCCTGCCCCGGCGCACGCGTCCAGGAGCTTTACATTCGGCTTGGGATCGATGATAAGAGTCAGGAGCTGGCTTCCCTCATCCTGAACCTCAAAATACCCCTCCTTGAATGCAGCTAGAGAAAATACATTGGTCCGTTTTGAAAGATTGAGGCCGACGGGAGAATACGGTGTTCTTGTTGTCTCAATCCCCTCATTCCGTAGTTTATCCTGGCATTGTTCCACCGTAGACTTCAACGTGTTAACACGCAGTGTAATCGGAGCTTGCTCATTAAGACTTATACAGATCTTCTCTGCTTCACTCTCGCCATAGTATTCGACAAATTTGAGCACCATCCAATCAGGAAAGGATTGCTCTATACCAATCCGCTGAATAGCAGAATCCACTGTTACCTGCAGCGGTGCTGTGAGCCCCGACAAGATTACCGACGCTTTCTCCTTCAATCTTGCGCTTTTCAGCTTCGACGAAACAACCTCAGGGGTCAGGTCCTTTGTTCTTCTCTCCATACAAAGATATGCAACGAGAAGGAGAAAGATTTTATCATCCTGAAGAAGCCCGGTGTCAATCCTGTCTGTGAGAGAGGCAAGGGAATATTCACATTTCCGCAGATTGCGCAGCGTTCCGTATATCGTTTCCGCAATAAACCTGCGGTCATGCGACCCAAGGTATTTATGCGACCGGAAGAACGTATCTAGGAGACTGTCTGCAGGTTTCTTTGAATGCAGAACGATTTCGAGTAATTCCTGCGTATGCCCAAGGAGCGATGAGAGTTGCAAGGAAGGAGTAATGATCTTTCTATTTAAACGTACCCGTATATTTTAATGATTTTGTAACGTACTGGCTGTTTTTATCAAAAGCCATCTTGATTGTTCCATAGCCAAGCATGGATGTAGCGGTGATTGTAATTTTGTCTTTTGCAACTGAAACTTTATATGAACCGAAATCATCTGATGACTTCTTCTTTGGAAGTTTGAAGCCCACGTATGAGCCCTTTCCACCACCCATTGAAGTTCCTTTTGTCCGAAATATTAATGCATTTGTGGATATGGTACGCAGACTAGTTAAGAGACCATCCTTATTTTGTTCAATTTCGGCCGCTTGATACTGATTGATACCGATACGAATAGAAGCACCAATAATTATCAAAGATAGGACCATTAGCAAAAATTGATTAGTACCCATAAGCCACCTCTTATTGAAATGATGATTTTGCTTCTTACTCAATGATATTCTTCAATAAGGGTGCCGCTGTTATAGGGTCGATTCTGAGATAATTAAGCTTATAACTAATTCCCCTTTGTAGAAAATACAAATTTTAATTTATGGTTTTATCGGTTTTCCTGGGTGAATTCTATGGCAATACATTTGTGGAAATATATACATAGGTTTATTTAAGAGAGTACATTTGTAGAACATTCTGACGAGATGAGGTATGAGAACTGAATTAATGATATCTATTATCTTATGTATAGGATCTGCAGCTCAGGTGAGATATTTCTCACTTAAACGGACATCAATCAATAAATCGGCTTTCAAAAGAATCATCGCAGGAATTTTTAGCTGGATATTCTTACTCAGCACTGCAGCTTGGATGATGTTATTTGGGGATACATTTGCAGCCTGGCTGACATCACCGGAAAATGGTCAGTTCTTAAGCTTATTGATAAGCATCGGTGTATTTCTATGTGTATACATTCTATCGCTTAGATCGAGTGCTCCTTTTCCTATAATTGAAATTTTAGTTTTTGCTCTTGCTTCCTCCAATTTCCAGTCAGGAAGTGCATTCTCAACTAATAAATTGATAAAGTTCTTGAGGAAACGGGCGTTTGATCAATTTCTGAAAGAAGTTCAACCAGACAGTCAAGACCAAATCATAAAGCAACGCAGGGATCTCATCGAACATCTTCATCATCAACAAACTGCAACAGACGGAATGAAGCAGTTAGAGAACGGTACAGCAGTTGACATCATTGATGTTCATACTTCTCTTCCAACTATTTTTTCGCAGCACCCATTCTTCAAATATCTAAAAAGGCTCACGATCAATCCTCAGGAAAGAAAAGCTCATCTCCAACTTGAGTATTCACAGATTCTAGAAGACGCACAACTCAACGACGCCGCTCGCTCTCGGTTTCTTAGGCAGGTATATGAGTTCGTTCAAGCTATTGCTCATGAAGCATTTATGAGACGATATGCTCCATTCTTTGATACCATATCTCTCGCTCTGTTTAAGTCCCTTGAAACTGATGCCACCAAAACCATAGAAGAGCCGATATTTCTTCTGGAAATATCAACCGCCATGCTTAATAAAATTGAGTTGACTTACTTCAATCCTTCAAAGTTTGAAACTATTGCTACAATACGATTTCAATTGAGCGATATTCATGTAACATCCAATTGAGTAAAAGCTTAATGCTCAGGTTGTCCAATCTCCCTATCAAAGCATAGATACCACCCAATATCGATCCATAGTAGATACGATTTGAGGTTTATTCTCTCAAGGAATTACGACCTAATTCCTTTTCTGGTATAGAAGATTTTCCTTCTCAACCATTCGAGATGGAGAGAAGGATTCGATGAGTTCTTGTTCTTCTTGTGGAGTGCTTATTTAGGTTTTGTGGCATCAAATTTCTTCTTTGCATCTTCTCCGGCATTCTTGTTTACTTCTTCCACTTTTTCCTTCACGACTTCCTTCGTCTGTTCCATTGTGCTTTTGGACTCGGGGGCCGGTTGCACCGCTGGTGCTTCCTCTGCTGCGGCCGGTGCAGGAGTAACAGCTGGGGCTGGTGCCGGAGCCGGTGCAACGGTTGGTGCCGGTTCGGTCGATTGAGCTTCTTTCTTTGCAGCCTTAGGAGCCTTTTTAACTTTTTTGGGTGCAGTAACCGGCTTTGCTTTTTTTGTTTTAGGGGCCGGTGTTACTTTAGTTGTTTTTTCGACTTTCTTCGTTATCGTACCTTTTTTTTCTTTCGACTTCTGCGGGGCAGGTGCTGTTTGTGCTTGACCCAGAACTAATCCTGCTATGAAAACCATCGCAATGAATAATGAGAACATCCGTTTCATGGATTATACTCCTTCTGTAGTGATGGAAGCTGGTGGATTGGAATTCTTTAAAAGATACTGGATTTCAGCTTTAAAAGCATGCAACCTTTTCAAAAAAAATCTATCAATTCCGGACAATCTCAGCCTTCACTTTCGTTATAAACTCGATCATGCCACGATGATCGGTACCTACCTCTACTGAATCTCCTTCAGAAATAGCCCCGGAAAGGATTTTTTCGGATAACGTATTAATGACATATTTCTGAATCACTCGCTTCAATGGACGTGCGCCATAACTTGGATCATATCCAATAGTCGCTAACCTGGCTTTGGCATCCGGCGTGAATTTCAACGTAATATTCTTCTCCTCAACCATTTTCTGTACTTGCCGCAGCTGTAATTCGACGATCTTTGCCAATTCCAGCATCGTGAGCGGCTTGAAGACAATAATTTCATCGATACGATTCAGAAATTCCGGCCGAACCGACTGCTTCAGCATCTCGAATAAATTTACACGCAGCTCACCCATCAGGTTATCCCGATTTTCTTCTGTCAACATCTCCATCTTATCATGAATAAGATGGGATCCGAGATTTGACGTCATAATAACGATCGTGTTTTTAAAGTCTACGGTACGCCCTTTACTGTCCGTCAGGCGGCCTTCATCAAGCAACTGGAGAAGGACATTAAACACTTCCGGATGTGCTTTTTCAATTTCGTCGAGGAGAACGATGGAGTAGGGTTTCCGCCGTACTGCATCGGTGAGCTGTCCTCCTTCTTCGTAGCCCACATAACCCGGAGGAGCGCCCAGAAGACGTGAGACGGAGAATTTCTCCATATACTCGCTCATATCGATGCGGACGATAGCATTTTCATCATTAAAGAGGAATTCAGCAAGTGCTTTTGCTAATTCTGTTTTGCCGACTCCGGTACTTCCAAGAAATACAAATGAGCCGATCGGTTTTCTTTGATCCTGCAATCCGGCACGGCTCCGGCGGATGGCATCGGCAACAGCTTTCACTGCGTCTTCCTGATCGATGAGCCGCTCGTGGATACGCGCTTCAAGATGCAGGAGTTTTGTCCGATCGCTCTCCAGCATCCGTTGGACGGGAATACCGGTCCATTTCGCAACGATCTCTGCAATATCTTCGGCATCGACATCTTCTTTGAGCATCTTCTGTTCTTTTTGAACCTCGATCAACTTTGCGGATGTCTCCTTCATGTTCTTCTCGAGCCCAGCAATGACGCCGTAACGCAATTCCGCGACGCGCCCGAGATTTCCCTCCCGCTCCTGCTGTTCCGCTTCGTTCCTTGCATTCTCGACTCCTTCCTTCATTCTGCGAAGGGACTGGAGGAGTTCTTTTTCCAGCTGCCAGTGTGTTCTGAGTGAAGAACGTGTTTGATTCAACTCTGCAAGCTCACGTTCAATTTCTTCCAGCCGGGGTTTTGAGTCGCTGTTTCTTTCCCGCCTGACTGCTTCGCGTTCGATTTCTAATTGTTTAATTTTCCGTTCAACATTATCCAGCTCTTCCGGCATCGAGTCTATCTCGATGCGCAATTTTGCTGCAGCTTCATCCACAAGATCAATGGCCTTGTCCGGGAGAAAGCGGTCAGAAATATAGCGGTGGCTCAATTGCGCCGCAGCAACGATTGCACCATCAGTAATGCGGACACCATGATGCACTTCGTACCGCTCTTTCAAACCGCGCAAAATGGAAACCGTATCTTCCACACTGGGTTCATTGACAAGTACCGGCTGAAAGCGTCGTTCCAGCGCAGGATCTTTCTCGATATATTTCCGGTATTCATCAATGGTTGTTGCACCGATGGCCCGCAGATCGCCGCGCGACAATGCCGGCTTCAGCATATTGGCAGCATCGACAGAACCCTGGGCAGATCCGGCGCCGACGAGTGTGTGCAATTCATCAATAAAGAGGATAATTTCACCGTTCGATTCTGTTACTTCCTTCAGTACCGCCTTCAATCGCTCTTCAAACTGACCGCGGAAACTCGTCCCTGCAACGAGCGTCCCCATATCAAGCGCCACGATACGTTTTGTCTTCAAACTCTCCGGCACATCCCCCTGAATAATGCGGTGGGCAATACCTTCCGCAATAGCTGTCTTGCCGACACCAGGATCGCCGATGAGCACGGGATTGTTCTTGGTGCGGCGCGAAAGGACCTGTAAGACACGGCGTATTTCTTCTTCGCGGCCGATCACCGGATCGAGTTTCCCTTTGCGCGCAAGGTCATTCAGATCACGGCCAAATCGCTGGAGCGACTGATACTTATCTTCCGGCGTCTGGTCGGTCACGCGCTGTGTGCCGCGAACATCTTTCAGCGCCTTATAAATCCCCTCTTTGGTTACTCCTTGATCGGTCAGCAGTTTTGTCGCTGTCGTTTTTCCGGCCAACAATCCCAGCAAAAGATGCTCTGTGCTGATGTACTCATCCTTGAGCTGCTGTGCTTCTTGCTGAGCCGACTCAAAAACCTGCCCAAGTGCCGGCGAGAGATGCTGATTACCGAGACCCGATCCCTGCACCTTCGGCAGACGTTCTACCGTCTCGTTTATCTTGATTTTTAGATAATTAACATTCGTGCCGAGTTTATGCAGGATGGGAACGACAATCCCTTCGCTATCCTGCACAAGCGCCGCAAGCAGATGCTCCGGTTCAATGGATTGGTTCGAATAGCTCGAAGCGATCTCCTGTGCATTCTGGACCGCTTCCTGAGATTTTATTGTGAATTTATTGAAGTTCATGATTACCTCTGTTTACTCAGTCTTTCATATAACCAAGATTAAAAATTCCTTCCCCTTTAGGGGAAGGTAGGGATGGGGTCATAATCCTTTTCCTTGAGGTAATTTTTCCCAAATCATCTCAAGCACACCATCTATATTATCGGTCACCTCTGAATTGTCAAACCTTAAGACGGTAAATCCTTCTCTTGCGAAATATTGATCTCTGAGTTTATCCTGCTTAATGGCATCCTCTTGATAATGTTGACAACCATCAAGTTCGATAACAAGATGTGCTTCAAGAGACATAAAATCAGCGATATAATGACCGAATGGAACCTGTCGCCTAAACTTCACTCCAAGCTGGTTAGACCGCAGTCGCGACCAGAGTTTTCGCTCGAAATCGGTCATATTCTTTCGCAACATTCTTGCTGTTTGAATATTGCGATGCGAATATTTTAAGATAAATTTTCCCACTGATTCTAAACCTGATGTTCTTCATCTCTCCGTTTCCGCAGTTTGTACAAAAGATAGGGAGTGGTGGTAAGGGAGTCATTTATTTTATTCAGAATATTCTAAAAACATATTCAATATGAATAAGAAATATAACTCCTTCCCCTTCAGGGGAAGGTTGAGATGGGGTCATTTATTTATTCCAGATAAATATTTCTGAATACATCCGTATAATGACCTCACCCCTACCCTCTCCTACGAGGAGAGGGTATATAGTTCCTTATTATTCCAGACCGCTTCCTGAGATTTTATTGTGAATTTATTGAAGTTCATGAGAGTTACCAGTTAAGGGTTATCCGTGTCAGAAGTTAGCAATATTATTTTCCTGCTCCAAGATTCATTCTCAATAACATGAGCACGACTTTGAACAAGGGCGATATATTTTACTAAAAAATCCCAACAACGAATGCCATAGTATCGAAAATAAAAGGCGAGGGGTTTCCTCGCCTTTTATCCACCATCTGCGCAATCCATAATCTGCGTTGATTCGTTGTAATCAGCGAGATCAGTTATTTATCATCGACAACCTCGAAATCTGCGTTCTCGACCTTTTTACCGCCTTGATCGCCGCTTTGTGACTGCTGTTGCTGTTCGCCGCCCGGTTGCCCGCCGGCAAATGGTCCTTGCTGCGGTCCGCCTGTCCCTTGTGCCTGCTGGCTTTTTGTCGACTCGTACATCTTCGAAGAAGCTTCATTCCAGGCATTGTTCAACACTTCCACCTTCGCTTTGATCTCAGCCGGGTTGTTGGTCTTGATCGCTTCCTCAAGTGCCGTAGCAGCAGCCTCAACCTTTGCTTTCGTCTCAGCCGGCATCTTATCGCCAAGATCTTTCAATTGTTTGCGCGTTTGAAAGACGAGATTATCCGCCTGGTTTTTTGTCTCGATTTCTTCCTTGTGTTTTTTATCTTCTGCAGCATGGGCAGCAGCATCGTTCTTCATCTTTTCCACTTCTTCCTTGCTTAATCCGCTGGAGGAAGTAATACGGATGGATTGCTCTTTGTTTGTCGCCTTATCTTTTGCAGAAACATGCAGCATTCCGTTTGCATCGATATCGAAAGTCACCTCGATCTGAGGAACGCCTCGCGGTGCAGGAGGAATACCGTCAAGATGGAATCGTCCAAGTGTACGGTTATCCACCGCCATCGGCCGTTCACCTTGAAGAACATTAATTTCCACCGACGGTTGATTATCCGAGGCTGTAGAGTAAATTTCGCTCTTCTTTGTCGGAATGGTCGTGTTTGCCTGGATCATAGGCGTCATCACGCCGCCGAGAGTTTCTATTCCAAGCGTCAGTGGTGTCACATCCAACAGAAGAACATCGGTTACATCGCCTGAGAGTACACCGCCTTGAATCGCCGCGCCAATAGCAACTACTTCGTCAGGGTTCACACCTTTGTGCCCTTCTTTGCCAAAAATATCTTTTACCAATTGTTGCACACGGGGAACTCGGGTCATACCGCCCACGAGGATGACCTCGTCAATCTGATTGGGGTTCAGACCGGAATCTTTGAGCGCTTTTTCTACAGGAGGCAGACAGCGCTGAACGAGATCTTCCACGAGCTGCTCGAACTTGGCACGGGTGAGTGTCATATTCAAATGCTTCGGACCGTCTGCCGTTGCAGTGATGAACGGGAGGTTGATTTCCGACTGCATCAACTGTGAAAGCTCCATTTTCGCTTTTTCCGCCGCTTCCCGCAGACGCTGAAGCGCCATAGGATCCTTGCGCAGATCGATCCCTTCTGTTTTCTTGAATTCATCTGCGATATAATCCAAAACACGCATATCGAAGTTATCGCCGCCAAGGTGTGTATCCCCGTTTGTGGACTTCACTTCGAAGACACCTTCGCCGAGTTCGAGAACGGAAATATCAAATGTGCCGCCGCCAAGATCGAAGACGGCAACCTTTGAATCTTTATGCTTCTTATCGAGGCCGTAGGCGAGTGCTGCTGCTGTCGGCTCGTTGATGATACGTCGAACATTGAGTCCGGCTACTTCGCCTGCTTCTTTTGTTGCCTGACGCTGTGCATCGTTAAAATATGCCGGCACGGTGATAACCGCTTCTGTGATCTTTGTACCCAGATAGTCTTCCGCCGTCTGTTTCATCTTTTGAAGAATCATTGCAGAAATTTCCGGGGGTGAATAGATACGATCTCCGGCCTGAACACGCGCAGTATTATTATCACCCTGAAGCACCTTGTAAGGAACAAGCTTCATCTCTTCATTCACTTCATTGAAGAATCGTCCCATAAACCGTTTGATTGAGAAAACCGTATTTTGCGAGTTTGTGACCGCCTGCCTTTTCGCTGCCGCACCGACAAGCCGTTCGCCCGATTTCGGAAATCCAACCACCGACGGAGTTGTACGTGAACCCTCTGCATTCGCGATCACAACCGGATCGTTTCCTTCCATGACAGCTACAACCGAGTTTGTGGTTCCCAGGTCTATACCGATGATTTTTCCTGAATTCTTTGACATTGTCATTATCCTTTCTGTAATGCAGCTTGCGCTGCTGGTTGGTGGTTTTTCATTCTTCCATTCCCGCTCATTTCAGTCTGACACTGAAGTATTGTTCAATGCTTGACTCAAACCAGTGAGTTAACAATCACAAAAGGCCGGGTCATCCCACCAGACAACCCGACCGATCGTTGCAGAAGCAAACTTAGGTTTGCCGCCGCTAAGATTACTTCACTTTGACTTCGATCTGCTTCAGTTTCGCTTCCTCGGCTTTCGGCAGACTGATGCTCAGGATGCCATCCTTAAATGCGGCATCAATCTTATCGTTCTTGACCGTCGTCGGCAGTGTAAACGAACGCTGAAACGAACCATACGAACGCTCAACGCGATGATAGTTCTCTTTCTTCGTTTCTTTCTCTTGCTTTTTCTCACCGCGAATGGTGAGAATATTGGATTCGAGCGTTATCTTCACTTCATCTTTATTCACGCCCGGTAACTCCATCTTGACAACATATTGATCGTCATGTTCGGCAATATCTACTGCAGGCGACCATGCGGTGAGGGCATAGTCCTCTCCCTGATCTGAGCTGTTGAAGAAATTGTCGAACATCCTGTTCATTTCCCTCTGAATCCCGAAGAGGTTAGAGGGCCATGTCGCGAGATCGCGAGCTGGATTCCATCGAACGAGTGACATAGGTCTTTCCTCCTTTGAGTTGTTAATTATGTTAATGTATTTGAATCTCCCGTGCCTTCACCTCATCGGTCTTTGGCAGGGTGACAGTTAAGACTCCATATTCAAACTGTGCATGAATTTCATCGAGTTTGATACCGGTTCCGAGATTAAACTCACGCATATATTGCTTTCTGCCTATTTCACTAAAAAGCAGCGTAACATGTTGATCGTGATGCGACACGATTCCAGCCCGGACGCGAAGCAGTTTGGGATCAACATGCAAACTTATCGAGTCCCTCGTCGCTCCCGGCATGTCAAGTTTTACCACAAACGCATCACCTGTTTCAAAAATATCTGCTACGGGAGAGACAACGGTTTCAGGTTCCTCGATTCTTTTCATCAGTGCTTTTGATCCTGACCGGATTACTCCAACTTTTTTGTTGTTCTCCATGGGTCTCGCTCCTTCCTTACTTCACCTCGATCGTCCGAGTCTTCGCAGATTCCGCTTGCGGCAGAACGATGCGCAGCACACCGTTTGTAAGGTCAGCAGAAATTTTATTTGTATCGACATCATGCTCAAATTGTATCGAGCGGCTGAAGTTGCGGACACGCATCTCATTCAGAAGCACTCGTGTGTTATCCGGAATCTCATACGGTTTCCGCTCGCCGCTGATCGTCAGCACATTGTTCTCGAAGGTGATCTTCACGTCTTCCTTCTTCACACCGGCCACCTCCGCAATAACTGTTGTCTCGCCTTCCTGTTCCGTAATGTCAATTGCAGGGAAAGCACTCCTTGACGGAACCACGTCTGTCGCAAAGAAGTTCTCGAGCAGGTTGTCGAATGTCCGGGGGTAATCAAATCGTACTAGCATTTGTATATCTCCTTATGAAGTTTTTTTGTTATGTATCTAAATCAGTCAACCTGTGTGCCAGCCAGGGATATGGCGATAATGGACTATAAACGAAGAATGATATGGTTGGTTCTGCCAAAGACCGCCACAATTCCTGCCAAAATGTCCTGGACTATCCGATGAAATGGCAGACATTCTGCAATCTTTTCAGGTTTCGTTAAGATACGAGACTCATGTTGCTTTTCAAGACCATTTTCGCTAACCTTTCTCCGGTTTATTCCAAACCATTAAAGGACCATTCATTGAAACATCATTTATTCATTTTCATCCCTTTTTACATAGGCCTGCTTCATGCCCAGACTATCGATAAAGATTGCAGGGTTGGATATGAGTCCATCCGTACTTCGGATTTGCGGGGTCATCTCACCATCCTTGCATCAGACAGTCTTGAAGGACGGGAGACTACTTTCCCGGGTCAGAAAAAAGCAACCAATTATATTGCCGATATATTCAAAAAACTTAACCTTGTGCCCATTGGTGACAATGGTTCTTATTTCCAGCACTTTGATGTTGATGTACTACGTGTCAATCCGGAGACAAAAATTGTCTCCGAAATCGATGGAATAAAGAAGAAATTCACTTGGGAAAAAGACTTCATTGCCGAGGGAGCAAAAGATACAACCGTCAGCGGACCGGTTGCGTTTGTTGGATTCACCGATACCGAATTGGATTCTACTGCACAAGCAAAGTTGAGCGGAAGAATCGTTTTTGTTTTTATCGACAGGAAAGACTATGCCAGCGATACATCTCAAGCAGCAACCATGAGACGTTTTTTCGCAATCAGGCACGATGCAGGAGCGCTCGCAGCGTTGATGATCCCGGACAGAGAAGGTCCTGCCACTTTCAAAGATGCACAGAAGATAATCAGCAGTTTCGGCAGGGATAACGGATCGATGCAAATGAAAGGTGTGCCTCCAAGAGTACGCTCACAATCCGTTCGATTCATCGTATCTCCTTCATTAGCAGAAGATGTGCTCAATGCATCCGGTAAAACACTTCAACAGCTTCGCACTGAAGCCATGCAGGACCAACAGTTCTCCCCACTCTTTCTTGATAATGTGATTATAACTATTGAATCAAAGGTCTGCCGTGAGACCAAACAAACGGAAAATGTTCTGGGCCTTGTACCCGGAACTGATCCGAAACTCAAAGCACAAATAGTAGCGTTCACGGCTCACTATGACCATCTTGGAAAGAACAAAGATGGTGTGATCTTCCCCGGCGCAGACGATGATGGCTCCGGTACAGCAACTATTCTCAATCTGGCGGAAGCCTTTTCAAAGAATCCTATAAAACCAAGGCGAAGCCTGCTTTTCATGACGGTTGTTGGCGAAGAAAAGGGGTTGTTCGGTTCGTTTTATTACACGAACAACCCGATCATCCCGCTCAACCAGACGATTGCCGACCTTAATATCGATATGATCGGCCGTCTGGATACTCTGCACGAAGCCAGGAGAGATTCCAACAGCATTTTTGTGATTGGCTCTGATAAAATCAGCCTGGAACTTGACAGCCTTCTTCAGGTGGCCAATAAAGAATCTGAACAGCTTGATCTTGACTATAAGTATAACAACGAAAGCGATCCTGAACAGTATTATCGGCGTAGCGATCATTACAACTTTGCAAAGAACGGAGTCCCGATTGTTTTCTTTTTCGACGGAACACATGCAGATTATCATAAACCAACCGATACGGTGGAGAAGATCTTATTTGAGCGGATGGTGAGGATCGAGCACGTCATCTATGACCTTGGATGGAAGCTCGCTCAGTTTGACCGGCTCCTAGCAAAAAAGTCGCTTCTCCAATAGGGAATATTGATGTATTCCAAAGACGAACTCCAGGACGGGTTACAAACACACCTCTTTGGCCGACAGTTGCATATCTTTGATTCGATAGACTCGACAAACTCGTATGCAAAAAAGCTCGCATCAAATGGTGCGGAAGAGGGGACCGTTTGTATCACAGAACATCAGAGTGCAGGACGGGGAAGGCTTGGAAGGAGTTGGGAGGATGAATACGGCAACAATCTTTTACTTTCCATGATCCTTCGTCCGAATCTCGATCCCGTCAGCGTCGGACTTCTTCCTTTTTTTGCCTCTGCAGGTGCTGCTCTTGTTATCGAAACAGTCTCAGGACTTCCGAGTGAATGTAAGTGGCCAAATGACGTTCTTATCAGCGGAAAAAAGTGCTGCGGCATTCTTTTAGAAAGTGTTTTTCAGGGTAACCAACTCGACTATGCTGTTATGGGCATCGGAATTAACGTGAATCAAATAGGTTTCAGCCGCGACCTGGCTGAAAAAGCAACTTCCCTTCGGCGGGAATGTGCCAGGGAATTCGACCGGCGAGATCTCTTCCGGATCCTTTTAACGACATACGAAACCTTTTATCACGATGTCCATCTGGGAAATTTTCAATCTATCATCAGCCATTGGAAAAAACGGGCAGCGATGCTTGGAAGAGAGATCACTGTCATCCAATCCGGTGAAATCATCAGCGGTCGAGCACTTGATCTTGCTGAGGATGGAGCATTAATCGTTGAAACGTCCCAGGGACGACGGTTATTCTATGCCGGCGATGTCACGCTTACCAATCACCATGATATTATTTCCTCAACAATGAGAGACCACCATGTTCCTCGCAATTGATATTGGCAACACACATACCGTCTTTGGAGTCTATACAAAGCAGAAACTGATTGGCAGCTGGAGACTCACAAGTATGCTTCAACGGACGGAAGATGAGATCGGGACACAGCTGCAGGCTCTCCTCACCGGAGCACGAATCAGCAGTAAGAAGATCATTGGTGTTGGCATAGCATCGGTTGTCCCGAATCTTACAGAGAGCTATGCATCGATGGTGCGGAAGTATTTCCATCAGGAGGCTGTGCTGGTGAGTACAACATTAGATCTCGGCATCACCATTCGCTACGAGAACCCCCAATCCGTCGGTGCTGATCGAATTTGCAATGCGATTGCAGGATTTGAAAAGTATGGCGGCCCGCTGATTATCATCGACTTCGGGACGGCGACGACCTACGATGTCGTTGCATCGAATGGAGACTACCTTGGCGGCGTTATTTCCCCGGGGATTGAAACGTCCGCTGTCGATTTACATCGGCGGGCTGCGAAACTGCCCAAAGTGGAACTTCACCTTCCACAATCTGTCGTCGGTGCCGATACTGTGAGCAGCATGCAATCTGGAATTCTCTGGGGAGCAGTTGACGGGGCTATCGGCATGGTAGAACGGATACAGCAGGAACTTGTGCAGCGAGGGTCGAAAAAGGCAATCGTGATTGCAACTGGAGGTTTTTCAGAATTTATAGCACAGCAAGCCCTCGTGATCCAACACACAGAACCCTCCCTTGTGCTGGACGGAATCCGGTTGATCTACGAACGTGTGAGCAGAAAAAGAAATCGGAAGTAAATGGTCATGCGGGTTTCGCTTTGTCCAGAATTTCTTTCTTCAAGCGATCGATTTCCTGTGCTTCTGCATGATGAGCATACAACATTCGATATAATTCCAAAAGACCCCGGATAGAGGTTTCCAAGGTTCCTGTCTCATCCTGTATATGCTGCAGGAGCTCACGAAGTTTTTCCTGCTGTGAGGATGGTAATTGTTTACAAAGTGCTTCCCCTACTGTCTCGATGTCTCCATCAATATTCGCTAATGCCGTATGCAACATTGGTGTAATAGCATTGAGGACATCGCGAACCTTGTCGGTAGCAAGAGTGTTGAGTCCAATCTCCCGCAATCGCTCCTCTTCTATCGCTTTCGTCACACGGAACTGGTGCCGTTCATGTGTGGCATTGATGACAATCCCCAGGTGCTGAAGGTCGAGCTGTTCTTTCCGTACATAGTCATAAGCCCCCAATTTCATTGCCTCCACGGCGACCACATCCGATCCGGCAGCCGTCAACATGACAACGGGGGTTTCTATCTGCTGACCTTGCATCCATTGCAAGAGATCAAGACCTGTCATTTCCGGCATGTAGTAATCTGTCAGGATCACATCAAAAAATGACGCCTTTTTTTCCAGTAGCTCCTGTGCCTCTCGTGCGCTGCGGGCGATGGTCACTTGATGCTTGCATTCATCTTTGAGCTGTTCTCCGACGACATCTGCAAAAAAGCTGTCGTCGTCAACCAGGAGAATATTGAGCGATTGAGGTTCCAAAAAAAATTACTTGCCCTATTGCATGGTAATGAATTGTGGCTAATCTAATAAATTCCCGATTCACAAACAAATCCCTGCATCACAAAACACAAACGCCTCTCCTTCCCAGCGAGAGGCGTCGCAAACGATCATCATCTGTGAGGTTTATCGCAGTCCAAACATTTGTACGGACGCATTCGCCAGGTCGACTAAGGGTGTAAAATAAAGCCCAAAGAGAAGGGTAGGAATAACAATGGCCATCACAATAACCGTTTCCGCAGGGAGGGTCTTGAATGAAACAGCATGTTCTGATGGTTCGCGAAGGAACATATAACGCAGCACACGCGCATAATAGTAGAGAGAGACGACACTGTTGAGAACACCTACAAGTGCAAGCCAAATCCATTTTGCATCTAACAAAGCGACAAAGAGGTAGAGCTTGCCGATGAATCCTGCGGTGGGCGGCAATCCCGTGAGGGACACAAGGAAGATCGCCATAGCCACACCTAGCATCGGAGATCGATAGCCAAGTCCCTTATAGGCACTGATGTCTTCACTGCCGGTCTTGTTCGCAACCAGCATGACAACATAGAAGGCGCCCAGATTCATGAAGAGATACATCATAAAATAGATGAGTACAGCAGCAATCCCTTTGTCGCTCATAATCACGACGCCCATCAACATATATCCGGCATGGGCAATACTCGAGTAGGCCAGCATTCGTTTGAGATTATCCTGCCAGACGGCGACAAGATTCCCTAAGGTCATGGTCAGCACGGAAAGTATTGCCAGAAGTTTATTCCATTCAAATCCGTAGAGCGACATCCACATACCGGCAGGTACCGCCAGAATAGAAGTATCCATGAAGATCACTTTGAAGAACCGCATCATCATCGCAAAACCGGCTGCTTTTGAAGCAACAGAGAGGAAAGCGGTAATAGTGATCGGTGCACCTTCATACACATCAGGCGTCCAGAAGTGGAATGGAACCGCAGAAATTTTATATCCGAAACCAACGACAATAAATATTGTCGCCGTAAGCAGGGCTAAATAATGAGGCACGCTTGACGACAATCCCTTGTTGATCCCCATATAATCCATCGCGCCTGTTAATCCAAAGAGGATTGAGATACCGTACAACATCACTCCAGAGGATACCGCACCAAAAATAATGTACTTCAGTGATGCTTCACTCGAATCTGAAGCCTCCTTTGTATATCCTGCCAGGATATAGGAAGAAAGGCTTGTTAATTCCATCCCCAGCACCATCATCAACACATTGGATGCACCCGACATCAAAAACATCCCCAGCGTCATGGCCACGAGCAATGCGTAATATTCTGTCATCCGTTTCACGGTCGTCTGCACTTCGGTAGAATAGATGGAGAACAGGAAGATCATCAATGTGCAGATTGCTGCCAGTGCTTTGAAGAACACAGCAAAGGGATCGACCACAATCATGCCGGAGAATATTTCCTGTGAAATTCCTATCTGCCGGATAGTAAAGAACAGCGCTGCAGCCACACCAAGGAATGAAAACCAGGCAGTGACGTGTGGAGTTTTTCTTAAGATCAATCCCAGGAGAATGACGAGGCAAAATGTCACGGCCAGAGTCGTTTCAGGCAGAAACTGTGTAAGATTTTGAAGTATCTGTTGAACAAACATATTACGTATCAGTCATCAAGTTAAGGAAGAAGTGCGACGGCTGTACTGCCTTTCGCTACAACATCGACCAGGTGATTGATGGATGTTGTCATGACATTGAGCATAAACGATGGATAAATACCAAGCACTAGAATTATCATTGCCAAGGGTACAAGCATGAAAATTTCCCGAGCATCGACATCCGGAAGTGTTCCCCATTTTTCGTTAACCTTCCCGAGGAAAACGCGCTGAAGTGTCCACAACATATATGCAGCCGTTAAAACAATTCCCAGGGTCGATGCAATCGTGATCACGCGAAGTTTTTCCACCTGAAATGCGCCAAGGAACGAGAACGCTTCAGAGATGAAACCGCTTAAACCCGGCAAGCCTAATGCTGCAAAAAACGCGACGGTCATTATACCAGTGTATTTCGGCATCGTCAAGGCTAATCCGCCAAACGCATCGAGATCCCGTGTGTGTGCACGATCATAAATCACACCGACAATCAAGAAGAGCATTGCTGTGATGGTCCCGTGATTGAACATCTGGAACACTGCACCCATCATCCCCTGCGTGTTCATCGCCGCGAGTCCGAGCAGAACAATGCCCATGTGGCTGACGCTGGAGTATGCAATAAGCTTTTTGAAATCTTTCTGTGCCATGGCACATAACGCACCATAGACAATATTGATGAATGCAAGTATGGCAAGAGCGAAAGCGTACTTCGTAGCCAATTCTGGAAAAATCGGGAAACTGATACGGATCAGGCCATAGGTTCCCATCTTCAACAGAACACCGGCAAGTATAACACTGATAGCCGTAGGTGCTTCCACGTGTGCATCGGGCAGCCACGTGTGGAACGGAAAGATTGGAACTTTGATGGCAAACCCGATAAAGAGTGCCAGATAAGCAAACGAACGCATCTGTGTACCAAATCCAGCGAGCAAGGAACCCGGTTCAAAATTGGCCGGATTCATCATCGCCAGCATATTAAATGTATGCAGCTTTTCGCCCGAGACAGGATCTATGATAGTGACACTAAAATACAGTGCGATCATCGCGAGCAGCATCAAAACGCTACCGGCGAGTGTATACAGGAAGAACTTGATTGCCGCATATTCACGCCGCGGTCCGCCCCACACACCGATGAGAAAGTACATCGGAAGCAGCATAACTTCCCAGAATACATAGAAGAGAAAGAAGTCGAGAGAAACGAACACACCTATCATACCGGTATCGAGCAGCAACAGCATGACCATATACCCCTTGAGCGCCTTATCAATCTTCCAGGATGCAAAGACAGCAATGAAGCTGATGATCGCCGTCAGGATAAGCATCGGGACACTGATTCCATCAACACCCAGAAAGTACTCGACTTGCAGCCGGCCAACCCATGAGAGGCCCTTGATATCGATCCACTTTGCTTTCTCGACGAACTGCATCCCCTCCTGCGTATTGATGCCGCCAAGAGTATAGTTAAAATTTGCATAGATCAATGCCGCAATCACAACCTGCAGGAAGGTGACACCAGCCGCCGTCCATTTCATCGCGTTGCGCGCTTCCTTGGGAATCAGCAGGATAAGAATCATGCCGATCACCGGCAGAAATGTAATCCAGCTGAGCCATCCAATACCAAGAAATTGATAAACCATTCGTTTCGACTCCTTAAAAGAACTTATTCATTGACTCTCGTCATCCCGGATGATGGGAGAATCCATCTTTTATTTCAAGAGTTCCCCATCACAGGACTCAACATGACTTTCTATCACCTAAACCACAAGAAAAACACCATTACACCAAATAACACAAACGCCAAATACGTCTGAATTTTTCCTGTTTGAAGTTTGCGTGCGAGCAGACCCATGAATCCGCCAAGATACGCGACGAGATTCACCATTCCATCGACAATTGTATTGTCGAATCCGCCGACTCCGACATAAAAGAGGAAAAACGAGAGTGCTGCGATGCCCAAACCGAACAACCCATATTCAATGAGAACACCTGCACTTGCAGCTTCCGGCAAGAGAGCAATCGTTGACTGCCAGCCGATAAAAATCGATAATACACCAAATACAACTAGGTAGAAGAAGGAGCCGATCTTTCCCTCTTCCCATGTTGACTTGACACCCAGCGTTATACCAACCGTCCATGTTGCCACGCCATTGACAATACCATCGATGATGACATTATCAAACCAGCGGTATGCCGCAGCGACTGCATCCGTCCCCTTCACAAATGTCGCTTGATACAATTCATCAAAGTACCACTTGTTGAGGAAGAACTTATAGAGATGCTTCAGTACAGGCGCCTCGGCAACAACATCAGCATTGATCTTCTTCCAATAATAGGTGGTAAATGCTAAAAGAATTCCAATTCCTGCTAACGTCAACGAAAGCAGCATTGCCAAACTATGCACGTGATGGAGTGCCTCTGCGAACGGTTCTGCACCTGCAGCAGCAACTGCCGCCGGGACGACCGATTCCGGACGTTCAACCGCCCGATAAAACCAGCCTGCAGCAGCTTTAATGGGATTCAGACTATAAAAAGCAAAGAACGACAGCACAGCAAAACCGATCAGGGGTATAGTCATCACTTTAGGCGATTCGTGAATTGCATCGATCCGATGACGATCCTTGTGCTCACCGAAGAATGTCAGGATCACAAGACGGAACATGTAGAACGCCGTCAAGCCTGCGACAAAAAATCCAATAATGGGAATAATCCATCGACCGGTCAATTCTCCGTACACCAATGTGCCGGCAAGTATTTCATCCTTGCTGAGAAATCCTGAGGTCAGCGGTATACCGCAAATCGTAAGTGTGTACATCAAAAACGTCCAGAACGTAATGGGCATCTTCGTCCGCAGGCCACCCATGTTGCGGATATCCTGCGGATCCGTATGGTGATCATTTGCATGATGGAGTGCATGATGCATCGCATAAATTACAGAACCGGAACCGAGAAAGAGTCCGGCTTTAAACATTGCATGCGTCGTCAGGTGGAAGAACCCGGCGGTATATGCGCCGACACCAAGCCCCATCACCATATACCCGAGCTGACTGACGGTGGAATAAGCGAGCACTTTCTTAATATCATTTTGTGCGATAGCGATCGTCGCAGAAATGAAGGCCGTGATGGCGCCTATGTACGCGATCACCATTAATGCATCGGCGGTCATCATGGCAAATGTACGTGTCACCAGGTACACGCCGGCAGCCACCATCGTTGCTGCGTGAATCAATGCACTAACGGGAGTCGGACCTTCCATTGCGTCCGGCAGCCAGACGTGGAGGGGAAATTGTGCAGACTTACCAACAGCTCCGCAGAAAATCAAAATACCGGCGGCAGTCAACCATGCCTCACTGCCAAAGGGTATCGTTCCGGATTTCATCGCTTCAAAGATCGCATCAAAACTGAATGTGTGGAATGTCGTGAAGAGAATTAAAATGCCTACGAACATCCCCACATCACCGACACGGTTAACGATGAATGCTTTCTTTCCTGCGTCCGACGCTGACTTCTTTTCGAACCAATGTCCGATCAAGAGGTACGAACTTAATCCCACCAGCTCCCACGAAACATACATCGTAAAAAAGTTATTCGTGAGAACGATGCCGAGCATAGAAAACGTAAATATTCCCAGATAGGCGAAGTATCGTCCATAGCGTACATCCCCCTGCATGTAACCGATGGAGAATAGATGCACGAACGAACTGACGATGTTGACCACGACAAGCATAATCGCTGCGACGTTATCGATCATGATACCGAGATCCATCTTCATCGGGCCAATACCCGGCACATCGCCGAAATTCACCCATGTAATAGAGGCCTGCAGTGTTTGATCGTGGTAGAGATTCAGTTTCGCGAACAGAATGACCAGCGAGAGCGCAAGCGCTCCGAAGAGGATCGAAGTACCAAACCAGTCGCCGGAGCGGGGCATGCGCTTGCTAAAAAAGATGAGAATGGCAAAGTCCGCCAACGGAACCAGCCACACGATCAGCGCGAGAGTAAGTAGGAGTTCTTGAGACATAATTTAAACTTGAATTTCGAAATTGGAATTTCGAACCATTAGTCTTTCAATTGATTGATTTCGTCGATATTCACCGTATTGAAGTTCTGATAAATATTCAAGATAATCGCCAGAGCGATAGCAGCTTCGGCTGCTGCAAGAATGATAACAAACACCGCAACGACATGACCATCCAGCGTCGTTGTCACATACCGCGAGAATGCGACAAAATTGATATTCGCGGCATTGAGAATGAGTTCGATTCCCATCAAGACCATTATGGCGTTGCGACGGGTCAGAACGGCAAATAATCCAAGTGAAAACAGCAGCCCGCTCAGGATCAGGAAATGTGACAGCCCGGGATGCTGGAGATATGTGAGTAATTCCTGCATATTCTTTTATCCTGCACAAGAATCCCGCAAATAATAATCGGGAATGATGTTATGGTTTCTTTTCTCGCCGCGCGATCATAGCAGCGCCAATCAACGCAACAAGCAAAACAACAGAAGCAACTTCAAACGGCAATAAATACTTCGTCAGCAGCAGTTCACCGATCTGGGGAGCGGTCTTATCTGCCGTCGACATATTCGCACTTACTTTCCAATCGGCCGACCAGAAAATACCGACAAGAGTTCCTGCCAGTGCAGCGGTTATGAACACTGCCGGTAATGTTTGAACGGTGCCGGTCTTTGCATCGACATTAATCTGCCTATTTGTAAGCATGACGCCGAACAGAATGAGCACCATAATACCGCCGACGTAGATGAGCAGCTGCGTTACAGCAATGAAGTCAGCAAGCAGGAAGACATAGATGCCCGCAACACCAAAGAATGCAAACAAGAGGGCAAAAGCCGCACGGACAATGTTTCGCGAAAACACGACGATACTTGCCGCACCCAGTGTAATCACTGCAAAGAGATAAAAAATTATCGTGTAGAGATCCATAACGTTCGACTTCACAAAAAAAAGTACACTGCAAAAATATCAGTAGAACACTCCATCAATTCGCCGGCTGCACTGGAGGTTCGGGTTTCGGCGGTGCAGACGCTGCCGGAGGCGTTGGAGCTGCTGCGGCCTGTGAGGCTTTTGCAGCAGCGGCGGCTGCAACTGCTTTCTTCGCAGTTTGCTCCTCATCGTATTTCTTTAACCGTTCTTTCGCACCGGAAATTTCTTCCGGTGTCATATTACCAAAGCTGTAAATCAAATTCTTTCTGTCATATTCAGAAAATTCGTACACGTCGGTCATCACAATGCATTCTGTTGGACAGGGCCAGACGCAAAGACCACAATAGCAGCATTTTGCAATATCAATATCAAAAAGCGGAAGATAGAGACGCTTTTTCGTGTTCTTTGAGGTTAATCCGAGATCTACATCAGGTGTCGATTTGATCGTCTCGATGGTAATGCAGTCCACAGGGCATGCCATCGCGCACTGATCGCAGCCTATACAGTCGTCGATATTCACATATAACCGATTTCGTGCACGCTCGGGAATCTTCATCTTCACCGACGGATACTGGACTGTCGCCGAACGCGTTAGGAGATGAGGAAGTGTGATCTTCATTCCCACAAATATTGTATAGAGGGAATGAAAGATATTATAAAAGTATGTTCCTGCTGCTGACATAGATGATACTCGCTAAATCACCAATATAAGGCCGACGGCGAGAAGACAGAAAAACAGCCACGGCGTCAATACTTTCCATGAAACATACATGAGCTGGTCAACCCGCAGACGCGGCAATGTCCACCGCACCCAAATCTGTATGAAGACAAAAATATACGCCTTTGCCACGAACCAGAATATGCCCCACACCGGTCCCGACATCAAGGAACCAAACGGGCTTGACCATCCGCCAAGAAAGAGCGCAACCACAACCGCGGAGACAGTAAACAGGTTGGCGTACTCCGAAAGATAGAACATCGCAAACCGCATGCCGCTATATTCTGTGTTGAACCCCTGTACTAATTCAGATTCAGCTTCCGGCAAATCGAATGGTGTGCGATTAACTTCTGCAATCGATGCTACAAACATAATAAAGAACGTGATGATTGTGAACGGCATCACCATGAGCTTTTGGTTCCACGGCAATGGACCGCCAAAGATCACCCAATTTCCGATACCGCCATCTTGAAATTTCGTTACCTCCTGCAGGTTAAGCGAGCCGGTAATCATCACTGCAATGATAATAGCCAACGCCGTCGGAATTTCATAGCTGATCATCTGTGCTGCAGAACGTACTCCACCGAATAACGACCATTTATTATTCGATGCCCAGCCGGCCATCAGAATTCCAACCACAACCAGAGAACCCACGGCTACGAGGAAGAATGCGCCAAGATTGATATTCGAACCGATAAAGATACTGCTGAAAGGAAGTACTGCATAAGCCGCATATGTTCCAACGAAAGCAATGAACGGTGCCATCCGGAACAAGAGCTTATCGGCATGCGCCGGGATGATATCTTCCTTCTGGAGCAGTTTCAGCATGTCTGCGATCGGCTGGAGCACACCATGCCACCCGGTACGCATATAGGCAACACGATCCTGGATATGAGCCGCCACCTTCATCTCGGTATACAACACGACGAGTGCATACACAATGATGAAGATAAGCGGAATGATGCTCAGGAGGACCGCAACGAAAAGTTCATTTGCGAATATTGTCTGAATGAATTCCATTATAAAATCCGAAGTTCGACTCTCTCAATGCTATCGTTTAGTCTCGTATTCCCATGGAAGCGTTTAACGATCCACTTCACCGAGGACAATATCAATACTCCCGGCAGTGAGAACGAGATCGGCAATCATTGAGCCCCGGGCGATTTCCGGTAGTACGCTCAAATTAACAAATGCCGGCCCGCGCGCTTTGACACGGAAGGGACTTGCCGTACCATCGCTCACAATATAGTATCCTAATTCACCGCGCGAGGCTTCTGTGCGTACATACACTTCAGCATCCTTCTCAGGACGAATTCGTTTGGGAAGTGCTGCCTGTACATTCCCTTCCGGCAATACGGCAAGGGATTGTTCTATGATATTGAGACTTTGTTCCATTTCGCGCATACGGACGATATGTCTATCCCAGCAATCGCCGACCGTGCCCATTTCACCCTTGCCGATCTGCGGTTCCCACTGAAGCTTGTGATAGACACCGTAGGGATCATCGCGCCGCAGGTCCCAATTTACTCCGGAGCCGCGAAGCTGCGGCCCGCTGACAGCATAATTAATGGCGACCTCTTTGGGTAGGACACCGACATTGGCAGTTCGTTTCACAAAGATCTCATTATACGTCAACAGATCGTTAAGCATCTTGATACGCGGTCGGAAGTATGTGACAAACTCTTTGGCCTGATCGATGAACCTGGGAGGCAGATCGTGCGACAATCCTCCGATCCAGATATAATTATAGAGCAAGCGGGCACCGCATGTCATCTCAAACAAGTCGAGAATTTTTTCACGATCGATAAAGGTATAGAGGAACGGTGTGAAAGCACCGGAGTCGATGCCGTATGTGCCAACGGCAATCAAATGGCTGGCGATCCTCTGCAACTCCGCCATGATCACGCGGATATATTCAACACGTTCCGGTACTTCGATCTTCAGCAGCCGTTCTGCTGCGAGCGCAAACGCCCATTCATTCGTCATCGCAGAACAATAATCCATCCGATCTGCATAGGGAATGACCTGCTGGTAATTTGTCATATGCTCACAGTGTTTTTCAAAACAGCGGTGCAGGTACCCGATATGAGGAATACAGTCAACTATGATCTCGCCATCCACAACAATTTCGAGACGCAGCACTCCATGGGTAGAAGGGTGCTGGGGCCCCATATTGACGATCATTTCTTCAGAACGGATCGTCTTGCCGGTCGAGGTCTTGATATGACCGTGTTTGACAGTATAATTTGTAGGAAGCGTTGGAGGCTGTAGCATAGTCTGGTCAATCATTCAGCGTTAATAAGGAACCTTCATCCCGTGATAGAATTCCTGAACTTTGTAATCCTTGCGAAGCGGATGTCCTTCCCAATCGTCCGGCAACAAGAGGCGACGCAGATCAGGATGTTCATCGAACACGATGCCATAGAGATCAAAAGCTTCGCGTTCATGCCAATTTGCAGTTCCCCACACAGCACTGACTGATTGAATATGCAGAGTTTCTTTCGTGCACTGAGTCTTGAGAACAATCTTATGTCGGTGCACCATCGAAGCCAGGTGATAGACGACTCCTAGGGTTCCGTTATTGTAATCCATCCCGCTCAAGCAGGAAAGATAGTCGAATTGTATCGTGTCGGTATCGCGAAGGAAAAAACAAATCTCTTTAGTCTTATCCGGAGCGATACGGATCCATGGCTGCGGTGCATCCAGCTTTGCCTCGATAATGGCATCGCCGAATTTTGTTTTCAGAATATCTTGAATTTCTTGCGGTGTCATAGCTTTCTTCATGTTGCCGGGAGGGACTTCAACACCCAGCCGGCGATTGCGCTCAGCACATTAGGCCCGTTTCTTTACCATGCTTTCGGCGCGAACTTTTTCCTGAAGCTTCATAATTCCTTCCAGCAATGCTTCGGGACGGGGAGGGCACCCGGGGATATATACATCGACCGGGATTACGCGATCAACGCCCTTTAACACATGATATCCATGTTCCCAATACGGTCCGCCGCAATTGGAGCAGCTTCCCATCGAGATGACATACCGGGGCTCCGACATTTGATCGTAGAGACGCTTGATACGCGATGCCATTTTAATCGTGACGGTCCCCGCCACAAACATAACATCCACCTGACGCGGTGTAGCGCGTGGAATAACACCAAAACGCATAATATCGAAATTCGATGCTGACGCTGCCATCATTTCGATGGCACAGCAGGCAAGACCAAACTGCATCTGCCACAGCGACGAAAGACGCGCCCAGTTCAGCAGCCCGTCGAGCGAGGTTACAAACACATTGCTGTTTTCAAACTTTTGATCAAGAAGTCCCACAATTGCTTACTCCACAATGACAAACATCATCTATGAAACAGGTGTGCTTTCGATGGGTGGCGTTATAGAAACCGTCCGCTTGATGGTTGGGATCTCAGGTTTTGGCTTATCCCAGTCGAGATCTCCTTTTACCCATACATAAGCATATCCAACGAAGAGAATTGCAAGGAACACGGCCATTTCAAGAAATCCAAAGAGTCCGAGCTGTCTATAGATCAGTGCCCATGGGAAAAGAAAAGCGACTTCCACATCAAAGATGAGGAACACAAGGGCGGTGACATAGAAACGTACATTGAGCCGGATCCATGCACTGCCAACCGGTTCCTCACCGCATTCGTAAGTTGCATTTTTTTCAGGATAGGGACGGCGCGGACGCAGGACCCATGCAGCGAAGAGGCCCAGTGCAACAAAGATAGCACCAAGAAGGATAAAGATGAAGGCTTTACCGAATTCCGTGACCATACAATGTTAAGATATATTTCGTGGTAAAATATCGATGCTGAACGCGGGAGTAAATATACAGGAATCTTTTTCGTTTGTCAAGGAATCATCAGATCGAACAACAGCATTTTTCGTTTCCACCGCTTTAAAGAAATATGCAATACTGCCGATATACTTTATAGGGGGTCATATGGATAATGAAGAATTCAACATGGAGGTTGAGATGGAACGGTTACATCTAAATTCATTTCTACACGTTGCTGCGGACAGTCAATCGGCACGGCACCGCATTTTTGCAGGCCTCAACATCTACCGGCATGAGCTCAATCATAACCGGCTTTTCCCCGCATTCTCAGAATTAGTCGAACTGAATACGGGACTCTGCACACTTCTCGAGCAGCACGAGGAATTTATCCGCGATCTGCCCCGTGATATCGAATCGCTCGACTGGGAAAACCGGATAATTACCTACAAAAAGCCCAGCTGGCAGTGTACTGAACTCCAGCGCGTGCTTGAACTTGCGGAATGGTCTCTCCCGTTTATTGATCATCTCCTCAATGAGGGGAAAGAAATTTTTGATTTTGTCGAAGAACATCCGTCACTTGAAGAAGTAGGGATTGCACCGCTGTATCGGGATGAAGGTTTTTGCTTTGTTCCAGAACAAAGGGCAGGTCTTTTCCATGTCAGGGTGTATCATTCACATTTGAGTTCTTATTTGCATACCGAGCTAGAACAAATAACAGATCAGCAAGACGATTTGTATAGATAAGAGGAAGAGTGCCAATGGTTTCCTGCCGGCCGAGCGCATCGATCAATCGTTCTGCACGCCTGCATACAGTACGGGCAATATGCAGATGCGCTGCGACGGGTGATCCACCAGGCAGGACAAACAATTGCAGAGGCTCTAGTTGCGCATCCATGGTATCGATCCATCCTTCAAGACGATCAACATCCTTCTGCTCAATCCGCTTAACTCTTCCGGTTGATGCCTCGAGCGGTGTAGCCAGATCGGTCCCGAGAACAAAGAGTGATCGCTGCAGCTGTTCCAGAATTGCATCGAGATCGGCTGGAGGTTGAAGTGTCCGGACGATTCCAAGATGCGAATTCAATTCATCTATTGTGCCATACGCATCAATCCGTAAAGAACTCTTCGGAACACGCATGCCGCCGTTCAATGAGGTCTCTCCTTTGTCTCCGGTTTTTGTGTAGATCTTCATGGCCGCTCTTTGGAGGGATGAGGTTCCGTCATTTCGACTTGATCGTGAATATGTTCCAGTTGCTTCTCGATTGTCTGTTGAAGTACCTGCAGTTCCACCTTCCGCACTTCATCCAGCTTGGTATGTAGCTGCTGCAGCATCAATTCAGATTTCACATTTACCTGATAATCCAGTTCAGCCCGCAAACGGTCTTTTAATTGCGCACGATTCTGGCTCATCATGATTAACGGGGCCTGTAAGGAAGCAACCATGGCCAGCACAAGATTCAAAAAAACATACGGATAGACATCGAAGGGTTTAAAAAAAATTTGAGCGATGTTCAGGGCCATCCAAAGCGTAAGAAAAGCAAGGAACGCGATGATGAATGTCCAGCTTCCCACAAAATCCGAAACCTTATCGGCAAGCCTATCACCGAAGGTTAACCGCTCTTCCAACTCGACATTCACATTTTTGGAAGCGAGAGAGGTTACCAGTTCATTCGTCAAACGGAGACGTTTGCCAATCTCGGCGATCATGGCAATGGCAACCGTAGGACGGCGGATGAGAAAATCCAAAAAATTGTCTCTATTCATCTCCAACAATGTACAATGATCTAACGCTGTCGCCGTCGCTGTCCGCGGTGAACCATCGACCAACGAGAGCTCACCGAAGAAATCGCCCTCCTTGAGGATAGAAACTTGAATATCCTTCTTCCCGTCTTCTGCTGGAATCGAAATCTCTATAGACCCTTTTGAAATAATATACATCGAGGAACCAGCATCCCCTTTTTTGAAGAGAGTAAATCCGATCGGAAGCGTGCGGGGGATCCAGGATGCCGTAAGTTCTTGCAAATCTGCAGCGGATAGAGATTGAAAGATTGGAATTTTATGCAGCGACTCCATAGTAATCATGGTGATCTTACCCCGTCTGTTTCATTCCATGATACGAAACACCCGCGAGAAAAAAAAGCTGTAGCATGATGGAATGGATGGAGCTACGGCATCTATGAAAAAGATCGCTAAAAACAACAATTCCATTCCGTCAAATACCTGATATGGCAGTTACGCGAACGATATTTCTATATCAAAAAACCAGCTACAGGTCTTGACCCCGAAAAACTTCGAAAACAGGTTCTTCTCTTTCCCGTCATACATCAGCACAGTTGGTATCACAATCTTCTTTTTCATCATTTTGGCAAAAGCACGGATGGCGCGTGCCGGATCGAGTCCGAAGACCTTTGCTATAAATAATTTATACACTTTTTCGTTCCGTGCATTCTCTCTCTCGGTATGAATCCCGAATGTCAGGATAGCAATATAAAAGCCCTGCATTTCTACAGGGCTGACTTTATGTATCGATCAAGGTTTTTTGATATTACTTCTTCTTCCCGCTTTTCCAGAAATTCGGGAACTCATGATAGTAGTGAGCCGTCGTTTTGATGCCGCCAAAAAAATTATCCAGGTTGATGAATTCATTCGGTGCGTGGGCATTCTCATCCGGGAGACCAAATCCGAGGAGAACAGAATCGATGCCAAGGAGTTTCTTGAAGTCCACCACAATAGGAATCGAGCCTCCTTCGCGCTGATATAATGGCTTCTTACCGAACCCCTTTTCGAGTGCAACCACGGCAGCTTTCACACCCGGACTATCGACGGGAGTGATAGCCGGTTCACCGCCATGCAGGTTCTTCACCTTCACATCGACCGTCTTCGGAGCGATCTTTTTCAGGTGTTTCTCGAACACTTTCGCAATCTTCGCAGAGGATTGATCCGGAACAAGCCTCATGGAAATCTTCGCAAATGCTTTCGCGGGAAGCACCGTCTTCGCCCCTTCACCAATATAGCCGCCCCAGATACCATTGCATTCGAGCGTCGGTCGAGTCCATAATCGTTCAAGTGTGGTAAATCCCTTCTCACCGTACAACTGCTTCAAACCGAGCGATGCAGCATACTTCTTATCGTTCCAGGGAAGTTTTTTGAATGCAGCACGTTCAGCTTTCGTCAATGGGCGTACATCATCGTACATGCCTTTCACAGTGATGCGTCCGTTCTTATCATGCAGAGAAGCGATCATTTCGGTAAGTGCTTGAATCGGGTTGTGCACCGATCCGCCGAACGAACCGGAATGCAGATCGCTATTCGGTCCCGTTACTTCGACTTCCATATATGCCAGCCCGCGCAGCGCATACGTGACCGAGGGAATCCCTTTGGCGAACATTCCGGAATCGGAAATGACGATGACGTCAGCTTTGAGTAAGTCTTTGTGTTCACCGATAAATTTACCTAAATGTTCGCTGCCGACTTCTTCTTCCCCCTCAAAAATAATTTTGATGTTTACCGGCAGCGCACCGCTGTTCTTCAAAAATGCTTCGATGGCTTTCAAATGGATGAAGATTTGTCCTTTATCATCTGCGGCACCTCGCGCATACAGGTTTCCATCCCGTTCCGTTGCTTCGAACGGCGGTGTTTTCCAGAGATCGACCGGGTCTTCCGGCTGTACATCGTAGTGTCCGTAAATAAGAATCGTCGGTTTACCTGGCGCGTTCAACCAATCCGCATATACCACCGGATGTCCTTCCGTCTCCATAATTTGAATATTTTGCAGACCGATTGTTTGCATTTGGGTTTTCAACCACTCGGCAGCCCGGCGCATCTCCGGCTTCCGCTCCGTTTGTGAACTGACACTGGGAATGGCAAGCAATTCTTTTAATTCGGTAAGATAACGCTGATGATTGGATTCAATGAATGACAGGATGTTTTCCATAAGTGTTCCCTTTGGAAAGAGATAGAGGAGAAATTGGATAAATAAATATACCGAGTGGAAGGTGGAAAGGCAAGATGTGAGCAGGTTTTTACTAGATGGGAATGCGTAAAAACTTCCGGAAAATTGACTCTCCCCAAAAAAAGACTTAAGATTTCTCTGAGGAATCTGAACATCATATAACCTTTCAGCCCATTGGAACAAGGTCGAGAAAAGCACCATCGGAGGAGAGGGAGAGAGGGAAAAAGATTCTGCGGTAGTGTGCTAACCGTTTTCTTCATCAGCCTTTTTCTTCCCCGCACCGTGTTGAGTCAAGATTCTACAACATCACAGCTTCATTCTTCACTTCCCGAAGGACAGATCATGGAAAACTCACTCAAACCTCCTTATCTCAAAAAAGTGGGGCAGCGCGGCAAGATCACGATCTGGGTAGTTGACGGCACGTATGTTCGCACGCATATTGACGAGGAGTTCACGAATTACGGTGAGCACTACGGATTCACCTCCATTCCTAAGAACGAGTTCTGGCTTGATAAGGAGGCAGAAGAAGACGAGCAGCAATTCTTCATCGATCATTTGCTCGTGGAATACCGACTCTGCGAGAAAGGCATTGCGTATGACGATGCGCTGGTAGCCGCGGACAAAGCCGAGATGGCGGAACGGAAGAAAGCAGGTGACATAGAAAAGCTCACTCGGGGGAAAAACCTTCCAGACCCCATAAGAGTTCATGTCCAGCTTTGGAAAAAACTCGAATCAGGCGTCAGCGTATGGATTGTGGACGGCAGGTTAGTGAGAAGCGTATTCGATATCGATTTTACCGAAGGTGGACATGACCATGTCTATGAATTCGTTCCGCAGAAGGAAGTCTGGATCGATAATGACCTAGAAGAAGCTGAGCGCCCGTATGTTCTTCTTCACGAGCTTCACGAACGGAACCTGATGGCAAAAGGCTGGCCCTACAGCAAAGCGCATGAAGATTCAAGCAAGCTCGAATACTACTGCCGCCACCATCCGAATGAATTACATATGTCACTTGCAAACGAAGGTTGGGAGTGAAACCCTTCACTGCGTACATCCGCAATCACCTGATCGTCCAGAGGCTCTGTAACGGGCTACCATCCCAAGGTGAAAAATCGCATCGATAATAACCCCTGGATTCGCCGAAAGAACAAGGATGATGTGGACCAAGGGACAAAGCTGAAGGAATGGGAACACTTCTACAATTACGATCGACCCCATGGAGCTTTCAATGGCAAGACCCCGTATGAAGTGCCAAAAAGTCTATTGCAATAAATTACCATTTGTCTTATAATACACCATAAAGAAAGATATGAGCGGATCAATAAACAATAAGGAGGATTACTGAGTATGAACAATGGAAAGTTACATACCTGGGGAAAAATATTCATAAGTATTTTTTCAATAACTTTATGCGTACAGAATCTTGTATCGCAGGACCAACCAGAGTCGCACCATGAGTTATTCATCACATATCCGAATCCAGGCAATAACGAAGTGAGGATTATGGTTGATGCGATTGGCACTGAATGGGATGCTTCTTATAATATTCATTCATTTGAGTTGAACACTTTAATTTCAGATGAATCTTCTGTGAGTAAGAAATTTCATCATTGCAATTCACCAGGTTCCGATGCTGATACAATTGGATTTGGAAAATATAGGATTCGTGTATATGCAGAAGATGCATTAATTTTTACAGCATATGCTGATTTTAGAGATTGTTTATATTCTGCAGGCTACGTCAATGGCGAATTAGTACCCAAAAGCGGTGATATCTCATTCGAATACTACTCCGGTCAATGGCATGAAGTAGCACTGTACTCTGACATTGACGGCAAAGTAATACAAAATAGCGAAGTTGTAAACATATGGGATAATGATAACAATAGAAACGGTACATCTCCGGATCATTCGACTTTTCAACCTTATCCACCATCGAATTTGCAAATCGCAAATAATCAGGGGAATCCGCAAATATCTTGGTCTTCCAGTTCCGGCCCATTTTTGACAGGTTACAAAATATATCGATCAATAAATTCTCAAGGAGGAAATCCAACTACTTACTATTATTTAGCATCTGTATCGGACCAAGAAAGAGTTACATTCAAAGTGTGTGTAAATAATATGAGTGTTTAGACAATAAAAAAG
>CAZYYD010000041.1:0-40889 GCA_964651225.1 uncultured Ignavibacteriaceae bacterium
GCTCTAATTTTACTAATTCTTTTAGAGCGTTGCACTTCCTTGTAGAACTCATGAATACAATAATATTCAAAACTCTCTGTCATTGTGTGATGATTGTAAATTTTTCTCATGCGGGATAACCCAGGGAAACACGATCATGAAAATCCTCGTTACGCTTCTCGTTGCAGGCATGTTTTCAAACCTTGCTCATGCTCAATATTGGTTCAAGATCGATTCTGTCTTCAGCCCCTTCGGCGTTACAGGAAGAAGTTTCTCCGCTCCCGAATTTTGCGATATCGATGGAGACGGAGATCTTGATCTGTTCGTTGGATCGCTTGGCGACGAACAAGTTGCTTTCTATCGTAACAAAGGGACCGCTCAATCCCCGCTTTTCCGACGTGATACAATTCTTCTCGCGTCGATCTATGAGCATGGGTATCAATTTACCAACTCCACCTACCCCGCCTTCACCGATCTTGATCATGACCTTGATTATGATCTCGTGATCGGCGGTTTCAACGGGTTGTTGTTGTACTGGAACATCGGTGATGCCCTTCACCCTGTCTGGAAGCAAGATACGACTGTGATGAAAACGGTGAACACAATGATCGGAACCGATGCGAAACCGGCCTTTGCCGATCTTGATGGAGACGGAGATCAAGACCTGGTCATCGGAATCGGGGAATCGTTTTATGGCGATGTCACGCCGGGGATTACGATCGCATTTAGAAACGATGGAACTGATTCCCTTCCATCGTTTGTTGCGGACAATTCTCTCGTTGCCGGAATTCCTGATGTCGGGCTCAATGCCTATCCCTATTTCAAGGATATGGACAACGACGGCGATTTCGATCTCATGATGGGACGCGATCTTCAAACCATGCTCTATTATACCAATACCGGAACGGCGCAGTTACCGGTGTGGACTTCAACCCCATCGCTCGTTTCTCCCCTGGAGACAACACGATATTGGAAGAATCCAACTCTCTGCGATCTTGATGGGGATGGAGACAATGATCTCATCTATGGTACCGACGATGGTTCGATGTTCTATTATCAAAACATAGGAACTAGTACATCGCCACTCTTGACAAGAAACACTTCGTATTTCCAGATGATTAAAATTGACGGCGGTGCCTCGACAACATCTTTGGCGGATTACGATAACGATGGCGATCTCGATCTTCTCAGCGGTGAACAGCTCGGGAAGTTTCAATACTTCAGAAACGATGGGACTTTCTCCGGTCCTGACTTCAAAAAAACAACAACGACATTTACATCCCTTGATGTCGGAAGTTATAGTTCACCTCGGTTTGTCGATATTGACAAAGATGGTGATTACGATATTGTCTCCGGTGCATTGGATGGAATGATCTACTGTTATATCAATACAAACGGAACGTTCACACAAAACACGACCCTCTTTTCCGGAATAGATGTAGGGTGGCAAAGTGCCCCATCCTTTGCAGATTTAAATAACGATGGATCAGTTGATATGATTGTCTGCGGTGAAGCAGCGGACTCGATAAAATTCTATAGAAACAACGGCTCGAATGTATTTCTGCTGGACAAATCATTTATCAACGGAATTACGGTCCCTAACTATGGATATCCCTGTTTTGTTGACCTCGATAATGACCATGACTATGATCTTGTTTTTGGCAATATCAGCGGAGGTCTAGTGCTCTATGAAAATTCCGGTACCCCTGCTTTCCCGGCATGGCAGCGGAATGATGATGTTTTTTCAGACGTCAATGTCCCTCAAAGTTCGACCCCCTTTTTTGCCGATCTTGATGGCGATGGAAAAAAAGACCTGGTTATAGGTGAATACAGCGGAAATTTTTCTTTTTACAAAAATATGCTGCCAATCTTTGCAGAAAAATCGCTACAGATGAGACCATTCGGTTTTTCCCTGGAGCAAAACTTTCCCAATCCTTTTAACCCGGAAACGAAGATAGAATATGAAATCCCCCCATCCCCCTTTTACGAAAAGTGGGAGCGAGGGGGATTTGTGAGATTGGCAGTGTATGACCTGCTCGGACGCGAAGTGGCGGTGCTGGTGAATGAGGCAAAGCTTGCAGGAAGATACTCGATACCGTGGAATGCGACAGGTATCAGCAGCGGAGCCTATTTCTATAGATTGCAGGCAGGAAAATATTCTGAAACAAAGAAAATGATCCTGACGCGGTAAAAGCAATTGCTGTTGGTCATACGGATTGGTAGTTTGTACATTAGAAAGGATATACAATTTGAGACATCGCATGAAAATATCTCGAGTACTGCCGTTTTTTCTTCTTCTCCTTGCCGAAGCAATGGGGGGTGAAAAGATCCCTTCGGTGATGCGCGAAATGCGCGGCGTGTGGGTGGCGACCGTTGCTAATATCGATTGGCCATCCCAACCGGGTTTAAGCACAGAGGATCAGAAGAAAGAAGCAATTGCAATTCTTGACCGGGTCAAAGAACTCAAGATGAACGCAGTCGTGTTTCAGGTCCGTCCCCAGGCGGATGCATTTTATCCATCGGAATTAGAGCCGTGGTCGTATTATCTGAGCGGGGAACAGGGAAAAGCTCCGGAGCCATTCTATGATCCCCTGGCTTTTTGGATCGAGGAATCTCACGCACGCGGATTGGAATTCCACGCATGGTTCAATCCCTACAGAGCCGGGCATCCGGCGATGAAAGGTGCGGTATCTCCGAAGTCGGTTATTAAATCGAACCCGGAGTATGTGCGAAGATTGGAAGATACGCTGTACTACTGGATGGATCCTGCCGTCCAGAAAGTACAGGATCATTCCTATGCGGTCATTATGGATGTTGTCAAAAGGTACGATATTGATGCCGTGCACTTCGATGATTATTTTTATCCCTACCGCGAATACAACCAGGGCAAGGACTTTCCCGATGATGAGACGTACAAAATGTACAATAAGAAAGGGGGAAAGAAATCGAAGGAAGAGTGGCGGCGCGATGCAGTCAATACATTCATTCATCGTGTGGGTAAGGGAATAAAAAAAGTAAAACCATGGGTCAAGTTCGGTATCAGCCCGTTCGGTCTCTTTCGTCCGGAATTCCCCGAGGGGACAGGGGGCACATTTGATCCGTACGATATCCTGTCAGCGGATTCAAAATTGTGGCTGAATAACGGATGGGTCGATTATTTTACACCGCAGCTGTATTGGCCGATTTCCCGGATTCGTATGAGTTATCCGATTCTTCTCGGCTGGTGGGCTACGGAAAACAAAAAGCATCGACATTTGTGGCCGGGAGTATCGATCAGTTCTGGAAGAAATTCAACCGATGCGTCACTCGAGGCCGTGAATCAGATCATGGTTACTCGCGGTATGGTTCCCAAAGGGCCCGGAACGATACTCTTCAGCATGAAGGCTTTGATGACGGATACTTCGAAAGTGGGCAAAGCACTCAGTGAAGGCCCTTATACCAAACAGGCCTTGATTCCATCATTTCCATGGCTGCCGGTGAAACCCCTGAAGACTCCATCGATCAAGTCGGATACGGGGAGCGGAGAATTGAAACTCACCTGGAGTGTCCCCAAGAAAGAAACTCCGAGCTTATTTGTCCTTTACACAAAGAGAGACAGCACCTGGACGTATGAAATATTGCCGGGGAAGATCACCGAGGTATCGAAAAGAATTGATAGTGTGAAGATCTCTGCCGTCGCAATCTCTGCCGTCGATCGAAGTGGAAATGAAACCAGGAAGAAAATTCTTGAAATTAAATAAGTGATAAAGGATTGATTTTCGGGAAGGAATGGATTAGATTGATCGCATTCAAAGTAAGGAAGAACCTATGAAAACATTATCGTACCTCTCATTGTGTCTGCTTCTCAGTCTCTCAACTTTCTCTCAGCAGATAAAGCGCGCTGCGGCGGATGAATCTCCTGAGGTCAAAAAGGTCACCGATATCGTAAAAAGTGTTCAGCAAAGATTTGCACCGGATCAGAGAGTAGCAGTCTTTGATGTTTCTACCATAAAAAATGAATCTTCGATTCTTCTCAAAGGGGAGATTGGAAACAGTGAAGCTAAGGCAGAACTGCTTACTGCGATTCGTTCAGCCGGTATTCCCAATATTCAAGACAGCATTGCGCTCCTGCCTGACGCGGCCGCTCAAGAAAAGCCGTATGGTATTGTCACGGTGAGCGTTTCACAAATGCGCGCCAAACCCTCAGAGACCGCTGAAATGGTGACACAAGCACTCATGGGGTCGGTGGTGAAAGTATTGAAGCAAAAGAGAGGGTGGGCGTACGTCCAAACGATGGAAGAGAATTATTTGGGCTGGATGGACAACGCGCAATTCGTTCAAGAGAACCAGGATGAGTATGCGCGGTGGGTGAACGGGCCGCTGGTTATAACAACTGCTTATATCGAACTCGTCTATATGCAGCCGTCGGATTCTTCACAGCCGCTCTGTGATGTAACGGCCGGAGCTCTGCTGAGCGGGAAAGAGTATAATAGTGATTGGTTTTCTGTTGCCTTGGCCGATGGGCGGGCTGGATTCCTTTCAAAGAAATCCGGAATGGACTACAAGCAATGGAAAGCAAGCCGCGCACTAACACCCGACAATATCGAAAAGACGGCAAAAAGATTTCTTGGTGCTCCTTACCTGTGGGGAGGTACATCTCCCAAAGGATTCGATTGCTCCGGATTTGCAAAAACAGCGTATAAGTTGAATGGAATGGTTCTTCCGCGAGATGCAGACCAGCAAGGATTAGAGGGGGAGAATGTATCGTTGGAAAATGATCTCTCGCAGCTGCGAAAAGGAGATTTGTTGTTCTTCGGGGACAAAGGAACAAAAGAAAAACCGGAGCGCATTACGCATGTCGGCATTTATCTGGGACATAAGGAATTTATCCACTGCTCTGGACTTGTGAAATTCAACAGCTTCGATCCGAGCGCGCCAAAATACAGTGAATACCTTTTAAGCCGTTTAGTGAAAGCCAAAAGATTTATTCCGATTCAGTGAACTGAAAGACTGAGAGAATTCTTCTCAAAAAACCAGCAATTTCAATTTTCGATTTTCCTTGCGTTCTTTGCGGTTAGAATATAACCGAAAAGGTCGCGAAGGTACGCAAAGTGTTTTTAGAATATATCCATCGCACGTTTTTTTGAACTTACTTCTTTCCGTATGTCCGCATATACTCTTCCAACCCGGCAGCAATCTGAAGGGCGACTTGCTTCCTGAAATCGTCATCCAGGAGTTTTATCTCATCTTCCGGATTTGACATGAATGCGGTTTCCACGAGTGCATTGGGCATTTGTGTGAAACCATTCAATGAGAAATTGAAGTTTCCGGTTACACCCCATTCCGCCAATCCGATGCTCAACAAATGTGCATACAGAATATCGGCAAGCGGTTTGAATCCCGGATACCGGTAGTAGGTGCTGATTCCTTTTACCAGTTCGGCATCGGTGCTCGCACTGATGGAATTACAATGAACACTGACAAACAGATGGGGATGAGCGGAAAGAATTATATTAATCCTTTCATTGGATGAAACTTCCGTGTCTGAAGTCCGGGTGACAACGGTTCGGACTCCTTTTATCTGCAAGATGCTGTCGAGTTTCCCGACCAGGGCAAGATTGATATCTTTCTCGAGAACGCCGGTCGATCCGAAGGCGCCGTGATTATCTCCGCCGTGACCAGCATCGAGGGCAATAGTCAATTTCGAAAGAGGTGCTGCTGGATCCGCGATCACGGGCGGACGCCGCACCTTGATCTTCATCGCATTCCCTTCATACCCGATATCATACCCCCAATGCTGAGCGCTTTTTAAAGAGATCGTCAGCTGATAATCATCTGCGCCGACTTGTGAGCAGGATACCTGCTGGATCTCCTGTGCGGAGAGCTGATGGGTTATCCAATTGGTGTTGGAATGAGCACCAAAAATGTGGACAACAATGGATGCAGGATTTATTCGTTGTTCGCTGATAAATGGCAGTTTCTGTCCAATGCTAATGGACACAACGTCTTCAGTTTCTGTTCCGAAAACGGAAATGGAGCCGGTTAGGGCGGAAGGACGGGGTGTTTCCACCGGGAGGAACTGAACATATTCCTGCGGAAGCCATGCTTCCATATCATCGGACAGACGAACCCGGAATTGATCATCCACCATACCTGTTATGATGACGTGAATACCCGGAACCAGGAATCCTAATTTTGCACCGCCGAGCCGGTCATTCCCAAGACCGATATTCAAATAAGGACGACGGCCGACCACTTCGGCAACACGGGGAAGGGAGTCCCGCACGATCGTAATTTTTCCACGCGAGAATTTCTTCTCACTGCTGAAAAAATTCTTTTTGACACGAAACCGGACCGGTGTACTACGGCACTCGTCTCGGGATTGAATAGTGTACCGTCCAACATAGATTCCTTCGAGTCCTCCTGTGTCTTTCGTTCCGAGTTCCCGCATCGGTACTCCGGACTCCACTCCTTCGATGTCAAAGACCGGTTCCTGTCCGGGCGTTCCTTTCATTTTGACTTCCAATACATCACCGGATTTCAGCCAGAGGTCCTGGTTCGGCCGCATCATGACTGAATCGATTGTTATGACATCCCGGGGAGATGATTTTAATTCTTCAGGACGGATGATAGTAAAATACTGCACGAGAGAATCTCCGGCAGATGATCGTACAACAAATTTTATTGTGTTTGGACCAACTGCGATAGGAACGAGACCGATGAATGCACCGCTGGAATAGACTTTGACCTCTGCATCGTTGATATATGCATGAGCGCCGGGAAGCGTGCTCGCAGCTAACCGCATTCGTGAAGCTGAATAAATCGTGGTATCTTTTTCCGGAAGTACGACCCGAAGAAAAAGAGAAGAGTTCGTTTGTGCAATGAGCGAAGAGGAGATCAAGAGGAAAAGGATTAGACGTTTCATGGGGATTCCTTATGGATATTCGACGGAAGACAAGGTAGTAACGGATTGAACGAGATTCAACCACCAAGGGCACGAAAAGGGAACATGAATGCACACGAAGAGGGAACACGAAGGGCACGAAGAATGAATACGAAGGCACACGAAGGATAACACGAAGGCACACGAAGGATAACACGAAGGCACACGAAGGATAACACGAAGGCACACGAAGAGGAAACACGAAGAGACACGAAGAATGACACGAAAGGCACGAAGGATGTCATAAAAGATTACAAAGATTTGTGCAAGACGAGAACACTGAAAAGTATCCTTACTATGTACTTTGGGAAAAGGATGTCAATGCATTTTTTGAGTCACTCCTATTTTTCCTAAAAAAATACTTGACAAGGAATGAATTATTTGATAGGTTCTAATAGTTGGTTGAAACAACTAACTAACAATCCATACTGAATCTCAAAGGATCTTATTATAAAAAGTTCGTTACCTCGATGAAGAAAACTGTACTGGTTTTATTCCTTTCGCTCGTTTGTTCTTCTATCGTACTCTCTCAAGACACCCCTCTGAAAAGAGAAGTGCGAGGCGCATGGATTGCCACCGTAACGAATATCGATTGGCCCTCTTCCGGTTCCGCTTCTGTTGCAACTCAACAACAGCAATTACTCACGATCCTTGATCAATTACAGGCAGCTGGAATCAATGTTGCAATTTTCCAGATACGTCCGGAATGTGATGCCTTGTATCAATCTCCCTACGAACCGTGGTCTATCTGGCTTACGGGTACACAGGGGAACGCGCCGAACCCGATTTGGGATCCATTGGAATTCGCAGTAACCGAAGCTCATCAACGAGGCATGGAACTCCATGCGTGGTTCAATCCTTACCGTGCAGAACGGTCCGCTGGAAGTTATTCTACTTCGGTTAATCATGTAACAAAGACACACCCTGAGTGGATCCTTCAGGTAAGTACCGTCAAGTTTTTAAATCCCGGATTGCAGACAGTAAGAGACCATGTGGCAAAAGTAATCTCCGATGTTGTACGACGTTATGACATCGATGCTGCACACATGGATGATTATTTCTACGTGCAGGGTATCACAACTCAGGATGCAGCGACCTATGCAAGTTATCCGCGGGGATTCGGTAATGTTGCAGATTGGCGGCGGGATAATGTTAATTTGCTCATCAAACAGATCTACGACAGCATACAGGTAATCAAGCCGTGGGTCAAATGGGGAATCAGCCCATCAGGTATCTGGAAGAGCGGGACCCCCCCCGGAATCACAGGGATGTCGCATTACAATGAATTATACTGTGATCCAGTTGCCTGGATGGCAGGGAACTATATTGACTATCTGGCTCCGCAACTGTATTGGAAAATTGGAGGGAGCCAGGATTTTACACTGCTGCTACCATGGTGGCAGTCGGTTTCCAACGGCACACCAATCTTTCCGGGTCTAGCAGCGTATAGAATTGGGGATGCGAATATTACTACTGCAGGCGAAATTACAAACGAAATCCGATTCGAACGCGGAACAACACTGCGTGTTGGCAATTTTCTATACACGACACATAATCTCACAGAAAATCGGGGCGGCATTACTGACTCATTGAAAACAAACCTCTATAAATACAAAGCGCTTATTCCTCCATCGCCCGGGAAGGATATTATTGCACCGAACCCGCCGCAACAAGTGCGCTTCGCTCGTTTCGGCTTGGCTCCGATCGACGTTCTTCAATGGGATAAACCTGCACCCGCATCCGATAACGACACAGCCGCAACGTATGCCGTCTATAAAATTCCTTTCACCACTGCTTCGCAAACAGATATTGATGATGCGAAAAATATCCTCTCGGTTTCAAGTCTAAAGTACGTGAATCCTCAGACGCTTCCGGTTTTGCTTACAGGAAATTTCACTGTCACTGCCTTGGATAGAAATCATAATGAAAGCAGCTGGAGTTCTGTCGTTTCTATTACAGCTCCTCCGGTGCAGCCTCTCCTGGCATCACCGCTGGACAATGCAGCCGATCAACCGTCGTTGGTCAACCTCCGCTGGAATTATGCCACCGGTTCAAGTATCTACAAATTGCAATTTGCCAGTGATACAAATTTTTCAACAAACCTGATCGCTCAACCTGTACTCACAGACTCGACGTGGCTGGCGGGCAATCTCACAGGACAGCAACATTATTATTGGAGAGTCAGAGGATCGAATCTTGCAGGGGATGGTTTGTACAGCACAACCTGGTCATTCTTTACAGGGACACCGGCTACACCGCTCCTTGCTTCACCGTCGAATCCAACGGTAGATGTTGAATACACCAACCTGAAATTATCTTGGAATAAAGCAGGGGCAGCGCAATCGTACCGCTTGCAGGTTTCTGCAGATGTCAGTTTTAATCCTTGTCTGGTTGATACGGCTGGATTAACAGATACCAGCTTTGTCGTTCCCGCCTTACAGGCATATAAGATCTATAGTTGGCGAGTCCGTGCATCAAACGCCATTGGTGATGGTGTATGGTCGAGTGTGTTTGTGTTTAGAACAAAGGTGGCTACATCTGTCTTTGATATTGCCCAGATTCCAGCGCAGTTTGCCCTGTTCCAAAATTATCCCAATCCGTTCAACCCGGAAACGAATATCCGGTTTACTATTACTGAGAGCAATTTCACGACTCTGAAAATCTACAACATTCTCGGAAGTGAAATTGCGACATTAGTGAACGGGCAGAGAGCCGCAGGCACTCATACAGTGATGTTCCAGGCAAAGAACCTGCCGAGCGGTGTGTATATTTACAGGCTGACCTCAGGCAGTCACTTTGAGACAAAAAAGATGGTCCTTGTTAAGTAGAGCAGGGACAGGTTGATTTTAAAGGGCAAACTGAGGGTTGACTTTTTTAATAGAAATAGGTACAATCTGGCGCGGGAGAAGTTTTTAGAGGCAATCTTCAAAAAGTAGTTTCAGAGAATTAAGATATATTCGGAACTAATAATCCTTTTTTCAAAGGAGATGAATCCGTGAAACGCTTTACGACACTTTCCTTCCTTCTTTCCCTGGTTCTTTCTTCCATACTTTTTGCCGGCACTACCGGAAAAATATCCGGTACGGTCAAAGATGCGCAAACAGGGGAACCCATCGTTGGGGCAAATGTATTCCTTTTAGGCACATCGTTTGGTGCATCAACGGATTTTGATGGAGTCTATTCAATCGTGAATATCCCCCCGGGAGAGTACAGCGTCCGGGGTTCTTCGATTGGGTTCAGATCAACGGTCCAGACTCAGGTGCGGGTCATTATTGATCAGACGACCGAACTGAATTTTCAACTCTCTGCTGAAGCAGTACAGGCCGACGAAGTGGTGATCGTTGCCGAGCGCCCCATGGTACAGAAAGACGTTTCCTCCAGTCAGGCGAACATTACCTCGCGGGAGATCGAAAGTCTGCCGGTGGCAAGCGTCAGTGCAGTCGTGGGGCTTCAAGCGGGAGTGCAGGGTGGATTAGTTATCCGCGGTTCCGATAATGCCGATCAAACGGCTTTCATTGTCGATGGCCTAACCCTTCGCAACGAGCGGAACAACAGTCCATACACGGGCATCAGTTTGACCTCGATCCAAGATATTCAAGTACAGACCGGCGGTTTCAATGCTGAATACGGGAATATCCGTTCGGGCGTTGTGAATGTGATCCAAAAAGAAGGAGCAACAAAAAATTACACCGTCGGAGCGAGTGTACGGATCCATCCGCCAACACAGAAAAATTTCGGACCCTCTCCATTCAATACGAATTCCTACTTTATGCGTCCCTTCCTCGATCCGGATGTGGCGTTCGTAGGAACAGGTACCGGCAATCAGCCCGGTGCATGGGATCAATGGACGCGCGCGCAGTACCGTCCCTTTGTCGGATGGAATGCAGTGTCGAAAGCTGCGCTGTCTGATAATGATCCGAACAACGATCTGACACCGGCTGAAGCCCAGCAGCTATTTCTTTTCCAGCATCGAAAACAGGGAACGATTAAAAAACCGGATTATGATATTGATGCAGGATTCGGCGGTCCTGTGCCGTTCCTGAATAAATACCTCGGGGATCTCCGTTTCTTTGCTTCTTATCGTGGATCGCAAAATATGTATATGATCCCTCTCTCAACAGATGCATACCGCGATTGGAACGGGCAGATTCGTGTCACATCGGATCTCAGCAAGACGATGAAACTGATGGGACAGTACATGCGCGGTATTCAGACCGGAACGGCAGATAATAATACAGGCAACTCCGGTATGATGTCGGGGACTGGTGATATCGCGAACAGTATGAACAAAGCGAATTATGCCGATCTGCAGATGTATATGAACGATTACTATTGCCCGACACAAGTCAATCTCACAAGCTATGGAGGGAAATTTACACATATGTTGTCTCCCGCGTCGTACTACGAAGCGAGTGTGAACTATGTGCTTTTCCAGTACAACACGAATCCCAGTAATCCCCGAGACCCGACCAAAAGTTATCTTTTCGGGAACAGCTACTACGTCGACGAGGCGCCCTTCGGCTATGCAACGAGTGCGAATGAATATTACTATGCATATAATTTTACGAATACCTATGGACAGAGCGGATCCCGTGACACTAGCACCGTTTCAAACGCAACCATCAAATTGGATTATAGCAACCAGCTCAATAGATACCATTTGGTCAAGGTGGGAGGGGAATTAGTCACGAGCGTAAGCAATACCAATTACGCATCGGTGAGCAGTGTGACAGGAGTAGCCACTGCCTCGCGCTGGACGACGTATCCATACCGGGCTTCGCTCTATGTGCAGGATAAATTCGAATATCAAGGAATGGTCGCAAATCTTGGCGTCCGGTTGGATGTCTCTGACCCGAACGGCCAATGGTATAAGATTCTGGATGAGAATGACCCGGCGTATAATATCTATGACAGCAACCTGTGGGGACGCCAATCACTGCAAATCAACAATGTTTTAGTGCGTGAACCGATCAAAAAACAGGTGATGGTAAGCCCCCGCTTAGGTGTTGCGTTTCCTATCACGGAATATGCCAAACTCTTCTTCAATTACGGCCATTTTTATTCGATGCCTCAGCCGGAAAATTTATTCAGGGTCCGGCATGATCCGATATCAGGAACCGTCGATCGTCTGGCGAATCCGAACAATACGCTTCCGAAGACCGTGGCGTATGAACTGGGATATGAACATAGTTTGATGGATCAATTCCTGATCCGGCTGGCAGGGTATTATAAGAACAACTCGAGTCAGGCCACGACGATTACTGTGATTGGAACAACCGGGTCGGCACGTCCAGTGAACTACATTCTTTCGGTCCCGGATTCGTATGAAGATATCCGCGGCTTTGAAGTAACCTTCACACGCAATCGCGGCAATTGGGTGCAGGGTTTTATGAACTTCACCTATATGGCACGAACCTACGGCCGTTTTGGATACCTCCAGGAGTTCCAAAGTGCAGCTGAACAGAGGACCTATAATGAAGGTCATCAAAACGATTTGTATCAGACAAAGCCTTTACCTGCTCCCTATGCCCGGTTGAATCTGAACTTTTTCACTCCGTCAGATTTTATGTTGAACTCTGCACGACTTGCCGGGATCGGTTTATTGAATGATTGGCAGTTGAATTTCAATGCAAGCTGGTCTTCCGGATCGTGGACAACCTGGAATGGAACGAGGGGAAATTTGTCAGCATTGCCGGATGTGCAATATAACGTTCAATGGAGAGACTCCTATTCAGCAAGCATTCGTTTCAGCAAGAACTTTAAAATTGGAAATGCGAATATCCAGTTCTATGCAGATATTAATAACATCTTCAATATCAAGAATTTTGCTTATCTCTATCCTGGTTTTACCAGCACCACTGATGAAGATAATTATTGGAAATCACTTCACATGCCGAACGATGTCGCCGGAGATCCCCGGTTCGGGTATTTCAATATTCCGGGGGATGACCGTCCCGGTGATATGCCAAAAGAAGGGGTTCAATATGTGCACATTGAACCGGTGGAGACACTTCCGACTACTGGAGTTGCAACTGCAATCTACTGGGAGAAGTCTTCTGGAAGGTACATGGAGAATAAAGGAAGCGGATGGACCGAAGTTGATCATGCACGCATGCAGAAAATTCTTGATGACAAAGCGTACATTGATACTCCCAACATGGATTTCTTAACGTATCTCAATCCGCGAGCGATCTTCTATGGTTTGAAAGTCAGTTTCGAATTATAAGAACCGGTGAAAAAGAGGAACCTATGAAACAGTATCGTATCTATCCGCTTTTGAGTCTCTTGTGGTTCACTGCAGCGATGGGACAAGTTTCTAATACTTACCAGTGGATGACAGTCGGCTCTTTCCATAACCTGTACTCCAACTTCGGCTGCGAGATCGAAACCGGGAGGACCGGCAAAGTTGCTGATCAATCCGATGGTGCCCGCTGGCCCGGGATCTACCGGACGACCGATATGCAGGCGGCAAAAGGGCTCTGGATTGGCACAACGAATTATACAGAAATGTATAATGGATCTCCTAAAACGTGGACGGCAAAAGTGATCCACGTCGGTCCCCGCAATACGGTCGGCGGCAGTCCCGGTGAAACATTTCCTGAACTCTTCCAAATGATCAGCAGATATGATCAACCAATCGTGACGGTCGATGGAGCGCCCACGTCATCTATCCAGGTGACCAATGATGGTGTTGATCCGACGATGAAGTATGAGCGGATGATCGAGAATATTGTCCATACACCAATCGGACTCACGATGCACCGGAAAGTGATCGGATTTGGTCAGCAGTTCCATGACAACTATATCATTTCTGATTATGTCTTTACGAATACCGGAATCATCGATGCGAATAAAGGGACACGTGCCCCCGACACGCTGGACAATGTGATGATCTATTGGCAGTGTCGCTACGGCATCAACAGAGATGTTCAACCGGTCATTGGAGACCCGATCGCCTATGGGAAAAATACAGTGAACGACGTCAGAGGAGATACTGCAAATCCCGGTCCGGCAAAATATTTTTCTACGAATACTGATAATAACGATATTCGTGTGAATTATGCCTGGCACGGATTTTATCCGGGGGCCACTACGGCATACAGCAATATAGGCGGTCCGATCTGGACTCAAACAAGCAGTCATATTCCGGGTGATACCGTTGGACGTCTTGGTGCCTATCAATTTATCGGCTGGGCAACATTTCATGTCGATAAGTCAACGCACGACACGACCGACGATCCAAACCAGCCATACACCACATCCTATGAATCGTCCGACGGTACATATCAATATCCCACTTCTGCAGATCAGTATAATGCATCTGCCATGCAAGGACAGTGGACGATGATGACAAAAGGGCATGTCATTCCGCGGCATGCCGATGCGGTAGGAGCTCAGAATGCTGATCCAGCGTTGGGAAGCTCAGGCGGCATGTCTCTTGCAAACGGGTATGGTCCGTTTACGATCGCTCCAGCGGAGAGTATACACATCGTTACCGCAGAAGTCGCTTCTGGTCTCACGCGGGATGCTGCGAATGAGATCGGGCGAATTTTCAAAACAAATCCTTCAACCACCGCTCTCATTACCTATAACGGTGTTTCGAAGACAAAGAATGATTGGGTCTTTACAGGGAAAGATTCTCTCTTCAAATCGGTTCGGCGTGCGCTGGCAAACTATGCAGGTGGATACAACATTCCTCAACCTCCTCCTCCGCCGACGTCATTCAGCGTCACCAGCGGTTCGGGAAAAGTCCGGATGGTATGGACTGCACCGAATGATCCCAAGATTGCAGGATGGGAAATCTGGCGGGCAATAGGGCAGTATGACAGCACATATTATAAGATCTGGGAAGGTCCCGCTTCTGCAAGATTGTATGACGATCAATCCGGTACGATCGATGCAGCGTATTACTATTATCTCGTTTCCGTCGGGAATGCATCGGATAATAACGGAGCAGGGGATACTCCAGCGGGTGCCTTATCAAGCAGCCGGTATTATACTCAAACCTATGCGCCGGCATACCGGCGCGTTGCGGCGTCTCCGCTTCTCGATCGGTCAAAAGTACGTATCGTTCCGAATCCGTATAATATTGCTGCCCCTTCTTCTATGCTCTGGCCCGGTCAAAAGGACAAGGTTGTCTTCAAGAATATCCCGGATGTCTGTACGATCAAGATCTATTCAGAACTCGGAGAGCTGTTAAAGACGATCGACCATCCGATGGGGGGATCGGAAGATTATAATCTTACGACCAAGTACAATCAAATTCTGGTCTCAGGGCTCTATATCGCAGTGATCGAAACGCCGAACGGCGATCGAGGAATCTTTAAATTTGTAGTCATTCGGTAATTTCATTGAGGATGTCTCTTATGAAAACAATTCTTTCTTATCTTCTTTTCCTTCCGGCGGTATTTTTGATAGGATCTTGCCATCCTGCTACAGGGTCTGATACGTACGATGCAGTCTGGTCCCCTTCCGGGAATTCCACGTATTCCTCCTGGACTATTGACACATCCTCCGGCGGAACCTTTAAGCAGACAGCTGGTGGATTTCAAGTCACCGGGATGACCGTCCGGGATACGGCGAACGCCGTGCTCGTTCTCTCTGTCAATCCCTACAAGATCACAAACATCACCACCGCCCGCGAGGGAAGCCTCAGTTTTACAACCCAGGTCGTGATGGATTCCATGCAGGTGATTGATTCTTCCTGGGTGCAGCATCAATACGCCAAATTGAGCGGGACAGTTTTGACGCGCGGTGTTGATTCGTCCTCATGGAGTTCGAAATCTTTTACGCAGGAAGGGACGAATGTTGTATCAGTGTCGGTGAATCCGGATTCGTGCAGTTCCAAACTCAAGTTCAGCATCGTTCTGCAATGGAATCCTTTTACCGGAGGTACACCGCTCAATGCGGTGAAATCAAAACCGGTCACCTTTATCTTCAGTGACGTAACACTGCGAGTGAACGGTGTGAGTGTTTTGTAGAGCAAGTGACGACCATGCAATCAAACAAATCGGGCAATCTATGAAAAAATATATTGTTCTTCTGCTCCTGGTAGGTCTTGTGCTTACCGCGGCCGCTCAGAATCAAAAACTTGGTCAAACCGGTCTGAAATTTCTCAATGTCGCCACGGATCCCCGTGCGGTTGGCATGGGCGAGGCAGTGACAGCGCTCGATGGCGCATCGACTTCGCTTTTCTTTAATCCGGCCAGCATGGCCTGGATGCAGCAGAGGTTTGATGTTTCGGCAGGAACGATGGAATGGATTGCCGATATCAAACACTACTATGCGAGTGCGGCATTCCATGCTCCGGGCAGTATCGGAACATTTGGACTTACTTTTCAGTCGGTAGATTATGGCGAGATCCCCCGCACCGTTGTCTATAACGGAACAGCCGACGGGTATCTGGATGTGGGAACGTTCTCGCCTGTGGCGTTCTCGTTTGGTCTTGGGTATGCACGCTCGTTAAGCGATCGGTTCTCGATCGGAGGACGTATTGCGTACAATATCCAGGACCTCGGAGATGGATTCAAATCTGTCGATGCAAACGCTAACCCTGTGAGTTCAGGGAACAGACTCGAGATCATGTCGTATGATTTCGGTATGCTTTATAAGACCGGTCTTAAGAGCCTTGCCTTTGCCGTCAGTATCAGAAACTTTTCGAACGATGCAAAATACGAACGTGATAATTTCCAGCTTCCCCTCACGTTCCGGATTGGATTCGCAGCCAACCTGATGGATTTTATCACGGATTCGAAAGATGCAGATCCATTTCTCCTGTCTGTGGATGCAAATAACTATCGCGATTACCCGGAAACGATCAATCTGGGGGGAGAATATGTCTTTGCCAAAATGCTCGCCCTGCGTGCAGGATACACTTTTGGTTATGATGAAAAGGGATGGACGGCAGGCGGGGGAGTTCAGCAGAATGTAGCCGGAGTGGGACTCGGGATAGACTATGCCTACACTCCTTTTGGTATTTTCGGGAATGTGAATCGGTTAGCGGTACACGTTTATTTCTAATATAGCGAGAATCTCCTATGAAACGTCTCTTCAGTCTTTCAGTCTTTGCAGGGTTCCTGCTCTTTATCGTCGGCTGCACTGAACCTCCCACGGAAAGTGTCTATGACCCGAATTATCAGACGGGTGTTCAGGAACCGACGATTACTGGGATCAGCTCAAATTCCACCGCCTCGTATATTCTCGGCGGTGTTCACACGATCTACATCAACGGCACGAATATCGAGACCGACACTTCGAAGATACACGTATTCTTCAATAATACGGAAGTGCAGATCAGCACGATCTCGTCGACTCAGATCGCGATCCTTGCCCCCAACATGATTCTGGATTCGATCCGTGTGCGTGTGCTCGTGGATAACGCCTTGAAATATTCCAATCTCCAATATGTCAGCATCCGCTCAGCCATGATTTTAGTGAAGGGGATCGACACCTCCAAACAGGTACCCTACGCTATGACATTCAATGGCGCCGGTGATCTCTATGTTCAAGCCTCTACACGAACAAATGCCGCAGATGGGATCTATCAAGTACCGGCGACCGGGGCAGGAGAGCGCGTTGCTACAAACACAGGGTATGTAACAACCATCACAGGATTAAAATTTCGAGGAAATTTATTAATTGCATGCTTTAACAACATAGCATTCCTTTCCCCTAATAATGCTACACCAACACCTGCTCTTGCTTTGAATTTGACAAATTTCTCAACATTCTCGATCAGTGTAGAAGATTTTGATTTTGATCAAAACAGGGTAATCTGGGGGGGGAGCGGCAAGGCAAATGAAGGGATTATCAGGATTGATTCATTAAAAAAACTGAAAAAATTTCCATTCTCTCCCGGAGGGAAAATACACTCGGTTCGTGTCTATGACGGTTCGGTCTATTGCAGTGCTGAAGCAACCGACGGGACGAAGGGGGTGTGGAAGCTTCCCATCAATACTGCTGATACTTCGCTGGGAGCTGCCGTAAAATATTTTGATCTCTCTGCAACAGTGGGAAACACAACGGACATTGCATACGGAATTACATTTGATACGCAGGGGAATCTGTATGTCGGGACCGATGCAGCGGATGGAGTTTATGTCGTCGCCACGGATCAGACCTCTCAACCTCTCTATAATGGGATCATTGGTCCGAACTGTAAGTTTTTGGCATGGGGAAAAGATTCGTATCTCTATGTTGTAAAGGCGCAGTCTCCGTTGAATACCAAGCCATCGTGTCTGTATAAAATTGATATGCTGGGCAAATTGAGTGCTCCGTATTACGGTCAATGAGGTGCAATCTACACTAATCCAATAAATATCCACAAATAATCAAAGGAGTTCATATGAAAAATATATTTATTGTTTTTCTTTTGCTTGTCCTGTGTGCAGGATTGAGTCAGGCACAATGGACATATAAAGGGGTCTTTCCTAATGGCGATGCGACGCTGAGTAACGGCGTCCATGGGCTGGCGGTCTCTCCGGACGGCAAAGTATGGGTGTTAAACTATTATGCACTTATTCCGGACTCAATATTGATTCCAAGTGATTCAGGAAAAGTGGTCGGAGGCGTACATAACGGCAGATGGACATCCGTTCGTGCATTACGGGTCTACAACCCGGATGGTACAAATGCATCCTTCTCGCCAATCTTTACAGTAACAGCTGGCAGCAGGACAGACACATTGGGCGGTAAAACAGATGTCGCAACTACAGTCCCTGGTATACCAAAATGGGGTGTGAATTCAGGCCGCGGACTCCGTGCCGGATATGATGGCAATATCTATGCAGCGTACTGGTGGTATGTCTATAAGATCAACTACAAGACTGGCGCAGGTATAGCTATAAGGGATTTCCCCGCGTATCCGAATGGATTAGCGGGTGTGGCGGTCGATGAAACTGGAAATATATTCACAACGAATGTGTATGGAGGATTCCCTGTGCAAATGACGAGTGCGGACTTCACAGCTGAAGTAGCAAACGTTACCGATGCCACACCAGGGTTTAATCGCACACTCGAAGTATCTAAGGATGGAAAAGATGTGTTTGTAACCAGCTATACGGCAAAATATGCTCTTCAATATCATAGTGACTTACCGGGTCTTATCCCCTTTGCTTTTGTGGATACAGTGTTCAGAGGGATGTGTATAGAATCGACCGCATGGCAGAACGCGAATGGTTCTCGGCCGCTCCGGTTATGGGTTAGTGCCGGATCATATAATGACATGCCGAATACCCTTGCTGGATCAACAACATCTTGGACACCGTGCATGTGGTACGGATTCAATGCAACAGACCTGAACACTCCTGTTGATAGTATTATGATGCCATGGGCTGGTACTCCGAATAATGCGAATGAACGCCCGCGTGCGATTGCATTTACTCCAACCGGCGATACAGTGTATGTCGGTGAATTCAGCGCTGGTGCTTGCAATTGGTTTGTTATTGGTCCTCAAAGTGTTCGACAGGAATCGAATGTCGTGCCGGAAACCTTCAAGTTATCGCAGAACTATCCAAATCCGTTCAACCCTTCCACGACGATCAATTTCTCGATCACCACGCGAAGCACCATCACGTTGAAAGTGTATGATGCGCTTGGTAAAGAAGTGGCAGAACTGGCCTCCGGAGAATATGCGGCTGGATCGTATTCGGTAGACTTCACCGCTTCGAAGATTGCATCCGGTATGTATTTCTACAGGCTGACATCGTCGAACGGTTTCTCGGTCACCAAGAAAATGGTGCTCATGAAGTAAAACCGGACAGTATCTTCGCACTGGTTTCGCGGAGATGTTGAAGCTGGAGCTTTTGTCTTAAGAGTGATGTTCATGGGGAGAGTCACTATACGAAGTGAAGTCTCGTATATACTCTCCCTGTGATTATTAAGTCGAAAAGTTGCGGATCCCTCTATGGGGATGTTTCCTAAGTTCAATTTGTCGTTTCGAAGAAGTCCCGCTAAAGACGGGACGACTGAGGAATCTGATTAAAAGAAAGATTTCTCCCTGCGGTCGAAATGACAATGACACTTATGGGACAACCTCAGCAAGGGGGGTGGCCGGCAGTAAGAATGTTCCTTGTGATGCGGTAAAATATAGTGTTTTTCAATCCTTGCATTGTTCTTCCCTTCGCCATGAATGAGACTTTTCAGGGGGAGTATGTGCTGTGGACAGGTTCGGAGTGATAGTGTTTCGTCAACGAGTACTGTGGAGAAGCTATGAAACATGAGCGTTTGGTATCCTTAGATGCGTTTCGAGGATTCACCATTGCCGGTATGATCCTTGTCAACAACCCCGGTTCGTGGTCTCATATCTATCCGCAGCTTGAACATGCGGAGTGGAACGGCTGGACATTTACCGACTGGATTTTTCCGTTCTTCTTATGGATCGTCGGTGTCGCAATGACATTTTCGTTTTCTATCCGGGCGGCAAAAGGAGATACCAGGGAACAGCTGCTGTTGAATGTTTTCAGGCGCTCTGCGATCATTTTTCTTCTTGGTCTATTTTTATCCGGATTTCCTTTCGGCCTGCTCTGGGGCCACACCTTTCATTTCTCGACGATTCGTATCCCCGGTGTTCTGCAGCGGATTGCCATCTGTTATCTCATAGGATCGCTGATCTATCTGTTTACCTCGATGCGGGGACAATTGCTGGCGATTGGTGCGTTCTTTATCTCTTATACACTATTGATGTTCTATGTTCCCGTGCCTGAGTATGGTGCTGGGTTGTTCGAAAAAGGGAGAAATTTTGCGGCGTACTTTGACTCACTTTTTCTCAACGGCCATATGTGGAGTGCCACGAAGACATGGGACCCCGAGGGGATCATCAGTACCCTGCCTGCCATTGCGATGACCTTGTTTGGTGCGATCACCGGAGATTATCTGCGGCAATCCCAGCAAACAAAAGTCGAAAAGAGCGCCTGGCTGTTTGTCTTTGGTTCCGGTATGCTTCTGCTGGGGGCAGCGATGGATATGTGGATGCCGATCAATAAGAATTTATGGACCGTTTCCTACACCGTGTTTATGACGGGATGGGCATTGTGCATTTTCGGCATCTTCTATTTCCTTATTGATGCGCAGGGACTAAAGAAATGGGCATATCCCTTCGTCGGCTATGGAATGAATGCCATTTTTGTCTTCGTGTTGTCCGGCATCATAGGCCGGATGTTGATCCTGATAAAATTCAATGTTATGCTCAGCGATGGATCCATGAAAGATGTGGCACTGAAAACGATTATTACACAAAATCTTTTTGAGCCGTATTTTTCCCCGCTGAATGCCTCTCTGTTCTTTGCGATTCTATGGGTCATGGTACTCTATGTGGTGGTCTGGGTGATGTATAAAAAGAAATGGTTTGTGAAAGTTTAGGGACAGCAGGGAGAACGCAGAACGAGCTGTTCTTGCCCAAGAAAGAAGGGAAAGTGGTGTCGACACAAAGATTATTCGATCAGCTTCATCAGTTATCGACGGAGCAGCGAAATCCCAATAGTATGGATATCGATGCACGTTCCGTTAAAGAAATATTAACGATTATCAACGAGGAAGATAAAAAGATAGCGGGGGCAATTGAAAAAGAGATACCTTCTATTGCCGCTGCCGTGGAATTTGTCGTCAAGGGATTCATCAACGGCGGTCGATTGATCTATATGGGTGCTGGAACCAGCGGCCGATTGGGGGTCATCGATGCCTCGGAATGCCCGCCGACGTTTGGCGTGCCGTTTGACATGGTGCAGGGAGTGATTGCCGGCGGAGAAGGAGCGATGTTCCGCGCTGTTGAGGGGGCAGAAGATAGTCCTGAAGACGGAGCGCGTGATATTGACGTCAAGAAGGTTGGTCCGAATGACATCGTTTGCGGTATTGCAGCAAGCCTGCGCACCCCCTATGTCATTGGAGCGATCGTACAGGCAAAGAAACGCGGAGCGAATACCCTGTATGTTACCACCAATCCGCGAAAAAACTTTGAACTTCCGGAGTATCGGGAATTAGCAAAGGCATTGGATGTGAAAATTTGCGTGGATGTTGGACCCGAGGTCATCATGGGGTCGACCAGAATGAAATCCGGTACAGCGCAGAAATTAGTGTTAAACATGATCACGACAACCGCGATGATACGCCTCGGCAAAGTGTACGAAAATATGATGATCGATCTGCAAATGACGAACAAGAAACTAGTCGAACGTGCAAAGAAGGTCGTCATGACAATCACCGGTGTTTCCTATCAGGAGGCAGGCGAGTATCTCCAACAGGCAAAGGGACATGTGAAAACGGCACTGGTCATGATCAAAGCGCGTGTTTCGTATGATGAAGCAGCCAGGCGGTTGCTTCAAGCGAATGGATTTGTCCGGGCAGCAATCGAAGGGAAACCGTATCGTAGCACCTGAGCGAATGTAGTAACCAATAGGTATCGGGAACACCTATGTGCCCGCTTCGCGAGGCGAGCAGCAGGTAAAAATTCTTTTTCTAGCCTTCTGTCATTTCGACCGGAGGGAGGAATCAATCTCTGACATAGAACAGATCTCTCGTTTCACTCGAGATGACAGAGAAGGCTTTTTGTCGAACACCGGAGAGAATGGATAAGACGAAAGTGTGATCAAAGATCTATCGAAGAACTTTCTTAGGAGTATAGTGGAATATTTTGGAAAGGATGCAGCATGGCGCCCATAACCGTCTTTCTCCCTTATAGTTCTGAAGAATATTTCCTCCCAACCGTGAAGCAATTTGCAGCCTCGCCTCTTGTTCAGAAGATTATCGTCGCCTCTGAAGGGGAGTACTTGTCATCTTCAGAAAAATGTTCGGGAATGAAGGTGAAAGCGTTTCGATCCGGTGCAACGCTGAATGCTCTTCTGCGGGGAGTGACCACACCGTACTTGCTCGTGGTCAATGAATCTCAGGCAATTGTCTTGAACCAGGCCGCCCTCGAACGTCTGTGCGCCGTTGCCCAGGATACGAGAGCAGGGATGCTCTATTCGGATTTTTACGAGGTGAAAGAGGGAAAACGAAGCGAGCATCCGACGATTGATTATCAGCTCGGATCGATCCGGGATAATTTTGATTTCGGGGCGCTGCTTTTCTTCTCCACGGGCGCCATGAAGAAGGCTGTGAAAAAGTACGGCAGGATTGCAAGCGTCAACCATGCCGGACTCTATGACCTTCGCCTGAAGGTGTCGGTGGATCATAAGATCTTTCACATACAGGAGTATCTGTATTCCAAAATAGAATTGGATACGCGGAAAAGCGGCGAGAAGCAGTTTGATTACGTTGATCCACGCAACAGGACAGTGCAGGTAGAAAACGAACAGGTTGCCACCAGGTATTTAAAGAACATCGGGGCGTATCTGAAACCGAAGTTCGCGACAGTCCCTTCGGCGAAACATACTTTCGATGCGGAAGTCAGCGTGGTTATTCCGGTGAGGAACCGTCAAAAAACGATTGCCGATGCTATCCAGAGCGTTCTTTCACAGAAAACCACTTTTCCTTTCAACCTTATTGTCGTCGACAATCATTCCGCGGATTCGACAGCGGCCATCGTGCGTACGTTTGCAGCAACCGATAAACGCGTCCATCTGATTTGCCCAACCCGTGAGGACCTGGGTATAGGAGGGTGCTGGAATGAAGCTGTGTTGTCTCCGCACTGCGGGCGCTATGCGGTACAACTGGATTCTGATGATATGTACAGCGGACCCGATACACTGCAGAGAATATACGATGTCTTCAAACACGATAAATGTGCTATGGTGATCGGTTCGTACACTCTCGTGAATTCGAACCTGGAGGTTATTCCACCGGGACTGATCGATCACAAGGAATGGACCCCCGAGAACGGGCGGAATAATGCTCTTCGGATTAATGGATTGGGAGCACCGCGCGCCTTTGATACGACGGTCTTGAGAAATATTCTCCTGCCGAATACGAGCTACGGAGAAGATTATGCGGTAGCACTGCGCATTTCGCGTGATTATAGAATCGGGAGAGTCTATACATCTCTCTATCATTGCCGGCGCTGGGAAGATAATACCGATGCCGCTTTGCCGATCGAGAAAATCAATCGGAATGATTTCTACAAAGACAAGATTCGTACGATAGAAATGATCGCACGCATGCAATCCAATAAAAAAGCATAATGGATAAGGGCAGACACGTGGACTCATGGTTCTCTGCACAGCTGCCGAAAGGGTTGAGTTTCTTCCTTCTTCAAGAGTGTAGAACCTATGCTTGATCAGAAAATATTTCGCACCTATTACGCTTCTTCTACCGAACCATTGTCGAACCTGTATTCTTCCTTGTTTCTCGCACAGGAAAAAGCTTGGCCGAGACTCGCGGAAGGCATCGCGGCATTGAACACGGTGCACGTTCGCACGCTTCCATGCGATGGATATACCGTACAGGTTCAATGGAATCCCAAACGCATCCAGAGTACGGGCGCGAAGGTTGATGCCCAATCCATTCGGGAACGGAAGTGTTTTCTCTGCATGGCAAACCTTCCGGCAGAGCAGCAGGGAATTCTCTATAGGAACGATTTTCTTTTACTTTGCAACCCGGCACCGATTTTTCACCATCATGGAACGGTCTCCCATATCCATCATATCCCACAAGAGATCGAACAGGCATTTGCGCAGCTGCTGGATCTGGCAAAGGATCTCGCTCCGCATTTTACTCTTTTCTATAATGGTCCCCAATGCGGTGCTTCGGCCCCTGATCATCTGCATTTTCAAGCTTCACCTGCGGGAAAGATCCCCATTGAACAGGAATCACTCGATCCGGGGAGAAGGAAAGGGTTGAAGACCATCGGCCGTGTGAGGTTGTCAACGCTGAAGAATTACGGGCGAGCAATTCTCGTCCTTGAATCTGAAGATCACAGTGAATTATCTTCTGTGTTTTTAGAAGTCTCGTCCGCGATCAGGTCCGCCGTGTCTGCAGCCCAGGAACCGCCGCTGAATATCATTTGTACATATACTGGAGACCGGTGGCGATTATTTGTCATCCCCCGGACAAAACATCGTCCTGATATCTATTTTCAAGAGGGGGAGGAAAAAGTCCTCATCAGTCCGGCCTCGGTAGATCTCGGAGGCCTCCTGATCACACCGCTCGAAAAAGATTTCCATCGGGTCACAGCAGAGTTGGTGCAGAGTGTTTTTCAAGAAGTGACATTGGAACAGTCCGTCTTCAATCGAATTGTTGAACAGCTGTAACCGCTCATGGTTATTTTCGTAAAGAGATGTTTCACAAAGGGCCTCGAAGGAGGCACGAAGTTACACGGAGGGACAATATCATCGTGTCTCTTCAGCGAGAAACTGAATTATGGAGAAGAAAATACTCTTCCCTTGATTTGTCGTTGAATTGCTTATGATAACAAAAGAACCGGTCATCAACGTTGGCATTATGGATGGTGTGCAGGAGGTTCGCGGAACCTTTCATGGCACGTTCCAGATCCAGGGAACTGCAATCACGGGAAATTTTTCCGTTCGTCCGGAGAACGGAAAACTCGTTGTCCATGATGCTCATGGGAAGGCAATTGCATCAGCAGCCAGCATTGAATGCAGACGTGTCAACAATGCCACATTCACACTCCGGGATGTTACAATCGGTATTCAATTTCACTGGGAAAGAAAAGAAGATCAAACGTTTCAAGGTGCATTGACATTGCGTCTGCGCGATACGGGGGCGATCGCGGTGATCAATGTTGTCTCTGTGGAAGAGTATCTTGCAAGCGTCATCTCATCCGAAATGAGCGCCGGGGCTCCCATGGAACTGCTGAAAGCCCACGCGATCACATCCCGAAGTTGGCTTGTTGCCATGCTGGAGCGGGAACACAGGAATATCGGAGTTCCCTCTCAGCGTTCTCTTCAGCAAGGACATGAATTGATTCGCTGGTACGATCGGGAAGATCATGATCTCTATGATGTCTGCGCCGATGATCATTGTCAGAGGTATCAAGGAATCACTAAAATCCTCTCCAAGGGTGCTGTGGACGCGGTAAGTGCGACAAGGGGAACATTCCTGGTCTACGGGAACGAGATTTGTGACGCACGATTCTCGAAAGCCTGCGGCGGTCTCTCGGAGGAGTTCGAATATGCCTGGGAGGACAAACATATTCCGTATTTGACAACCATCGCCGATTCCACCGTCCATCATACCAGAATTCTTACAGAGAGTCAGGCAGCGGCGTGGATTCACAGCCGCCCGGATGCCTATTGCAATACAACCGATGGAGCGATCCTGAAACAAATTCTTCCTTCCTTTGATCAGGAGACGACGGACTTCTTTCGATGGAAGGTGGAATATGCGAGGGAAGAACTGGAAGAAATTGTTCGTACAAAATCCGGGATGGATTTTGGGATGATAAAAAATCTCGTTCCCCTTCAACGCGGCCCGTCGGGAAGAATCTATCGGCTGAACATTGAAGGCTCCAAAATGACGATGACCGTGGGCAAAGAGCTCGAAATCCGACGATGGCTTTCCAAGAGTCATTTGTACAGTTCTGCTTTCACGATTGAGACTGAACGAGATGCTCAGGGGATCCCAAAACGGTTTTTTCTGCATGGTGCAGGATGGGGACATGGCGTTGGTCTCTGCCAAATCGGGGCTGCAGTCATGGCGGCGAAAGGATTCAAGGCAGAAGAGATCGTGAAGCATTATTTTACAGGAGTAGAACTCAAAAAGCTGTATTAGACAAAGGAACGATGTATGGCAGGAACAAAAAAGACTTTTCGGAATCCGTGGGCATGGATACCGTCTCTGTATCTGGCATCCGGTATTCCCTATACCATCGCAATGTCGATTTCGGTTATTATGTATAAAAAAATGGGCATTTCGAATACGGATATCGCACTCTACACGAGTTGGCTGTATCTTCCATGGGTGATCAAGCCGCTCTGGAGTCCGGTCGTAGACATTTTACGAACCAAACGATTTTGGATTGTTATTATGCAATTCATCATCGGCGTGTCGCTTGCCTGTGTTGCGCTGACGATCCCCCTTCCATCATTTTTCCAGATCACTCTTGCCATTCTGTGGCTGCTGGCGTTCAGCGGCGCAACGCATGATATTGCGGCGGATGGATTCTACATGCTCGCTCTCGATCAGGGAACGCAGGCAGAATTTGTAGGATTGCGCAGTACTTTTTATCGGATTGCGATGATCACAGGACAGGGATTACTCGTGATTCTCGCAGGATACCTGGAAAATCATGGCGGGATTGCCTTTGCGTGGTCGGTTTCGTTTATGGTGATCGCCGCAATTTTCATTCTGCTTTCGATCTATCATAAATTTGTTCTTCCCTATCCTGTCGTGGATATTTCAAAAGTGTATGACAAAGAAAAAGGATTCCTGGGAGAATTCCTTAAAACCTTTGTGATATTTTTTAAGCGGAAAGAGATCGGACTCATCCTCGCGTTTCTGCTTCTCTACCGCCTGAATGAATCGCAGCTCGTCAAACTCATCACACCGTTTCTGCTCGATGCACGGGACAAGGGGGGACTTGGACTGACAACCAGCGAAGTCGGAATTGCGTACGGCGTTGTTGGTATCATCGGACTTCTCCTCGGCGGCATTACCGGAGGCCTTTTAATTTCGAAAAAGGGATTGAAGTTCTGGCTGCTTCCCATGGTCTTTACCATTCATATCCCGGACCTGATGTATATCCTTCTTTCTCAATTTCGACCGGAAAGTCTTGTCATCGTCTCAGCAGCGGTAGGATTGGAACAATTCACGTATGGATTCTCCTTCTCCGCATATATGATGTTTATGATCATGGTATCGGAAGGTGACCATAAAACAGCGCATTATGCAATTTGTACAGGACTCATGGCAATGGGGATGATGCTGCCGGGGATGATCAGCGGCAAATTGCAGGAGTTGCTCGGCTATCAAACGTTCTTTTTTTCCGTACTTCTTTCCGTTATCCCCGCATTGTTTGTGGCACTCAACGTGAACGTAGACCCTGAGTTTGGAAAGAAGAAATAATATGAAAAAGCATATGAACAAAGCGCACTATATTGTCGGTATTGACGGCGGCGGCACAAAAACACACGCCGTGATTGCCACGATGGAAGGGGTAATACTCACAGACTTTGTCGGCGGACCTTCCAATATGCAAATCACCGGAGTAGAGAAGACAGCAGAAACGATATTTCGCCTGATCGTGAAATGCTGTAAGTTTGCGAAGTGTGATTTCTCTCAGGTGGCTGCTGTCGGATGTGGGTTGGCCGGCGCCGGCCGGGGCTCTGACCAGGCTCGTATGAAACACGGTCTGGAGCACTATGCAGCATTGCACAAAGTAAAATTCAAAAAGATTGTGATCAACAGTGATGCGCGGACGGCATTGGAAGGAGCTTTTCATGGAGCTCCCGGTATCATTCTCATTGCGGGAACCGGTTCCATTGCGTTCGGGAAGGATGTACAGGGGGACATCCATCGTGTCGGAGGATGGGGAAGATACCTGGATGATGAAGGCAGCGGATATTACATCGGCAAAAGAGCAATCGCTGCGGTTGCGCGATACCTTGATGGTCTCGGCCGGAAAACGACGCTTATTCGTGATCTTGCCGTATCCTTCGGACTCAAAGATCAATCGTCGATTATTGATGCTGTCTACAGAAATAATTTCGATATTGCATCCGTTGCGCCGCTCGTCCTGCAGGGTGCCGAGGAAAAAGATTCAGTGTGTGTGGAGATAGTTCAACGGGCTGTCATCGCCCTCAGCGACCATGTCCGGATCCTGACTCCAAGAGTCCTGTCTGCGGATTCAACAAGAAAGCTTCCGAAGGTACAGCTTGTTTTTATCGGCGGGCTTATTTCTCATGATACGATCCTGGCCAGGCTGCTCAAAAAATATATTCAGCGGCATATTCCCCGGGTCGAGATAGTTCATCCTCTGGCCTCTCCTGCTCACGGTGCTGTTCTTCTGGCACTTCACGCGAAGAAGTGAAGCAAGGAATATGGCAGGCTAGAAACAGTCGTCACGGAGAGAACTTTTCCATCCCTTGCAGAGGTGACCAATGCAGGGACGGTTCAAAATAGTTCAGCAACAGATGGGAAATCCTGCGCAAAAGGACATATCCTTCGTTCTCGTGTACCCAGCGGGTGTCCGTTTGATTTTTCGTGATGACACAAAAAACATAATCGCCGGAAGAAGCGTTCACAAGAACCACTTCCGACTTGGATTGGTTGACAGCTCCTTGTTTCGACAGGACATGAATAGAGGACGGAATTTGCGAAAGACTCTCTCCATCCCAGTACGATCGTCCGAGTGCGCGATCCATACGGTTGCTGGCCGCAGGACTCACGGCTTTGCCTTGGTGAATCAGAACAACCAATTCCGCCATTTCTCGAGGGGTGGTTTGTCCCCAGCCGTACACGTTGCGAAATTGCTCGCGTTCCGGAGTCCGAGAATTGACGCGGGTTGCATGGAATCCATTTGCATCGAGCCAGCGGTTGATTGTCATCCCTCCGCCTGCGAGTCTTTCCAGCCATACGGAAGCAGTGTTATCGCTGAGAGTGAGCATAAGGTGGACGAGTTCACCGACAGGCACCTTGGAACTATCCTTGAGCGAACCGGTGAAACCGTCGTCATACTTCATGGAATCGCGATACGTAACGACGCTGTCGAAGGTTAGTTCACCTTTGCGGATGCGTTCCATGATCCCGCAGAGGATCGGAACTTTGATCATACTGGCGGTGGGGAAAAGGGAATCGGCGTTGACGGATGCGCATTGCCCTGTTTTCAGATGCCGAACATAGACACCGACATCGCCATGGAAACCGCGGACAATCTCTTCTATATGTTGTTGGAGGATGTTGTCGGAACGAAGCGATAAAGAAGATTGAGCCAATGTCTGCGTTCCGATAAGAAGTCCCAGGACAAGGAATCCAAGAGAAAAGAATGGTCGAAACGATATTGTATGCTGCATAAAGGGATTTACTCTAAAAGAACAATGAGTCATTACTCAATTCATCCTAAGGTACAAGACACAGATGGAAATTACAATCAGAATATTAACGATTCTAAAATGAGAGTACGGCTATGATACCTTCGAATGTTTTTCAGAAGATACGTTCCCTCGTCGGCCCGGAGCGCTTCCTGGATTCTCAGGAGGATCGAATCTCCTATTCGTACGACGGAACACCCATGCTGCACTATCTGCCGGATGCGGCTGTCATTCCGCGGTCGGTAGACGATATTGCATCACTCGTCCGGCTGGCAAACGAAACCGGATTCAACATCGTTCCGCGTGGTTCGGGGTCCGGATTAAGCGGCGGTTCTATTCCCGTAGAGAATTCTCTCGTGCTTCTCATGAATTCGTGGAACCGGATCATCGAAATTGACCGCAGAAATCTGACTGCCTGGGTGGAGCCGGGCGTTATTACGCAGACCCTGCATACAAAAGTTGAGGAAGTCGGATTATTCTATCCTCCGGATCCCGGCAGTGCTGCTATCTGTACCATCGGCGGAAACGTTGCAGAAAATGCAGGCGGGCTTCGGGGCTTGAAGTACGGCGTTACCAAGAATTATGTCCTCGGTCTCGAAGTCGTGTTGCCATCCGGGGATGTGGTGGTGATGGGGGGGAAGTCTGTCAAAGATGTTGCAGGTTATAATCTGAAAGATTTTCTTGTGGGATCGGAGGGGACGCTCGGCGTCATCACGAAAGTATTGCTGAAACTCTTACCGAAACCTGAGACCTCGAAGACGATGCTGGTCTATTACCGAAAGGTCTCAGATTCAGCGGAGACGGTTTCCAGCATCATTGCGGCGAATATTACTCCGGCCGCTCTTGAGTTTCTTGATAACACCACTATCAAATGTGTGGAGGCATATGCCTCGCTCAATCTTCCTACAACGATGGAAGCCATCCTCTTGATCGAAGTCGATGGACCCGCATCCGTTGTTGAACATGATGCGGCGAAAATCATGGAGATATGTAGAAAGCATAACGCAGAGGAGATCAAAATCGCCGCTACAGAGGAGGAAGCAGTGAAGCTGCGAATGGCACGTAAGATCGCTTTTTCATCGCTTGCCCGTGTCCGTCCAACAACGATTCTGGAAGACGCTACCGTTCCCCGTAGTGAAGTTCCGCTTCTCTGCGAGGTGATTGCTTCGACGGCAAGCAAGTATGGATTGACCATCGGAAATTTTGGTCATGCCGGCGACGGGAATATGCATCCAACGTGTCTGACAGATGAACGCGATACCGCAGAAATTGCAAAAGCGGAAAAAGCGTTCGAGGAAATTTTCACTTATGCCGTCAAGCTTGGCGGAACAATTTCCGGAGAGCATGGAACGGGATTGGCCAAGCGCTCATTCCTCGAAAAACTGACACCTCCTGCTAATATTGAAATGATGCGTCGTATCAAGGAATCGATCGATCCGAACGGCGTGCTCAATCCTGGAAAGATATTTTCGATGAAGCCCAGGTGCGAGGGAGCCCTGCCTCGGAATAGTGCCGAATTGAAAAAATTTACTGACGCCGGAGCGTTTGTTTGAATCATGAAATTCTCCCAGAAGACAACGGCATCCTTTTTTCAAGGGGTCAACGTTCCAGACTACAACGTGCTGGTAAATTGCATGCATTGCGGACTTTGTCTGCCGACGTGTCCCACGTATGCAATCACCGGACTTGAGAGATCTTCTCCCCGCGGAAGGATTAGGCTCATAAAATCCGTCGCTGACGGAGACCTGCCCATCACAAAAACATTTATTGCGGAAATGAACTATTGTCTCGATTGCCAGGCATGTGAGACTGCCTGCCCGGCCGGAGTCAAGTACGGTTCTTTGGTAGAGGCAGCGCGGACTCAAATTCTTGAGCAGGGCTTTGAAACGATGACCAGCTCTGTCGGGAAACGAATATTGCTCGAATGGCTGTTTGAACGGCAGTGGCGATTGCGTGCGGTGGGCCGATTTATGCGGTTCTTTGAGAAAATCCTCAAGACTCCTATCAAGAAAAGCCGAATATTAAAGTTCGTATCGGCAAAACTTGACGCAATGCTGGATCTGTCGCCGAAGATTTCTGATTCGTTTTCATCGTTATCCCTTCCGCGGATGACGCAGCCGCTCAAGAAGGTACAGCATCGTGTTGCCTTTTTGACGGGATGCACTATGGATATTGCGTATGCAGATGTGAATAAAGATACGGTCGATCTGTTGGTGCATCATGATTGCGAGGTTATTGTTCCCTCCGGCCAGGACTGCTGCGGATCCTTACAAGCGCATTATGGATCCATGGAAGCGGCTCGCAGAATGGCTCGGCATAATATTGCTGCATTTGAAAAGGAAGCATACGATTACATCGTGCTGAATTCCGCCGGGTGCGGTGCCTTTATGAAAGAATACGGTCATGTCCTCGCGGATGATCCTGAATATGCAGAGCGGGCAAAATCTCTCTCTGCAAAAGTGATGGATATAACGGAATTTCTCTGGAAGGTCGGTTTGAAAGCTGCACAGGACGGAAAAGCAATTTCAGCGACCCCCTTTGCCGGCAAGCGGGTGACGTACCATGATGCATGCCATCTGGTGCATACCCAGCACATTACGAAGGAGCCGCGGGAATTGATACGATCGTTCACCGATTATGAATATGTGGAGCTCCCGGAATCAACCTGGTGCTGCGGCAGTGCAGGAATTTATAATCTTGTACAATTTGATTCTTCGATGGAGATCCTGGAGCGAAAAATCGAAAATATCCGGAACATTCAACCAGATATCATCGTGACGGCAAATCCGGGATGCATGGTCCAGATTCAATACGGTTTACAGAAGCATGGTGTCCACGCAGAGGTGCTGCATACGGCTACATTTTTACGCCGCTGCTGCATCGGTTGATTGCGTGAAGAGTGTTCGACGGTTCTTTATGTTTGACCTCACGCTATCCTTCTCCTGTGAGGAGAGGGGAGAGTTCCTCTTATTCAAATATAAAAAAATGCTGAAAAGGTATCTAGAGGTTGTATTTCACAAGTAGTTGTTCCAGGAGGGGAGCCCATAACGCGTAACCGAGCTCGTTGAGATGAACACCATCTGTTGTGATTTCCGGGCGCAGCAAACCATCGCGAGTGACATGCGGGTTGATATCAAGAAATTCAATAGTGTTCTTGGCTGTAAATTCTTCTAACAATGTGTTCAATGCATTGATTTCTTTGTTCTTTTCATATGCGTGGTGCCACTTACTCCCGACAAGAAGAGCAGATTGGACCACAGGAATGATGTTGTGCTGTTTCAGTGTATCAATAATCTGAATGATGTTTTGATAAATATCCGGAACTTTCTCGTTGGCATAAATATCGTTCACGCCCCCTTCGATGAAACAGATCCTGGGGTGCAGGTTGTACACATAGTGCAGCCGGTGGAGATACCCGGTGGTGTTGTCGCTGATAATACCGCGATTGACAATGTTCTTTCGGTGCAGGAGTTCATTCCAATTCGCATGAAAGGTGAGAGAGTTACCTAACATGACAATATCTGCTTGCCGTGTCGTGTCGAGATCATACTGGGCGAGTTGAATTGCATAGTGCTTGTTTTTGAGATAGAGCGGTACTTCCTGAGACGCACAAGAGACGAAAGAAAAAAGAACGATGAAGTTGATAAAAGAGAATCTGGGAAAAGTTGAGTTCGCCATAGTGGTGCCTTATCTCCGATAAGAATGATGAACGATTGTATACAAGGTAATAAAACTTTTAGAGTGATTACAAGAGGAAGGACTTGAAAAATCTTATACTGTTGTCCTGTGGTTTATTGCTCCTCACCGGATGCAGTATCACCCGGGAATATTCGATGCGATCAGTCGAACGGCAAATTATGTCGGTACGGGATTGGGGCGGAACGCCGGCAGTCGATTCTCTCGCAAAGCATCACACTATTCTGTATATTACACTGCACCATGGGGGGGAGCCATTTCCCAAGGAGAAAGATCCGATCCACTATCTCCGGGATTTGCAGCAGTGGTCGCGAAAAGAGAAACATTGGATCGATATTCCGTATCATTACATCATCGATTTGGATGGCAGGATGTACGAAGGAAGAAATATCAATTATGCAGGCGACACGAACACGGAATACGATCCCACTGGACATGCCCTGATTTGTGTCGTCGGCAATTACGAAGAAATGGAGCCGAATAAACGCCAATTACAGGCAATAGTATTTCTGATGACGATGCTCACGGAAAAATACGGTGTTTCTTCCGATCATATCAAAGGACATCTGGATTATTCAAAAATGACGGTTTGCCCCGGAAAGAACCTATATCCATATCTTGCAAGTGAATACTTTAAGCACCAGGTGGATTCTCTCATAGCAAAGAAATAGATTATATTGAGAATATAGCGGATCATGCTGCGTTGTGCGCGGCACCAATAATGTAGGTCAACAATTTTCAAGAGGAGAGTATGAAAAAAGGTCTTGCAATGTTGCTCATCGGCTGCCTGTATGCTGTATCGGCATATGGCCAGCTCAAGGTTATATCAGTAGAAAAAGTGCCGGTGCTCGCTACGCAGGAATGGAATTGTCCACGATTTTCCCCAGATGGAAAATCCATTTTCACAACGAATGCCACATTTACCGGAATATGGAAATTCAATCTCTCTACTTCATTGCTTCAGGAGATTTCTCATGACCGATCATCGGGTTTAAATTTTGTCATATCGGCAGATGGAAATCAGGTGAGCTATCGACGCAGCAGGGGAACTGCGATCAGAGGAGAGAGAATCCGGGAAATCGTTATCAGGGATATTGCAGCGAAGTCATCTCGAATAATCAGCAGCGGAAAAGATATTTCTGCGCCAGTGCTGGTGAATGCAAAAGTAGTGTATGCAAAGGGATCTGCATTACAAAATCTCTCGAAGACCTCGGCCGTCGGTTCCATTGCCCTTCTTGGAATTGAAAATGAAAAAATTATTCTCATAAAAAACGGCAGACGTGCCGTTCTCGATCCGTTGAAAAACGGACATTATATCTGGCCATCATTATCTCCTGATAAAAAAAGGTTAGTAGCCTATGATGTGGATCGTGGAACCTTTATCTGCGATGTGGATGGAAAGAATATAGTAAAATTAGGACGGCTTGATTCTCCCTCCTGGACACGAGATGGAAAGTGGATCGTCTATATGGACGATAAAGATGACGGTCAAACAATTTACGCTTCGGACATTTTTGCAGTATCCATCGAGGGGAAGAACAAAGTGCAGCTCACTACAACTCCTGATATTATTGAAATGAATCCTTCCTGCTCAATGACAGAAGATAAAATTGTTGTCAATTCCATCTCAGGTGATGTCTATGTAATCACATATGAGGTGATGCAATGAAGAAAGTAATCTTTTTTGCCGCAGCATGGATGACTCTTTCAAGTGCCGGACTTTTTGCCCAGCGCACAGATCTGAGCGACCTCAAGTTTTGCATAGATCCTGGGCATGGGGGACATTCTAGCAATGACAGGCCTCCGGTCTTTGCAGATGTTCCTTACTGGGAGTCAGACGGAAATTTTGAAAAAGCTCTGTTTCTAAAAGAGATGCTCGAAAACCGGGGGGCGGTTGTTGTTCTTACTCGGTACACGAATGACTATCCGAACGATGCTGACGAACCTTCTCTTGCTGCCCGAGTTGAAACTGCTAATTCGAATGATGTTGATTGGTTCCACTCCATCCATTCAAATGCTACCGGTGTAACAAATACTTCGATAAATTACACGCTTATTCTCGTCCGTGAAAAACGATCACTCACTGATCGTTATGCAAGTACGGGAAATGGACTTGGTGTTCCTGAGCTCCCGGAATCTTGGGACATGGCAGATATAATGAGACAAAAAATATTTCAGAACGATCGGACGAAATCAAACATGAGATATTTAGATTGGACATTTTATGGAGGTACGAATGGTGGATTTAGTCTGGGTGTCTTGCGAGGCCTTGCCATGCCAGGAGAACTTTCAGAAGGGTCGTTCCATGATTTGCAAGCTGAAGCTAGACGCTTGATGAATAGTCGATATCGAAAAATGGAAGCGTATGCTATCTATTCAAGCTTCCTTCAATATTACAGCGTCCCAAGTGATAACTTTGGTATCGTTGCCGGTATATTGACTGACAGCGTCACGGGAAGTCCAAGGAATGGAATTCGAGTGCGTGTGATGCCTGAAAATATTATCTATACAGGTGATAACTATAATAACGGCTATTACATGATTGACAGTCTGGCGCCGGGTCTTCACACCGTCCGGTTCGAAAAACTCAATTACACAATAGACTCGGCACAGGTGACTGTTGCGGCGGGGGGAGTGTACTTCAATGATCGGACTCTGAATTTCAACCGGTTCCCTATTGTGGTTTCAACGTCTCCTCTGGCGGCAGATACGTCAATCCTTGTTTCCAGATCGCTGATAATCCAATTCAGTGCGGCAATGGATACTGCTTCTGTCCGGACGGCATTTTCGATAACACCATCAATTGCCGGGAGTCTTGTGTGGTCGAATGGGAATAAGACTCTTACGTTTGTTCCTTCACAAAATCTCTTCTTCTCTACACTCTACACCGTTCAACTCAATTCCAGTGTTCGATCGTTGAGCGGATATGGATTGGACCAGAATGATGATGGTGTGGGGGGAGATGTCTATTCCTTTGCATTTAAAACAGAACAGGCGTTATTAGCAATGAAGACGCCGGTTGTTTTTCCTCAGGCGGCGCTGGGTGACTCGACAGTCGTGCAAATAGGAATACGCAACAGGGCTGAAATTTCCAATACACTGCTCGCTATCTATACCAAGACCGCACTTTTTAGATGTTTTCCTTCGCTGCCTTTGCCGATCGCAGCAGGTGACAGCATCTTTATCACGGTCGCATTTCTGCCGCAAACGTACGGTTCTTCATTTGTTGATACGCTCTTTGTGAACACGCTCAATGGAAGTCTGAAAATACCATTAAGCGGCGCATCACCTGCGCCCTCGTTATATGTCAATACAAAGTCCATGGCGTTTGTGGTGTTTGGCCCTATTCCTATTGGCGATTCACGCACAGTTCCATTTTACATAACCAGTTTATCGGCAAACCCAGTCCGTGTGGACTCGATCACTCTCAGAACGAATAATTTCCAGATGTCGTCGTTCGACGTGCCAAAGGTAATGAAGCTGGGAGATACATTGAGGATCGACTTAACCTTTGCTCCAACCATTGCCGGTTCTCTTACCGATTCGGTGACGATCTATAACAATTCCTCTGTACCGATCTATCGAATCGCTTTGTCAGGCAACGGCGCCGCAACATCGGTTGATGAGCAGGGGTCCGAGCTCTTACCAAAAACAGTTGCACTCTTCCAAAATTATCCGAATCCATTTAATCCAACGACAGTTATAAGTTATCAGGTACCAATAACGAGTTTGGTGAAGCTTGCTGTGTACGACCTGATGGGGCGTGAGGTGGCGATATTGGTTAACGGGGAGAGGCCGGCGGGAAGATACTCGATCACTTGGGATGCTAGAGGCCTTTCCAGCGGTCTGTATTTCTATAGATTCGAGTCCCACCAAATAACTGGCGGGCAAGCTGGGAGCTATATCGCGACGAAGAAGCTCATACTTCTCAAATGATGAAGCCAGCATGTAAAGTCGTCGCTTCGGAACCCTTGGGAAGTATCAAGATGCAGAGTGAAGTATCTTGTCGATTGAATAGTGGGCTATCTCCACTCCAATGCAAGAAATTGCACCTACCAACGTATGTACGCAGACTGCTTTTGCTTATTCCCGCAATGGTGATGATGCTCGTCGGCTGCAGAAAGGAGTCTTCTCAGATGAAGAGTTCTTCCGCAGCAGCAGAAACCTCATATGCATATATTCAATGTATGTTCGATACCCTCGGTATTAGGTATGCAGAGATAGACACTGTACAAAAGTCTTTCCAGATGCCGGATGGAGTGCAGAAATCCGCGCATAAGATTCAACAATCCGGGCATGGGCTTCCTGTCTATTCTGCTCGACCAGGTCGTTCGCTGCGCTGGTCTCTTGCACCGAATGCAACTTTCAAAATGCAGACATGGAGTACAGATTCATCGGGAAATTTCTGTTTTAATCAGTTGGTGGAATATACATCTCTCAAGGGAATATTTGAACGGGGACAGAAGTCGCGGTTCAACCAAGTTCCCTTTCAAATTATACACAAAGACACAGTCATCTCATTTATCGGAGAGGAATATGTGCCCTAGTGCCGTTTCCATTAAATGACATTGTGTTTTTTATTTTGTGATTACAAATGGAAACGAGCACTATTACTTTTTTGTAGTGGCACTAGGAAACGGCAATGCGCGGAATGAAGATCTTTCCATATTTATTCGTAACAGCATTTCTTCTCACTGTTCTGACTGCAGGTATATCTGCACAGTCGAAGATGGATATCAGTTTACACCAGGCCTATACAGAAGCCGGAATCAGTTTGCGGATTGATAATTCCGGTGTCTATGGTCTGCGCGGAATAACCGGGTTGGCAGACGGATTCGCACTCCAGACAGAATTAAAAGTTCTGCAATACTCGGTGCGCGAAGAGAATAGAGCTCATCCGGTTTCTCCGGGAAATATGCCGAAGATTTTAAAAACGATAGATCAGTCTGTTCCTCTCTCTTCATCCTCCTTTGTCGGAGGAACTGAAACCTCATTGACTATGGAAAACGGATCGCTGAAAGCAGACGATGGTACGAATGGCTCTATCGCTGTCAAAGGGAGGGAGCGATTAGTGTTGGATGTTACCTCCGCCGGTCGGTCAGTCCACTATGAAGAAGAATACCCAGGAAACCTTGCATTTGGCGATGTTATCGGAATCGATGCACAAGGATATATTTTTGTAGAAGTACAGCTGTATCTGAAAGAAGTCCCATTGCAGGTTCAGCGGCAAGTCCTTGTTCTTTCACCAGCGGGTGAACGATGCAGCCGTCTTGTTCTGCCTGTTCTCAGTTACTGCACAACGGAACGCGATCTGCAAATCGATGCAACCGGACGACTCTATTATCTCATGACGGAAGAGACGTCGTTTTCCATCGCATGCTGGAGCGGACTGACGGAAGGCAGGGATATGGTGGTCTCATTCCCTGCGGGATATGAAAGGCGGATTCATTTTAATGATCTTGCAAAGACGCCGGAGCCGAAAAATCCGGTGCAATCGCTCGGGAAAACTATGGCATCAAGCAGAATAACTGCTCTCAGTATTGCCGAATCTTACATTCTCCATCGGTACACATGTTCTGCCGCGAACCTTTCTCCAGCGGATGTAACCGGACCGGACAATGATGTCGTGCGAACGCCATCGTGGCTTGTGATAGGCCGTAATTCGCATATTCCCTACAAATGGGGGGGATTTAGTACGGTTGCGCAATTTGATGCTGGGCTTGCTATCGGAAGATATGCGGGTGATATTAATACTGCCGGAGTATCGGGATATGCTGTCGGAGTAGATTGTTCCGGGTATGTGAGCAGATGCTGGCAGCTCTCATCTCATTATTCGACAAGCATGATGCCGAGTATCACAACTACCCTGGCCAACTGGGATCTTCTCAAACCGGGAGATGGAATTCTTAAATCTGGTCATGTTCGTTTGTTCGTTGGTAAATCGATCAACGGATACTTGAGAGTTGCGGAATCTTCAGGAAGGGATTGGGGAGTATCGTATTGGTCGTATACTCCTGATCAACTTTCCGTCTATTCTCCTGTCAGTTTGAATCAAATGGAGGGGCAGTATTCCATGCAGCAGCCGGAAATGCTCTCGGCGGTGAATACGTCTGGAAAGCATTCCCTCGTATGGAAATGTGATACAACCAATGTGACAGGGTATCGCCTCTATCGATCAACGGATGGCACTTCCTGGAGTTTATTGTTGAATGAAAACTCCTTGAAGACACAAACCATCTCCATCACAGCGACAGGAACAGCTGTCAGTTATCGTGTGTCCAGCGTGCTCAATACCGCGGGAGCCCCGGAAAGTATGTTGTCCAATGCGGTCTGCGTGGGAGTTGGAACAGCATCGGGAACAATCTTAATTGTTGATGGATTTTCCCGGCAAATCGGCGGGTGGCGTGGTGCAGGACATACATTTGCCGCAAGATATGGAATAAGCATTGCATCGGAAGGCGCGTCGATTGAAACTGCAAAAAGAAGTCTTCTTGATGATCAAACGATTTCATTGCAGCCATATAAAGGAGTAATCTGGATCGCCGGGGATCAGTCCACAAAAGAAGATACGGTGCTCTATAAAGCAGAACGTGATGCATTGAAACAATATCTCGAAGCGGGTGAAAATCTCTTCATCTCCGGAAGTGAAATTGGGTATGCTCTTTCCGGGTATGGCAACACAGAAACACGGGGTTTCTATAATGACTATTTGAAAGCGTCCTACCTCTCAGATGATGCGGGAACAACAACTGCCGAAGGCACAACGAATTCCCTTTTTCATAACTACCAGAAAATTTCTTTTGATCAAACGTATGTTTCAGATTATCCTGATGAGATAGGTGTGAGTGGCGGGGGATCGCTGTGCATGAGTTATGGAAACGGTAAAGGGGCCGGGGTGTGCTATTCGGGCACGTTTGGATCGTCCTCCATTCCCGGCAAGGTGGTCTACATCGGGTTTCCGTTGGAAACGATAGCCGATGAGTCAGTTTTTTCTGGTCTTCTGGCATCTTCCTTGAATTATTTTTTCAATACGACAAACGTAGAAGAAACAGGAAAGGAAGTTCCGGTCAATTTCAATCTGAGTCAAAATTATCCGAATCCATTTAATCCCACAACAGTTATCAGTTATGAGCTACCAGTAACCAGCTATGTAGATCTAAGGATCTTCGATGTTCTCGGACGCGAAGTGGCAATATTGGTGATCGGGGAGAAACCGGCGGGAAGACACTTTGTCCAGTGGGATGCGGCTAGATTCGCGAGCGGTATGTACTTGTATCGTCTTCACACGGGATCATTTGTTGAGACCAAGAAATTACTTCTGATGAAATAGTATCACCTGATACCAAGGTTAGGTGCCAAGAAAATAAGATAAACAG
>CAZYYD010000042.1:0-39420 GCA_964651225.1 uncultured Ignavibacteriaceae bacterium
TTGTGATGAAAATACTGTTTTTTCGCCTTGGTATCACCTGATACTAACTAAAAATGACGAAGTCATCCCATGCGAATAGCATCAGGAGGTGTTTAATCCGTTGAGCTGCCGTCATCTTCACTTAGGCACAAGAACGAGAGAGAAATAATGCATCTCGAATATTTTTAAGAAAATGAATTGAGAAGAAAATGAATATTGGAAAGTATATTTGTTTCGTTCTGTTCTGGTCAGGTGCTGCATTTGCTCAAAGTGAAAAATCTGCGGTACGGATGTTTGATCAAGCGGCGTCAGAATTCAATGTTCCCGCACCTATTCTGCAGGGCATTGCATTTACGGAGACACGCTGGCAGCACATCGAGTGGCAGGAGGGCGATACCGTGAATTGTGCCGGTATGCCGCATGCATACGGTATTATGGGACTTCACGATGATTCTTTCTTCGGAAGGAGTTTAAGGGAAGCCGCTGAACTGATTAGTTTTCAACCGGAGGTTCTTAAACGGGATCCCTTCCAGAATATCCGGGGCGCTGCAGCGCTGCTGCGGAAAAGATATGAGGTGCTCCCGATTCCATCGGGAACCGTGCACGGGACTCTGGAGAGCTGGCAGAATGCCGTTGCTTCGTATTCCGGAATCCCGCAGATCGATCTCTCCCAGCAATATGCGCTTCAGATGTTCGAGCGTATCGGGAAGGGATATCATGGATATGGAATCGATTTTCCCTCCACTTCTGTTGATCTGCAGAAAGTGAAGCAGACAGCACAGGGGGTGTGGAACACCTCGCGTTTCGCTGTGCAGCGTCTTTCCAAAACGACCGGCCAACCCGATTATCCGCTCGCACGGTGGATACCGGCCTATTCGGGACATTGGTACACGAGCGGGAATAAAAAAGATTTTATCGTTATCCACGATATGGAAGGAAGCTATCTTGGATCGATTGCTTTTTTCCAGCTTTCTACGACGAATGCGAGTATCCATTACGATGTCAACAGTGTACAGGATAATGCCAGCGATAGACCGGCGGGAGATATTACGCAGCAAGTCGAGGAGCAGTATTGGGCATGGCATGCGATCTGCCTGAATTCCTATTCTTTCGGCATCGAGCACGAAGGATATGCGAGCAGCCCCGCCTGGTTCACGCCCGAAATGTACATGGCTTCCAGTAAATTGGTACGATGGCTCTGCGATCGGTGGAGTATACCGAAGGATCGGAATCATATTATCGGCCATAATGAATATCAGAATGGTGCCTGGGTAACCTGGGCGACCTCGAGCGGTTATCCTGCGACATTTGGTACGTGCAATAGCCACACAGATCCGGGCTCAAATTGGGACTGGGGATTCCTTATGCAGCTGGTCAACTCGGACAGTACGCCTCCGCGAGTTGTTTCTCTTCCTCCAACCGGGCGAGTACAGGTGTACGATAAAATATCGGTGACGTTCAACCAGCGTATGGAATTAGCATCAACAGAATCAGCGTTCAAGATCACCCCCTCCGTTGCCGGAACATTTTCCTGGTCGAACATTAACCGCACCCTCAGTTTCACTCCCGCAACGAGTTTCCCGTTCGATTCGAGCTTCAATGTCGCTATCGATACAGGTGCACATAACTACCTTGGACAAAAACTTGATGTCAATGGGGACGGCATTGGCGGCGAACCGTATAGCTTTTCGTTTAAAACCGTCCTGCTCGATATCATTCCTCCTGAAATTGTCTCTACCTATCCTGCAAATAATCAGACAGACATCAGCTGTACGGTAGAGTTCATCACCGATTACAGCGAACCGCTTGACCTCGCAACGACGGGAGGAACGTTCGAATTGAGAGATGAATCCTCAAGTATTGTTCCTTTGCGGGCAGTGACTTCGTCATCCGCAGCCGGTACAACCGTCGTTCAGGTGCGCACACAAACTGAACTTCAGGCCCTGAAGAATTATACCCTCACTGTGAATCAGAATGCAAAGGATTTTGGCGGGAACTCGATTCAAGCCCCCAAAACCATCCAGTTTACGACGGAGAACATCAAGATCTTCAATGGGACGATTATCGAGGGAGTGGATGCGACCGGCAGTTGGTGGCAGCCTGGAGCGAGCGGAAGCACCGTAGGAATCAAACCCAACAGCGCGGTGTTCAGTGTTGTTTCCGATCCGAAAAAATCCGGAACGGGTGCAGGAAAGATAACCTATGAATTTTCAGGAACCTCCGGAGGCTGCGTGCGGGAGTATAACAGTTCAAAACCGTCCGTCGAAGGAGGGTCATTATTCGGTGCCTGGATCTTTGGAGATAACACCGGGAATGCGCTGGAATTCTGGTTCTATCCGACAACAGGTTATGTTCCTGTCAGCGCCGGAACTATCAACTGGACAGGGTGGAAACTTGTTACGGTTTCTTTGAGCAATGTACCAGGTACGGGACGTACATTTGCAGGAGTAGTGATCAGACAGGTATCGGGGGCAAAGACGATTGGGACGATCTATTTCGATGCACTCGCCGTTGGTAATTCTGTGAGCGATGCCGAAGGGGAGACGCCTGCAGGAATTCCATCACATTTTACACTGGCGCAGAATTATCCCAACCCATTTAATCCGACAACAGTAATCAGTTATTCCGTCCCGCCAAAGGCGGGGCGAGACCTCGCCGGAGGCGGGTCAGTGATGAGTTTTGTGAAGCTTGCTGTCTTTGATCTCCTCGGACGCGAGGTAGCGGTACTGGTGAACGACTTGAAACCGGTGGGAATCCATCATGTCACATGGAATGCTACGCAATTTCCCAGCGGTTTCTATATCTATCGATTAGAGGCCGGGAGTTTTACTGCGATCAGGAAAGCGTTGCTTGTGAAATGAACTTGAATAGTCTCTCTCTCCTTTTCATTACTCTGTTCTTTTTTTCTATTGTTTATCCGCAGACGAAAGAAGAGATCCATCTTTATTTTCAGCATAATGCAAAAGAGATGGCTGATCAGGGGAGAGGTGATTCCTCGGCTATACCCGTGAATGTGTATCCGGTCGTACGAGTTGTTCGCACAAAACATATCGAACGAGAATCTCTGCTGCTTCTTCTGAAGGGGCCAACCCTCTCTGAGAGGGAAGCCGGCTACTCAACAAATTGTTCAGGGCTGCAGTTGAAGAAATTGAAGCTGTCAAAGTCGCAAGCGATAGTCTATATGACCGGAAAATTGCGACTGCAGGGACTTCTTTCCGGTCAGCGGCTCCGTCTTCAGGTTGAAAAGACCCTGAAACAATTCCCTCTTATCAGGAGGGTAATTATCTATATCAACAACAAAAAGAATTTTGATGATTTACGATGAACTTCTGAATCACAGACTTCTATTGATTGAACCGACATGAAATTTCGAATCGCTCTCGTAACGACTGTCTTTTTTGCCTTTTTCTTCTCCAAGGTCATTGCCCAGGTTTCCCTTCGTCAAAAGATCGGCCAGATGATCATGGTAACGTTTATCGGTGATTCGCTCGAAAAGAAGATACCTAGTATCGACACACTGAAGAACGATCTGGCGCAGGGATTGATCGGCGGTGTTACCTTTTTTGCATGGAGTAATAATTTAAAAAATCCGGCACAAATTACCAGATTGTCCGCTCAGCTGCAGCAGCTGGCAGGCATTCCATTGTTGATTGCTACTGACCAGGAGGGAGGCAAAGTTGCCCGTCTGAGTTCATCAAATGGATTTACTGCAACCAGCACCGCGTATCAACTCGGAACGATAATTAATAAGGAAGACTCAACAAGGGAACAGGCATCATTGATGACCGGCTGGCTGCAGCAATCCGGCATCAATACCAATTTTGCCCCTGTCGCGGATGTCAACGTTAATCCAAAAAGTCCTGCAATCGGGGCGAGCGAACGATCATTCTCAGCCAGGCCGGACAGTGTTACAGCGCATATCGGGTGGTTCATAGAGGAAATGCATAAAAAGAACATCATTACGACGCTGAAACATTTTCCTGGACATGGCAGTGCCGTGAGTGATTCGCACCTCGGATTTACCGATATTTCGACGACATGGTCTGACCAGGAATTGATTCCTTTTCAAGCAATGATTTCCAATCATTCAGCGGATATGGTCATGATGGGACATCTCTATAATAAATTCCTGGATTCGTTGTATCCGGCCAGCTTATCGTACAGTGTTATAACGAACCTTTTAAGAAATCAAATGGGATTTGAAGGAGTGGTGATCACGGATGCGATGGGAATGGGAGCAATTACCTTAAATTATGGATTCGAAGAAAGCATCGTTCTGGCGGTAAATGCCGGAGTCAATCTCCTTCTCTATACTACCAACTTCGATTCGCTCAATCGATCCCTTGCCCGTACGATCGTTGGAATCATTGAACAAAAAGTTCAGGCCGGCACCATCCCTCTTGCACGGATCGATGAATCGTATAACCATATCCTCGCTTTGAAAGCAAAGTACCTTGGAGTAACTTTTGCTGAATTGAGACGAAGCGGCAGTCGGCCCAGGACACCGACTCTTGGGAATTACCCCAATCCCTTCAATCCGGAAACCATGCTGAAAATAGAGCTTCCCCATACTGCCAAGATACAACTGAAGATCTACGACCTCCTCGGCCGCGAAGTGATGGTGTTAAAAGATGGAGAGTTACAGCAGGGGGAACATCAAATTCGGTGGAATGCTTCCTCGTTTGCCTCCGGAGTCTATATCGCTGTTTTGACGACTCCCACAGCAGTGGTCAAACAAAAGTTACTCCTCTTGAAGTAACATAGGAACAAAACACTCGCTGAATATCAATCCGTTGATCAAATTATCCCGCGAGTAAGTGGCAACTCACGTTATTTTCCAGTGATGAATCTGGTTGCAGATGTATCATGGTTGATGATCGAGCGCTGCTAATTGCTCCCTTGCTTGTCTGAATTTCTACACAAGGTCTTTCAGAAGTGCATCCACGACATGCACCATGACTTCATGGCGCTCATAGAATCTATCGGCAATTTTTTTCTGAATCTCTGTCAATTGCCTGGACTGCTCAGTTTCAAACAACGACTGGGCTTCGCCGGACAATTCGACACGATCTTTTTTAATCGTTTCGACAGGTTTCTCATCCCTCGACTTTTTGGAACGAGCTCCCGGAATCGGCACATTGGTGCCTGCCACTTCATTGATGTTCATAGTACCATCCTGGCTTCAAACAACATCCTCGACGCCGGAATATCCGATTTTATTCTTTCTATTTGAAACGGTTTTAAACCGGCACATTAAGAACGTCCTGTTTCTTTTGCCGGTCTATCTTGATTATATCTTGGAATAATTCAACGCCTGATGAGCTTCTATATTAAATATCGACAACAAAAGATATTTCTTTAATATTGCAGGCATAGAATCGTAAATATTACCAACTTCTGACAGAATATGAAAGGAAAGGGGGATCAAATGATTGCAAACTGTCAAATTTAGTGGGAAATTCTTAGTAAACGAGGAATTTTCCTCTCGAATGTAAGCTCATTATCCCAATGTCTCCTTCTCGCGCTAGGGCAGTTTCCAGATTCCTTTCAGATTCTGATATTGAACACTTGGCAGTTGTACCAGTACAGGATTGCTTCCGGCGTCAAGCCACTGGATCAATCTCACGATTTGTGATTCTTCAAGCGCTGTACATCCGGAAGTTGCGATTGCAGGTCCATCCCACACGTGCAGGAAAATACAGGAGCCGCCCCCGGCTTCACGCGGACTGGAGTTATGATCGATGACAACACCCCATTTGTACGAATTATCGGACTGTTTCATTCGTTCACGGCGTTTCCAGTCAGCTTTTACGACCGAAAGGCTGTCGATCACCAGATTGTAGTATTCTGAATGGACATCGTACACACATTGACAGGTGGAATCTGCATGGATGTACGGCATGTTCAGGTATTGAACACTCTCTTTCGGCGCATATCCGAAAACCGCACTCAACCGGAACACCCCTGCGGGTGACTTGCCATCACCTTCCTGCTTCCTCGGCCCATCAGCGAGATTTCTCCCATGAAGTCCGCTTCCCCATGCAAGTCCTGTACGTCCGACATTGACCCCGCACGTATCGCCAACCGGCTGCCACGGTCCACCCAATCGATCCCGTTGGTAATACTTCAGAAAACCCGTCAATGAATCCCATCCTGCCGTTGCTACGACAACAATCTGCCGTGAACGTGCGGTTGGATTCTTGATCTGATCAATCCCCTTGGATCCAAAGAAAGCGCAGGAGGGGAGACACAACCCCGCAAGAGCAATCAGACAAAGAGTGATGAGGTTTCGGGTGAGTGATGTCATTCTCAGAACCTTCTTTGTAACAGAAGTGTTGTAGAGAAAAATGAACCGGCTGTAAATACCAGATTAAGCTTATGCATATTTCCTTGAAAAAGGGCGGTTTTGATTCTCGATTGTACGTCTGGAAGAATATTTTATGTCCGAATTTCTTTCCAATGTCTTTGCCGGGCATGAAATTGAGCAACAGCAGAGCACTTCCATGCTTGCCCCTATTATCTTATACTTAAATTTACCGAATTTCAAGTTATCAACAATAAAAAATGAAGCAGATATAATATCTTCTTCAGCTTTGTCGAAGACGATCGATCAAGTCTGAATTTTTCCCGGACATTTTTTAAGGATAACAGTTTTGCACTCTTGAAAACCAAAAATTTACATGTGAAAAATATGCAGGGCAACAATTCACGTCCATCCTGCATCATCTTTCATATAGAACCTTAAAAATAAGTCCTACGGGAACACAGAATATCTAATATTCCGTCCGAAAATGTAAACTTCCTTGGTATAAGCTCTTAAAAGAGCAATTGGTTTTATTATAATAAACCACTATCTTTCCTTGGCAGACACGTTGGGGACTCTCAATGCCTGCACCTGCCAAACGAACATCGTTATCGTTTTTCACATTCTCAATATAGGTCACACACATGAAACTTGACCAAATTATCAAGCGTTTCCTGCCGCGGGATGATCACTTTTTTGTTCTCTTGGAGGAATCCGCTCAAAATCTGGTGACAGCCAGCAAAGAACTTAAGATACTCCCTCTTTGCAAAACACAAAAACAGCGTGTAGAGGCTGCCCGGCGTATTAAAGATATTGAGCACGATGGAGATTCCATCACCCATAGGATTTTTTCAGAACTCAATTCAACATTTGTCACGCCTCTGGACAGGGAAGATATCCATGAACTTGCATCCGCGCTCGATGACATTCTCGACCATATCGACGGCTGTGCGAACCGATTTGCCCTTTACAAGATCACGCGTGTCCCCCAAGCTGTGCCAAACCTCATTGACGTACTGATTCTTTCGATTCAGGAATTGAAGAATGGCGTTCATCTCCTGCGTAATTTGAACAAGGCGGAAGATCTTCAGAAATCTTTCATGAAGGTGAATGAATATGAAAATGAAGCCGATGACATTTTTGATCAGGCGGTGGCGGACTTATTCGAAAAAGAAAAAAATCCGATCCAAATCATCAAACTGAAAGAAGTGCTGGTAGGATTGGAAACTGCAACCGACAAATGCGAAGACGCAGCGAATGTGCTTGAAGGGATTCTGATCAAACACAACTAAGCGGACCTTCGCCCCCATGATACCTCTTATTCTCTTTATCGTCTTTATTGCACTGATCTTTGATTTTCTTAATGGATTTCATGACGCGGCAAATTCTATTGCCACCATCGTCTCTACTCGTGTTCTGACACCGCGTAAGGCAGTGCTCTGGGCGGCATTCTTTAACTTTGCAGCTGCATTTCTCTTTACCGGCCATAGTGTGGCTAAAACAATTGGTAAAGGGCTTGTCATAGCGAACCTGGTCACAGAGTACGTCATTCTCGCGGCGCTTTTAGGTGCTATTGCGTGGAACCTTATTACATGGTACTTCGGCATTCCCTCCAGCTCTTCCCATGCTCTTATGGGAGGTCTGGGAGGCGCGGCAATCGCCCGAGCAGGATTTGGTGCAATCATTTGGAGCGGATGGACGAAGACGGTCATCTTCATTATCGTCGCGCCTGTGCTCGGCATGGTCATGGGATTCGGCATGATGACCATCTTGATGTGGCTCTTTAATAAACATCCATCGTCAAAGATCAATGGGGTGTTCAGAAAACTTCAGCTGGTGTCAGCTGCATTCTATAGTTTGGGACATGGGCTCAATGATGCACAGAAGACGATGGGAATCATCACGATCCTTCTCATCAATGCGAACATTATTCAGACGACAAGTACCAATGATTTTCCTGTCAAATGGTGGGTCATCATCCCCTGTTATACGGCGATTGCGATCGGTACCATGTTCGGCGGCTGGCGCATCGTGAAAACTATGGGTCAAAAGGTAACGAAACTCAAGCCTTCCGGCGGATTTTGTGCAGAGACAGCCGGGGCATTTACGTTACTGGTTACAGCATTTAGCGGAATCGCTGTCAGCACAACGCATACGATCACCGGAGCTATTATGGGTGTGGGAGCTACAAAACGAGTTTCTGCGGTGAAATGGGGACTTGCGGGTAAAATCGTTATTGCGTGGGTTATTACAATCCCGTCGTCAGCGCTTGTGTCGGCATCTTGTTACTGGCTGATAGAAAGATTCATGGAATAATCTTTCCGCCATCATTTTCTCAAACGTTGAGGTTCCTCTAGAGCTTAAACGCTTCTTAATTCAAACCGGAATGTGCTTCCTTCTCCAACGATGCTTTCCACGTTCACTACACTTCCGTGTGCTTCGATAATATGTTTGACAATTGCGAGGCCGAGACCGGTACCCCCAAGAGCTCGAGACCTGTCGCTGTCTACCCTATAAAATCTTTCGAAGATTCTCGGAATGTGTTCCAGCGGAATACCATAGCCAGTATCCTGAACGCTTATTCGAATCTCATTCCCGATTTTTTCCGTTGAAAGAATGACTTCACCATCAGGTTTGTTGTAGTTCATCGCATTACTGAGAAGATTATTCAGCACTTGCTGTAGCCGGTCACGGTCTCCAAAGATTTCATCTTCAACTTTTGTGTTCAAAAGGAGGCGCAGCGTAACGTTCCGATTTGCTGCAAGAGGTTCATATTCCTTCGCTACGGACTCAAGAAAATCGTTCAAGCGGAAAATTCGGAAACTCATTTTCATTTCACCTGATTCGATCTGGGAAATATTGATGAGATCTTCCAGAAGAGAATTCAGGCGGTTGAGATTCATCTGGGTCTTCTCCAAAAACGAACGATTCACCGATGCATCATTCACGGCACCGTCCAGCAGCGTTTCTAGATACCCCTGTGCAGAAAAGATCGGTGTCCGAAGCTCGTGCGAAACATTCCCAAGAAATTGACTGCGAACCTGTTCCAGTTTTTTCAGTTGAACGATGTCTGCCTTCAACTTATCAACAAGTTCATTGATCGCCTTTGCGACGAGTCCGATTTCATCATGTGACTTCACCGTCAGCCTTGCATCGAGATCTCCTGACCGGATTAGTTCCACCTCGCGGGAAATTTGTGTCATCGGATTGGTGATACGCCGAGAGACAAGAATACTGACGGCCACTATGGCCAGAAGTACACAGAATCCTGCGACAATCACAATAGAACGGATGATATCAATTTGATGCTGCACTTCCTCATATGGAACGCTCAGCCTGATAAACTGTACCGATTGGAAAGGGCCGCTTCGTGGAGAATATTTCACTTCCTTTGCCATATACAGGAAGTCATGCTTGACCGTTGTACTGCGGCGGATGTCATGACCAATCCCGGTTCGCTTTGCTTCCTGCACTTCCGGCCTATCCAGGTGATTCTGCACTCCCCCGAGTTCAGGAAGAGGTATATCGGTATCCGCCAGAACATTTCCTGATCGATCGATGAGTGTTATCCGTAAATGTTCGAGTCCGCCCACTTGCTTGACTTTATTGTCAACCTGTGCAAATGTCTGGAGTGAATCTTCCTGGAGGATGAACAGCACCAAATCTGATTGCCGGCTTAAATCACTCACGAGACGGTCCTTAAAAAAGGATTCCATCCACATGCCGGTGAAGATTCCAAGACTTGCAACGATGACTACCGCAAGTCCAACATAGGTCAAGGTAATTTTGGTCTGTATTTTCATAAGTGCTCGCTGTGAAGAATAAAAATTAATGCTTCCCTTTGATACCGGGATCTATATAAAAGCTAAACGTGTCATTTCGGAGGAGCAAAGTCCCAAAGCAGCAAGCGACTGAGAAATGACAAAGACAATTGTCCTGGTACTTATCCTGCCTCTGCGGAGGTTTTCGATCTACACTTTGAATCGATATCCCACACCGGAAACTGTTTCGATATAATCAGCATAGGTGGCCAGTTTTTCTCTGATCTTCCGAATATGCACATCCACAGTTCTGTCCACCACATGGATGTTTTCTCCCCAGACAGCATTGAGAATCGATTCGCGGGAAAGGACTCTTCCTCTATTGCGGATTAGGTAGACAAGAGTTTCAAATTCTTTCCTAGGGAGGTTGAGCTTCTGTTTTCCAAGTGTTGCCGTGTAACTTGGAACATTAATCTCGAGATCCTGGATTTTAATACGATCGACGTGAGGCACTGATTCTCTCGCGGATTGGTCTTTTCTGCGCAACGCGGCATGCACCCGTGCAACAATTTTCCCAATCTTGACAGGCTTTACAATATAATCGTCAGCCCCGATTTCCAACCCGACAATTTCGTCTGTTTCTGATCCCTTTGCCGTCAGTAACAGGACGGGAATGGTGGAAGTCTTTTTATCCCTTTTAAGTTCCTGAACAACCTGCAGACCATTCATCTCGGGCATCATCACATCGAGAATGATCAGGTCCGGTTTTTGTTTTACTTTTTCCAGAGCTTCTTTTCCGTTCCGCGCAGTGATAACGGTGAATCCCTCTTTGGAAAGATTGTAGGTAAGCAGATCGACGATATCTTTTTCGTCATCAACAACGAGGATAGTTTTTTTCATAGAATTTTAGATTTCAGAGTATGATGTATGCAATATAGAGGTCTATACTCACTGTTTCAAGGTATCAATGCGATGTTAATAATTCCTTAACAATATTGGATGACCCAGTGACAATTCGATAAAAGTACGCCGTGGTGGACCGAACTTTTCATGGAATAAACCGAAGACACTATTTGTCAATGCAGGTAGGATAAAAAAGAAAGTTGAGGTTCCGCATCGCAGGGCTTCCATGCAAGAAATCGCACTACGTCAACGTTACTTTTCGGTTCCCTCGAGGACCGACATAGCTCGTTCGAGGTCCGGTACATCGAGGATAACTGATGCGTCCTTCTGTCCTTTGCCGACGGTGCCGTAGCAGTAATCGATGTTGATGCCAGCCGTACCAAGACGCGAGACAACGATGGCAAACGAGCCCGGTTTATTATCGAGGTGAAGCCGAAGGACTTCCCGCAATTCCACCTGGTAGTTGCTTTGTGTCAGTACATTCACTGCTCGACCGGTATCTGAGACACTAAGTTTCGCTACATCCTGAAAAAGTCCAATTGCCTCGACATTGATTCTCTCCCTGCCGAGACATCCGAGAAGATCTCCCAGTGCACCTGGCCTATTCTCGACGACGACAAAAAGTTCCGTAATTTTCTCCATAATCGCATCCTCCTATATTGGAATGAGTTTGTCAATACGCTTTGTTTTTCAAGTACCTAAAAAGCATTGCAGCTCAGGTCGTCCCGTCCGCTTTCTTGAGTATCCGCGATGTTTTGGATCTGTTTGCCTTCCCGTACGGTTTACTCTCCGAAAGGGACAGACGGGGATCCCCTTAGATTCGATGAGCAGATGTTGAATGATGTGGGACAATTATCGTGTTGTATCGTTTATCAGGTTGATGAGTTGAAATTCATGCCGGATCAGGTGCATAACGGCATGTTCCAGCATTGATTCAATACAATACTTTACATCCCAGTTGGAAGTGTACGTACGGTCAAAGAAACGTTCTTCTGGAACATCGCGTAATGGTAACTGCCATTGTTTCAGCAGATGCTCGAGGAACTGTTCGGCAGATTGTTCTATGTGCTTGAGTCCCGGCACGGGATCAATCTCCGGATCAGGCAGTTCAAGTTTCTGACAAATCCAGATAATGTACCCGCGCGATGATTTCAGCGGGTGCCGTAACAGAGTCTCCATGGATTTGTAAGCAGGATCGGTTGTCCGGGGGAGGGTAACACCCGCCTTCCTTGCCCTAGTCCATGTTTTCAGAAACGAGCGCATGTGTTGTTCGTGTAAAGCAATCAATGCGCGTGCTCCGCCGTAGGAATAGTTGTTCACGGTTCTAGTCTCCGCTTGAGAATTCATTTCGTTTGGGAATTCTACTCCAGTATCTACACCGAGTTCTTCAACATTGTTTTACTATCTCATCGATACATCACCATCGCAGTATGATTATTCTTCCTCTATGAGGTCCCGCTTGCATATACAGAATGAATCGTCTTCAATGAGTAAACTGTGCAGCCAGCCCGATAATCTCCTGGGAATAATGTACTCTTTTTGCTCTGAGAGGGCAAGAATACATTCTTTGGATGGTTGGGATAATAACTGACCTTTCGAATCTGAAAGTTGGACAAGACGGGGTTACGCGGGTTGTAAATATCGGAGACGCTCCTTGCCATGCAGGAGACATTCGCTTCAGAAACCAACGATCCCTCAATGGTGAATCATTCATCCGGATCAGTACCCACCCGGAGAATAATTGGTTTTAATAAACGCTGCATGACGTGTCGGCGGGCAGGGTGAACCAGTCCCTTTGATCGCTGCCCAGAGAATTTCGTTGAACACAGCTTCAGGGGCACGATCTTCTTTCCCAAAGTCCAATTGTTCACTCTTCTGCTGCCATTCATTCATTGCCGTATTCTTTTCGAAGAGATCCACCTGTGCTGGAATTGCATCAAAAGGAGCGCTGTTGACGGTGTCACCGAAACAACGCCAGAGCGGTTCGGCGGCTGCATCATATTGACTCATCGGAGGCAGACCAAGAATCAGTTCGATGGTCCGCAGCACACTCGATGTGGAATACATCGTATGATCGATGAATTGCCTCCGAACGAATCCGCCGGCAACATAAACAGGACTTCGGTGAGCATCGACATGATCGGGACCATTTTGTGCGTCGTCTTCAAGAATAAAGACAACGCTTTCGTTCCAGATTCTGCTGTGGCTCAGATAATCAACAAAAAGACCGACGGCGAGATCATTGTCAGCTACCGCAGCGATCGGTGTCGGGCGTCCTAATTTGAGTCCCTCGGTATGATCGTTGATGAATCGGAGAGTGTTGAACTGCGGGACTGCTCCAATCACGAGGAGTGAATCAAAATCTCTTTTCCACTGCTGGAACCTGGTGGTATCCATCACCGTTTGATCCCAGCTTGTATAATAAGGGCAGAAATGGTTTTCGAGGACCGGAATATTTGGTTTATAATCATCGGCAAATTCACCATAGGTCCGGTAGCTTACACCTTTCCGGCTGCAGTAGTCCCAGATAAAACCGTTCTTATTATTCGCAATCTTGCGGGTTCCTTCAGCATCGTACGTACCGCCGCGTCCTCCGTATTGCGACGGCCAGTTCTTTTCCAGATAGTCGGTTGCATAGGCACCGAGGCTCCAGTTATGTCCATCGGCACTAACTTCTCCATCGACAAATAAATTATCGAGGAGGACAAATTCCTTTACAAGTGCGTGCTGGTTAGGTGTTATGTGTTCTCCAAACAAGACGAGGGAAGAGTCCCGATTTCCTCCGGGTACATCGCCCAGCACCTGGTCGTATGTCCGGTTTTCCTTGATAATATAGAAAACGTGTTTGATCGGCGATGCGTCGCCCACTTTCGATGGGATGGGATTTCCGGCTTTGCCGATACTGCGAATTTCTTTTTCTTTTGTGTAAGGTGTGTTTCGATACACGACTTGTGAATAAACTGACAACTGCTTTTCATCCGGTATGGGAATCATACTAAGACAACCTGTGAAGAGGCTGCCTATATATTGTTCCTTCTCAGGTGCAGAAGTTCTTTTTTGATATTCCACCTTGGTCCTTTTCTTCATCGGATTAGGGCCTCGCGGATTGGGAAGGGAAGAGAATCCTTTTCCATTGGCGACAAAGATCGTATTTCCAACAATCCTCACGCAAGTAGGATACCACCCTGTTGGAATGAATCCCTTGCTTTTACTGTTACCCGGTACTCTTACATCGAATACTGCAAGACAATTATTATCGGCGTTGGCAATAAAAAGCGTTTGTCCTTTGTTGTCGAGCGTTATACCATTCGTGGTTGATCCGCCTGGTGCATCTGGATACAATGCTGCATCCAATGTCTCGATCATCTTGTGCTGCCGTGTGTCTATGACTGATACGGAATTATCGTTTGCATTTGCGACATAGAGGAGCGAACCATCTGCGTTCAACAGCAATTCGTTCGGATGATCGCCTACCATCACTGCGTCTGTCAGGAGCATCTTCCGTGTATCTAAGGTGACAACTTTATTACAGCCCCAGCATGATACATAGAGCAGTTTTCTATCGGGTGAAAGCATGCAGGTATATCCTTCTCCGTCGAGAGGAAATCGGTTCAGAACCTTTTTCTGCTTCACATCGACGACATAAAGCGAATTATTTTCTTTGGTCACCGCATACAACAGGTGCCTGGAATCGTCGAGGGCGATGCCGGCTATTGAAATCTTTTCAGGCCATGGTTTTCCCAAAATAATGCTGTCGCGGAGCCTAAGTTTACTATTATGGACAAGGAACCGCATAATATAATTCCCGTTGCCGCCTGAGGCATACAATGTTTTTGAGTCATCGCTCCAGGCAAGTCCAAGCCAGGCAACGCGTACTTCTTTCGTGTCTGTTAACTTGCCTGTTGCAATATCGATGAGCTGTATGCTTTGCGTTCCTTCACCATTGTTTGTTACGGCCATCATTTTTTTATCAGGCGAAACAGCGAGATTCAGAGGAAGATCACCAAGCGGCGCACTCTTTCCAATGACGGTAATTCCCCATCCGTTGGGAAGGAGAATTTTGTGCTTCTCGATTTGATCGATTGTCTGTGAATCGAGATTTCCGGTCAAAAAAAATAAAAGAAAAAGATACTTCTTCATGATGCCCTCGGGTTTATCAATCGATGTCTCTTGGAATAATTTATCATCACGGAACATTCAATGGATAGCTGGCCTAATAACTTCTTGCGGATAATGTACAATTTTTACGATGGGAGGGCAAGGTTTGTATAATTATTCGCTCCAGCGCTGGAATAGAGCTTCTTTCCGAAGCTGATTTTATCTCATCGCCATGATCGGACGTTGTTTTCGTATTTTTCGCCTATTCGGCTTCCTTTCCAAAGCTTCCTTATTTCGCTGCGATTCTTACGAGGCGTCTTGAGCGATTTTAACAATTTCATAACAAATCCCTAAGCATGAGGTAATATAGATATTCTATATTTGTATCAAGTGAAAAGGGTAAAAAATGAACACATCTCCGAAACTTCATGAACCGTTCATGTTCTGGCTCGTGAGGCAATTTCTCCCTCCCGAAGAGGATCGGCAAGAAAATGTTCAGCCGATCACTGACCGTGAATTCTATAGCACCATAGCAATGATCATTGCTGCACTTCTAGTTCTTGATATCATTTTTCATGGATTGCCACTTTGATCGAAACATCGAATAGTCTCGGAATAGTATTCACGGTGATATTTTCCATATTCACATGCAGCGAAAATATCATCTTAGAGTTTAACAAATTCGTAATAAATCCTTCATCTTCCAGCAATATCTTCATGCGATATTTGTAGCGTAACAAGTGACGATAGAAATTGAAAGGTGCTACACATGAAACAATGGATTGCAGCACACATCCTCTCTCTTGAAGATCTTTCAAGAGAAGAGGGTATGCCTATGAGCGGCAAAGAGTTCTATATTTCTCTCGGTATGGTCGCCGGGGCACTCTTTCTTTTTGGCGTGTTGGTTCATTTCTTAGGTGTTTGACCTCCACAAGGATCGTCTGAAAAATATTTGCATTGTCATTTCTGATAACTCCATATTAACACACAGTTCAGTACACATCATAAAGGGATATACATCTATGAAAAAAATACTCACGCTCTGCGCGTTAGGTATTCTGCTTGGTTCAACCATGGTGGTTGCCCAGGGAAAATTCAGTGGTTATATGTTTGGCGATTATTATGATAACCTTGCTCGCGATGCAAACTTCGGAAGTTTAAAAAACGTTGCAAGCCCGTCTGGTCCGGTTGGTTACACAGCATTCCAATTCCGCCGTATCTACTTCGCTTATGACAATGATATTTCGGAGCAATTCACCACACGCTTCCGTCTTGAAGCAGATCAAGTACAAGAGACAGTCGATCAAACAAAATCATTCACAACATCCATTCCAGCAAGTTCGGCAACAATAGATACCGTCAGTTGGAAAGCTGCCGTTCCTGCCGGGACCGGAAATGTCTCCAATCAAGCATCAAAAATAAGCGTGTTTGTGAAAGATGCATATTTACGCTGGAAGAATGTTTTTTCCGGAAGCGACGTGATTTTTGGTATTCAGCCAACACCGGCATACGAAGTCTCTGAAGCAGCCTGGGGATATCGGTCACTGGAAAAGACCATCATGGATTTACGCGGCATCGTCCCTTCACGCGATCAGGGTATCTCCCTGAAGGGAGCTATCACCCGTAGTGGTACGATTCAATATTGGGTGATGGTTGCCAATGGAAGCGCTAACTCGCCCGAGACGGATCTCTTTAAACGTTACTATGCACATCTTCAAGTAAAACCGTCTACAAACTTCCAGGCAACTCTTTATGCAGATTACAAAGATGCGGCCGGTGTTGCGGCTGGCGCTAACGGTACGTGGACTACGGCATTCTTTGCCGGTTACGCTGTTCCGTTTACGTACAGTGTCAACATTGAAGCATTTATGACATCACAATCGAATAAATTTATCCCTACAGGGGGATCGTTAGGTTCGCTGAAGGGACTTGGATATTCTCTCTATGGTACCTACAACATTCTTCCGGAACTTACTGCCATTGCGCGTTATGATTATTGGGATCCGAACACAGATAGTGCCCCTAATGCAAAGGGAGATGTTCGCAATTATATTATTGCCGGAGTTTCCTGGAAGGTTGACAAAAACGTACAAATTATGCCTAATCTTCTGTACGAGACATACGAAAACCCTGTCGGCGGAGCCACACCTGATGCCTCTGTCACGGGCCGGTTGACACTCTACTATGTGTTTCTATAACTCATTCAACAAAATGGCACTTGGAACAATACTTCTCAGCAATATTTCAAATACCTAGGAGAATAACATGAAATTATTAAGATTAATGATAAGCCTGACTCTCGTACTGGTTATCTGTGGGACATTGGCAGCGCAAATGAAACTGAACGGAGCTGGTGCTACCTTCCCGTACGTTATTTATTCAAAATGGTTCGATGTGTATAGCAAACAGCATGGAGTTCAATTCAACTATCAGTCCATCGGCAGTGGCGGAGGCATGAAGCAAGTCACCGAAGGCACCGTCGATTTCGGTGCATCCGATGCGGCAATGTCGGAAGCCCAAATGGCTGCAGTGAAGGAAAAACAGGGCTCCGAGATTTTGCACATTCCTACGGTTATGGGTGCTGTTGTTGTTACCTATAATCTTCCAGCGGCAGGAAAAGGCTTGAAACTGACTCCTAATGTTTTGGCAAAGATATTTCTTGGTCAGATTACACGCTGGAATGACAATGAACTCACAAGCATCAACCCCGGAAAGAATCTTCCGAATCAAGCAATCATCGTAGCGCATCGCTCTGATGGAAGCGGCACAACAAATATCTTTACCGACTATCTGAAAAAGGTCAGTAAAACTTGGGCTGTCAATATTGGCATGGGTGCCTCTGTGAACTGGCCGGTAGGCTTAGGCGGCAAAGGAAACGAAGGCGTGGCCGGATTGGTGAAACAATCTGAAGGTGCTCTCGGATATGTGGAATTGGCATACGCTGTGCAGAATGGCTTGTCCTATGCTTCGTTGCAAAATAAGGAAGGTAATTATGTTGAACCGACATTTGAATCAGTTTCTGCTGCGGCTGCTGGAGCAGCGAAAAACATGCCAGAAGACCTGCGTGTTTCCATAACCGATGCAGCCGGAAAGGATTCTTACCCCATCTCCGGTTTCACGTGGCTTCTTATCTATAAGAATATGAAAGATAAATCTAAGGCAAAGGAAATTGCCAGCTTTTTAACCTGGGCAATGGATGAAGGTCAAGGGTACGCAAAAGACCTGTATTATGCACCGTTGCCCAAGGACGTTATTAAAATGTGCGAGAAGAAAATCGCATCTATCGTTACAGAGTGACACAAAGAGTAGAGATTCTTACACGAACACTGCACAACAGCCGGGCAGCATCAGTACAAATTATTGTTGCTGCCCGTTGTTGTCTCTTCGATAACCATGAAACAGCAGACATATCATATTGGTGACAGAGTATTTAAGACGACGACCATGGTGTTCGCCCTTTTTATTCTTGTTCTTGTCTTTCTTATGGGATACGAAATGGTGCATGGTTCGGAACTCTCTCTGAAACAATTTGGATGGAAATTCCTCTACACGGGCACCTGGGACCCCGTTGCTGATGAATACGGCGCGCGACCCTTTATTTTCGGGACACTCGTCTCCTCTTTTCTTGCCTTAATACTTGCTCTTCCTTTAAGCATCGGTGTTGCAATATTTCTCTCAGAACTGGCACCACGCTGGCTTGAACGCCCGATTTCATTTCTGGTGGAATTACTTGCTGCGATTCCGAGTATCGTCTATGGTCTCTGGGGAATATTCGTACTCGTTCCCTGGCTTCGGATTACTGTTGAACCATTCTTATTGGCCCATGCAGATTTTCTTCCGTTTTTTCGAGGAGTACCGTACGGGTATGGAATGTTAGCAGCAGGGATTATCCTTGCCATTATGATCCTTCCAATTATCTCGTCCATTTCCAGAGATATTCTTCGTGCGATACCGACTTCACAACGCGAAGCTGCCCTTGCTCTCGGCGCAACGAAATGGGAATCCACCATGATTGTTCTTGCCGACGGCAAATCGGGCTTATTAGGTGCGACCCTTCTTGGCCTTGGCCGTGCTGTGGGTGAGACAATGGCCGTAACGATGGTCATAGGCAATAGACCGGAAATATCGTTTTCGCTCCTCGATCCAGGCTATTCGATGGCCAGTGTGATTGCGAATGAATTCGCTGAAGCAACTTCCTCGATGTATACAAGCGCGCTCATTGAGATCGCCTTAATCCTTTTTGTATTGACGATCATACTGAATGGTATTGCACGTTTGATTGTCTGGAGCATCACCAGGAAATTTAAAACACCATGAAGAAGTTCACATTCAATAACTATCATTGGCGGAAAACGAAAAACACTGTTATGACCTCGCTTTCGATACTTAGTGTGGCCATTGCGGTGATTCCCCTTTTCCTTATTTTCTTTTACTCTCTGGCGCAGGGAGTCAGTTCCCTGAATGTTGATTTTTTTATCCATATGCCAAAACCAGTAGGCGAAACAGGCGGGGGCATGGCAAATGCACTTGTCGGAACGGCAATCCTCATCGGACTTGGTTGCCTCTTCGGCCTCCCCGTCAGTATTTTTGCCGGTATCTACCTTGCTGAGTACGGCAATAATACTCTCGGCCAAACAGTCAGGTTTTTCACTGATGTCCTCAGCGGTGTACCCTCGATTGTCGTTGGTGTCGTTGCATATATACTTGTCGTTATTCCGATGAAACAATTCTCTGCGCTTGCAGGTGGAGTGGCCCTTGCCATTCTTATGATCCCAACTGCTACACGCACCACAGAAGAAATGATCAGGCTTGTACCTCAATCGTTCCGCGAGGCGGCTCTGGCTCTCGGTATTCCACAATGGAAAGCGACATTGAAGGTTATTCTCCCGACAGCCCTCAAAGGAATAACTACCGGTGTACTGTTGGCTATTGCACGCGCTGCTGGAGAAACTGCTCCGTTATTATTTACCGCACTGGGGAACCGGTTTTGGTCTACCGACCTCGGTCATCCCATCGCATCGCTGACAGTCTTTATTTATGATTATGCAAAAGCTCCGTTCGAGGACTGGAACAGACAGGCCTGGGGTGCAGCATTTATTTTGATCCTGCTGATTTTCATCATCAACATCACTTTCCGGTTTGCTACACGCGGACGTTACGCAGAGAACAAGAATTGAGGAACACTTCTTATGACAGAAACAGTCCAGAGGCCATCCCATCTCAGTACATCGAGTGTCATGGACATAAAACTCGAGGCAATAAATGTGAATGCCTTTTTCGGAAAAACTCAGGCATTGCGCGACGTATCCCTGACCATCGAGAAGAATCATGTCGTTGCCATCATTGGTCCATCTGGGTGTGGAAAATCTACGTTCCTTCGGTGCATTAATAGAATGCACGAGGTCGCTGGTGGTACCATGAATGGATCCATTCTGCTTGACGGTGAAGACATTTACGAAAACGATCCCGTGAATTTAAGGCGGCGTGTCGGCATGGTATTTCAAAAACCCAATCCATTCCCCACAATGTCAATTTTCGATAATGTCGCAGCAGGGCTTCGGCTGAACGGGATGGCATCCAAGAATCATATCGCCGATAGAGTTGAACGGAGTCTTCGACAAGCGGCGCTCTGGAATGAAGTGAAAGATTCACTTTCCAAGAGTGGCATGAGTCTCTCCGGCGGGCAGCAGCAGCGTCTATGTATTGCACGTGCCCTTGCCGTCAATCCGGATGTATTGTTAATGGATGAACCGGCTAGTGCTCTCGATCCGATCTCGACAGCAAAAATTGAAGAGTTGATTTATGAATTGAAAAAGAACTATACGATCGTGATCGTGACTCACAATATGCAGCAGGCAGCACGCGTAAGCGACCGCACGGCGTTCTTTTACTTGGGCGAGCTGATCGAATACGATATAACAAAGAAAATCTTTACCATGCCGTCTATCAAGCAGACGGAAGAATATGTCACCGGCAGATTTGGTTAATCAATCTCTTCAACAAGAAAGCAGAGACTATGGAACGTCATTTTCAGCATGAATTAGAAAGCGTGAAAACGACATTGATCAAAATGGGGAGCGTTGTCGAAGAAAACATGAGCTTCGCCATTCAATCATTGTTTGAACAGAAGAGCGAACTGGCACAGCAAGTCACCGAAAGCGATATCCGGGTGAACTCTCTGGAGATCGAAATCGACAATGCCATCGTCGATTTACTTGCGCTTCAGCAGCCGGTTGCCAGCGATTTACGATTTATTATCGCAGCACAAAAAATTAACAACGACCTCGAGCGCATAGGCGATCACGCCGTGAATATTGCAGAATCATCGTTAACGTTGAATAAAGAGGGCAAGCTCGGTACACTGTTGGAAATTCCGACCATGGCACAAACGACAAGACTCATGCTTCGCCATGCGCTGGATAGTTTTATTCTTCTTGATCCGAAACTTGCCCGTTCGGTGCTGGAAAGCGACGACCAAATCGATGAATTGAATCGATTGATGACCAACGAAGTCATTGAACTCATTCGAACCGATAAGCGATCTATTGAAAGCGGATTGGAATTGATTCGCATCAGCAGGAATTTGGAACGCGTTGCCGATATGGCCACCAACATTGCCGAAGAAGTCATCTTTCATACGCAGGCAAAAGTGGTCAAACATCACGCAGAAAACCAGAAACAACAGAACACGCTTTAATTTCCCAGAGCCTGTTCCAGGTCCTCGATCAGGTCTTCCTTGTCCTCAATGCCGACTGAAAGACGGATGATTCGTTCGTTGATCCCGACCTTTTCCCGTGCTTCCGGATTCATCGAAGCGTGCGTCATCGTGCACGGATGGCAGATAAGCGATTCGATCCCCCCAAGAGATTCTGCTAGAGTGAAGATTTTCGTAGAGCGCATGATGTTGTTCGCATCCTCGAGTGTGCCCTTCACTTCGAGCGAGACCATTCCGCCAAAACCATGTTGCTGCCGCTTGGCCAATGTGTGACCCGGATGCGTCGACAGCCCCGGATAGAATACTCTTTTTACCCTCGGATGCTGCAGTAAAAATTTCGCGACGGTATGCGCATTTTCTTCATGCATTTTCATTCGGGGAACGAGTGTCTTTATCCCGCGCAGAACGAGCCAGCTGTCAAATGGTGATTCACCAACCCCGAGAGCATTCACAATAGCCTGCACACGATCCACCAGATCCGGACGATTCACGATCACCGCGCCGCCAACGACATCGCTATGTCCATTGAGGTACTTTGTAGTGGAATGAACGATGATATCCGCACCGAACTCGAATGGGCGCTGATTCACCGGTGTGAGGAATGTGTTATCGACGATGGCAAGTGCGCCGATATCGTGTGCAATGTCTGCCAGTGCTTTGATATCAATGATATTGAGTAAAGGATTGCTTGGTGTCTCGATCCACAACGCTTTGGTATTGGGCTGGATCGCGTTTCGAACGGCATCAAGGTCTGCCATATTCACATACGACGATTGAAGCCTAAAGGTATCCCGAAAGGTGCGAAGGATCCGTTCCGTCCCACCGTAACAATCATTTGTACAAAGAACATGATCGCCGGTTTTCAAGAAATGCAGCACTGTCATCGAGGCAGCCATTCCTGTTGCTACCGCTTTCGCTGTTAATCCGCCCTCTAAAGCCGCAATATTTTCTTCCAGTGCTGTGCGGGTCGGATTGGCTGTCCGCGTATAATCATAGCCTTTGGTTGTACCGATATCTTCAAACCGAAAGGTGGATGTTTGATAAATGGGAGTAATCACGCTGTTGAACGAAGTATCCTTATCGACACCCGCGTGAACCGATAGAGTTTGAAAACGCATGGTTGAAAGTATCCTTTCTTGTTAGACGATTATAAGATATCAGAGGTAAGGTGGATTGTCAAGAATTCTTTAACTCGAGTTCTCTAAGGAATCGCTTCTCCATGAATCGAGATATATTATCGCAAAAAATGAGATTGCAATGATCTCAGAAGTGACTGGTGTTCCCTGAGAATCGGCGAAAGTCTTTCACCCCGCTCATTTCTGCTAAAAAAGTGAATCATATTCATCTCGGCGACTTCTTAACAATTTCATAATATTAAGTTTACAAAATCTTTACGTATATTAGACACATCCAAAAATATTTCTACAACCATTCCAAGAAAGGTTTTAAAAGCCATGAAAAAGGCGTATATGATACTCTGGACGTTGATTCTGCTGCTTATCAGCGGCTGCGGAAGAAAAAGCGACCAATCGAACAGCCTGCAAATTAAGGGGTCCGATACGATGGTCAACCTCGGTCAGGCGTGGGCTGAGGCGTATATGAAGCTCAATCCGGGTATGTCTATTGCGGTGACGGGCGGAGGTTCTGGAACCGGAGTATCGGCGCTCATCAATAATACATGTGACATTGCTGAAGTTTCCCGGGAGATGAAAGAGAGTGAGATCAAGCTTGCCGAATCCAAAGGGATCATACCGAAGAAAATTGTCGTGGCTCTTGACGGGCTTGCTGTCGTTGTCAATCCCGCCAATACGATTTCTGAACTGACAATCGATCAACTTGCCGATATTTTCACAGGGAAGATCAAGAATTGGAAGGAACTTGGCGGCCGGGACGCAAAAATTGTTTTATTATCGCGTGAGGTCAACTCCGGAACGCACGTCTATTTCAAGGATCATGTTCTCCGCCATGGAAAATCCGATGGTCAAGAAGAGTTCACCGCTGAAGCTCTCCTGCTTTCAAGTTCTCAGGCTATCGCCGATGAGGTGTCGCAAAATCATGATGCGATTGGATACTATGGTATGGGATATATCACGGCGAAAGAAAAAGCCTTGAAAGTTGCAAAGAATAAGAATACCCCTGCCGTTGCACCGACTATGGACAATGTTCTCAGTAATGCATATCCCATTTCACGTCCGCTCCTGATGTACACGAAAGGTGATCCGCAGGGTCTGGTGAAGAATTTCATCGACTATATTCTTTCTCCCGCAGGGCAGGAAATTGTGAAGAAATTAGATTTTGTACCTGTGAAAATGTAACGGTCTGTTCGAGGGAGTCTGCCGCCGCATGGATATTCAAACCCGAACAAGGAAAGTCAGGGAATTTATCGTCGAGAGAATGATTTTCCTCAGCGGAATTCTCTCGATCGTTTTTGTGATTCTCATTTTTGCATTCCTCGTCAAAGAGGGGCTTTCCATTTTTTGGCGGGTGCCTCTTTCAGATTTTCTCTTTGCACGGAATTGGTACCCTATTTCTGAACCGCCTCAATTTGGAATTCTCCCGCTCATTCTTGGTTCGATTCTGGTCACGACAGGAGCGGGGATTATTTCCATTCCTATCGGTATTGGCAGCGCACTCTTCATTGCAGAAATTGCTCCGCGCCGGATAAAAGAAGTGATGAAAGCCGGCATCGAGCTCCTTGCCGCCATTCCTTCCGTGGTGATAGGGTTCATCGGCATGATGACACTTGGTCCGTTGATCAAGAGCATGTTCAATCTTCCGACAGGACTGACAGCACTCTCCGGTTCCATAACGCTTGCCTTTATGGCCATGCCGACGATAGTGTCGATTGCAGAAGACGCCATCACCGCCGTCCCGCGCCAGTATCGTGAAGCGGCGATTGCCATGGGTGCAACAAAATGGCAGACGACCTGGCGTATTGTGGCTTATGCCGCCCGTCCCGGAATGATCGCAGCGGTCATGCTCGGTATCGGGCGTGTTATCGGCGAAACGATGGCCGTCATGATGGTGACGGGCAATGCCGCACTGATACCTCACAGCTTCTTGCAGCCGGTCCGCACATTGACCGCAACGGTCGCCGCGGAAATGGGAGAGACCGTCCAGGGGGGCGAACACTATGCAGCGCTGTTTGCCATCGGTATTGTATTGTTCATTATCACCTTTCTGATCAACGGTGTCGCAGATATTTATTTGCATCGAACAAAAAAGTAACGAACGAATGAACGTTAAGCTCGAACAAAAAATAGCATTCAGTGCACTCTTCTTCTGCACGTTGCTGGTGGTGGTGCCAGTTCTCATTATCCTTGTGATTATTTTCATGAAGGGTGCAAGTGCGCTCAGTCTCGAGTTCCTCCTGGAACTGCCGACCAACGGGATGACGGCTGGTGGAATATTCCCGGCAATTTTAGGAACGTTATACCTTGTCCTCGGTGCCATACTGTTCGCTGTTCCTTTGGGGGTTCTCTCGGCGATTTATTTAGTTGAATATGCCCGCGAAAATACATTGAGCCGGATTGTGAAACTGGCCATCGTGAACCTCGCCGGTGTTCCTTCGGTCGTCTACGGTCTTTTCGGACTAGGCATCTTTGTCCTTTTTCTCGGGTTCGGTGCTTCCATACTTTCTGGATCTCTCACTCTAGGCATCATGATCCTCCCGGTCGTCATTACAGCATCGAGGGAGGCCCTGGAAAGTGTTCCCAGATCATTCCGCATTGTGAGCTTATCGCTCGGTGCAAGCAAGTGGCAGACGATTCGTCACTCCGTTTTACCGCATGCCTTACCCGGGATACTCACCGGAACAATTTTGGGACTCGGCCGGGCAGCGGGAGAAACGGCCCCTATTCTCTTTACCGTTGCAGCATTTTACTTGCCGAGACTTCCGCAGTCGTTGTTCGATCAGACCATGGCGCTTCCGTATCATTTGTATGTCATTTCGACTCAAGTTCCCGGTATTCCTGAAAATATTCGATATGGAACGGCGCTTGTTCTTCTTTTACTTGTGTTGCTGCTCAATCTTGCCGCCATTATTCTCCGCTATCAATTCAGAAAACGAAAAAAATGGTAGACCGCAGATGTAAAATATCTGTCCAGGATTTAACGATCCGGTTTGGAGAAACAACCGCGCTTAAGGGACTGACCGTCGATATTTTGTCGAATGAGATTTTTACCATCATCGGCCCCGCAAATTCCGGGAAATCTTCTCTCCTGCAATCCTTCAACCGGTTAAATGATATCAATCCAGTATATCATAAAAGCGGAACAATTCTGCTTGACGGAAAAAACATCGAAGATATCGACGTTGAGTCGCTGCGTAAAAGGATGGGAATTGTCTTTGCGCTTCCATTTCCGTTGCCGCTTTCCATTTTCGATAATATTGCCTATGGCCCAAGGATGCATGGTATCAAACAGAAATCACGTCTTAATGAAATCGTAGAGAAAGGATTGCGTGAAGCATATCTCTGGGATGAAGTGAAGGATCGGCTGCATACACCCGCCATGAATCTTTCGGGAGGACAGCAGCAGCGTCTATGTATAGCACGTATCCTTGCGGTCGAACCGGAAGTGATCATGTTTGATGAACCCACTTCAGGATTGGACCCTGTGTCAACGGCGCGGGTGGAAGATACCCTGCGCGAGCTCAAAGAACATTATACGATCATCTTGGTGACAAACAATGTTGCGCAAGCTGCGCGTGTAGGGGATCGGACGGCATTTCTGCTCATGGGTGAACTCGTTGAATTGAACAATACAAAACGCCTTTTCACCATGGCTCAGGACAAGCGTACGGACGACTACATCACAGGAAAATTCGGATGACCATGATGAAGCCGATCATCGAAACATTTCATCTGAATTTTTTCTACGGCAGTTTTCAAGCACTGATTGATATTAACCTGTCGATAGAAGGGGAGAAGATTACCGCCCTCATCGGTCCTTCCGGATGCGGGAAGTCCACACTCGTTCGCGTATTTAACAGGATGAACGATCTCATCGATGGAGTGCGTGTTGAAGGGAGGATTCTCGTACAGGGTGAAAATATTTATTCACGGGAAACAAATCTTATCGTGTTAAGAGAGAAAGTTGGAATGGTCTTTCAACGGCCCAATCCATTTCCTCTCTCTGTACGCGACAACCTCACCTTTGGTCTGGATATTCACCAACGGGAGCACAAGAATGATTATTCTGAGATTATCGAACAGTCTCTCAAGGATGTGCTTCTCTGGAATGATTTGAAAGACAAGCTCAATCATTCCGCGTTAAACCTTTCCCTGGAGCAGCAGCAGAGGTTGTGCATCGCTCGCGTTCTGGTCATGAAACCGCAAATCATTCTGATGGATGAGCCATGCTCAGCACTGGACCCTATTGCAACGTTAAGAATTGAAGAGTTGATGCAGGAGTTGAAAAAGAACTATACTATCGTTATCGTAACCCATAATATGCAGCAGGCAGCCCGGGCAAGTGATATGACGGCATTTCTTTATATCGGAGAACTCGTCGAATACGGAGAAACGAAACGTCTTTTTTCTGCCCCCAAAGAAAAGAGAACGGAAGATTACATTACGGGAAGATTTGGATAATACAAGGAGATGAACAACATGGAACGTCATTTTCAAAGAGAATTAGAAAGCTTGAAGACTTCCCTGGTCAAAATGGGAAGTGTCGTGGAAGAAAATTTTGATCGATCGATCCAGTCTGTGATGGAAAAAAACACAGAACTTGCTGATCAGGTGATAGAATCAGACATACGGGTTGACGCTCTGGAAATCGAGATCGATAATGCCATCGTCGATTTGCTTGCCTTGCAGCAGCCCGTCGCCAGCGATTTACGTTTTATTCTTGCCGCACTCAAGATCAATAATGATCTCGAACGGATCAGTGATCATGCTGTGAATATTGCCCAGGCGGCACAAACGTTTTGCACACTCACGAATGCTCGTGTGCCGGAGGAAATCCCCCAGATGGCTGCTATAACGAAGACCATGTTGAAAGAAGCCATCGACAGCTTCATCCTCCTGAATCCGTCGATGGCACAGAAGGTCCTGAAGACCGATGATGAGATTGATGATCTGAACCGGATTGTCACGAAAAAAGTTATTGAGGTTATCAAAAGCAATCCTGAGACCGTGGAGTGCGAACTCGAGTCGGTCCGGATCAGCAGGAACCTGGAACGCATTGCCGATCTCACCACGAATATAGCAGAAGAAGTAATCTTCCATACGCAGGCAAGAGTCGTGAAGCATCATGCGGAAGAGAAAAAGAGATCCGATGCGTAGTGCCTGAGGAATGCGTGTCTTGTGTGTCTGCTCCTTGGGGATATGATCTCTTATCACCGAAAAATCATCTGCTTTTTCACTTCCTATTTCGGATCGCGTGCAAGCAGACGATAGATCACCGGCAGCCCAAAAAAAAGGAAAAAACTGGAAACCGAAAATCCGCCTATGACAGCGATTGCAAGCGGCTGCTGCATTTGCGCACCTGCACCGATCCCGAGCGAGAGCGGAAGCAGTGCAAGCACAGCGGCAAGCATTGTCATCAAAATGGGACGTGCGCGCATTTGCCCAGCGTGTACAAGCGCATCATCAAGCGGTGCACCCTGCTTCCGCAATTCATGCACCCTGTGCATCACAAAGATGGCATTTTCTGCCACAATACCAATGATCATGATGACCCCCACAAAACTGGAAATATTGAATGATACACCGGTGATCCATAGCGCACCAAAAACACCGACCAGTGAAAGCACATTGACGATGAAAATGGAAAATGGTACAGCAAATTCGCCGAACTCGATGAGCAGTACAAGAAACACCAGCATGACTGCCGCCAGAGCGACGAGGAGCAGCCCTCGAAACGATTCCTGCTGTGTTTGGTACACACCCCCGTACTCGAGAGTCATCCCCTGAGGAAGTATAAGGTGTGACGCAAGCGCCGCCTTGATATCTTCAATGGTTCTCCCAAGGTCGCGTCCTTCAAGTCGGGCGGTCACTGCTATCATTTGCCGCAGACCTTCACGGTGTACTTCGGCCTGACCCGCAGTTCGTTCTAGGGAAGCAATACTCCGGAGCGGTATGAATGTTCCGGAAGCATTGACAATTCGTGTGTTTTCTATCTGATCAGCATTCGTTCGAATCGTTTCAGGGAAACGGATGCGGATGTTCATGAGCTTTTCGCCTCTCTGGATATTCGTCTCCGCTGATCCGTGCATCATAGTCTCTAATTGTGAGCTGACATCCTCGACGGTGAATCCCGCACGCGCAGCGCGGAATGGATCAACGTGAACGATCAAGGAAGGTCCTGCAATAACAATGCCGTCGAACACATCAACAGCGCCTGGAATGGTTTCGAGAATATCCCTGACGCGTGCTGCGGTACTTCGCAGAAGCTTTGCATCGTCGCTGAAGAGTTTGATTTCCACCGGCGATGGATTGTTTGTCAGATCGCCTATCACATCCATCATCAATTGCCCGAATTCAATACGTAGACCCGGTTCGGATGATTCCGTTCTGTGCCGCACTTCTGCAATGATTCCATTAATGTCTCGTGATCGCCGGTTCTTCAGCTTGATCAAGAAATCACCGGTGTTTGCTTCTGTGAGAAAGAATCCCAGTTGCGTTCCGGTCCGTCTGGAATAAGATTCGACTTCGGGGATATCCATCAGGATTTTTTCAACATTCTTGAGTATACGGTCGGTTTCTTCCAATGATGTTCCCGGCGGCGAGGCGTAATCTAACACGAAGGATCCTTCATCCATGTCCGGCATGAAACTGCTGCCTATATGATTGTAGAGATACCAGGTTGTAATGAAAATAAGAAGGGCAAAGAGAATCGCAATGAAGCGAGCCCTGAGAAGACGGCGCAGGACCCGTTCATACCAAGCACTGAAGACGATTGCGTGTTCTTCCCGTCTAATTTCCAGTTCGATATCTTTGTCGCGCAGAACAAACGAGGTAAGAAGGGGAACAAACGTAATCGAAAAGAGAAACGAAATGAGCATGGCGAATACCATAGTAATGGAAAGCGATGCGAAGAATGCCCCGGTGACCCCGCCAAGAAAGGCAAGTGGGATCTGAATAACGATCGTACTTGCGGTAGATCCGATAACGGCCGGCATCAAACTGTGGATGGAAGCACCAATAATTTCCGATGGAGTTTGCTGCGATCCGTGTGCATGGGCGGAGTGCTTGAAGATATTTTCGACAATGACAATGGAATCATCAATAATGAGCCCGACTGCCGCTGCGATTCCTCCCAGTGTCATGATATTGATGGTTAAGCCGACTGCCGAAAGACAAACAAAGGTTGAAGCAATGGTCGCGGGAACGACGAACATCATGACAATCGTCACGCGCCAATTTCGAAGGAACAGTGCGATAATGATCATCGCCAGGAGGATGCCGATGAGAATGCTGTCGCGAGTACTGAGAATGGAACTCCTTATAAAATCACCTTGATCGTAAAAGTTCTCGAAGGTAATGCCGGCTGGAAGTTTCAGATGGGCTACGACGTCGTTCACATCTTCAGCGATCTGGACGGTGCTGCCGGTCGGCTGCTTCAGGATGTTGATCAGCACCGCGTCGCGTCCATGCGCTGTCGTGCGGATATAACGATCAGCGACGGAGGGCGTTACTTCGGCAAGATCGGCGATGCGAATCGGTACTCCGTTTTGTACAACCACAACCACAGAACGGATTTCAGCGAAGGTATGAAGCTGGCCCGACACAAGCGACAGATAGAGTTGATAATGATTGGTGACAAGTCCGGGTGATGCAAGTAGATTTGTCCTGCGGATGGCATCCGCTACCTGACGGACGTCAAGATGATATGCTTCCAGCTTTTTGGGAGAAACTGTAATGCGGAATTCCCGGGTATCGCCGCCGACAACTTCCACTCGCGCTACGCCTTTGATCTGCAGAAGAGCCGGTCGAATTTGATATAACGCAATATCATGCAATTGCACCTGATCCAACGTCTCCGATGTGAGGCTGTATCCATGCACGGGGAAAACGGAAACCGTCATCTGTTCTGTTTGGATAGAGGCGGATACCGGAAGCTGATTGCGTGCGTTGGCAATTCGCCCCTGAAGCAATTGGAGGGTTTGCTGCACGTTGGTACCCCAGTCGAGTCCAAGGGAAATTTCCGTCGCACCGCGGCCGGTGATCGACCGGACGACTTGAATACCTGGAACAGAGCTTGCGACCTCTTCTAGCGGACGGGTAACTTCCATCATCATCCGCTCCGGCGGCTCTTCACCATTATCGGCCAGGATGACAATGCGCGGAAATGTAATATCGGGGAACAGGGAAACAGGCAGATGCAGCATCAACGCAATACCTGATGTGGTGAGCACGGCGACAGTGAAGAGCAGCGCGCGCGACTGGCGACGGACGAGATCAAACAACTTCATCGGTCGTCCTGCGATTCGATACGGACACGCGTGGAATCCGGGAGAGCATAGTTACCGCGAGTGATGACCGTCATTCCCTGTTCTACACCCCTGGTGATTTCTACGGTGGAGTCGGTGAGTACACCGATGGCGACGGGCGCGATGTGAGCCAGGGAATCAGAAGCGACGAGCACCACCGAGTAGGTTTCATTTCCGTCGTCGCGGAGCAATGCCGACCGCGGGACAATGGTCGCCTTCCGATGGATCGCTGTGAGAATTCGAACGGTCCCCATGATATCGGTTTTCAAAGGGATTCGTTCAGATGGTGTCAATGCAGTGAATTGTAACCTGACCTTCACGGTCTGGCTTTGCACGTCGGTTTGCGGATTGATCGCTTCGACCGTTGCATGATACTCTTTCTTTGCGAACGGTTCTAACTGCACTATCGCCTGCTGCTGCAAGCGAATCTCGGGGAGCAGCTGCAATGGGACATCGGCGATAAAATTCAGTGTAGAGAGATCGATGAGTGTGAACAACTCTGTATTTTCAGCGACGAACTCTCCTTCCATGACGCTGCGTGTGGCAACGATGCCGTCGAACTTTGCTCGTACTTCAATTCCTGATTGTGATGCTTGGGCGAGCGTCAAGACACGTCGTGCTTCAGCTTTCTCTTTTTCAGTTTGTGCGCTGCGCAGCAAAGCTTCGGCTCCGTCAATTGCCGCTTGTGCTTCTTTCGGACGAATGACTACCATCACTTCACCGGTTGAGAACGATGTCCCTTCCAATGCTTTCAAGGAAGAAATCCAGCCTGCGGATGGGGCAAGAACCTTTTCTTTGCGCGATGCATCGGTTCTCCCTGTAGCAGAAACACTCACAGCGACATCACCTGTCCGTACAGGGGCTGTACCGACAATAACCGTCGCTTGGGGTGATTGTTCTTCCTCGTCGTCATGCGTCGATGTCTTGCATGACGGAACGAGAAGCGCAGTAGAAATGAGAAGGAGAAGAAGAAGTGTGTTTTTCATTGGTGTGCCGATATTTGTTCTAGACGGGCAAGAAGCAAACGGATGTCCGATGCTGTTTGCAAGAACGTTGTACGGGTATCGACAAGCAGCTGTTGCGCAGAGAGCACTTCGAGCGCAAGCGATCCGCCTGAAGCGTATTTTGATTTTGTCAGGGAGAAATTCTCCTCTGCAGCTTGAACATTTTGTTTTAATATATCAAGCCTGCTCCATGCTGTATGAAGCTGCAGGATCATTTTCTGCCGTTCGGTCAGGATGGATCGTCTGAGCAGTTCTTGTTGATCCAGTTGAATATCAACGGCAAGTTTTCGCTGTTCGATACGCAGATCATTTGCCCCCCAGGTGAGGAGGGGGAATTCGATCGAAAGGCCGATGGATGCGCCGATCATCGATGAGCGTTCGCTCAGGGGGAGATGCAGATTATCGAATGAGGTGAGGAGCCCTGCGTCAGCATTAAGATTCATGGAAGGAAGAATCTCGGATTGGGCAAGCTTGATCTCCACGCGACCTTTTTCGATTTCGAGTTGAGCCATTTGGAGATCGAGATTCGTAAAACTTGAATCTGATGCGTCTGTACCAAGGGTGTCGGCAGTTGTGTTCGATAAATACTCCAGTGAACCGGCAGCGGTTAGCGCGGTGTCAGCGGGAATTCCCATAGCATGTGCGAGAGAGAGCTTTGCCATGTTCTGTGATTCCCGGGCGTGTTCAACAGCGATGTGTGCCAATGCAAGCTGCACACCTGTTTTCAAGACATCGGTATAGGAACCGCTGCCCCCGCGGTACAATTGATTGACAAGATCAAGGTATTCTGAAATCTGTTCAGCGCTGGATTGCAGCAAAGCGGTTGCCTCCTGCGAAAAGAGAAGCTCGATGTACGCCTCCTTAACACTAAAAATAATATCACGATCAGCGGCGGAGTATTCGTGGGAGAGACGCGTCAATTCCAGATCAAGCTGCGATGATTTGAGCTGTCGAACGCCTGCATCGTAAAGCGGCTGCTGAAGAATGACCTGTCCTGCAAGCTGCCCGCCGTTGCTGAGTGCCGGATCGTAGCCAAAACTGCTGCTCGATGGGGCATAGATTGCACCCGCTCCGAAGTTCAGGTGAGGCAGACTCGTTGTTTTCAACTCCTCCTGCGCAAAGTGCGCCGAACGGGCCGTTGCAGTAGAAATTCGCAGCGTGAGACTGTTCCTGCGGGCGATCGCGATGCACTCATCGAGTGTGAGTACGTGCTGTGCTTGCAGGTAAATGGTCCCGAATATCATGAATAAACAAACAAGAGCACTTCTCCCCCTGATATGAGTTTGGGCGTTCATATTCTCTACTTCCTCATCGTAGGCTGGGCAGCGATCATGATATAGTTGCCAGGAATAATTTTGGAATGCTCATTCTGTCTGCAATTACTTCGCATCCTTCTCTTCCTTTTCCCCCTCTTCTTGTTCTTCTTTCTTTTCCTTCTTCACGTTCATCCATGCTTTCTTGATGATCGTTCCATCAGCGTTGAGGTTGACCGTTCCGGTTTTTCCCCCGATTTTCACCTTGACGTCATAGGTTACAGAGGTGCCTTTCGTTGTCTTTTCTCCTCCCAAGATTTTTGCCTTAGGCATATCGGCAGTAATCGCTCTTGCAATTTCTGCCGGAATCGCGGTTGGTGCGAGCAACTCTTCAACTTCCTCAAGCGTTCCATCCGATCTGTAAAGGATATCCCGCCGTATCGTTCCTTCAACAGTTTCGAATTCGTAAAACGTGTTGTTGTCTTCCGTTTCTTTGCCATAAGAATTGATGTGTACTTTCGGAAACGCCGCTTTGAAGGCTTTCAATACCGTAGCAGGTACATCCTTCTTCGTAATCTTTTTGTCGCTGGCAGCAGCCTGTGAGGAGATACCTGCAATAAAGAGAAACGCAAGAGCATACAAGAGAGCACGATGGAGATGATTCATGGAATTGTCCTTCTAAAAATATGCTGAATATACCAGTAAATTATTTCCCGTACACAAGGATAACAAATGTGTCAGGAATGATGCTCGGCCGCGGGTGAGGTCGTTCGGGTGTCGGTTCCGGTGCCGGACCGTACTGGGCTGTAGCAAGAAACAGATTGTGGGTCTTTGCATCAATGGCCATCGTTCGTGCGCCGCGCTGCGTGGGAAGTGTCTCGATGACGCTGAAGGTCTCAGGAGAATCTTCATGTACTACGGTGAGCGTACCTTCACCGTTTGAACTAAAAGCAAGTTGTGTTTTAGGGTCAAATGCTGAAGCATCAGGTCCTTCGCCAATGGGAAGGGAAGAGACAACCTTGCCATTCTCCGCATTTAAGACCATCATTGTTTTATTTTCGCATACTGAAAATAAACGGCGATGCTGTTGATCCAGCGCGAGACCGGAGGGGCTTTCACCCGGGGCCAGAGGCCATCGAGCTGTGATTTCCAGCTTACGGGAATCAAGAGCAACGATCTCGCTTTTATCGTCCAGATTTACATAGACCATGCCGTTGCCGTCAGCCACTGCAAATTCGGGATGTCCGCCGAGTGCAATCGTTCCTGCGATACTTCCAGTCCTTGCATCGATGGCTGAAGCTGATGAACTGCCCCGATTGAAGGCGAACACGCGGCGTGTTGCAGCATCATAAATAATCGCATCAGGATTCTTTTCGACCTTCACAGAACCAATCGCTTGTAGAGTTTTGAGATCGAAAATAGTGACAGATGAATCGTGTCCGTTGCTGGTAAATCCGCGTCCGAATTCGGAAGCGACCGCGATGCCATGGACACCGTTCGTATTCGGAATATCACCAATAACTTTTCCTGAATCCACATCGACAACGGCGACATGCGTTGATCGAGAGACATATAATCGCCTTGCCTCGCTGTCGATAAAGAGATAATCCCACCCTCCCGTGCCGCCTAGATTCAATTTCTGTAGGAGATGATAGCCGCTTTTATCGGAACTCAGGTCAGTCTTTGATTGTGCATTCCCCGTTTCGAAAGATCCAAAGATGGAGAGCGCAATGAAAAAAATATGCTGTATCCACCGTTTTCGTGATGGGTGCATGGTCGTTGCTCCTTGTAGTGTAAGAAGATCATGATGAAGATGGTCTTCATTTTGTATGATGACCATCATGTATCCTATTGAAGAGTACGGAAAAAAGATGAAAAGGAGATGAAAAACAATAGCTGGAGGGGTGGTTGGCAGTTCGTCAAGAACGATCAAGACGGTTTTCTTCCAAAGAACGATGAAATTGGAAGATGAGAAAAACAAAGTGCTCTATGAAAATACTCTTTGGAACGGCAAACGAACGCAAGCAGGCTGCTGAAAAATAAGGAGCCCTCGAAGGGATGAACCAGATGTTGGGAGGCCTGAAAAAAATATCTGGCGAAAGTCTCGCCATAAGATGGCAGAACTTCGTTTCACCGCGTGAATATGTTTATAGCTTACAACTGCCTATGCTGTCGAGATGTCATCTCACCGGCAAAAAGCCAAATCCTCTGCAATGATCGCAGCTGATATGCGATTTACTGAAGCCCGTACCATGACACCGATCACATGGCACCGACCGGGGAGATGTAAAGCCAAACCCTCTGCATGAAGTGCAAATAAGATGATTCCCCATGAGGCCGGTCCCATTGCATTTCTTACATGTCATGCTGTCGTGAGTCTGACCGGAAACTTTCGTATCCGCGATGTCTTCAGCCATATTCCACTCCTTGCGAACTTTGTGTAACAGCTTTCCCCGAGCGTCTTCTTATCTTCGAGGATGTTTTACTCTGGAGCCCTGAACCTAACCATTGAAAGATAGCTTATCTGAACGAACTTAGCAATACCGATCTTTCGGTATGGGGAGTCTTGGGGGAATGAGTTGTCCCCTAACAGAATTCTTTGAAGAATTTAATTAAAAGTATTGTCTATATCAAAGGAGTGGAATCGGGAAAAGAAGCGATAAATCGTTGATAATTGCGCCGTTAATGTACCATTTCGATTGTTTGTTTCTTTTCGTTCATCGTCATGCGTACCTGAATAGAATCCTCCTCCACAAGCATTTTCCCTATCCCGATAATAACGAGTTCATCAGCGGTGGCGCTCTCTATATAATATCGGCCGTTCTCATTTTCAGAATGAGGTAAAAGCCGGGTTATTGTTAACCCAAGGAAGGAACGATCCCCCCCTGCCGCAGAGGCTGGCCGGGCATAATACGCACGCGCTTTGGTAGCGTAATACTGCAAATCCTGGACAATAGCTTTACGGTTCGCATCAGCGGCATTACCCTGGAACATCGTCACGGCAACCGCAATCGCGATACCCGCAATGATAACACCCAGCATGATATAAAAAAGATTTTGTAGTCCCATAAGATGCTAATCTCCGAAAAGATGAGAAAGACCTGGCTAGCGAATGTCCTGCTCATTTTCGTTTGTACATTCACCTGGAGAATATACTCCAACTTCCGTACCATTCTCATAGCACAGGGCTCTTAGAGGGGTAACCACATTTTTGACTGAAAATACTTCAATTACTATCTGAGGAGGCGGAAGAATTTACCTTATCGCGTTAAGATTACCTGATGCGAAATTACCTTAGGGTTTGATACGGACACTTTCCCTTAGCTTGCCTGTCCTGCTATTTTTCACGCTTTATGCGTCTCGCTGCTGTCTAGCGGGATAGCGCGGAGTGCCGGATTTGCAGCCGCGGCTATAAAATTATTTCCGGTTCCTGGAGAAACCATAGAATCTGGCTGCATTGTGTGCAAGTGAGAGTTGATGCTGTCCTATTCGCCCAATCCAAGGAAAAGAATGTCATTCCCGGGGTATTCAATAGTATTGGTTTTTGCACAAACTGGAGATTGCTGCAATGCGAGCAGGTAATTGTCCGTCCATGAATTCGGAAGGAGTGAGGAGCTGTATCTTCTTTCGTGCTGTCGAAAATCTGTTTCTTGCTGAATAAGCCCATAGAAAACCCTTTCAATATTGAATTTCGTACAGATTTCTTTCTCTTGACATTCAGTAAGCAGGATGGCAACTAACCTGCGGCACTGATAACTTGCAACATGCACCAAACGAAACAGGTTAACGCACCCGATTAAATTATTTGTATTAAAGTTATGAGGTACAATAAACAAAATTATATTACGATAACCCACCACACGCCATGAATTTCGTACCACGCTAATTCCGTCAGGTTGAGTTGCTGGATATTACCAAAAAGGAACCTCCCGATTATGTACATTAATGAGTCTCTAGTTCAACAATATTCACAACCTAAGGAGGTTCCCATGTATTACTCAGGTATCGACTTGCATTCGGACAACTGTTATATCACCACCATCGACGACTCTGGTGCTGTCGTCAAACGACAACGTATCGAGAATAATAATGATCGTGTTCTCGATTACTTTCACTCTCTGCCCGGACCTCATCAAGCAGTTGTCGAGTCTACCACGGGATGGTACTGGCTCAACGATCTTCTCACCGATCACGACATCGAGCTCATTCTTGCTCATGCCAAATATCTCAAAGCCATCAGTTATGCTAAAGTTAAGACAGATAAAATCGATTCGCAAACCCTCGCTCTCCTCTTACGGCAGGGACTCATTCCTCGTGCTCACAAAATCAGCCGGGAACTGCGCGGCTTACGTGATACCATGCGCATCCGTCTTCGTCTTGTTCAGCAGCGAACTGCTTGTCTGCTGCGCCTCTACAGCATTCACGCCAAATTTAACGGCGATGTCCCTGATCCTTATCGCTTCCAGATTGCCGTCCTTGAGCATACCAGAGATACCTTCACCGATCAGATCCTCGCTCTGGAGAAATCACTGCATCCCGTGCTCATTCCGAACGATGACATCCAGCGTCTGCTGCACATTCCGGGCATTGGCAAATTGACCGCCTTCACGATCTACCTTGAGATCGACGGTATCGAACGCTTCGACTCTGATAAGAGGTTTGTCTCTTACTGCCGTCTTGTCCCTGCGGCCGATAACTCCAACCGTTCTGTCCATCATCGCTCCAGTAAAGACGGTAATAAGTATCTCAAAATCGCTTTCTCTGATGCCGCTGTCCATGCTGTGCAGTATTATCCTGAATACAAACGCCTCTTTCAGAAACTCGCTCGGCGTGCAAACGAGCCAACTGCCTATGCTGTGATTGCGAAGGAACTCGCAAAGATTGTTTACTATGTCTTAAAAAATAAAACACCATATAAAGGTCTCAAAGGTCAACCGATCAGCCGACAGAAATCTCAGCAGTGGCCGCGCCTGGCAAGCCCGCTTTCCTAACTGATGCCGTAAGAGCATCGTGCGCTGGATTGGGAAGCCAGGTGTTGTGCCGTGGAAATATCTGGAGCGTCTCGCTTGGACGAGACACGCTTCCGCCATCGATTCCTTGATGAGTTGGAGGTGAATCCGAAAAATGGTTTGGACGTCATTGCCTGGTCGAGGCGTTCTGCTCGATAGATAATGCGGCTCTTGTCATCGCTGTGTGCCGGCCGCGTTCGGTCGTCAACACGCTTTTAGAACTCTGCACCCACTTTGTGGGATGCATCGGGAGAGTATTATTTACTTGACTCTTTCCTTTTTAAAATGGTTAGGTGCCATTGCTATTCACCAGTTTCGGGGCCAACGTGTGAAAAATTATGTTGTTGTGAATACAGTATTGTGCTGTCCTTATAAATAACAACGGTACCACTTAGATAATTTGGAAAACCTTGCATCTTTTTTGTAAACCGAGTCGTTGAGCCATCACTATTCCATTTACTGAAACTACCGCAAAACTTTAAATTTCCTATTCCTTCGATAGGGCATACAAAAACCACGGTGTCCTTTGACAGGAAGATATCCTGACAGAAATAATTATTTCCAACAGTATCAGGATTACCTGTGATATTTACCAGCATCTCATTTCTTTCTGGAAAGAATTCAAACGACCGAATATACTTAGCTGAGTAGAATATATAATGGTCTGGAAAGTAATGACCAAGGGACTCTTCAAAGGGTTGTCCCTTTGTTTGGAAGATAGTATCACGTTGATTAATCTGATGATCTATAACCAAATTAGAATTGAAGCGATCCTTCATTTCCGGATTGAACTGTTGTTGGGTTTGTTTACTGTCTTTAGATTGACAACCAAAAAACACAAATAGAAGGACGAAGATAGTCGTAATGTTATTCAAGACGATTAATCCTTTTGCAATGGCACCTAACGTTAAGGATTTTATCCGTGCTTGAGTCAAAAAAACTTACTGACGAGACA
>CAZYYD010000043.1:0-38550 GCA_964651225.1 uncultured Ignavibacteriaceae bacterium
TAACGTACGCTTTTTTCGCCGCAAGCGGCGGGGAATTTACCCTAAGTCATTAAAAACGTTCGTCATTCCGCCTCTATCCAAACGAATGGAACTGCTGTAGAACACCATACGTCCGCGTCCGATTCGGGCTTCATAATCTGTCGTAGATCCGCTGAGACTCAACACACTGAAACCCAGAGAGTATCGTTGATATGATACTCCTACAGCACCGCCAATTCCATAAATGGATCCGTCACGACGCTGGATGGACTGATACCATTGCACATTGAGCGGCCTCAATGTCGCTGTCGCGATATAATCATTCGCAGGCATGGTCGCGTTAAGGATGGTCCCCCCTGTCACATCCAACACATTCGGGGAGAGATTGTTATTATTCTGATAGTACCAATTGAGGTTCGCATACTCCACACCACCAACGCCGGCAACAATTTTGAAATGACCGACCTTGAATGGAATTGCAGCAAATCCCTGCAACGGCAAAGATTTCGATCGGGAATCATTCCAATTGGGTTGCTTAGAATCAAAAGGGCGCTGAATGGAGTCAGCCTGATTAGCACGGTTGGACGGTGTGGTACTTCGGTTTTTCGCATTAATTAAGGCAGTATCCGGATCTGGGATGAGATCCGTCTGGGATAACATTAGAAGGGGAAATGCGGAAAAGTTCTGCAACGTCCCATATTGTTGTTCTTGTTTCGTGTAAAGATATTGCTGCAGCCCGCCGAACGAAACCTGTATTCCTTCCACAGTTGTCAGCATTGCCGGATTCGAGAACATGATTGATACATCATTTCTCATTCCGATCGTAATGCCTCCGGCAGAACGGGATATCACAGAGGGGTTGGATGTATGGGTAAGCCCCTGCAGGGTCAACGGAACACCATCCTGTGCATTCGTTTGTTGAATATTCAGCAAACCGACACAGAAAAGTGTAACGGTCTTCAAGAGATTGAGTGTCTGTTTCATTAGAATCCTACTCCTACGCTAATTCGTTGGACATTTCCCAGATTATAGTTCATGGAACCATAACTATAGTCAAAAGTCAAACTCATCTTGCCGAAAGACTGATGGACGCCAACACCGGCTGTAAAGCCATCTGCATCATAATTGATTTTGTAGCCTGCACGCAGAGCGATCATTTGGCTGTATTCATATTCCAACCCCAGATGGTATTGCTGAGTAAAATCGTTCGGCTGGAAAAGATCAAACGCGATTCCCAGCCTGCTAGCATCATCGATCATCAGTAAGGCATTTTTACCGATTATATTTGCTGCAATACCAACCCGCAATGCTAGCGGTGCCGGATTGGCATCGACGGCAAATTGGATATTGGCACCAAAATTTTGAACTGCTGCAGCAATCTCCACTGATCGAAATCCGGTATTGTAATGAAGACCAAAATCGAACAACAAGCCATTTGCCCAGGTGTTGACGGTTGTTGTGTCATTCGTTTTCGTCACCGCTACGACTGATTGTCCGTTGTACAAAGATTCATATGCATATTTTACCGAAAGGCCAGTGGAGAATTTATCTGTGATCTGTTTTGCATAGGTAAGTCCAGCCAGATAGCTGTATGGTCGGAATGTGTTGCCGGTAAGTCCAGGATAATTCGGATCAGATGAATATGGAGCACCCCAGATGGCTTCCGGGATATCACCGAAATCAATATATTGCAGCTGCAGACCCACTGCTCCGATTGAGCCAAGAGGCATCGCAAAAGCAAATGCCCCCTGCTTGGTATCAAGGATCCATTGAATATACGTCATGGAGATTTGTCTCCCTTCAATGGAAGCCAGACCTGCCGGATTCCAAAACACCGCATCTGCTCCTGATGCGATAACACTATAGGCATCTCCCATAGCTGTAGCACGTGCGCAAGGCATCACTTTCAAGAATTGCATCGATGTGCTTCCGACTTTTTGCGAGAGCGCACTGGAGAAGAAAAAAAGAATCGCTAAAATCGGTATGAATAATAATTTATAGTTCTTCATTGTTCTCATTCCCTTATATCAATGAATAATGACAAATTTGCCGGTAGCGCGTGTCCCGGCATCCAGATCCTCTACAACATAGAAATAAACACCAGAGGCAAGCATCTGGTTATTTCGGGAGATCTGGAAATACTCATGCGAATACACACTCTTTTCATGTTCAATCGTGCTCACTAACTGACCACTGTATGAAAAGATCCTGATCGTCGCTCTTTTCGGCAATCCGTAGAAACCTATCCTGTCCTTGATATCACCCATTTTTGTGGAACCGCCAAACGTGCTGGTAACAATAAATGGATTGGGAACAACATAAACTTTACCGAGCACTTCCACTGCGCCTTTCTGCGTTTCATGATAGGTCATATTTGTCATACCGCTTTTTCCACCAACTGAATCGACAGAAATGACACAATAGTAATAGTTCTCACTTAACAATGACATGGTATCGCGGAGGACGTACATCCCTGGATATTTTGGATCAACGCCGTAATATCGCGAATCACGAATACCAACACTATCGAGCCGATTCCATGGACCTAATCCTTCGGGAGATTTAAGAACGAGATAATGACTAATACCAGCTTTGATACGTCCGGCGGCTTTGGCTCCTTGTATCGCGGTAAGATTGAGGAAATCCTCAACCTGAGGACCCCACACAATTTTATTCTTAAAATCCACAGCATCATCCACGCTCATGACGGGAGCTGGAATAGGAATATTGGTTGAATTATACACTCCTGTTGGTGAAGTACTATCCGGCTTTAATTGAATGCCATCATACTTTTTCAGGGTTTGACCCGAATACATCTGGATGGCACGATCCGCCACATCACGCAGGGAGATCACAGGCGTTGTGTCTGCTTGGGAAATTTTTCCGGTCACATACCAGGGTAATGGATGGGTCTGGAGATATGCACTTCCAACACCTGCATTCGCAAGACCGGCAACACTGGAAAGACCAGGATACGTCAGAGAATCATACCAGCTCGGTACAGGTCTGAAGAAATTCGCTGCTTCTGTCGAAAATCCACCCGGATCTCTCCATACCGTATCTGCCCGTGAACCCGCCCCATAACCGACAAGCTGTGCAATGGCAAATTTTAAGTGTTCACCTTTCTTAAATATATATGGTCCAAAAGAATTATAATGCAGCGTTGTTTGTGTATACCCGTTGGTGCCGTATGCTCTTGGCCTTGAACGGCCATGCCAGTAATCCATGATGGCCTGATTTGCTGCAGGATCGGCCAATGCAGGATTCCAGGAGCAGCTCTTATACGGAGCGAAGAGATTTGCAAAGTTTATCGAATCCGTCCTCGCCGTCGAACCTGTTTGCTTAAAGTCCCAGCCCTGATACGATCGGCTTGTCAACGTCAATCCATAAGAAATAGCACGGGAGGAGCTTAAATCGACGTTCCGATTTGGAATTTGCTGCGTTGTATACGGTTGTCGGAATTTTCCGTTTGCGTCCCACGCGCGAGCAGTATCAGACAATGTGTATGTCGTTATATCCCTGGGCTGTAAATGATCATAATCATAATGCAGAATCATAACGCCGACAGCCTGAGGGCCATCCAATCCGCCTCGATCGTTCGTCCCAGACCATTTATCGAAATAGACTTGATCAGGCCAGCCATCGCGGGCATGAACATAACTGAGATAGCGTGTGAGGTTGTATCGGGCATACACTTCGCGTGCACGCGTTGTCGTGCTGGATTCGCTCCAAAGTCCGCCATATTTTCTCTGCATCCCGAATGCCGATGGTGCAATAGCATTTTCAAACATCACAAAGCCATCATAATAATCCGTTGTATCGGTATTCATGATGTCATATTCAATGATGATAAATGCATCGTACCCAGGAAAACTCCATGCACGGCTCGTTTGAGTGATCAGCAGCTGCATGGGCTCCGTTGTTCTGTACGTCGTAGTAATAATCTCTTCGGCCTCGTTGGGATTGTAAGCCGGATTCAACGATCCATTGGCAAGGAGCGGAAAATTTTCCACCTTCTGGATATAGCCCGTCGGGATGGAATACAAGCCGATAATCAGAGTGGAATTTCCGGATCCATCGGTTATGCCGCCGCAAGCCTTTTCTACATAGGTACCGTTGATTTTAGCGCGGAACAGAATACCGGAACCGAAAGAATTCTGATGTCCAAAATAATTTGTTCCATCCAAAATGCCTCTACCATTGGGAGGCCATTCCATTGAGGAAACATCCGCAGGGAACAATTCTATTTTCGGACTATTTGCATCAAGCGCTCTTCCCGTTTCTCCGGTATTATAAATGGTTTGCCGCAGCATACCGCGTTGATGTGTTTCATAATCACGTTGAGCCAACGATACCGATACGACCAACGTGATCAAAAGGAATAGAGATTGTGTGTATTTCATTGCACGTTCCTTCAATGGTTACAAATCGATGTTAATACCGAAATAATATGCTCGAGGTTGGTTGTCATAGAGCATGAACGAGTGATCTAGTGCATAGGGACCATTTTGATTCTGATCATCATAATAGAGAGCACCATTATTTGGATCATCCAACGGATAAGTTTCATATCGTAAAGCAGCGGCGTTAATATCCGCTTTATTGGCAGTATTAAAGAGATAACTGTAACTGTAGATTTTGTTATCAAAGAGATTAAAGATCTCCATGAAAACGGTTGCCTTTACTCCAAAAAAGTTGTTGATCGTTTTTGAAATTTTTATATTCGTGTTGTACTCTGATGGTGATCTGAGTGTGTTCACCAAGGCAGCATTCGAGGGAGGCGTATATGGACGGCCGCTTCGGGCAAACGAATTTGACGAGAATGTCATATTACCAAACAGATACACTCCTCCGAGTTTCGGTCCCCATTGATCCTGGGTGACGTAGGCAATATTGACGATCAGATTATGTGTTCGATCAAAATTCAACAAAACGTCTTTGATAGGAATATTCGTCACAATATCGGTCGATACATTGCCATAGCGATCTCTCGTTACGACAATGGGAGCATTCGTGGGGGACGAACTTTTGCCGGTCGCGACGCTGTACTGGTAATTGATGGAACCTGATAAGGCACTCTTGCGTTTTGCCAAAGCGATACGGAAACCACGTACATCCGCATAGGTTCTATTAAAATAGGAAATAAAGCTATTCGTAGTTTTTTCATCAACAAAAATTGCCTGGTCAGCCAAATCGCGAATGTCTTTGTAATAACCGCTGACATCTAATGTAAATCCCTCGCCTAATCCCTGCATAACACCAACATCATAGCTATTGGTTGTCTGCGGGTGCAATCTCGGATTACCCAATGTCCCGACCCCAATACCGTTCGACAACATCCTCTTTGTCGCACTGAGCACGTATTGGAAGGAAGGCCGTTGCATGAATGTGCCGTAATTCAGATGGAAGACCGTCATCGTGGAAACGGGGAACGAGACACCTACACGCGGCTGTAATTTGTTGACCGGCGTGGACTTTTCTTTCGCTGCTAATTCCGGATCTGAAGTGAACGTCAGATTACCGGCAGCATCCCGTAAGGTAAACGGATTAAATTGATCTGTGTAAAAGTCGCTGTTGGTGTTCCAAAGATCCCACCGCAAACCGACATTTGCGATCATCCCTTCGAATTCCATTTTGTCCTGAACATACGCACCGATTTCATACGGATTTCCGTTATAATCTCTCCATGTGATATTCCCTTTACTTGCGATATTGGAAATATCGTTCACATCAATCATATAATAATTGGTCTGAATTCCGCCGCTGATAAGGTGCGATCTTGTTATCTGGCTGGTAAAAGATGCATCCAGCGAAATAGTCACGGTTCGTTCATTCACAAAATCATCTTGTGCATTTGCGAGATATTGGAACGATTTCCCCTGCATTCCTTGATAACTCAAATAGACTCCCGTTCGCTCAATAATACCCGTGCCTGTTTCCATATTACGAACCTGGTCATTGATCGTGTTGTACCAGGGTGATGTACCGTAATAATTTTCAGTTCGTAAACCGTTCAATTTTACTTCCAAAAAAGTTTTTGGGTTAAGAGCTTTGGTAAATCGGAATCCTAATTGATGGTTCGTATTTTTGCGGTATTGAATCCCCAGATTTCTATCCCAGATCCATTGATAGAAATTTGTGCCGGTAGGGAAGTAATTCGTAAATTGATACTGATACCCGCCGCTGATGCGCAACGCTGTTCCGGATCCCAGATCAAAGACCAAGTTGCCCATCATTTGCTGCTGTTGATCAGGATTTTCCGTCGGCAAGCTTGGATTCGTGACTTCTGACCGCAAGGCCATAAACATCGTCACACCATCGTCGATAGGTCCGCCGATGGCAGCCTCCACAGAATAATCAATGGCTGTAAATTTCTTATTGAGATCTTTCGAGACAACATTATTCCAGAGCGTTTTCATGACAGTTCTTGCTGTTGTAGTGTCCATGGCTCCGAGATAATTACCATATGACATTGTCACCCAATTCCAGGGAGCATTGTAGGAAGTACTCAAATCGCCGTTATTCCAGAATGATGTATCACTCATCTTCTGCAGATACGGATTCGCATTGACATCAAAGATGCTCGCTCCAAAGTATTTTTGTGCCGGGGCGCGCATTCGTGTCTGCGCTGTAGCGCGCCATTTATCAGATTTCCCTTCCTTCATCGTTATATTGACCACACCAGATTGCGCATTACCATACTGTGCGCCAAAACCGCTTGTGATCACTTCTACTTCTTCCACAGCACTCATGATAGGTCTGAATGCCGCCGTTGCATCCCAGGGATTTACAATACCCATCCCCTGCAATGTGTAAAACTCCTCATTGCTGCGACCGCCCCGGAAGTGACCATCGGTGACATCTGCAGCCAGTCCAATCACATCGCCGACATCCCGCATGCCTGCGATGGCCTGCACTTCATCCCCGCGGATGATGGTACTCGTGGAAGTCTTTTCCGGTTCCACATCCGGCCGCGTTGCCTCAACGATCACTGCTTCCTGTTGAAGCGTGGTTACCTTCAGTTTGAAATCTGCATTCGTCGTGCGGTTCGAGTTCACGATGACATCGCGCATGATAACCTTCTCGTATCCCAGCATGGATGCCTGAACATTATATTTTCCCGGGGGAACATTGAGGATAAAAAAAGTGCCCTCCAAATCAGTAGAACCGCCCAGGCTTGTTCCCAGAACGACAACATTGGTGCCGATCAGGGGTTCACCCGTTTGAGCATCAGTAATAATACCGGAAATTTTCCCGGCAGTCTGTGCGAAAAGTGTATTCAGCGCGACGACGAGGAATGCGCTGAGATACAACGTGAGTTTTGTTTTGTGATTTGTCATTTGGGCTCCTTGGTACTTGATGACAAGTGTCTGTTCAACATTCCGTTCCGCTTCACATCAACCACCGATTCATCACTTTATTCCTGTCTCCGATTGCATGGTCATGGTCACATTAATCATGGTGAGATCCTTGACGTTCTCCAGTACATTCGGCTCAGCAACATTCCTGAATGAACAATTCTCGATGCGAATGTTGGCCGCCGGTGAGCGCACATATGTCTTTATCCAAAGACCATACTTACTCTTATTGCTTTCAACACTCTTCAACTCAACATTCCGGACAAAAGGAGTGCATGTTCCTCCATCACCTTCTTCATAATAAAAATCGATCTGCATGACAGCATCGGCAACCTGGCCCACAACAATATTCCGGAAGTAGACATTCTCCACGAAACCGCCCCGAAAAGAATTCGTCTTAATGCGCAGCATACGGTCAAGGTTCGGGCTGTCCATTGTATCGTATTCCGCATACACATTTCTTATTCCCCCCGAAAGCTCGCTTCCCAGCGATACACCGCCGTGACCGTTTTTCATCCGGCATCCTTGAACAATGACGTTGCTGCATGGTACATTGACTCTCCGGCCGTCGTTGTTCCGTCCGGATTTAATGGCGATACAATCATCGCCGTTGTTGAAATAGCAATTCTTTATCAGCACATCGGTACAGGATTCCGGATCGCACCCATCGTTGTTTGGCCCCTGCCCTTCGGTCGTTACTCCGATGACAGAGACATTTGTGCATTGCACCGGATTCAGAAACCACATCGGAGAATCCTTAAATTTCACGCCTTCTACCAGCACATTGGTGCAGCGATACGGCTGAAAGAAATTCGGACGTAGATAGGAACCTTCGCCAAACACTCGTTCTGAAACAGGAGTCCCATGCTCACCCATCTCGATGAGTTTTTTCCGGGCAGCGAGTTGATTCGGTTGGATTGCGTCTTTGCGTCCTTTCCAACTCCACCAATTTTCCTCCGCACCCTGCCCGTCCAGCAGACCTTGGCCGGTCACTGCAATATTCTGCTGCTCGAATGCGTAGATGAGGGGTGAATAATTCATACATTCAATCCCTTCCCAGCGGGTAAAGACCATGGGGAGATATTTTTTCGGATCAGTACTAAAGAGAATTGTCGCTTTTTTAGTTACGTGGAGGTTCACATTGCTCTTCAGCTGGATTGCGCCGGTGAGATACACTCCTTGAGGAACAACCACTCTGCCGCCACCGGCCGAATGACATTTCTCGATAGCTTTTTTGAATGCCTCTGTACAATCTTTCTTTCCGTTGCCCATCGCTCCAAATTTCGTAATGTCATAATCCTTCGCAGGAAAAACAGGAGGTATAATACGTTCGAGAATGTACGGAACCATACCCCATCCGGACAGTGGAGATACTGAAGGTTGGGAATGCAAAATAAAGGAGAATGAGAAAATGAGAAGAATGCTGAAAGTATGTTTTCCAAGATTCATGCTCGAACGCCCTTTCTTCCCAGAGATAAGTAATGACAAATATCTCGTTGTATATTTTCTCTGCTGTTAAGCCGGTTACTTTATCAGTATCATCTGCCGCGTCTGTGTATATGCACCCGCAGTCAACCTGTAGAAATATACACCGCTCGGCATGTGCATGGCATTCCACTGAATACTATGGATTCCCGCCGGCTTCTCCTCGTTCACCAGCACAGCCACTTCGCGGCCGAGGAGATCAAATATTGAAAGCTTTACAAATTCGAAGTTGGAGATTCGAAATTCGAATTTCGTTGTCGGATTGAAGGGATTAGGATAATTCTGCAAGAGCCGCGACACAGATATTCTCGAACTGATTTCTTCTGTGACCCCGGTGTTCCCTCCAGTCTCAAAACATCCAAGGTCAGGAGCTATGCCGTAAAAAGGAAGACCAACATCGGTACCTGCATCGATAAATTGGTTCCCCGGTGCAAGATGCATAAAATTGATGTCGGGTAAACTGCCGTCGGGCTTACGTGGTCCGCGAACTCCGGCTGTATCGATGGAAATGAAGTCTGCATTCGTAGCACCGCTAAAGGGAGCAAGCCAGCTGTTTGTCGCTAAAATAGGATTGGGAACTCCTGCAATTGTAACTCCGGGTGATGCAAGCGAGATGCAATTTTTGACCGTCAAGGTTTCACCCGTTCGGATGAAGCCGGGGACTGAAAAGTTGTACGATCCATTCCGAAATCCGGTGCAGTTGATGAGCGTCATCGATCCTCGATCATTATTCTGGTCGTATCCTTTCACACGATTATCAAAACAGAGGCAATTCCTCAGTGTCATAAAATGGCGAAGCTGGTGGATATTGCTTGTGTCTCCACCCCCCATCTTGAATCCATTGCCATTACCGGTGGCAATCGGATTTCCATTTTTGAGATACCCATTCATAAATGACCAGCAATTCTCAATTGTTGTATAAACACTATCCGATGGTCTCAAATATCCATCCCAACCGTCGTCGGAATTTTGCCACGATCGGCAGCCATAGAAATAATTTCCCGCGCCGACATCGAGTTTTGGGGCGAATCCATCTGCATTGCCACCGGCAGGGGCATCATAATTAAAATATGAATCGCAATTAATGATGCGGTTGTACGAAGCACCATTGCCAAACTGCATACCGGTGTTTCTGTTATCGTGGACACTGCAATTCTCGATCAGGTTATAACTGCCATTCACAGCAATACCATTATGAGTCGAATTCGATATTTCCAATCCGCGCAAATGCCAATATTGACCATTGACTTTTAGTCCATCACTGCTTGTTTGTGTCGAAAAATTAAAGACAGGACTCTCTCCTGGATAAGCAAAGAGATGATACAGAGTATCGGCTTTTCCCATTTTAGAAATACTGACGGTGGCACTGTACGAATACGTCCCGCCGCGCACAAAAATGGTATCACCCGGTATAAGGGTCGATAGGCCGACGGCCTTTGTTAGCGTGAGAAACGGTTGACCGATTGTTCCTGGATACGAGTCACTTCCTGCAGTGGAAACATAATATTGATGAGCAAAACCCATTGAGAGCCATACTGCAAGTAAGGAGAAAATGATTCTCAAACGAAGTAGCAATATTTTCATATATTTTTGGTTCAATCCGATAAGTAATTATTGATAACCACTGATGGACCGTAGGACGTAAAATCCCAGGTCATTGGTTTCATTGATTATATCAATTCTCATAGAAAGTGGCAAAATCCACGCAAATGAAGCCAAACTTCTCCGTTTTCCAAAGGCCGTTTTGGACAACGGTAACTTCATCGGTAACTATATTAACGGAAAAATAGTTCTCTGTCAAGTAAATTCTTTCCATTTCACAATAGGTAAACAACCGATAGTCGAACGCTGGTGAATTTGCTATCTGAAGAATTCCGAAGGGATGGTTGATGACCTCATGACATATCGAATTCTTGTTTTAAAATCAAACCCATTTGAACATTGAGAAAAGCACGTAGGACAATCTCCGCAGGGACTTGAAGGAATATAAAGACTTATGATAAGTGCTCGAGCTTGTTTAGGATTGTTATAGCCAAAGAAGTCATATATACTCATATGAATTCTGGGCTGTGCGATCCTTTGGAGCATGAGTGCAGGCACTGACCGCATCCCCCCAATACATGCGTCCGAGAGACTTATCCATAACGAGATCTGGCGATTCCTCTTTCAGAGATAAAGGCGAAATTATCATCATCCCCTGACCGCATAGAATAACCGCACTAAGAAAATTCTGACGACTGGTTTCCTTTATAGTGATCTCCTCTATCTTTCTCTACAATAGATAAACTAACGCCGTGACGGATTTTCTATCATAGGAGATCAATTTTCGTAGGGCAAGTTTACTTCCTGACAAAGTCCCCGTGTTGCAGCGATCGCGAGAGAAAATAATTCAGGCCCAGTTTCACCCCCGAATTGTCCGCCGTATTTTAAGTGCGGTTCTAGAGTAAGAAAACCGTTGTAGCGCATATTGGCAAGGTCGCTGAAGAGTTCCTTTATTTGGCCATCCCCTTTACCCGGAATACTTCCAGCATGTTCGCTGTCGACTTTCCAGTCTTTCACATGAATATGGTTTACATAGGATTTCATGGGGAGCCAGCATGACTCATGGATGCGGCGACTCTTATTCCCCCAGATACAATTTCCCGGATCATAGGCAATTCTACATTGCGGTGAATTCAATGCTTGCATCACGTCCACACAGTTTTCCGTGCTGTCGCAATACGTTCCAGGGGAGTTTTCTATTGTGAGAATGATCCTAGTGTTTTTGATCCTATCGAGCTTGGTCTTCATCCGTTCTATCACGACATCCCGATACTCATCAATACGTTTTCCCTCAGGTCCGAAATAGCTGAATATTCTTATGAGCGATGTACCGAAGTATAATGCCAGGTCCATCGCATGATTGAATTTATCAAGATGCTGTTGAAATGGTGCATCAAGCGAGATTTTCCCGATGGGCGATCCTATGGCGCTCACACCAATGCCATGAGCATCTAACATGCTTTTCACTTCACATAATTCCGGCGAAGTAAGATCCAAAATATTCTTTTTATTGACGAACCTGATTTCAATGAATTTCACATTCTCTGAATTCAGAAATTCTAATTGACCTATAAAATCATCAGTGACTTCGTCAGCAAATGCACTCAGCAGCGCCATCTCACTGCTCCCGTATTATTATCGACTTTCCATACGAGCGTGAAGTTCTACCGGTCAACCAATTCGATCCGTGTCCCATCTGGATCGATGATATTCGCATGCCAATTTGTTCTTTGAAGAACGTGTGTCTCGACCGGTATGGCAGGATTCCTTCCCCTTAATATTTCCACCACTTTTTCTACACCCGGATGTGCGAGGAGACAGAGATGATTTCGGCTCCCCAGGAATTCCGGCGTCGGCGTCTTCTTGTAGACACCAAACTCAATGCACTCATTCCCTTCGGGAACCTGAGGTTTTTTTTGATCGATAAATCCCAAGACTTGTATGTAAAATTCCCGTTCCTTCTCCTCATCCTGGGCCGTAACGCCGATATGTTCAATCCGTGTGGCGATGCGGCTCTCAGGCATATACTCGCCTTTCTCACGAGATGTCCAGCTCTCCGGCATGTATTGCATTAATTCAAGCGTATGTCCCTCAGGGTCACTGATCGTAAAAGCGAGATTCCCCGCACGTCCCTTATCAATTTTCTCCGGGACGGCGACACCCATCGAGGCGAGATATTCCCGCATTGCACTTAGGTCATCCGTGAAGAAAGCCACATGACTGAGACGGCCATCGGTCTTAGGCGAATCGACTGTCAATTCAATATACTGGTCGTCATTAATCTTGAGCATAGCAGTTCGTTCAGTACCATCTTTTCCTTTGAGAGTGTAGACCTCTGCGAATCCTAAAAAATCTTTATAGAATGCCCGCGTTTTTTGCAGATCACTGACGAAGAACGCCATATGTGCAACACCCAGGATCCGCGGTCGACGAACAGGTCCATCGGCCCAAAGATTTTGCACCACGATGAGTAATAGACCAAAGAATACTCTTCTCATGGAATTATTCCCTTTCAATGCCTCGTTTTGAGTCAGGCAGGACTCGAATCAGAACTCGATCAGGAAAGCGAGCTGCATGTTATGTATATTGCAGACCCACCTCATGGCAAAGCGATTGTGTGGCACGAAGCGCCTGAGAGAACAATTCCGGGCCTGTCTCTCCCCCAAATTGGCCTCCGGCTTTCAGATGAGGTTCCATTGTCAAAAAGCCTTTGTATTCTCTCTGTACAAGGTCGGCTAAGAGCTCTTTAATCTGACCGTCTCCTTCTCCAGGGATACTCCCTACTTTCTCGCTCCCCATTTTCCAATCTTTGATATGAATATGCACGACAAACTGCTTCAGCATCGGCCAGCAGACATCCACATTGTTTGATATTTTTTGCCCCCAAACAAAATTTGCCGGATCATATGCTAACCTGAATTTGGGCGAATTGATCGATTGAGCAAGATCCGCGCAATTGGCTGCACTATGACCAAAAATATCTGTTTCGTTTTCATGCACTAAGACAATGTCCGTATCTTTCAGGAATTCGACCTTTGTCCGCATTCTCTGCAGCACTTCCTCGCGATAATCTTCGATCCGTTTTCCCTCCGGCGGATAATAACTGAATATCCGAATAAACCGTGCATGATAATACTCGGCCAATTCAATGGCATGTTTGAACTTTTCGAGATGTTCCAGGAACGGCTGATCTATTTTGATTTTTCCGATCGGTGAACCTATAGCACTGACGCCTATTCCGTGATCATCGAGCATCTGTTTTACATCATGTAATTCCCGTGGAGAGAGATTCATCACATTCTTTTGATTGACAAATCTGATTTCTATGAAATTGACCTTGTGCGAAACAAGGAATTGAACTTGACCTGCAAAATTATCTGTAACTTCATCTGCAAATGCACTGAATTTTACCATGGATGATTTCCCTTTATTGTCTTTTGTTGATCGGTGAATGACCATTATGCTTTTTGCTCAACACCATCATTCTTCCCACCAATCGCATACCATGGAGAGAGAACCTCTTTAATCTTGCGGCAAGGGTTTGCCTTTTGTCTCAGGAGCCCAGATCAGTGTCACAAGGCCAAGTAAAAAAATGGACGATAAAATTGTTGCTGACAATCGAAATGGATGTGCTGCACCTTGTTCAATCAGTAATTGATTCAAGCCCATGAGCATGAGCGGAAACACTGCTGCAAGATAGCGAACAGTGTTGTAGCAGAATCCTACACCTGTTCCACGTAACCGGGTTGGAAAGAGTTCCGGAAAATATATAGAATAGCCACCAAAGACGGACAATTGAGCGAATCCCATCAAGGGCAACATCCAATAGGCATCTGCACCGGTATGCAGGTTATTGAAAACAAAGATTGTTGAACCCAGGCAGAGGATGAAAGCACCTGCAAAGGCAATACGCCTGCCAACGTACGTGGCCACTAGGGTAAATGTCAGCATACCCAGAAAGGAACCGATGTCCTGAAACGCCGTACCGTACCCGCGCACAGTATCAATCACTTCCTGCGATTCATTTTTCAACGCCGTCGTAATGAGTTCAGGCGAGAAGAATCCTATCCCCCACAGTCCAGCCATCCCTGCTAACCCAAGTCCAATGCCGACGAATGTATTCTTTCTCCACTGCTTCTGCCGGAACAAATCACCCATTCTCCCAACTTGCCGTGTCGCATCTTTATGTTCGCGGGCGAATCGTTTTGCCTCTTTCCAGGCCTCGGGTTCGTGAAGTACAAATGGAATAACAAGCGCGAGAATAGCCGGGGCTGCACCTGCTAGAAAAATCCACCTCCATCCGGCATACCCTAGATAGAATTCTGCCTGTCCCGGTTTGATCCATGTACTCAACAATGAGGCAGTAATATTCCCCAGCGACGACAGAGTCTGCATGAATCCAAGAGCAAGAGGCCGTATACGCGTTGGTACACTTTCCGCTATAAGAGTCGTCGCAGAACCGAACATGCCGCCGATCCCTAAACCACCAAGGAATCGAAAGATGAGAAACTGAACTCCTGTCTGTGCAAGACCGGTCAACCCAGAAAAAATTGTGTAGGCGAGCAATGTGGTTACCATGGTTTTCACTCGTCCCCATTTGTCACTCATCATACCGAATAATATCCCGCCCGTCGCCCACCCGATGATCATAGCGGTCGTCGCGTAGCCGCTCCACGATAAGATGAGAGCATCTGAAATACCAGGGCCGAGGAGTTCCTTGAGTGCCGGGAAACGTGACAGGACATGGATCCGCTGTCCCATGCAATCAAATAACCAGCCGGCGGATGCAATTATAAACACAAGCCAATGGTAGAGGGTCACACCTTCCAAGACATTCTCTTTTTTTTCCGCAATCACATGGTCATTCATCACAGGATATCCTTTCGATTTTCAATTTATCTAGGAGTTGAGACCGGCATATTCGGGACATTTATACATTGAGCGTCTTGCTCTGTTGCGCTGATCGATAAATTGCAGTGATGATGGCAACTGCAGAGCGGGCTTCGGAACCATTAATTCGCGGTGTGCTATCTGTCCGTATTGCCTTCACGAAATCCTCAAATTGCCGGCGATGTCCCTCGCTATTGATCGCCTTCGGATCCGAGGCACCGCCGCTGAGTTTTCCCTCATGCGGACCAAACTGCTTGCGAATGGCATCATCCTCAGGTGTCTCCTCTTGAAAATGCCAGGCCACAAATGTCTCATCTTCCATAATAACGGATCCGGCAGTACCGGAAATTGCGATGCGAATTTTATCTCCCGGCCATGATCCTGTCGTGCCTTCGATCACTCCAAGAGCACCGGAACGGAATAGCAGCGAGGCCGCCGCCACATCTTCCACTTCAATTCCCGTGTGCGCACGAGTTGCGGTGAAGGCTGTCACTTTTTCCACTCCGCCCATGAGCCATTGAAGGAGATCAATACCATGGATTCCTTGATTCATCAATGCACCACCTCCATCGTACCGATACGTGCCCCGCCATCCGCCTTTCGCGTAATACTCCTGCGTCCGGAACCATCTGATAAAGACGCTGGCCAGCACAATCGTTCCGAATCGACCGGAATCAATCGCTTGCTTGAGTACCTGACTTGAATCCATAAACCTGCGGGGAAAAATTGCCCCCAGCTTAACACTGTTGTTCCTGCATGCCGCAATGATTTGATCGACCCTTTCCACAGTGACTTCCATCGGCTTTTCGACCATAACATGCTTATGAGCGTTAGCTGCAATCACAACAGCTTCCATATGCATTCCTGAAGGAGTACAGATAGAGACTGCATCCACCAGAGGATCCTTCACAAGATCCTCGACACTCGTATAGACTTTTCCTCCGAATTGTGCAGCGCGGGCTTCCGCTGCCGCTCTTTGAGTATCGCAGAATGCCACAACCCGCGCACCTGGCACTTTCTGTATGGCATCGGATTGAAATTCACTGATCATTCCGCAGCCGATAATCCCAAAGCAAATCTCATTCTTCTCCATCAAAGCTCTCCATAAACCTTTATAAAGAATCGAATGCGAGTACCTGAATTATCCCGATGGGATTGAACGTTTGTACTCTTCCAGTGAAAAAAGCTATGGAACTCCAGAAGAGTTCCACAGAACAGATCTATTAAATTTCCATTCTAAACAGTTACGAAAATTGAATTATATTAAAGCCTCTCGAATTTCTTTGAGAAATGCGGGAACTTTTACAAATGGGTCGTAGGGCTGACCTTTGACCATAAGGGTCTCAATGGGGCAATATCCCCGATACCCGGTTTCCCGAAGAATTTTGACAAGCCTTTTTACGTCAATCCGGATTGGGCTTGCTGCCCCGAAGGGGCTTTCTTTAATCTGCAAGTTGACGGCGTACGGCATCGCTTTGGCAATATCCACATAGGGATCGGGTGTGAGGAAAAATCCGGTATCGAGAATGATGCCGAACCAATCAGAATCGACTTTTTTTACAATCTTTATCGCTTCATCAGCAGTCTTTAAAAAATCTCCATGATTCTGGACACCGACAAGAACGCCGAATTTCTTTCCATGCTCGACACATTTTTTTAAATCATCAACCATCCATTCTGCGATTTCATCCCATCTCTTCTCATATCCTGTCGGTAATGGACCTGCGAAGACCCGGATGACCGGTGCTCCTAATTTTGCCGCGACTTCAATCCACTCTTTGACAAGAGTTACATCAGCCGCACGTTGTGCTTCATCCGGAGAAGCAAAGTTATTCTTGACTCCCGTACCGCTGATATCGAGTCCAAGTTGAAATGCGCGTCTCTTAAAATTGTTGATATACTCATCTGCGGGAACCTGCGGATAGCCGGGGAAGAAGTATCCTGTTGGATCAATAGCATCAAAATCATACTTTGCACAAAAGTCTAGTACGTCGAATAATGTTATGCCCGATTCTAGACCAGCTTTTTTATCACTCAACAAATTATTAAATGAATACGCATTCAGACTCATTCTCAGTTTCGAGCCGCCGACTCTTTTAACCTGTGCTTCGACCGAACCGGACATCATGTCGATCGTATGCATCCCGAGTGCAGAAGAGATCGTTACGAGTGAAGCACCTTTGAGAAAATTCCTGCGTCCTTGCGACTTTTCCATATCTTTTCTCCAATTGACAATTATTATCGAGTTTACAACACCTCAGGGGCACTTCATCGATTCGATGCTCTTGTTCCCTGTAAAAGCGGAATCATTACCCTTTCTCTGCGATCGCTGCCCGTATTTCCTCAAGGAACTTCGGCACAGCGGTAAAAGGATCATATTCTCCCCCCTTTTTGGGTGCCAGCGTTTCGATGGGAATGTACCCGCGATACCCAGAGGCCTTAATAATTTTTATCAGTCTTTTCACATCGGTGTGAATAGGGCTGTCCTGGCCAAATACACTTGTCTTGATTTGCCAATTGACTGCATACGGAGCTGCTTTTTCCATGTCCACATATGGATCAGGAGTTTGAAAATAGCCGGTGTCCACAATGGCTCCGCACCATTCAGAATCAACGCGTTTGATTAGGCTTAATAGATCTTCTGCGGTCTTGAGAAAATCTCCATGATTTTGCACACCAATGATGACGCCGAATTTCTTCCCATGTTCGGCACACTCTTTTAGGTCGGTTGCAATCCATTCTTCCACTTGTTCACGAGTTGCACCATTTGCAACTTCCGGGGAAGTCCAGCTCAAACCTTTTTTCTGCGTGTCCGCAAACACGCGAATGACCGGTGCGCCCATTTTCGCTGCAACTTCTACCCAATCTTTGATGTGCTTGACATCCGCCGTCCGAATGGCTTTGTCGGCAAGCGTAAAATTGTTACGCACACCTGTACCGCTGATTTCGAGACCGAGTTCGAACGCCCGGCGCTTAAATTTGTAAATAAACTCATCGGTTGGCAATTCCTTCGGGTATCCCGGAAAATAATAACCGGTCGCATCAACAGCATCAAAATTATGTTTCGCACAAAAATCGAGCAGATCGAATAACGACATCCCCCCTTCTCTCCCCTTGCTGAAGCCGCCTAATTTTTGAGCGAAGGAATATGCATTCAAGCTAATTTTGAGCCTGGATCCGCCAATGCGTTTGACAGGATCCTTGGCAAATGCAAGGATGTTGCCAGAATCGATACCGGTCAATGCTGCAATCGAAAGCATTGATGCACTAGTGATAAATTTTCTGCGATTTACAGTCGTTTCCATACGAAACCTCCATTTTATGTATCGTTCACTTCGAGAGTACTTTCCTTTTGCGTTCCAGTTCCTTCAAGGTGCTAAACCGAGAAACAAGGTATCGCTACTCCTCTTTCGCCTGATTTCCCTTTTTCTCTTTTTCTGATTCACTCTTCGCTCCCTTCGCAGATACCGCAGACTTCCCCTTTGTCGTTGTCGCTTTCCATTGAAGTAATTGATCTGGCGTGAGAATTTTTGATAATCCGGAATCTAATTTGTCTTTGTACACCTGGGAATTCTTTTTCGAGAACCTCCCCTCACTCGCAACCGCTTTTTCTCTCGCCTTTTCGTATTCCACGACATATTCGTTGAGGAGCTTTTGCGCTGCAATCATATTGTCTTTTGTTAGACCGAAAGCCTGAAGCGCGGTAAGATAGGTATCCCAATTCTTGTTAAAACTTCCTAACAAGGGAACAACAAGCTTGATCTGTGCCGCGGATATTATTTTCTTCAACGAGATCCTGAACTTCTCCCGTTCCGATTTGATTACAAGCTCTGATGCTGCCCTTGCCTTTTGTCTGTCCTTTTCTTCAGGGAGATTCTTCAGTGCGGCGGCGTAACTATGCCGGGCGGCAATATACGCCCTTTCCAAAGCACTGCTTTTCTCTTTTGTCAACCCTAAGTTTTTCGAGACACCCTGCGCCTGAAGTTTCCAGATGCTCTCGGATTTCTTCGATCCTTTCGTCACTTTGGCGGATTTCTCTTGTGCTGGACCATCAAGAACAGTGATGGTCATCAAGATGAAGCAAAACAGGAGACCATAGATGATTCGTTTTTTCGACTTAAACATTTTTGTTGGATGCATAATGTACTCCTTGTCTCCTAAAATTATGAAAACCCTCATTGACGATAATCGAGATGAGTGCTTGAACTTCGTTCTATTTTTGTTTTCCCTTCTTCGATGATTCCGCCCATACAGCGTACTGCTCTCGTGTGAGCAGCTGTCCCAGCGACATATCAAGGCGTTGTTTCAGCGATTGAGGACTTTCCCTGGTACTACGTCTTGAATGTACACCGGTTGACTTCTCACTTTTTGTGCGGGACAATTCTGAATCTCTGCCGGATGAGCGGTTTCTCGATTTTCCACCCGATTTACTGCCCAATTTGCCGGTTCCTTTAACGTCGGTCGATACCGATTTTTCCTTTGATTCACGTAAACTCACAATATATGTATTGACCAATACCATGGCAGCCTTCAATTTTTCTCGTTCAAGGTTCAAGCTGAAAAGTACATTGGTAAAGGAATCCCATTGGGGATTAAAACAGCATAGGAGTGGAAGACCGCTCGCTATTTGCTCATCTGTCATAATACCCTTAAGACCTTCAGCAAGTTTCTCTTGGTCCCGCTCTCTGAGTTCTTGAACTGAGGAAGCAGATTCATCCTTATCTCCCTCTTTAGGGATTTTTGTCAGTGCGAGTTTATGACTTTTTCGCATTTCCCGATAGAGGACTTCGAGTTTGGCAGTTTGATCTGCCGACAATCCAAGTTCTTCCGCTACACTTCGAGATTGAATTTTGTAGATTGTCCTTCGTTTTTTGATTTTTTTCGGTTTTACCTTCGTCGTGTGGCTCGGAGGAACTATTGTCGAGTCCGTTGAACGATTCTGCGCCTGCAACTCGTAAGGCAACAGGAAGGAAACTATTATAGAGAGTACGCAAAAATATATGAATCGCTTCATTGCTTGACCTCTACGGAACAGATTTGTCCCCTACCCAGATATTGCGAAATTGATATGCTGTTTCGTGCTCTTGTAACATGAAAGGACCTTTCGGTGCATCACCAAGCCGTCCGGCCGCTCCTTTGACACCTTCGATGGATAATGTATTATATAGTGTAATCCCATTGAATATAGTGGTGAGCTGAGCATTCTCAGTTTTTATGCCGGCTGCATCGAATCGCGGGGCTCGGAACTCGATCTCCAGCGTTTGCCATTGGAATGGAGGAAGTGATGCATTGGGAATCGATTCGAGTTCCTGGGTAAGGTTTCCCATTGCACAGCATGGTTCACCTTTGATCTGACCATACGAGTCTTTGATATTGACTTCGTACCGCGCCATCTGATAGATGCCGCCGTTCGTCACTTCGCCGAGCAAGCGGAACTCCGCATGAAGTGTGTAGTCGCCGAACAATCTTTTTGAGATAATGGAACCTGCCCCGACCGTTGCCTCCAGTCGTCCCCCAGGAAGGATCTTCCAATCTGTTGCAGGGCCATCCGAGTTGAGCCAATCTTTCGTTTTCTGACTCAACCACTCGTCGACATTTGTACCATCGAATAAGACCACTGCTCCGCTCGGTGGCGGTGTATTCAAGGCCGGCGGGTGTCGTAGTACCCGTTTCATCTCATACTCTTGGTTCCCATTTTTGAGAGTAAACCGTTGATCCTCAATTGTTCCTCTCCATCCTCCGTCCTTCAGAATAATACCGGCATCATAAGACGCTCCTTCCAATATTGCAGTCGGTGTACCTGTTGTGTTCAAGGAAGGAAAGAGAAGTCCCCGATATTTGCCGCCAGTAAGCTTCGCTACTTGAATAACTAAACCAGATTGAGAAGACTGCCAATCGCCCATGAAGGGATCAATCAGAGAGTCCGGGCGTGCCGCATTGAATCCGAGGTCGAGAATCTTGATATTTCTAAAATACACATGCATCGGCGTCGCAACCTTCGTTGCATGGACTTGGAGACCTATAAACCCATTCGGTGTCATAGCGTCGACGATTCCAGCAGCAAAGACACCATTCACCCAGGTCCTTATTCCATCGCCCATTGCTTCAATACGAATGTGATTCCATTCACCCGGTTTGAAGGCAAGGCGCGCCGGTTCGTTTTGTGTCAGGTCACAAAGCCATCCACGCCGACCTTCGTCGTAAATACCACCCGTCCACCTGCGCGGTTCGGTGTTTTCCGGGATTTCTCTCCCGTCCGTATGAAGATTGTGCGGCCGTGCTTTATAGAGTTCTTTTTGAGCGGGATCGATTTCCACCTGATAGCCGTGGACACGTCCATTTTGATATTCCTTTGTGCTTTCGCTTCGAATTTGAATACCGGAATTCAATCCTTCATCTACTATGAAATCTATCTCGAGAATAAAATTGCCGTAACTTTTCTTCGTGCAAAGAAAACTATTCGGAGAATTCAACACAGTCGTTCCGACGATCGCACCACCCTTCACCTCATAAGTTGCAGTACCGTTGAGCTGCACCCATCCGTCAAGAGTCTTCCCGTCAAAAAGATTCTGCCATTTTGTCTTCGCCTGTGCATGGGCGAGCTGCGACGTGCTCTGTATAAGGACTGCCAAGATGCAGTCTACAATAACGGTGAATAATCTATGCTTCATCATTTTCCACCTTCCCCTCTCCAATGTGCGCCGAAGTTTGTCAATTCGATACAGCATTGGTTACGATGGATTTCATATTGCGGAACTTCGCTCCACATGAATCTCTTACGATGAGTGTGGGTTTTAAAATTTTTCGATCAGAAACGGGTTGGCCGGTAATTTTCTTAAAGACTATTTCGAAGGCGAGTGTCCCAATTTCTTCTAATGGCTGATGTATCGTTGTGAGTGGCACTGGTGCGGTTCTTCCTCTTCGGATATTATCAAAACCGACGATGGCAACATCGTGAGGCACGCGAAGGCCATGCTCAAGAATTGCTTTCTGAAAACCAAGTGCAGAGAGGTCGTCAAAGGCAAAAACTGCTTCCGGCCGGCTGGAAGAGACAATGAACTGAACGCCTATTTCATACCCCGATTGATAGTCATTCCATTCTCCTCCAAGCTCAAATTTATATTCGAACATTGGATCACACTCAATCCCGCTTTGCTTTAACGCTCTCAGATAGCCTTTTTTCCGCAGATCTCCTAAAAGACTGCTCTTATTATCATGGACGCCATTGATATAGCCGATTTTTTTATACCCCAATTTCGCCAGATGCTGAGTTGCTATAAATGCGCCAAGTTCATGATCAGTACCAACATATGAGATATCTTCATCCGCCATATATGAAACAACGGTGTAGGGAAATTTGATTTCATGCAGTTTCCGGATGATTGGAGAAGCGACATATTCCCGGGACATCGATGCGATAATAAGACCATTGACGCCAATATCCAAAAAATGCTGAATCATACCCTCTTCTCTCTCTTCTTTCCCAGAAGTGCTTGATAAAAGAAGATTATATTTCGCGTTGGAAATTGTTTTTTCTACGCTTGTAAGGATTCTCGAAAAGAAGGGACTGTCAATATCCCGCAGAACAAACCCAATGGTTTTTAATTTTGAAAAATCGACATGGGTCGCTTTACTCGCTACAAACGATCCTTTGCCGACCCTGCTGTAGACTACACCGATTTTCGTGAGTTCGGCAAATGCTTTCCGTATTGTAATCTGACTGACAGAATATTCCTTTGCTAATTCATTTTGCGAGGCTAACTGATGGCCAACCTGTAATTTTCCAGAAGCAATTTTTGATTTGATATCATTTGCTACTTGAATATAGAGCGGTTCGGAATTTTTACTATCAACCATTTTTATGCGCGATACAATTATTATGTATACAGAGTATACAATTAAGATGTGGGTTTGTCAATGAATTTCTTCTAAAATTATTTCTTTTTTAAAAAATCGCTTGACATTACAGAAATATTACGTAGATTGCATATACCTTGTATACACACTATAATGGCCGTATAGTTTGCTGGTAAAGTGATTTTTCGAAATTACGACAGTTAGCTCTTGACTGTAGCCTTTTATTTTCGTCATCTGTTTTTTCGCTTCTCAAACACATATAATTAGATTGAACATCTTCGGAAATTACCCTCAGGAGAATTCTATGCTGAGACTAATCTGTTATGTATCACTCTTTATCTCCTTCTTTCTCATCCCTTCAATTGTCGTTGCCGGAGAAACCGGAAAAATCTCAGGGAGGGTCGTTGATAAAAATACAGGAGAAGCCCTTGTCGGCGCCAATGTTTTTGTCGATGCCATATGGATGAATGATAAAGAAGTCCAGCTTTCCACTCCACAAGGATCGACTACGGATATTGATGGATTCTTTTTCATCCTCGCTTTGCGGCCTGGAGAATATAATGTGACGTGCAGCATTATCGGGTACGGGAAAAAAGAGATCACAAGAGTTAAAGTGGACATTGATCGCACTACGGAAGTAAATTTTGAGCTGCTTTCCGTGACACTTCAATCCGAAGAAGTCGTGATCACCGGGTATAAGCCCGGTCAAGTCGAAAAGGACCTTACCGCAACCAAGCAGACATATAATATTTCCGAAGTTGAAAACATCGCAGGAATAAATTCTATAGCGGACATCCTTACGCTGCAGGCTGATGTGATTGATAATCACTTCCGGGGTGGGAGAGAAGGCGAAGCCCAATACTTGATTTCAGGGGGAACCATTAACGACCCGCTTGATGCAAGTCGATCATTTGAACCCATGACCAATGCCCTGCAGACCGTTGAGGTCCTCACGAGCGGATTCAGCGCTGAGTATGGTAATGCTCAATCCGGCGTTATTAATATGGTTCCGAAAGAAGGGGGCGATAAATGGGTATCTCGGATCGACCTTTCCATGGATCTCCCTCATTACAAGTCGTGGGGTGGTAATCCATACTCAACTGAGAATTATCCATTGTACGACGTCCTGACCACTCCTGATCAATGGTTGGAAAAGTTCTATGATATCGGGATTATCAGGCCGTATTTTGATAAGGATAGTAAATACGGCAGTTTTGTTTCAAGGCATTATCCAGTCAGTATGACGGATAGTCTGAAGACTCTTGTTTCACATTCCGACAGTTTGCGCGCGGCCAGGTTCGGTATAGCGAACTGGAAAGAGGCAACCAGAGAAATCGGATCGGATGATAAAAGTATACCCGAACATAAATTGAATGTCACATTTGGCGGCCCATTGTCAGAATCTATCAGGCTTTTTGTTGCAGTGCAGCAGGAAAAAGGGGGTGACGCTGTTGCAGTGCCTACCGCCCTCCCCACGCTCACGCGGCAGTTAATGAGCAATTTGACATTTCAAATGGGGAAAAAGGATAAAGTGACCCTCCTTTATGTGTATAGTTATCTCTTTGGAAATAATAGAAGTTTACAGCAGAGTGACTATTTTGAAAGAATTCTTCAGAATCCAAAGACGATTAAAACATCTCAACAGATAGGCATCAAGTTGGTGCATCAGCTCAATCAAGCAAGTTTCATCGAGATGAATCTCCAAACTCTGACGGTGAAGAATAATGTAGATCCGGAATTTTTGGAGCCCGGCAGATTTTCCAATGTGAATGCCTACCTTGGCGGCTCCGGTTCAGGATATTCCTATGCAGGTTCATGGTCGGTTCAACCTCTGGCGACGAATAATCTCACCACCTCGAGAACGGATAATAAAACAACGACCTATTCGGTTGACGGGAGTTATACGGCTCAGATTAATGCAAACAACTTAATCAAAACTGGTATTCAATATGTCTCATACAATATTGATGTCGACGAGTTATCGAGTATGAGCGACCTCTCTTCCTACAAAGAACAAGCATACAGCGTACATCCGTATGAAGGCGCCTTGTATGCTCAGGATAAAATGGAATTTCAGGGGCTTATCGCCAACATTGGCTTGAGACTTGATTTCTATGATTTTAATACAGATTATTTCTCGAACATTTTTAATCCTATACCTCCAGGGACATCTCCCGAAACCGCTCCGAAAGGCACAACCAAGCCATTTGGGAGACTTCAGCCGCGATTCGGGATGTCGTTCCCTGTATCAGAAGGAACAGTCTTTCATTTCAACTACGGGACATTTATTCAACGCCCGGCCTTTAAATATATTTATGGAGGCAAAATTGGTTTCACCGGTTCTACGTATACCTTATCAGCATTGGGAAATGCTACTTTAAAACCGGAAAAGACGTCTGCATGGGATATCGGTATTGTTCATGCACTGCCGGGCGGCTTTCGCATCGATCTCAGTGCCTACTACAAAGATGTGAGCGATCTCATCGAACAAGCGATTTATCAAGATCTACAAACCGGCGCTTCTTCCTTTACGAATTATACGAATATCGATTATGCCACAATCAAAGGATTTGTCATTTCGATCGATAAAAAATCGGACTACTTTAACTTCCATCTAAACTATAATTATGGCATTGCGAAAGGAAAATCCAGCGGGCCTGTAGGACAACCTATTCATATCTATTATACTCGTGACACGAATATCGATTCCCTCGTGATCAATCAAAGCATCGGGACGAGGGATATTTTATTGGATTATGACAGAACACATCGTCTACTGGCAACGGTGGGTGTTCTAACACCGAAAGAAGCAGGACCAAAAATCTTTGGTACACAGCCGTTCTCCAACATCAATGTCACCCTTACCTTTACATTTAATTCCGGGCGTCCATACAGCGATCCTTCCGGCGGAACATTGACGAAATTTAACCTACGAAGTCCAAATTATTATGACCTCAAGATGAGAGTCCAGAAATCGTTTATGGTGGGCACAGTGAAGTACACAGCGTACGTGGAAGGGTATAATTTGATTAACTTCAAAGAATATTCCTATGATGCGATCTTCGACCAAAAGAACATGCAGGATGCCCTTCTCAGATGGAATGATGGAGAGAGAGAGAGTCTTGTGTGGTATAATCCTATTTACAGAGAATCGGTTGATCGAGAGATTGCTTCGAAACAGCGCTATCTCTTTAGTGCTTCCAGAGACATCTATGATAATCAGCCAGCGTATTTTCGACTGGGGTTGTGGATAGAACTGTAATATTCTCTTATGGGAATTTTACCGAGCATATAATTACGAGAAAGAGGTATTCATGAAACTGAACAACTCAAAACAGGCGGTGCTTTTTTTCGTGTTGATAGTTCTTCTTCCATACACGCGGATCTCAGCACAGACGATTCCAAGCGCTGACGAGCAACGATATCTCATCCATAGCCGTGGTATGCTTCATGAAACCGTCTATAACACGGGGGAGATCGGTCAACCAACGAAAATTAATCAGACCGTTCTTGATATTATCAATCCCATGATGGAATGGCCTCCTTACATCAAACCCGCCGTTCCAACATCCAGCGGAAGCGGATATATTACATATCCCGGAGAGCATAATGGATATGGATCAGGTGTTTATATCTCAGCAAACTATAAGGGAACAACAGGATTCTGCGCAATAGGCGCTCCAGCATCCTTGAATCCATCGGCGAATCGTGTAGCAGCAATATGCGGCGGTATGACGGGAAGTAATAATCAAAGCTATTTACAGTGGAGCTGGCCTGTTCCGGGTTCTTTTCAAAGAATTGAGAACTACCCGGTGCTCGGCGACGGGAGCTTAAACCCCAATTTCAATCCCAATGAAGCAGAAGAAATCATTACCGCCAAATGGAACACGAATGCCGGTATTTCGGTGATAAGGACTTCCCGTACATACAGCTATCCTGATTTTGATGACTTCATTATTTATGAATATGAATTTGAAAATAATGGAATCTTCTTTGATGTCAATACTTCTCAACAGGTCTATAGAGATACGACACTTGTTGATGTGTACATTACCTTTATGTATGCAATTTCACCCTCAGCATTTGGAGAAATCCGCCATTACAACAATGATACAAAATGGGCTCCCCATGTCACAGGAAAATATACGATGAGTTTTTGGGATCCTGATTATGGTTTATTGTACAATCAGGTAGCAAGCAGTGCCGATTCTCTTACCATAGCGGGATTTCCCGAAAATGATGCAGCAAATTTTTTAGAATGGTCGCGGACCGGCAAATATGGCGGAGGACTTTTAGCTCCACAAGCTGCCGGATTTAATGTCATGTACTATGACACAGCACATTTATCCTATATCGATACACTCAATGGCCCCAATAACCAGTCCCCTCAATATGTTGGTGAACGACAAAACTCCACGACTAATATCGGTAAGTACATGATGTCTGTTGATCTTGATCAAAACGGGAAAATCAAACAGCCTTATAATTATTATACGAAAAACGCAACGATGACATCTTCTTATGCTTTCGGAGATGCAAATAACTTTTCAACGAGGTTTGGAAAAAATAACTTTTATTACGCTGGACCAGGTATGCCGACCTACAATAGGAAAACCGCTGGTAAATTTCTTGACCTCCCTCCAATTTATACAGGACGCGCCATCCCGTTGGAGGATGACTACCCATTCAACGCAAACTATCCAATCCGCACGGCCGCCTTTGGGCTTTATTATCTCAAGCCCGGCGATAAGATACGTTTTGCTACGGCAGAAATGGTTGGCTTTGGATCTGATACAAGCAAATTCGTTATCGGAGGATTTTATTCTGGCACTTCAGGCGGAAGTGATAGTCCGTACCATCCAGGAGCTTTCTGGAATAGGCCGGTGGATATCGGCGGTCAGCGTGTGACGGAGAATTATGTGGCCCAGTTCGGTATTCCGGATTATGTAAATTCAAGCGTTGTGTTTATTAATGATGTCGCTCATAAAGCGTATGAGGCATATGCAGGACATCCGATCATACGTCCCACCAATCCAGGATGGGATAAGAACGATCCCCCGACCTGGCCTGAAAAAATGCCGAGCCATGGTTCTTATACAGTACCAATTCCCATTCCGGCTCCCGCGATCCAGACGTTAAACACAGACACGGCAACAGTGACGATTAAATGGAAACGGGATGTCGAAAATTTTGAGAATGGCTCTGCGGCCAGTTATATCACCGGTAAACTTGCCAAATTTATCGTCTACAGAGCCGAGGAAATGAGCGGTCCATGGAAAGCGATTGATACCGTCCTCCGAGGTCATCTCAACAGCGATGGTCTCTACCAGTCTGATGATCTAGACAGGTCGTTCCTAGTCGGAGAAACAAAGTACTATGCTGTCGTTTCAGTCGATAGTCTCGGCAACAAAAGCGGAAAAACAAACATTACTCCGCATGATAAAAAAATTGGCCCTGTCGTGAAGCTGGGAAAAGTTTATGTCGTCCCGAATCCCTATAATGCGACGACAGGGTCCGGGTTCACCGGTTCAGGTGCTTCCACACGTCTTGGCCTGTATGGATTACCTGAAAAATGCACCATCAATATTTATTCTTTTGCCGGACAGCGGCTTTTCACTATTGAACATAATGAAAATTCGTATTCACATAATTTTGAACTTATGACTCGGAACTTCCAGGATTATGCTTCGGGTATGTATTTCTTTGTCGTGACGACACCTCAGGGTGATCGATTTACAGGCAAGTTTGTGGTGGTTAAATAAGCCGAATATCTGTCTACATCGAGAGGCAATATATGAAAAAACGACTCTTTACGATAACTGGTATCTTGCTCTTCATGTGTGTTACTACAAGCTCAGCAACGGAGAAAGTCGGTACAACTTCCATGCAGTTTTTGAAGCTGTCGCTGGATGCCCGGTCTGCAGCGATGGGGAATGCTGCAGTCTCGACTGTTCATACTTCGGAAGCACTGTTCTGGAACCCGGCCGCTATGAGATTGTCCTCTACTCTTGATATATCAACTTCGTACATTAATTATTTTTTGGATGTAAAACTGTTCACTGCTGCAGTATCTTACCCGATAGGACGATCTGCTGCCATCGGAGCGTTTGCCATCATCGCGGATTACGGAACTCTTGAAGAGACCCGTGCTGATGAAAATTTCCTCAACTTCTGGGCGACCATTAAACATAATGGAGACTGGACGTACAATCCCGGACTGACGGGCAACACATTTAATCCAAGCGCCGACGTCTTCGGTATCTCGTACGCACTTTCTGTGACGGATAAGCTCACATTCGGACTTTCAGCAAAGTACATGATGGAAGATCTGTATATCGCAAAGGCGTCTTCCTATTCTTTTGATGGGGGTTTAATCTACGAAACAGGATGGCGGTCGTTAATGTTCGGACTGGCCATCAGAAATTTTGGACCCGAAGTAACATTTATGACTGACTCGTATCCTGTCCCGGAAACGTTTGATGCCGGTATTTCTGGGTACCTTGTTGCCCCCGGCAATTCTCTTCTTGGTTCACTTGGTTCACAGACACTTCTCTTCGCCTTTGACCTGACTCATCCCCGCGATTATGATCAACAGTACAATTTGGGAGCTGAATACGGTCTCATGGATATTTTGTTTTTACGTGGAGGTTATAAATTGAATTTTGACGAAGAAGGATTAACATGCGGTGTCGGTTTGCATTATCATAATTTCAGGCTGGATTATGCGTATGATAAGTTCGGGGATATTTTACCATCTGTTCACCGTTTTTCTATCGGCTATGCGTTGAACTAAACTTTCTGGAGACTCAGTTATGTCTGGAATTCTCAACAAACATTTCTTTTCGAAACTCATTGTGCCGCTGACAGTCATTTCGTTCGGGCTGTTCCACGGCAATATGTTGGCTCAGCATAATGGCGACCCCCTCCTCTTTCAAGGGATGGAGTCTCAACGTTCAACCGGTGTCAAGGGATCGGCGTATGGCAACGCGTTCATTTCGCGTTCCAACGACCTCAACTCTATCTTTTATAACGCCGCCGGACTTGCGGATATCTCGTCAATTCAAGTTTCCGTCGCTTCCCATTATACGGATTATCTTGTGAGAGATAACCAATACTTCGTTCCTGCAACAGCGAATAGCGGCGGATATACAGCACTCAATTTATATCTGAGTCATGTGTTAATACCAGATCCGGCATGGAATAACATCTGGTCCGATTCTCTGAGGACCATTTACTACGATTCATTGGGCAATCCCATTGGCACGAATTGGTGGGATCCCAACAAACTACTCAATCCACCAAAAGACCAAAGCGACTACAGTGAAGAGGCCGCTGCAAATCAAAAGAAGAAGAACATATCTGCCTTCGATCATGTCGCGATTGCAGTCCCCTTTGAATTGATAGGAAGACAGTTTGTCGCGGCAGCCTCCTACAATCGGCAGTTCAGTGATTATTCCTATGATTGGAATGGAGCGAATTTTAATCCCCATTGGGGAATGGTGGCCGGTGATGTCGGTGCAGTCAACGATACTGTTGCGGGTGATATTGTGAGAAGCAATTGGTCTGTCTTTACACGCGAGCGAACGGGCGGTGTCTATGCAGTGACCGGCGCTCTCGCTTTCAAACTCAATGAGCGTATTCAGATTGGTGCAAAATTCAATTATCTCATGGGTGAGACAGATGATCTGCAGAACCTGCAGCGCATTGGATATTTTCGATTTAAAAATGGAATCGGTAATTCATCGTGGTCGTTTTCATACAGCACTAATGATTCCCTCATTAAAGGCACTTCAAAAATCTCTGGAATGAGTTTTAATATCGGAGCTCTCTACAATACGAAGAATTTCAATCTGGGATTAAACGTTCAGCTTCCCTATCGCATCGAGAGGCAATGGTCCTATTCCACGCAGGTCAGTACCCTTGATACAAACAACAATCCTACGACCGCATCATCTGCGACCGCAGGCAGCGATTATGTGACTCTGCCTGCCGTCATTACAGGAGGTATTACCGTCAAGAACGATCATGGCTTAACACTTTCCCTTGAGTACGAATATAATCCTCTCAGTTCTGCAACGTATGAACTGCACAGCATGCCCGATTCGTTGTTCACGAGATACCAGAAATGGGTAGATCAAATTTCGTATCGGTTTGGTATCGAATATCAAATCAATGACTATATTTCTCTTCTCGGGGGATATCAAGTTCAAGGTGCACCGTTTATTGGGTATGCCGTTGCTGATAAAGACCAGGGTGCCCCTATCGATACATACTCAGGTGGACTCAGCCTGAATATATTACACGGACGCTTTGATATATCCTACACTTACAGTCAGTTAAAATACTATGATGTGTATATGAGCAATAGAAACTTTACACTAGAACGATCTCAGACTGTCTTGTTTGGATATACATTTATATTTTGATTTTGGTTTCAATAGATGATTTCTTCGGAAAGTTGCGGAGTATTTACTACGTCACCCTGTACTTGTCCCGTTGTACGGGATGCCGTAGAGCGGCATTTCAGGGTCTAGAGTATAGATGCCGAAACAAGTGGCGTTTTACGCCATGGCGCCAAAGGCGCTCATTCGGCAGGACAATCTATTTTACGACGAAAGTAGCGGGATTTTAGACCCGAAGAGAAATAAATATTTTGATTGATGAATTCAATTGAAATTAATTCATAATCCTCATACTAACATTATATAAGGAGTATCATCATGAAGAAAGGTCTACTGCTCTTCGCCCTTGTTCTCGGCTGCATGTCAATGTCTTTTAGTCAGCTTCTTTTAGTAGATAACTTCGATGATCCCGTGTACAATACAGTCGGCGCTGAACTGGACACGACCTACTGGAAAAATCATAGCGGAACTGCCGTCGCCACAATTGGAGACGGATTGACATATGCCGGATATCCCGGTTCGGGAATTGGAAACTCTGTTCAAGTAGGACCTGCCGGTTCTTCTGATTACAATCGAACGTTTACTGCGCAGACATCAGGAAATGTTTATTCATTCCTTATGGTGAATGTCAGTGCTGCCACAGCAAGCGGAGATTACTTTTTTCATTACAGTTCGAATCCGTTTAACGGCGGCACTACAGGTATCCGGGGCAGATTATTTGTAAAAGGAAATGCGACAGCAGATAGTATCGCATTTGGAATATCCTTTGGAAGCGGGGGGACTGTATTTACAGAAATGGCTTATCTGGTGAACACAACTTATTTATTAGCATTCAAAATCGCTGTAAACCCCGAGGCAAGCGATGATTCTGTAAGTTTATATGTTTTCACGGCACCAGATCTCCCTACGAGTGAACCGGCAATTCCTGCAATCAGTCCTGTTGGCCTGGCATCAACAAATGATAATGACGGCGGTCCCGGAGCCATTGCAATACGTCAAGGAGGAAGCAACCAGCCGACGTTGCGTCTGGACGGGATTCGCGTTACCACTGATTGGAGCACCGGTGTATTAACGAGTGTCGGATCTCATGATGCACGACCATCGTCGTATGCGCTTGAGCAGAATTTTCCAAATCCTTTTAATCCGAGTACAAACTTCAGGTATCAGATCGGCAACGCAGGCTTTGTCTCGATGAAAATCTACAATGTTCTGGGGCAGGAAGTCTCAACGCCGGTGAATGAATACAAAGAAGCCGGTTCATATAATACTACCTGGAGTGCAGCCGGTTTTAACAGCGGTATCTACTTTTGTAAGTTACAGACCGGGTTATTCTCAGAAACAAAAAAAATGATACTCATCAAATAGTATCAGGTGATACTATAGGTGTAGGTGTTGAAAGAACATAAAAAACTCATCCTCCGGAGTCAAGCAAGAGGAGATCAAGGTATTGATTGACAATGGAGGAAGAGAGTCTCATAAATCGAGAAGTGGCATCATTATCATCAGACTTTGGTTATAAGAGTTTAGCGGCTTCATAATCACGGATATATAGCTCGACGGATTCTTTATAGAGGAGTATTGTTATGAAAAGAAGTCTTTTTCTTTTTGTCCTTCTTCTCGGTTGCACGACAATTACCTTTGGGCAACTTCTTTGGGTAGATAACTTTGACGATCCTGTCCATGTAGTGGGGACACCACTCGATACGAACACATCAGGATGGAAGGTGGCTTCTGGTTCAGGAGGAGACACGATCGCTGCGGGTTTAACATTTACAGGTTATCCCGGTTCAGGTCTAGGAAACTCAATTCAGTTATTTTCAATCTCTGGAGCCAAAGTAGTACGAACGTTTACGGCACAAACATCAGGAAGTGTTTATGCATCATTTATGTTTAATATGGTATCTGGAGGAAGTAGCTATTTCTTCAACTTTAGTACTAATCCTGGAGATCCAAATAATTCTTTATGTTCGCGAACATCTGCTTATACAAACACCACAGGGGACAGCATTGCGTTTTCTATTCAACATGCAAAAGCTTCTACGGCCGGGACAAGTAAAGCATCGACAGAAATGAACTATTTGGTAAATACGACATATATTGTAGTTGTCAAGTACACGATCAATTCAGGAACGTTAAATGATGCTTCTGCAATGTACATCTTTGATTCAAATTCTGGTATCCCAGCAACCGAACCAACAACTCCGACTCTTGGTCCAGTGACGGATGCTTCTTATGCTGATTTAGGAGATGCTTCTGGTGCTGGAGTAGGATGTGGATCAGTGATGCTCCGTCAAAGTAATGGCCCAAATTGTTACCTAGATGGAATACGAATAGCTACAACGTGGGAAAGTGCAATTACGACAGGCGTTGACAACAAATCTGATGCAGAACAACCAACATCATTTGCCCTCGGGCAGAACTATCCAAATCCCTTTAATCCAAGCACAAACTTCACGTATCAGATCGGTAACGCAGGCTTTGTTTCGATGAAGATCTATAATGTGCTAGGTCAGGAAGTATCCACTCTGGTGAATGAATACAAACGAGCCGGTTCATATCAGACAGCATGGAATGCCTCGAGATTTGACAGCGGAATCTATTTCTGCAAGATGCAGTCTGGAACATTTTCAGATACTAAGAAAATAATTTTCATGAAGTAAGGGAAAAGGAACTCTCAGGTACGCCCGACACTCACAGGGAATATTGAATAATATCCATCTCTCAGGTGTAAAAATCATAGCAGATGCGCCGTACCTGTCAATGGAAAGACTAGACACCGATCAATGAAGGAATAGCATAATGCGCTTAATCACATATATTCTCCTGACAATTCTTGCTGCCTCATCCGTTGCTTGGAGTCAATCAGATCATGGAATTGATTGTTACTTCGGCGGTGGTATTTCATTTCTCTCTGGGCCACAGACTCTCAACGATGAAAATACCATAGGGTTCAATGTCAACGGCGGTATGGGTTTTGGATTTCACATCTTACCGTCTGTCTCCCTCATCTTCAATATCGACTACACCGCCTTTCCCAAGGATGAAGCGCAAGCCAGAAAGGAAACGTTGCAGCAAATGCCTGATTCCGCAAAATTAGGCGCGGGCATTAGCATTGGCGATGGCGGCACATTATCTATTTTCACGGTAACAGCGAATCTGAAATATCTCCTCGCTTCCCACGAATCGCAGTTGGCACCTTACATTATTGTTGGTGCCGGATTTTTTAGTACAGCAGTTACGGATGTGCATGCTTCCTATGTACATTCCAGCCAGGGTCAATCGAGTATTGTAGAATCGACGTACCATCCTCTTGTTTTATCAAGGACCAAATTTAATGTCCTCTCTGCTATGACGGTTTCTGCCGGTGCGGGAGTTGATATGCCAATCAGTAAAACAAACAGTGTCTTTATCGAGGGCAGATATGTCATCGGATACACTTCTTTTGGTAATACGACATATATTCCAGTGAAGCTTGGTATCCGCCTAGGCATTTGACCACCTGTTGACTTCGGGGAAAGATATTTTCTCTCGGGAACAAAACCCCAGTTCGAACTGGGGTTTTGTTTTGTGTTGTCGTCTATAACCGCGGGCCACTATTGAATGACAAAACAAATAATTATCCTAATTTCTATTGCATTGTTCGCGGCATCCCCCACAGCAGCACAGACTCTTGTGACTCCTGGTGACGGCACCCTGGCAGCAGCTATTGCTGCAGCAGCCCCAGGCGATATTTTGCAATTGGCCGGCGGAGGCGAATATACACATTCTTCTTCTTCTTCGAGTTTCGCTACCCTGAACAAATCCATCACGATTCAAGGAGAACCCGGATCATCACAAAAAGTCGTCATTCGACTTGCCGCATCTGTTGCTCCAGGATCTTATTACTTTTTCATGATACAACATGGCGCATCGCTGACATTAAGAGGACTTGATATTTTCGGAACAGCAACAACAGATACAGCAAAGAGCCTGATACGATTTGACGGGAAACCAACTCCTGCCGAAGCGAAATGCAGAACAATTAGAATTGAGGATTGTCTAATCCACGATTTTTCAGATTATATTATTCACGGAAACGTTCAGTCAACGATGCAGGGCATGGTGAATGATTCTTTGATCATAAATAATATCGTAGCGTATCATGCAAAGACGTTTCTCGGATATTCCTATGTGTCGCTTGGGTATTTTGAATTGAAAAACTCGACCATATACGGGTTCAGCTCATTGGGGATCAAAATCGGGAATGAGCCTTACCGAAAAACGAAGATTACTCCCACCGCTTTTATCGATCATTGCACATTTGATAATTTTGGCGGAACTGATCCTGCCATGGATTATAAAGGTATTATTGAGGTCAAGGATTACTACTTCCCCTGGACAATAACAAACAGTATATTTTCCAATTTTCAAGACTCCACAAAAACCGCTTTGAATTTTAAGTCACCCCTCGCCGGCGCTGTGACCAATGTGGTGAATACATGTCAATGGAGATGCGGTGTTCCACCATATACGACAGAACCGCTTTGGCCTGGATTTGTATTCCAGGATACTGTGACCATAGATCCAAATCATCGCGACGCTCTTAATGGAGATTTTACATTACCTTCCGGCTCTCCTTTGTTGGCATTTGGACCTGATGGCAGACCGATAGGCGATCCGCGCTGGACTACATCTGGAACATCTGTCAACCAGAATCAAAATAGTTCACCCGGAGACTACGTACTATCACAGAATTATCCGAATCCATTTAATCCTGTTACGAGTATTGAGTTTCGAGTTCCGAGCGCATCACAAGTAAGACTAACAATTTTTGACCTCCTAGGACGCGAATCAGCAACACTGATGAACGACAGAAAAGAAGCTGGAATCTATTCTCTTCAATGGGATGCAAGCGGTTATCCAAGCGGTATGTATTTTTATCAGCTCACTACTGGCGACTTTTCGACTGTCGGGAAAATGGTACTATTGAAATAGTATCACTTGAGAAATCTGATCATCAGAGCTGTTCAATAATTTGTTGAAATCTGAATGGGCGAAATAACCATGAGATTTATTATCTCGATACTTTTTTGTTTGATTCCGCAGGCGGCAGTATGGTCTCAGACATGGCAATCCAATATTGTCTATGCAGGTACAAATGGTAAGTTGATATATGTGGCTGACGGCGAAGGTAACCGTATCCCCGACTTCAGTTATGCCGGATATAAGAACGGGTCGGTTCCAATTCCTTTCATTGCTGTTGTCGATTCAGTCAGTCCGATTCCCGGCGACAATACTCAGAATATCCAAAATGCAATAGCTCGAGTTGCCGCACGACCTCTTGATGTCAATGGATTCCGTGGAGCATTATTGATGAAACCCGGCAAATATCGGGTATCTGGAATCATCAATCTCAACGCATCTGGTGTTGTGCTGCGCGGAACAGGGGAAGATGGAGACTCCCTCACCAACACCATCATCTATGCAACAGGTGATAGCGTTACTCAATCAAAAGTCCTTGTCGTTGGCGGTGGAACCGGTACGAAGACTAATTCAGCGTGGACAGGCAAGCTTACCACTAATGTGAATATACTATCTGATACTGTTCATGTGGGAGATAGAACCTTCCAAGTTGCCGACGCAACTCCGTTCACAGTTGGTGACAATATCGTTGTTTTTCATCCACAGACCACCCCCTGGTTTCGTGCAATAAATTTTGGCGGTGTTCCGAACGATACTGTATACTGGCCGAAGCAAACGCTGCCGATTGCATATAATCGGTTCATTACGGCAATCAATGGAAACACTATTACACTTGATGCCCCTGTTTTTAACACCCTGGTTCGGTCGTTATCGCAATGTTCTATCTATAAAACAGATAGGAATGGAGTTCTCACAAACATCGGTATAGAAAATCTACGCGTCGATATCATCAATCCATTCAATCAGAACCCCGCGAACAACGGTAATGAACGGAATCATGCACAAGATGCGATTTGGTTCGGGAATATTGAAGATGGATGGGCACGGCATTGCACTGCTTTGCATTTTGTGCAATCGGGATTTAAAACATCTTTCGCAACACGGCTGACGATTGATTCCTGTTCAGCCATCGACCCGATTAGCATAATTACCGGGGAACGTCGGTACAATTTTAACACGTATCTTGCTTCGCAACTCGTTCTTTTTAGCAATTGCTATGCCCGTTATGCGCGGCATGCCTATGTGTCTAATGGTACCAGTATGGTTTCAGGATGTGTCTTTTTTCAGTGCACTTCAGATGAGTCGTTAAATTCAAGCGAAGGGCATCGGCTTTGGTCTCAGGGACTTCTATTTGATAATTTTGTTGATAAAAATACAAACGTTTCATCCAGTAGTTATGTACTTGGATTATATAATCGTGGAAATTCTGGGTCTGGTCACGGTTGGGCTTCTGTCCATTCAGTCGCATGGAACTGCAACACAGGAACGAGCAATATCATTATTCAGAAACCACCGACAGCGCAAAACTATGCAATCGGATGTGTCGGTGGAGTTACCGGGAATAAACCTCCGGCTCCATTCAATCAGCCGCAAGGATACATCGAAGGGACTGGACAAGCCGGTCTCAATCCCCCTTCGCTCTATGCCGCGCAATTAGCAGAGAGGCTTTCGGGAGCGAATTCGGTTGTAATGCCTGTTTCATCGATTCCTTGCACTATCACATTGGAGCAAAATTATCCTAATCCTTTTAATCCCTCTACGAACATCAGATATCATATTCCTTCCCCTTCAAGCGTACAGCTTACTATGTATGATTGTTTAGGCAGAGTCGTGGATGTTCTAGTGGAGAGAACTCACTTACCTGGCACGTACGAAACAGAATGGAATGCCGCACAATATCCGAGCGGAGTGTATTTCTGCCGTTTGTCTGTTATGTCATTGTCACAACGAGACCCTGTTTCGGCTGACAGGAGAAAGGGGCAAGTAGGCTCATCCGTTGAAACGAAGAAATTTCTGTTGTTAAAATAGTATCACCTGATACCAAGGTTAGGTGCCAAGAAAATAAGATAAACAGC
>CAZYYD010000044.1:0-37630 GCA_964651225.1 uncultured Ignavibacteriaceae bacterium
GAAGCAGGGGGAATAATAATTGTCGCTGGAGAGGAATTATAGTTGACGTTGATCAAAAGGTCGTCATCTGCGGGAATTGGCGTTAAATGCCCTATGCCGGCACTATCAATTATGTCCGGTTTGCGGGAGAACAATTCTATCTGCTGAGGAAAATCCGGAACAACAGGTTTCAAAAAGCGATAATATTTTCTATCTGTTTCACTTTTTTGTTGTTCCCCATATTTTCCGTCAGTAATAAACTTCCAAAACTGTTTCACAAAATCAGGACGAAGCGCTTCTATCACGACAATGATGTCAATGTCTTTTGTAGCACGGGGAGTCAAACCAGCTGCATCAATAATAATGTCGCATGCAGTGCCGCCGATAATGATGTAGCTATCAGGATAATTCTTGAAATATTCTCTGAATTTATCTATTCCCCTTACCATATAACAGCCTTTAGTAATTTATCCAGCGCCATTTCAATCCGTTCATCGTTGCTGTTTCGCATACTCAGATATAATGACAACCTGTCGACGGTTTGTTCTTTTGTGGTTCTTTCTATCAATATCCCTGGATCATATTTCCATATCTCAAGGCAATAGGCTCCCTCCTGGTCGTTCACATTAAGCAATTCTCCTTTTTTATGGAGAGCGTAAAACGTTCTTTTTTCTAATGCATAATAATTTTGTCTGCTTTCATTTACATCGCTGAACACCGGTAATGCAGATGTATTTGAAACAAACAATGCCGCCTTTTTAGGCAATGCATCCACATAAGTTCGTTTCAGCACAGGGGTGGCCAACAGCGGCAATGCTGCATTCCATAAGTCAGGAATTGATTTTGGGAATTGCAGATGTTTCTCTTTGGTACCACTAACCTCACAGAGGTTGTGAAATCGTAAATTCTTTACTGCTTTGGTGATAGCCATCGGCGTATAGTGAAAATGATCGGCTAATTCCTTGAATGTGTATTCTTCAATTCTTTCGTCTCGCTTCAATATTCTATAAAGCAAAATAACCTGTGCTGACGGCAGTAAAGATTCTTTTCGTCTTTTTGGCTTCTTGAACATTTCCTTCAGATCCATTAATAAAGCAGGTAAAAATAATTGCTTGTCAGGCACGATAAAATTGACGCCTTTTTCGATTAACCGCTTTCTTGTTATGGCTGAAAGATCGTCGGCCACCAACACTATAGGCTTTGCAAGCTCTTCATATATGACTTGAAATTGTTTTTCTATTTGTTGAATCGTCATTGGAGTATCAGACGCTGCTTCCGCTATCACTACCTCACGATCCATAAGAGTAAGTTTCCGGAGCAGAAATGCACTTCTGATATAAAAGGGCAGTTTATCCAATTCCTGCTGCTGCAAGTCTTTTGACTGGACAGTATGACCCAATGTCTTTAGTATATAATCCTTTAATGCTTCCATCGTTCACCTTGATAAACTAATAATATCATAATATACCTATGTAGTATATTATACAAATTATAGTTTATTATTGCAACTACCAATTAGAACTCAATTTATGCTAACATTATTGGGCATTTATTCCCTTTCTTTTGCTCCACGATAGATACCATGTCGAGGATATCCACGATTTCGTTTGAATATCGGCTTAATTGATCAAGGCAAGAACCGTGCTGTTAAACGCTATTTCGCGAGGCACGACGGAAAGACCCATAGACGTTACAGCACGGATCGATTTCATAAATAAATTTGGCCCCTGTCAGCAAGCAGGATGGCGACTAAGCTCTACCGCACTGCAACCAATTTATTCTATCGAAATGCTCTGGTATGATTCAATGTAGGTAACTGTGGTATTATCTACAACAAAAAATAGCCCCACGCACTACCAGACGTGGGGCCATAGGGAGGCTAACGTGCCGCCATTTTGGGGGGAGCGGCACACCGCAATGTTATGAATTGTCTGGACTAAAGTCAAGATAACAACTACAATATCAGCATCGCATCGCCATAGCTATAAAAGCGGTAGCCGTCCTTAATGGCTTTCTTATAGCCGTGCATGAGCAATTCGTGTCCGCAGAACGCAGACGCCAACATTAAAAGCGATGATTCCGGCAGATGGAAATTCGTGATCAGCTTATCGGTGATCTTAAAATGATAAGGCGGGAAAATAAACTTATCTGTCCACCCTTTCGTCGGCTTCACATGACCATCAGCAGTGACACTGGACTCCAGTGCACGGCATGTGCTGTTTCCAACAACGAAGACGCTATGTTTTGAATCAGTTGTCTTGTTGATGAGAGTCGCCGTTTCGTTTGATATCTCGAAATACTCAGAATCTAATTTATGCTTATTTAAGTCTTCCACTACTATAGGAGTCATCGCACCCAGACCGACATGAAGAAGCACAGGCACGATCTTCACTCCTTTCACTTCTAACTTTTTAAGAAGCGCTTTTGTAAAATGCAGTCCTGCAGCTGGTGCGGCAACAGCGCCCATGGTCTTCGCGTAGACCGTCTGGTAGCTCTCCCTGTCTTTCCTGGTCACCTCGCGCTTGATATAGGGAGGTAATGGTGTTGCACCGATGCGTTCGAGGATCTTGAATAAGTCTTCGTTATGATTAAACCGAACGGTCCGACCGCGTGATGTTGTATTGTCGAGCACTTCACACCAAAGCTTACCGTGGTCGAAGAATATCTTATTGCCGACACGCACCTTACGAGCAGGATCAACGATGGCATCCCAGATACTTTCTCCTATATTATTCAGTTTCCGCAGCAGAATAACTTCGATATTCGCCTTCGTTTTCTCTTTTTTCCCTGACAAACGAGCTTGAAATACTCTCGTCTCGTTCACTACCAGACAATCGCCTTTGGAGAAATAATCGATGATATCGTAAAATATCCGTTCTCTAATCGAGTCATCGCCGCGGTCGAGGACCATAAGACGTGAATGATCGCGCGGATGTGCAGGGTGCTTTGCTATCAGCTTTCTTGGAAGCGGGTAGTTGAATTCAGTGAGTTTCATTGCTTATTCACGTTTCTCTCATTGAAATGCCAAAAAATAATCTAAAAACTCTCTATGTCTACCTTCTGGACCATGATATACTCTTAATATACGATGATTCTAATATACTCAAAACCATCTCTCCTGCTTGTGAACACGTGTTGCCCACAAAAATTAATTTGCCTTTGGCATAACTACTTTCTACTTTTTCCATGGAGAACCTCTTTGATCGCGTTCTACCGGAATATACCGGTATTGGGCTTCGAGCCCGTTTAGTTAGTTGGAACTTCAGTTCCTTATTATAACTTGCGACGAGGAGGTTTTCCTTTGTACTACTCACTCTATCTACTTTTTATATCGTTACTTTGCTCTTTCAATATAGGTTGGTTGCAGTTGCTAGTCACCTCAGCAAAACGAGTTTCTTCGTTTCACTGTAAGTCCCTGTTTTGAGTCTGTAAAAATAGATACCACTCGGCAGATTGCCGACGTTGAAAGTAACTGAATAACTTCCTGCGTTTTGGTGGTCACTGACCAACGTTTCAACTTCTCTACCTAGAACGTCATAGACTTTCAACGTTACAGAGCTATTGAATGGTAGCCTATAGCTGATAACTGTGGACGGATTGAATGGATTGGGATAGTTTTGATCAAGCGAGAAATCCTTCAGTGAAACATTAAGCGTCTGAAAAACCGAAGTCGATAGAGCAACACTCTGGAAGAACCGACCTGCAGCCGAAGCATAAATGTCGCCTCCGTCTATGCCGATCAAGAGACATCGAACGGGGTAGGCGAGTGTTGCGAATCTGATCCAACTGTTTCCCTGATCGGAAGATCGGTAAATATCACCACTTTGATAAGATCCTACAAAAATATTTCCTGCTTTATCCACAGTCGCTGAAACAAGATTTGTATCGAGTATCCCAAAATTCTTTTGTATCCAACTCGCACCTTTATCTATAGATCGAAACACACCGTTTGGTCCAACTGCGAAAAGCATTCCTTCATTGTTACTAACAATGGATGCCACCCGTACACCTATGCTGCCTTGATATTTCCATTCCGTCCAGCCGCCAGGATATATATATATATCTCCGCCAAGAGTACTTGCAATTACGTCAGTTGAAAGATGTGTTATTGCACTGACGGTGATATTGATAGTACCCGTAGGGCTCCAAAAACCTCCATCTACAAAATAACGGTACACTCCCCAGTCACAACCACCAAATACCATATGTTCAGTTATCATGTGTGTCGAATCGATTCCAAATTGAGGGACTTTTGCTGTGAATGCGGCAAGCGTGTAAAATTTTCTACCCTTTAATAAGGTTCCAGTATAATCGGTTGTTATCCAGGAAGAACCGTTGTCGGCCGACCTAAATACTCCGTTATAAAGTGAAGCTGCCCAAAGATTTCCGAGGGAATCAAATATTACACTTGTAATAAAAGGAACAGTCAGGTCTGTTGACAACCAGGTTTTGCCGCGATCCATTGAACGAAACACACCGCCGCTGTCAGTCCCCACAATGAAGTTACCATCCTTATCGACAACTCCAGAAGATATGTAATATCCGAATGGGAGAGGATTCGTGAAGTTTCCAGTTGACGTATCTGAAATCATTCCATCATGCAGTAATTCCCAACTCGTTCCAGCATCTGTAGTTCTATACACACCTCCCCACGCACCCGCAAAAATTGTATCCTTTCCAGAAGCCAACAGTGTCCTCACACCCCATCCGTTTACTGCAACTCCACCGGGGCCTAAATAAGTAGTATCGCCATTCGCTTTGATACAATATACTCCATCGCTGTTTCCTGCATATACATTTCCAATTGAATCAATGGCCATAGCATCCATGCTAAACTTCACCGTGCGGATTAATGTCCAATTCTTTCCAGTGTCTGACGAAACGTAGATTTCATGAGCATTGACACCCATACTTTCAAATGCACCAGCGTATATTTTACCGTCATTCGAAGGAATAACTTGTTTTATAGAAAGAGAGTCATGAAATCCAAAACGACCTTTACGCCAAGTCACTCCGCTGTCGATAGAGCTGTAAACTCCAAGGTTTGTCGAGATTAGTACAACCCCTCCTTTTGTTATAGTAATGGCTGATGAAAAAGTTGTAGGGGACTTCAGTGTTCCAAACTGGGACCAATGAGAGCCGTCGTCAGTCGATTTATAGATTCCTTTACCGAATGTGGAAGCGTACAACGACCCATCCTGTGATGCCGCGAAAGAAGTAGGCGTAAAATCTAAAACCACGCTGTCTAATTCAGAGCCGCTGTTTGTTAGACGGAATAGATATCTGCCGAAAGAATATCCGTAAGCAAATGAAACGATAGTGCCGCTTTTTGTCAACGTCATGGATGTAACGCCATACCTCATCTTGGTGTGTTGCCATGTATTTCCTCCGTCATTTGACAAGAATATCCCATCTCCGTTTGAATATGTGCCTGCATAGAAGATTCCGGAAGAATCTATAATGAGGGAAGTCACCCAATCTTTGAAGTCGGTATTTGGCTGTGCGGATGCAGTTATTGTATACGAAGCGAGTAAAAACAAAATGAACTGTTTCATGATATTAACTCCCTTGAGAGTTAGAAAAGCAATTGCGTGTTATATGAAGTGCGCCGAATATGAATACTTGATTGTATCATAATTTAGCACTAATTTGTTATCATAAAATTGAAGGAAAAACACAATGCCAATCATTAAATCCATCTCCAGTCTCCGTAACCGAACACGGGAAATTGCCAGCGTCTGTCACGATCAGGATGAACCTGTGTATCTGACGACCAATGGCGAAGGCGATCTTGTGATAATGAGTATCGACCATTATGAACGCCTGAAAGCGCAAGTTGATCTTTTTGAAAAGCTTGGCGTCGCTCAAGCTCAGTCAGCTAAGGGGAAGAAAGGCATCACCCATAGGCAGATGATGACAACACTTCGCCGGCGCGCACATGAGCGTTGATTACGCACTACGCTATCTTCCCGTTGCACAAGAAGACCTCATTTCTATTTTTGACTACATCGCGCAGGTTAGTCAGAATCGAGCTATTTCCTTTGTCGAGAAGCTGGACAAGACTATAGGACTTCTTGCGCAGCACCCACACCTAGGTCGCATTCCTCGCCATTCAAAACTTCGAGAATACGGTTACCGCGTACTGATTGTTGAATCCTACCTTGTTTTCTACATTATTCGTGGACAGACAATCGAAATACATCGAGTCGTCCACGGTTCTCGCAATTTAGATCACCTAATTTAGCCAGCCAGATAAAATCTGGATCCGGCGCGTTTTTATCTAATAGATTTATTCCTTTGTTATCGCTTGAAATCAGCACTTGATCTGCAAGACGATCAAGAGGACTTTTAATCTTTCCAAGCATTCGTTTGCTTACATGCGTATAAATCTCTGTTGTCTTCGAACTTTGGTGACCAAGCAGTTCTTGGATATACCGTAGATCAGTACCTTGCTCTAAGAGTTAGAAAAGCAATTGCAGCTCGCTTCTATCAAATGATTGTCAAGCCAACCCGAAGCGGGACGGCATTGAGCGCGCACAACCAAAAACTTTCATGGAGCGAGCGTCGCAATGCTGTTAGGCGACGTGCCGCTATTCGAAACTAAACACAGCGACCTGGCTGGGTCGGCTTGTTCATCTGGTAAAATTATTAGGGTGCCTAGACCATGAAGCATAAGTTACACCTTGATGGCATTGAAGATATCGGTGTTACTGAGAATCCCGACAATTTCCTTACCATCGAAAACGGTTGCCCGCCTGATTCCTGCATGGTTCATCAACCGGGCGCAATATTTTAACGCGAGACCGGGGGACACCATAATAAGTGGCTTGGACATGATCTCAAAGACTTTGACCTCTTGCGGATCCTTACCGGGATCAACGATTTTGTTGACCACATCCTTGCGTGTTAACATCCCCCAGGCGTCCTCCTGCCCTCTTCGGTTTACAACCAGGCTGGAGACCTTTTTCTCCTTCATAAGCCTGATTGCATCGGCTACAGACATGCTGCCCTCAATGTATACAACATTCTTCGTCATAACATCAGCGGCTTTGGCAAGTCTTACGTCTTTCAATGGTTCCTTTGTCATAAACGTGCTCCTTTCCTCGAACTTAGTATTGCTTTTCTAACCGACCCAGCCTCGATCACTTACATAATGTGGATTAATTTGCATTTTCGACCTGGGCATGTCGTCTAACGGTAACAAAACAACGCCACAATGGAACGACCACAATAATCCTTTTCAAAAAAGAGAGTGGCGTGGTTTGTGCTGTTAGCTGCCGTGCCGCAGTCATTGTGGGATGACGCTTAATAACGGTTGACCAGTGGGCCAACGATTGACTTCTGATTCTTGAACGACTTGAGTAAGGCGATCTCCACCAACCTGTTTGTTCAACATCTGAATAGCTATCAGAGTATTCGGATCGGAGACGTGATGCTTTTCTTCGCCGATAATTATGTAGACCTCGGGTTTACCGTTGGCTTGGATTAAATTGGCAGTGGCAACGCTTTCCAATGGTCCGCCACGCTTATACTTTTGAAATTCGTTGTCGGATATTACTTGAACATCGAGGAACGAATACCCCAATAACTGAAGCGTCGGCGGGTCGGGTATATGTCTCAGGATGCTATTGCGATATAGATAAACTTCAGGTGTGCCGTCTTTGCGTATGAGAAGGGCTACGGGCTCTCGAATTTGGAATCTCTTTGTCAGAACGAGCGAAATGAAAAACAGCACAATGAGATTCAAAAAAAAGACGTTTAGGAAAATCTGCTCTCCACTAAATCCAAATGAGATGTAGTTGTAGACGAAAATGCCGCAAAACAGAATCAAAATGACAAATGACATTTTGGTAAGGGTTGATACTCGGAAGTATTTGAAGAACGAAATGCGGAGCCACTTCGCAAAGGATGGCTTAATCTCTGCGATGAACAAGACAAGAAGAGGGGCGAGAAACAAAACTATTCCTACTGACAAGCTGGCGGACAAATGTTCCAGAAAGTATTCTCTGAATAAACTCACGGCGGTTGCCACGATCCCGAAATAAATGAGATAGTAGAACGAGAATATGGGAAGATTTTTACTGTTTAACATTGGATTCGTGTTCTCCTTAAACTTAGAGCGGCATGGCAGCTAACGTGGCGCGGGAACAACGCAGTGCGTGCGAACACGAGCGTTGTTTGCGAAGTGCTCGCAAGCGCACGAATTGCATTGGTTCCCGCAGTTACGCGCCGTGCGCGAAGCGAACGGAATATTTCGCGTAATAAGGGCGACAGCCCGCGCCACGTTACGGCGCCGCAATGCACGAAGTGCTGAGCGCATGGCGCCGTAACGTTTGTAAAAACGCAGTACTGCGTTTTTATCTAATAGATTCATTCCTTTATTATCGTTTGAAATCAGCACTTGATCTGCAAGGCGATCAAGAGGACTTTTAATCTTTCCAAGAATTCGTTTGCTTACATGCGTATAAATCTCTGTTGTCTTCGAACTTTGGTGACCAAGCAGTTCTTGGATATACCGTAAATCTGTGCCTTGCTCTAAGAGGTGTGTAGCGAACGAATGGCGCAGTGTATGCATTGAAGTCGGTTTCTTGATACCGGTCTTCTCCACTGCGTTTTCAAGAACGGCCTGTATGCTGCGTGCCGATAAATGTCGTCCGGGACTTGCACCCTGGAATAACCATCCAGAATTACCAAGTTCGTACGTCTTCCAGTATTGATTCAAGAGGCCTTTCATCGATTCCGGTAATAATGTATAGCGATCTTTTTTCCCTTTTGCATCACGAATATGGATGAGCCCTCGCTCACTATCGAGATCTTCAATTCGCAGCTTTACAATTTCACTCACGCGCAAACCACTCGCGTATGTTAGCATAAGCATCGTTCTGTGTTTTAAGTTCTCCACAGAGTGGAAAATCCTGAGAATTTCTTCTTCGTTCAGAACATCGGGCAGCTTTTGTTCCTTTTTCGGGCGGGGAAGACTTCCGATAACGAATGGCTTATGAAAAAGATCAACATACAAAAGCCGCAGTGCATTAAAGACCTGATTTACCGTACTTGCCGGGGATTTCTTTTCTGTGAGAAGGTAGAAGAGATAGTTTCTGATTTCGTTATTATCTGCTTCGCGTGAATGCTTGGGTGCAATGTGCTGAGCATAACTGCGTATACAACTCTTATACGCTTTAATAGTTTTAGCAGAGTAATTCCCCAACCGCATCTCCTGCGTCAGAACATCGAACAAGCCACCGCTTTTGGTCTGTGATGGTTCCATCGAAATAGAGATAGTACGATAGCACACCTATGATTCTCGTCGTAGAGTGATAGGGCAGGTGAATAGGTGAGAATCACGTGTCAGAATGGTAATTAGTTTTCGATGAAACCGCAAGTTTTCTACAGATTTTATTCTTCTCTCGCATTGACCCAAAAAGAATGCAACTTTATCGAAGTTGCACGGGTGTCGTTAACTCATAATTTTGGTACCCCAAAGTGGAGGATCCTATTTTATGAGCGTCACCGGCAAACGCGAATGTCTTCAAGCCATTCTGGAACGCTATCATCGAGCCAGCAAGAAGCAGAAGCGCTACATTCTCGTCGAGATCGGTGCCGTTTGATAAAACCACATATTTTGAGTTTTTACCTGTTGTTTAAATATTTGATCCACAAAAGATATCAGGAACATTCCGTAGTCATCTTGGCGCACTCTACTATTGTCGCATTCGTGGGACATTTTCACAATGGAAAAATATGGCATCAATATTCTCGCTGCTCTTTCTAGTGTTTTTGTAGGTAATCCTTTATCTCCTATTCCTCAATTACGCTGAGCAGTTACAAATTTCTTTATTAAACTCTTGACTTTCATAATTGTGTGGTATATATTATACCATAGTTGTGGTATGAATTATACTACATAATTAAAGGGGGCGAAAATATGAAGTAACAATGGAGAATCAACGCCAGTTCAATTCGAAATACTAATTGATTTATACTTGATTAAAAAACCCGGAGGATGGTAAAATGAAGTTTGGACAATTTGTGAAAAGTCTACGTTCACAACAAAATTTAGGGCTGAGAGAATTTTGCTTGAAATTTAGTCATGACCCAAGCAATTGGAGCAAGGTTGAAAGAGGTGTATTGGCTCCCCCGAAAGCTCAGGAATTGTTGGAAGAGATGGCGACACAATTGGGATTGAGAAAGGGTGACAAGAACTGGTTTATATTTTTTGATTTAGCATCTGTTGCACAAGGAGTGATCCCTGAGGATATATTATCAGATGAGTCACTCGTTCAAAAATTACCAATTTTCTTTCGGACAATCCGAGGAGAAAAGCCAACCAAGGAAGAGTTGAAAGCTCTCGCAGCTCTCCTTCGAAAGGAAGGTTGAGGTGAAAAGTGGATCTTTGAGTTTTACTGCTCCCAGATTAAATAAATATAAAATCTGGGAGCATGCAGATGATTTCAGAATGAAATATGTCGACCAAGGAATAATTCCAATCCCAATTTTTGATGTTGTAGAATTTGGATTGGGAATGAATATAGAACCCATTAAAGGATTGGCATCATCTGGTGATATAGAAGTGCTCCTTTTAGGAACTCTCGATACAATAGTTGTTGATAGTGATCAGTTTCTTGAAGATCGATTCCAAAAGAGAATGCGTTTCTCCTTGGCCCATGAAGTCGGGCATTTAGTTTTACATAGTGATATCATAAAGAAGTTAAGACCTGGCAGTGTTGAAGAATGGATCGAGATGATTGATATCATTGATAATGAGGAATATGTAGAAATAGAACAGCAAGCATATGAATTTGCTGGTCGGCTTTTGGTCCCACCCCAGCAACTAGTTGACGAATTAAAAAATTGGAAAAGTATTGTAGATAAGCTATTTGTAGAACACCCAGAAATAGGTGAACAAGCAATAATAGAGCACTTGAGCAATAACATTTGCAAAAAGTTTGGAGTGTCGCACTACGTAATATCAAAACGAATCAAAGTGGAAGGATTATGGCCAATACATAGTTAATAATAATTCCATCGTAGTTCCTGCTACAATGAGATACAACTCGTAGTCTCCACCTGCGACTTAATTCACACTTGCTTTTGTGAGGAACTCCTTTGGACGTTGTGCTTGCGTGAAAAACCCTTCCTTCAGTTAAATTTAGTTCCACCGGTGGAACTATTTTGAATGAACGAGACATGGTCGGCAGCTGGGTCCGGATGGCCAAGATACGATGTCAGTTACCACTTACCAGACTGCCACTCCGAAACCGCATCGTTCTGAACGATGAAGGGGATGATTCGATTGTTTCCATTCAGTCTATTTGCAATAGAACCAACCGTTTGAAATCGATATTTCTTATCCATCAATTTCTCGACGTTAATCTTGATAACATCACTGATAAACTCGACCGTCTTGCCGTAAAGTGCTTTCAGGTGATCAGGCATTTTCTTGGACATGATTCTTGATCTCCTGAACTATTCTCTGATTGTGTGGCTGTGTCGGTGTAAACACGATTGCTTTTATCGGCCCTGTCTTGGGAGCGACAACAACCTCTCCTGATCGTCCGTGTGTCCCACCATTTTCCGGTGACTTCCAACCGCTATTCTCGTTGCCCATTGATAACCGTTTGAATTGGTTCTTAGAATCTTTTTTAACCTTACTGTAATCGCTGTGGTTGCATTTGTTTTCAGCGAAGAGTAGTTGGATAAGGTTTCATCCTGAACAATAAAAAAGCCGAAACGCTTTTGACACATTCCATAATGGGCTGTCTCAAAAAAGCTTCGGCTTCTTGTCTGCACTCTAGACGTCTAAACTACAATTCAAATCTAATATGTTACTTAGCCAATGTCAGGTATATTCTTTCTGATATTAGTTTTGTTCAATATGCTGTGTATGCAATATCTGCATCAGCTTGACAAAATCACATCTAAGGAACAATCGGTCATTCGCACGTCGATGGTTAGACACTGCGAGAATGTGTTCAATCGTGAACGGCTTGCGTGTCTGTCTCACAACCGTATGCTCACCATATCCGTCTTTCTCACTAAATCCTACGGGCTCTTGCACGGGAGATTCTAATACAGCTTTGACCTTATTCACATACGCAGAATCAAGATCGGTGTAGTTATACTCTCTTCCACTGAGCACGACCACACCGATCGCCTTTTCTTCCTTCGTAAACATATCCGCAAATACTTCGATTTCTATGTTTTCCATTGACGACAATCTAACTGCTTAGTACGGAAATGTCAACCATATTATCTACAAAGGAGATTGGATGTATCTTGGACTGGATTCTGTTTCAACGGGAAAATATTTCTTACTGATTTAATAAAAAAAGAGCTGATGGTTAGTCAGCTCTTCAGTGTTACAGATATTTTTTTTAAATTATTACTTTGTCAACAGCATCTTCATTGTCTGGCTAAACGGCAAGAAGCCATTCTGCGGAGTTGCTGTAAAGCGTGCAAAATAGATACCGCTTGCCAATCCTGAGGCATTGAAAGTTGCGTTGTAATATCCTGCTTCTTTCATGCCATCTGCCAGCACAGCTATCTCGCGGCCAAGCATATCGTACACTTTCAATCTTACCTTACTGATCGCTGAAAGCTGATAGCTGATAGCTGTTGTCGGATTAAAGGGATTAGGATAGCAATCCAGCAATGCACTTTGGACAGGTTGTACCGAAGTTATGGCTTTAGCATTCTGCTGTCCTTGGAAGTTCGCCCCTCTCCCTGTCTTCGGATCAACATAAGACTTAAAGGCCGCCTCTGCCAATAGAAGCTCCATCGGTGTAGACAGTTTCGATTGACTTACGACTTCCTTGAACAACACTTCGGCTTCTTGTATATTGTTCTCGTCATATAATGCAATGAAGAAATTATTCAACTTCGCTTTAGCTGCAAGTTCTGTATTCTTGTTTTGCTCTATGATCGTATTGTTTATTCCTTTTGCCAGTTCTACATTCCCCTGCTTGAGATACAGGTATGAGAGTATCATTTTTAGATCCGGTGATGCTGTGTTTGGCAGCGATTCGAAATACTGGAGTATTTCTTTTGCGGTTTCGTCGGAATAACAATTATATAAAAGTACATGCACAAGTACATCATTGAGGTTCTTGGCCAAGTAGGCTTTGAAGAAATCCTTGGCTTCTGCATATCTATGCTGTCTCAGCAATTCAATTCCCACGCGATATTTCGTGGAGGATGTCACTTTCGTATTCTCCGATACTGGGGCAGAGTTTTGACCAATATTACCTTCCATTAGGATACTTGCGGAAATACCTGAATTTTTCAAGCCATTGTCTGTAATTACAATTGACGGTAATGGAATTCCAATCCACGGATCTATGTCAAGATACGGTTCATACTCAAACCACGAATTGTACCCTACACTGAATTTGGACTCGTCTGGTGGAGCGCCACCCCACCAATTATCGACTGCATAAAGTCCGCTTTCATAAGAAGGATAAGATATCCCCACAGATGCGTTTTTTACTGTGTTGCCATAAATGCTATTTTTCCAACAGGAACTGGGGTCTTCATCACCAAAATTAGCATAGCTCGAATGATAAACCATCAATCCATACTGACAATTTGTAACTCGATTATTCACGGAATCGTACCAGTAGTTCCCTAGGTATGATGAGGGATATGCGCCCCAGATGCCACAGATACCCCAATTCCACCCTCGGACATCGTTCTGCCGGACATACCCGCTTGATCCACCTCCATAGAATATGCCGACACCATTTCTATAGGGATCAGTTTTTATTACCTTGTTTCCTGTGCAGGTCAGCGTTCCATTCTGTATTATGATACCATGATATATATTAGAACTCGAAATTGTATTGTAGAGAACGGTAGAACCGGTCGAACCATAACAATTGATAGCATGCATTGAATAATCAGTAATGGTACTATTCTGGATAGTAACATTGGATGCATTCAGCACATCTATTTGAGTTCCATACTGTATATTTGCATAACTGATTGTTGAACCATTTGCACCGCTGCCATCAAGTGAAATTGTGCCCCAACCGGATGAGCCATCCGTTGAAGTAAAGACAACTGGTGACGAAGCTGATCCATTGACCAGTAATTTTCCATTGCACACTAAATTTGTTGAAACTGTAATGTATTCTTCTTCTTCATCGTAATAAGTATACGATGGTTTAAAACGTATTTCTGTTCCAGGGTCTACAGTAAGCGTTGTACCGCTGGCCACAAAAATATTATCTAAAACATTTACCTTTCCAAACCAATATTCGCTACTCGTAAACGTGCCACCGGTGACGGCAGTGTATGGTATGTAATTGTGCTTGGTTACCGTTATGTATAGTGGTCGGACAGATGTGTTAAACGTATAATTGCTCACGTTATCCCGACGATCCCAGAATGACGAGCCGTTATTTCCACTGGAGACGCAAATTGTTGAACCAGCGACGCCAGCATTAACTGTAATCGAGCTTCCATTATCGGTGATACTGGTAGAAGTGAAGTTCATCGGTGTTTTCGTCCATACATGTGTAGCTGCATCGCCGAAGATGTGCCAGGTGTTGAACATAGCAACATCCCCGGTTTGTTCTATCATCTTGCACGAGCCATTAAAACATAATCCTCCAATGGTAACTTTTGCATCAGCTACAAGTAGATCGACTGCCTCTGCTTGAGCTACCGTTGGAGGAACCCAAGATTGATCAATAGATGAACCATAGAAACCAATGCCTCCGGTCGGATTATCTTTAGTTCCTGCTCTTAACCACGCTTCTGCTAAACAAACAGATGGATAATTAAATGATCCAACTTGGCACGCTACTGAAAATACGAATGGTAACATGTTTGTATTACTAAGTGCGGATGCATTAACAGCAGAGAATCCTGATGTTGCCCAAGAAGTTTCACTTCCATGTCCAATATAGTTTACGATGCTGCGCCCATTGTTCATTGCTGTGGTCACTTGAGATGCAGTGGCACCAGGGTCGTAAATTTGATCAACCGTTGTATATCCATAGTTGGTCAAATCGGTTCGAAGTAAATTACATCTTTCCCAATCCCTGATTCCAGTGCCCCCATCATCATTGGATGCAATCCCTGTTCCCTTTTGAAACCATGAACCTGAAACCGGATTGGTTTCGTATTCCAAAATTCGCATAACTTGATTTTCAACCTGATCAATATTCTCGGCAGAGATTCGAGATACATAAGCATCTGGATAATCATCTGCACCTGCAAGTTTTGCGTATTTTGGGTCCCAAGGCGCATAACCGCGATAATCCGGATATTCATCAGAAGGTACGCTCTTAGTGGGGATATCAGCACTATTCGCCTCTCCAACAAGCAAAATGTACAGAACGCTGCCTTCGCTATTGTACATATTTTGGATATAAGCTTGAACTGCAGAGACCGTCGTTCCGACATCAGAACATTTTACGAGCGTCGTTCGATGTCCTTTCCTTGTCCTCCAATCCCTTAATGGAATCATACTGTTGTAAAAATCATCCGCTGCGATAATGAGCATTCTTCCAGTATCACCTATGGCTGTGTATGAAACTTTTCCCAACGCACCACCACTGCGCTGAGAGAAGTTTAAGAAGAAGCGGTCGTATGTTTCGATCATATCTCGAGTGATGATTCCTTTGCCGCTTGTCTTCACGTTGATATTGTCAATACCATCGGCAAAGACACGGACGACAAGCCGCTTACATGAGATAAGCTGTCCTCTTACCGCGTTGTACCGGAAGAGATTGAACCTGACAGTAATTCCGCGGATGTCTCGCATGATGAATGGCTCCGAAAGTTCAATAACCTGTTGGGGCCAAAATGTGTCGGTGTTGTATATGTCGCTGAATGTGTACGGAATTTTTCTTGGATCTTCGGAACGAAGCAAATTTCCTTTTGAAGGCGCAATAGGTGCAACATAAGTCGTCTCGTACTCAGCTTCCACCACTTGAACCTTCATTTTCGCCTCGTCTGAAATCATTATGCTCCGGCTGATTCTCGGAAGCTCTGGATATCCTTTTTCGAGAAATGTTACCGCTTTGGGAATCGAAAGGACAGAGTGAGCCTTCCCTTGAATATCTACACTGCCCCGATAATATCCAGGAGTCTTGAACTCAATGACTGTCCCGCTCGGTATATCTTCACGAAGTGTAACAGCGACAGGTTTTCCTTCCGGACCTGTCAGGCTCACCCACTGACCGATTGCAGATGCAGCAGTCAAAAGGGTAAACACAAGTATTTCTATGAGCGATTTCATAACTCCTTTCTCCTTATTAAAGAAAGTTGATTGTCTGTTATGTTTTTTGTATTCTGAACATGGGCAAACAAAAACGGCATACCACCGCCCCAACTTTGTTTGGGTAGTGGGTGTCTGATAAGACCCTCCCCAAGGGATCCTTTGGATTCGTTTGCCGTCGTTACCGGGCGGCGGTGGTGCAAACACCGCCGCCCAGATTTTTATAGCACCTTCAGTTATTGTCCAATGATCATCTCCTTTCTCATCTTATGAGCAATAATTTTATTGATGCGACGAAATTCCCTGCAGACAATCTTGCAATATAGATTCCGTTAGCGAACCTCGTTGCATTCCATATAGCCGTATATGTACCAGCCAATTTTTCTTCTGACACAAGTGTTTCAATCTCTCTTCCAAGCAAATCAAAAACCTTGAGACTAATAAAGCTGCAAGCCGGTAATTGATAACTGATAACAGTTGACGGATTGAACGGGTTGGGATAATTGGGATGCAGGAAGAAACCACGAGGAGCGACATTCTCTTCCGGTACTCCGTTGGTCACATTATGAAGTTTTACTGTTAAATAGTCATACTCACCCATATTTGGATTTGCACTTGTTGTTCCGGTAACAATGACATCATTCCACCTATCTAATGTAATTCCGCTTGCTTCATCTTCCCAATTAAGATCACATCGTAATATCCAAAGAGTATCACCAGATGACGTACACTTGGCAATGTAGTAATCGACAAAACGTTTTGTACCGTCCCATATTACATAATTCCCGATGAGATATATGTTGCCGCTATTATCACCAGCCACATCCACAAAATTCTGCACACCAGTGGGTTCCAATGGATCTGAGAATATCCTTGTCCAAACTGTGTCGCCCTGTCGGTTGTACTTTACAACTGCACCACGGCTCCGATAGACTGGTCTAACTTGGCCGCAGACAATTATGTTGCCTTCTTTGTCCGCTGTAACTCCGTACGCCCAGTCATCTATCGTTGCATCGTAACGTTTTATCCATAATGTATCTCCGCTGGGACTATACTTTATTGTGCACCAATCCCAGTTGTTGTTACTATCGGAGTAACCTGTCACAATTACATTGTCGGAATCGTCCACTGCCACATCCGTCGCACAATCTTCCCACCCCCCGTCGTAGGTACGCACCCATAGAAGATTTCCGCTTGAGTCATATTTGCTTGCTGTGTAATCTCCCCAGTTTGAATTTCTATTTCCGGCGACGACAATGTTATTCTTCGAGTCCGTTGCAACACCAGCGCCGAACTCTCCAATATCCTTCTCACCACTGTTGGATGTTCGTGCATAAAGGATATTGCCGTCACGGTCATATTTCACAATGCGCATGGCGGAATAGGTAGTGTCAGTATGAGTGCTACCCACAACAATTATGTTATCCGCATTATCAATGGCAACACCTGCCGCAGCTTCATACACCGCGGCATCAAAACGACGAGTCCAGAGAGTATCTCCGAGGAGATTGTATTTTACAATTAAGAAATCTTCGTGATTGGGCGGTTGAACTGATTGGGGAACGGTTGTGCCAGCAACGATGATGTTTCCCTGAGAGTCAGTTGCGACGCCAGTACCTTGGTCCTTAACGCCTGTGTCAAATACCCGCTCCCAGAGGATTTGCTGGGCAATCACCTGCTGGATAGACGCCGATGTACATGTCAGCAGGAAGACAGCGTAACGAAACCTCAACCGACCAACTTTAAATTTTCCAAGTGTCAAGTTCTTTCCTTTCAATATAATCCTCACAAAAAGACTCGTTCGTTTGCCTGTTTTACTGAGCGGCGGTGGCTCAATCACCGCCGCTCAGGTTTCTACAACCCTATCCCTTTTTTGAATTGTTTTACCTCCTTTCCATTTGTGATTTATCGATTCAGAACTCACCTTTCGTAGGTTTAGCGGAGAAAGAGCACCTTTTTAATCTCACTAAAAGCTCCCGTTCCTAAGCGATAGAAGTACACTCCACTGCTCATGCAGGAAAACAGTACACACTGTTGCCTTGGTTGAAGAATAATTTTTACGGTATCTTCTGTATGAGATCGCATGCACATCTCTCTACAGATGAGAATGGATTAGATTAATTATGATAAGATAGTTTTTGACCGTCCCATAATCGCCTAAAACCCTAAATTTAAATTACTCATTCGGAGAAGAATTGTCAAGAAATATTTGGTATCACTATTGCCGAACTGATATTTGTATCAATTGTTGTGCCACTGATGTTTTGTTGAATAATTTCAAATTTTTAATTGAACCCATGAGGACATTTTGATTTGAGATGGGAAAACGCTTCTAGATTACCTTAACGCGAATACTGTCAGCTACTTATGAAAAAATATCCATCGTCTCAATTAGACAGTAGTGTTACGATTTCATAGTTGCAAATAATTTTGTCGATAGTTGATACTTAATAACTGTAGAAGAATTGACTGGATTCTGATAGAATGAAAACGGATTAGATCCTTGAACTTCGACAGTGGATTTTCTATAACGCTATTTAAACATTTAAAGTAATGACGATCTAGATAATCCCGAGGTTCATTTGAATGGGAACTGATTCTGACGTCTCCTGCTGCAAAGGGGTAGAGGCAGATACTACATATACTTCGCCCTGCATTGATGACTTGGATGATGTCAATATGCATGCTAACTCTCTTTCTTCAAATGATGGAAACCGCTGTGCTTCGATATTCTCAAACCAAGTCACCATGAATGATTCAATACTTTTCTGTAAACGAGGACGGAACTGGGTCTTCTTCCCAGTCTTGTCATAAATGTAAATCTCCTGATACAACCCTAGACCGTCTTGCTGATAGGTCAACGGAAACGCACCCTTGTTTGCCAGGTCAATCTCCATAACCACATCCGGGTCACGCATCAGATCTCCATTCTGTTCATAGTAATGAGCAAGCGAAATCTGATTGCTCCCCACGTGCTCGATACACAACGGCATAAAGCCACTGCTCTCAAGCTTGAGATGGTGATAGCCGTCGAGAAACTTTTCAACCGGACCAACCAGACGTTCGATTGCAGAATAGAATTTCAGCAACCTTTTTATTCTGGCCACTTGCGCTTTCGTGATCATACTTCCTCCCAAAATATCGTGCTCTTATATCCGTCCCAAAGACGAACGCAAATTAAATTCTTCCCAAGTTTCTTTTGCAACCATTTCCCGCACCGAATCGTAAGGCTTGATCTGTCGCCAGAGAAGACTATCATACCAATGCTCCTTCGTTAATTCCTATCAGTCCCATATTAAACGCACAGGACATTTGGTTCTGAGAAAATTCACACAACCCGCAATCTCCATGACACTGAGCAACTTCTTCCTCAAGTCGCGCATCCAGAGCGTCGTTCATTTCCTCGAGCGCGTTCACATAATTATCTGCCACGAATCGGCAATCGGAGCAAAGATCAGTGTCTTCATTTCCCTCTGTCGAGAACGGATCGCCACAAGCATCACACTCGCACTCAGCCCAATCGTTGTTGCATGCAGTATTTCCTGAGCCAGCCGTGTCACCCTGTCGAAGTCGAATGAGCATAGTCACTCTCCGTTATTTTCCATCGGTTCATAAATCGAATGAGCTTATCTTTCACATCCTCTGTGAATCGATCGTCATTCATTCATTACACTTGCCTTCCATTGCACCGTCGCATCGTGCGCGTCCTTTCTCGAACCAAAGACCATCCACGACCTTTCAGAGAACACGAACATTCTCTCAGCTCTAAAGTTGCCGAACTTTGATTCGGGCAACGCATTAATGAACGCACTCGTCAGCCTTCGCCGACCCAACGAAATGACGAATTTCATTATCCCGTTTTTCTCGGTAAACTGCGTGTAACGCGACATACGGGGAACTTAGAGCATCCTAGGAAATCCCCCCTTGCTCCCGTACGGATTCTCATCTGTGCCCCGCAGTCGCATTTCATATCCTCTTCCGTCATTCCTTTGGGTGCAATACTCAACGTGCCCTTACAAGCTGGATACGTGACACAACCGAAGAACGGCTTTCCATTCTTTCCCAAACGCTCCATCATATACGCACCGCATAACGGACACTCCGTTAATTCATTACGTGCCTGTTCGGATATCGAAAACAACCGCTTGTCAAGATTCTCACCCCATCCCTTGACTCGATACACCCGCGCATCGCTGCCGACACTACGTTTATACTGTGCAGAATAAATGACCAACCGTATTGCGTCGTCACCTACTTCCCGGGCCTCACCACGACCGTCAATGGATGTGAACACTCTGATTGATAAGTCATGTTTTCCAGCAACCGCTTTTTCAAACACAACTTCGTGCGTGCCAGGAATCTTGATCGCCTCGAATCCATAGCCTACCATAAAGGTTGTCATTTCGTCTAACGTGATTGCATAGAACTCGCTCACATCAACCCCCTTTCTGTCATTGATACAAAACGACCATCACCAAAAATGATGTGATCATGAACTGGAATACCAAGAATCTTTCCTGCCTCTACAAGTTGCTTCGTCACAGCAACATCTTCCTGGCTTGGTTCAGTGTTACCACTCGGATGATTATGCGCGACAATAACCGCAGAACCACAGCACGCTATAGCAGACCGGAACGTCTCACGCGGATGAACCAAAGCCGTATTCACTATTCCCGTCGACACCACATCGATTGCCACGCACTTGTTGACTGCGTTCAAAACAAATACCACGAACTTCTCTACAGGCGACGTTGCAAATATCCACTTGAAACTTTGCCATACATCGTCCGACCCAACCAACGGCTTCCGCACAAAACCTTCCGGAACGTTGTTCACTTCCCGCAACTCCCACACCAACTCCTTGAGTCGATGCGAGTCATACGATCTTACAACACATCTGTTATCTTTCTTTTGCATATGCCCTTCCTCTCTGTTTGTTTGCCCATAAGTAAGGTAACTTGTGAATTAGTATTTGTCCAATAGTTGACATAATAGATATTTTGTGAGAACCAGTAAGTATAGAGTAGATAGGATAAAGCCACAAAGTTTGGTGTAAAAACATTTGTGGCCCAAAGAATTCTACTGTAATCGGTTATTGCTTTGTGATGGTGGTTATCGTTTCCTCTCGGCTATTTCATCCAACCAAGCACCGATGTCGATATCGAGAACGAGATCTTTCTCCGATTTCGGCTTCGCCAGAAACGCTTCCTTGAAATACTGGAACCACACCAAAGCAATCTCTGGACGTAAGAACTCCATCAGAATCGCAAGCGCAAGCTGTGCTGGTCCGGAGCCCAAATATCCCCAAGCAAATTCTTCGCTTTTATACCACACAGCGTGACTCTCTTTGATGTCCAACACCTTGTCGTTCACCGTCACCTTACACTCCGGGAACGTGCCTCGGATTTTCACGATACCTGTATTCATATTTCACCCAATCGCTTCACTGATCTTGATCATTGCTCGGTGCGTTGCTCGCACGTCGAGTTCGCTCTCTGTCCCACATCGCCACAACAACTCAGACTCAGAAGCACCTGGTGTGAATACGTGTTTGTCAAGACAGGCATGCAATGCCTTCGCCTCGGCGTTTGTCATTTCAATTACAACCTTGTGTGCCATCATCTATCCCTTTCCTGTATATCAAGTGTTTAGTCTTCGCATCGCTCATTCCACAATTACAACGACATATCCAATACCAGGAACCATTTCGACAAACGTCTCTATTAATAACAACCTGTTTACCAAACATCTGACCGGTCAACTCCAATTTAGGCGGCATGATGTTTCTCCTTTATCATACCATTTTCGATTGTTATCGCTTGATCATTACGATCTTGAACATCCGTCAAAAAATACTGTGTACTATCATCCTTCGCCATAGTATTACAGAACAAGGCATACATCTCGGAGTCGAGGCGCTCAATTCCATCAACGCAAACTATTCCAAACTTGCCGTTCAATGCCTTCGCAATAGCAAGCGAAACATCGATCTGTTCCTGTCCGCATAAATCCTCGAATGGTTTCAGGTCGAAAAAGATACCGTCGTCGTTGATGGTCATTCCCTTAACAGGAACGTTGATCTTATTCATCAACTCATTCGGGATCTCATCGGAGAGTTTCACAACCAGTTTATCCAAGGCTTCCGCCTTGTCCCGCAACTCCTTGAACTCCTGTCGCAACTCTGCCAACTTCTCAACCTTGAGCACAATCTGTCTCTTGGCGTCAAAGCCATTCAGCTCAACTTTCAAAGCGTCGATATCGACAACCTTGAGAGCAAGACGTTCCGCTTTCTTGGCCGCGACATTTTCCTTTGCACGTTTCAATTTCGATTCCAACTCAGCGATCGTAATCTCATCTGTCGAAATCTCGGACGAGAGCGTCCTTAGTCGTGCGTTGCTCTGCTCACCCTGGCTAATCTGCTGAATAAGATTCTCGAAACCGTTCACATCGAATTCCTCAACGTTGAATCCTGCCGGAATCAATTTGGCCTGTTCCTGTCCAGCGACCTTCTTCTCATCCCGGGCACGATTCGCGATGGTTCGTTCATCGTAGAAATACTTTCGCAAACTCTGAACAACTACAAGAGCATGACCCTTCATCACCGCATCATTCAAAGGATTCTTGGTCTCGCCAAGCCAACCCTGAACGACCGACTTATCCAGCTTGAGTGGAAAACTCTCGAGCAGATACTTGATCTGGTCTTTCGGTTTCAGTAGGAAGAATTCTGCCGGATTAAAAGAGAAGCCACCAACAATGGAATTGAGGTACTCCTGAGGCCGTTTCACTTCCTCGCCGTTGGTGTCACTCACCGTAAGGTTGGAACCACCGTTGCGCTGAATCTGTCTGAGAATGAACAATTCATCCATCTCAATCAGGATCTCTGCGGAGTCTTCACCAGTTCGAATCTTCGCCGTTTGATCACCCGCTAAGAAAGCACTTTCAATAGCTTTTAAGATAGAAGTCTTGCCCTGACGATTCTTCCCCTTTATGATCGTCGCCATTGTCGGAGATAAATCAACCTGTTTTATCCCCATGAAATTTCGGATGTTTAGTCTGACTATTTTCATTCGAATACCCGTCCGTTCTGCATGTCGCACATAACAGCCTCGATCATCTCTTCGCCAGCTTCGCCGAGACCATCGGATTCGACTTCGTAAACCTCTCCGCACTTGGGATTCAGGCACTTGACTTCGATCATATCATCGAAGCCTGCTGTCCCTAGAATCTCAAGAGCGCCCATTCCACATTCCCTGCACGTTGCCATCTGTCTCTCCTTTTATGAATTGTTTAACAGCCCTCTTATTGTTTTAACCAACACCTTCAAATCTCTTTCAGTCTCGATCGTAAAACATTTCGTCTTCAACTCGACAAATGGACCGGCACCATTATCCAAGACCTTGACATCCATAGTCTCAATATCCGACACTACCGGATAACTCTTGGTCAGTGTCAGTTTATCAACCTGAACCGTGATGCTCATTTTCCCTCAGTTGGATCGTAGCCCAAAATAGATTTCACCTGGTCGATGTTCGTTTGCCCACCCTCCATATACGCCACAAACTGTTTAAGTATTGGAAGCAACGCTACCTGGTGCAATCCCCGAAACCTGACCTGCATCGCTACCGTGTCATTGTCCCTAGACTTAATCGCCAGAAGTACGACACTCGGATTCATCAGGATAAATGTCAAGACACCAAAGAACGAGCGAAGCCGTCCAAATCGTCTGCCACCATAAAACTCTTCTCGTTCAATTTTCAATACAGCCTCATTCCTGTGTTTGTTTTTTGTGTAGTTTAATATAACGTATGAAAAAGATAATTGTCTAATATACTGATCGTACTGAATACAGTTTAACCTTCTTCGCGCTTCATAGGATCGATCACAGCCTCGCCAAGATTGAGCGTAGCAATAATCGATTCCTCGTTGGAACAATCACAGACCATCGTGCCGTCTGCTCTCCAAAGGCCATACTGATTCAGCTTCCAGCCCATCGACGTCGCCAAGTAACGACACCGTATGTTGAACTTGGGACTGCCGGTACAGAACAGAAGAGTTGCCCCAAAGCCCTCTGCAGGTCCGACGTAGAACTCAATCTTCATCCCGTCGAGATACGCAACTTTGATCTTGCTCGGCTTCGCCTTTGTGCCCTTCGTCTTCTCTCCACTATCCGTGATTGCAGGAATGATAAGCTGTGCGGCTTCAAACGCCTCGGTTGTCATTGCCACGTCGATGTCGCCGATGGTTAGACGCCCTCGTCGCAAGCTGCCGCATATCTGATAGTCCGTAATTCCGTACGCCAGCAGCCCCGCAGCGAACTTCTCGGCCACGATACGTGCCTGTTGGTAGGGTACTCGCTCATTCTGGCTCATTTTCTGCCCTTTATTTGTGCACCGGGTAAACAAAATCAAAACGGCGTCGGTGACTCGGTGAGTAATCACAAACGCCGTCAGCACGTGGTGGAACGGAACTGCCTTTTAGGACATCACCTTTTTCCAGCCCCGGCTGTTTAATATAATGTACGAAAAGCGTTTTGTCAATAGCAAACTGAATTTATTTTAATAATAATGTAATTATATTATGTACGTACTTATATATTGTCGGAAATTTCAAAATTTCAGTACGGGAAGCGGTTCAATGTACTAATGCAACGACGCCAGAAAGTAAATCGCAGTGGTTCGACCTATTACACATCGCCACTGCTCGATGGTTGGAAACTGAGACGCGGTCCTCTACGCGCATAACGTCAACCAACGTCTCTCCTTATCACTCACGTATTGCTCCGTGTGTGGAATGGCATAGATCGAATGACCAAGCCACGAATCAGGATATGCAAACACGCCGCTACGACACTCTTACCTTCTCAAACTCGACAAGAAAACCGTGCGTCCCTTCTCCTGTTCGGACGTGGCCTGCAGCCTCGCTGAATAACGTATATCTTGCACACTTGTCAATTCCAACGATCAAAAATTCTGTATCACGACCGGGCGTCATTTCCCACGTCACCTTGTCGCCGATCTTGTGATCAGGTTTCACGTCGTTGATTTCAACCCACGACTTCATCGCTTTCTCTGCGATCTGATAAACCTGCCAATAGAAGTTGTCGAGTATTTCACACAACCCCATACAGCCAATGATATGAAACTCATCTTCCATCGCCTTGGCTAATTCAAAGCCATCACAGTTGAACGAATGACGGAAGAACCTGACAAGATCTTCATCGTCCACGTCCAGATTGATACCTAACGTTTTCCTGATTTCTGCTTTGAAGGCAAGACTCGCCTCCAATAAGATCGAATCATCCCGTTGGCTTGGACGGGGAACCCATACATCGTTGCCCGTTTTGAATGACATTGGGCCCATAGCTTCCTCTCTCTTCATAATTGTTTACCCGGCACAACAAAATCCTCTCTTCAAATGATGCACCGGTGCAACATATTATGAGAACATGATCGGCAGAGGCTTTACACCGGTTACTCGATGTTCACCCATTCCTCTGTTCTCAGGGAGTCCCAGTCCAACTCTCGGCGTATCTCAAGTAGCGGGATGCTACCCATAGCGTTCCGAGCTAGGACATATCGCCACTCCCCTATCGGTCACTTTACCAAGTGCGGGGGGACCGACCACGTTTCTCAACCAACTTAAATGTGATGCGCCACGCTGGACGCTCTAGTGATTTCCAACCATACTTCTTCGCAAACGCTTCAAGATACTCGTTCAGATCTTTGTAACCCTGACTCTTGATCTGGCTTTTCGGAAGACAGTCTGCACGGCCTATACGTTCTATGTGCTGAATGATGATTTTCTTACCATTCCCTGGCGCGTGAAACTCACGAAGCCTGTGAACGCTGCCGATTGCATAAACTGGATAACCATTCTTCCCTATGACCCCACCATGAGTCAATGCTTGACCGGGCGCCACTGGTTTGCACATCTGCGTTTTCTTGCCTTCACCAATAGCTTTTACATTATCGAATACCATATCAAACGTTACCACTCTACTGTTTATTATTCTGAACACCCTACCCAAATAAAAACACAACCTTGAGTTGTGAATAGGATAAGATACGCAAGGAAAAAGTATTTGTCAAATGTAATCTATCGTTGCGAATAACCTTCTCGAAATCCACTAACAATCAGACCTACGATCGTGCCAAAGAAGTACGAAACAAAACCAAGTAAGCCACCGATTAGACCGGCGACCACACCAATACCATTTTTCAGATTTTCTAATGCCTTCATAATTCTGCTACTCCTATTCCCGCTTTCTCTGCGAGCTTTTTAAGTTTCTCACCATGAATGATTCTCTTCTCGATAATGAGCGCATCTTCGCGAACACGGTCGATAAGGTTCTTCGCATCCGTGACGTAGAAATTCCACGCCTTCGTGTATTCCTGCATTAAAACCCTGGCAGTTGCCGTATCAAAGACCACAACCGCTGTCGTGTCCTGATAGCAAGGTTCAATACAGATGTAAATCTTATCCGTATTCACACCGGCAAACTGCTTGAGATATTCAAGCACCATTTTCCAATAGCGATAATACTTCTCGATGATTGACTGTAACAACTCATCACCGATATCTTCATCAGGAACGCAGCCACCACACTCACGAAGAATTCCAAGCACTTCCTGAAATTCATCGGGCGTTGGATTTGTCTTGTCGACCGGATTCCAGAAATTAGAACTTTCGCAGAGACGCACTAACGTAAGCTTATCTGCGATGTCCAGTTCTTCAATTTTCATCCACGCTGTGCTCATTTCGTTTCCTCCTTTGTCAATCCCGGACTCACATCGTGAATTGCTTCTCCGATATAAGCCCAACCCGGCTCCATCGCGGAGTCACTGATCTTCCCGCAATGATCAATAACCTTTTCTATGTTCTCTGCCGTCACCGCAAAGCCCTTTTCCTCAAGGGCGTGCGCGACATCCTCTCCACACCACGATACCTCTCCGAACTTGTGCTCCATTGCTTTCTGTAAGCTGTTCATAATGCTTCCTTCCAAAATGTTGTTGAGTGCTATGAGTTTACATATATAAGATAACACGTGAATTGTTATATGTCCATTATAATCTATTACTGAACTACATCCACGTCTGTTTAGTATGCTGAATAGTGCCCGAATTTACCCTCTGGTTGTCTCAGGGATTCAATATGAGCCACGATAATCCATCCTGAGTATAAGTAGGTGGATTAGGCCATTAAATCCTCTCCTGTAAGCTCTATTTCAGGTGTCACTTCTTTGTTGTTGAGCTTTTTCTTCACCCACGTCAAGATCATCGCCGCATCTGTCAGGGACAATGCTCTCAGCTCAATCTCCACATACGGCCTCTCCTGATTACCATGAAGCGACACCTTGAAACCAATGTGTCCATCATCTGCATAGACACCGATTTCACCTGTTCTGTCAATTGGCACTCCGCCCCAACCTGAGATTTTTTCCTTCATCGTTTGCGTGTATCGTGCATGTGCCTCTCTCTTAGCAACAACCTCACGACATTTCGTGTGATGAATGACATACTCGTCCATAAAGCGACGCATGATATCCACGGCAATCTGTTCCGGAGTCTTGGTCATACCGATTCCAATGGACGGCCACGAATCGTCGTATTTCAAACCGACGCAATACTTGTCGCAGCCAAGATAATCGCCACGAACAAAATACTTCTTGTCGCGTAGGTTCAGATTGATTTCAAGCTTCATTCCAGTCTTCTGTTCGACGATGGAAAACCAATGATCGCAATTCTCGCGGTCATGCAGTTGCCACGACATTCCGGACCGATTGCTCAAATGAAGCGCAAGCGGATTCTTCAACAAGGCAACGATTTCTTTTTCAGTTTGATTGCTCATAAATTTCTCCTGTTGATAAAACAAAGTTGAATACATATCGATGAATCTCACCAACAAAGAATCGCAACGTTGGATACATCATCGAGTAGTTAGGTTCAAGATTCTTGAATACTGCGTGACCTTGATCGAAACAAAGAAACGAGACAAGGAACGGATAGCCTTCCATCGGCGACACAGCGTGGAACTTCTCGCCCACTGTCAGGTTGTCTTCCGTGAATCTATCCGCTTCGTAATGAACCCGGGACTTTTTCAAATCAGCACACAATCAAAGGTCTCACGATGCACACTGTACCGTTCAACTGTTTCGTTCTTCCCTTCTTCATTTTGCGTACCGTGACTGACGCTGACGAGGAAGCTTTCACCATCAAACTCGTCAAACTTAGCCACTGCAAAACCACCTGAGATATTCTGATACTGCCTCAGTCTGAGTGCTTCCAATTCCTCGAGAACAACAACCAGTCTGTCCATATCATCTGCAGTAGGACGCTCCACGTTTTTGATCTCAACCTTTTTGCTAGGACGGTTGATAACTTCAACATCTGTAAGCGTATAAACATCCCACCATCGAGCACCACATTTCACGCACGCGACCCTTTGTGAAATAGTGCCAGATTCATATTCCTGTTCGCCACCATTTATGTCGTTCGTATGACAGAACGGACACTGATTCGACGCACCAAGATAAATCGTTTTCTGAATCCTGTTCATATTCCTTTCCTCTCTGAATAACGATTGCCGTATGACCCGGACGTCCAAGCACTTGTCGGATACCGGAACAAGGTTGGATAACTTTTACACAACCTGTTGAAACCTGCCTCTACTTCACGCCACACCAGATACTCATTCGGTTGACTACCATTGTAGCCATTCTTACCATAACAGTGATGATCATACTCTTTCGGCTTGACAAATACACAAGACAACCCACCGCTTGAATCAATGCCCAATTCAAAACGGTTGGTCTCGCCAATGATATACGACTCCCGGCCTTCCGACCTATCGCAAGGATCTACTTTCATCAGCGTGATCAGGTCGCGAACGAAGTCCTTCCAATAAATGTCGTTCAGGTAGTAATCGTTCTCTTCCATCTCCGTGCAGATGTCGTTCTGGTCGAAGGTCATAAAGAAATCCCAACTGTAAGCACTACCGCGTCCCATATTCGTTCCCTTTCTAACCGAATGTTACGAAATGACAATAATTCAAAGACTTGTGAACTTTTTGCGCTGCAGGTGTCAGTTGTTGAACACCCTCTACCCACCAGAACGCACCATCGACATCATCGTGTCGGTCGCCACTCTCATTCTGATCGTGAAAGCCTAAGAACAACTCCAACCCATCGCCGTGTTCGGTCTGCGTCGCCTTCTCGAATGCCTTACATAAAGCATCGAACGCTTCATCAATCGGAAGATCTATTTGACTCCCCATTTCATATTCTTGCGCTATCTGCTCAAACTCGATCTCTGCTTTTTTCAGAGCATCCTGAAATGCCGTGAATTCAACCGGGCAGAGCTTCTTGATCAAATCCTCTTTCACAGTCCACAGCGAATTCGCACCATATCCACTGCTCATAACTAATCCTCCTTCTCAACACTGATACTGTCACCGTCAAAGTTGTTCTCTGACAGTTGTTCTGTGAATTGTTCAATCGCTTCTTCCTCTGTCTCTGCCTCAATCGTGAGGCATAGCGAAACACTGTATTTTGCCATTGGTCATCCTTCCTTTGGAGCTACGTTATGCCACTCTCCCTCATTGGGCAAGCGGTACTTCCCTACCTCTGAGAATGAAAAAGTGTCAGCACTCATCCGGCCAACCCATCCATTGCTATTCGACCAGTAAAGTTTGTTGTCTTTCACACACCGAATCACATACTTGTCCGACAACCCTTCCGGTTGTCCATAAATCGAATACAGATACGCATCCTTGGCATCCACAAAGAAATCATCATGCCCTTTATCGAAAGTGTAAAACCGCGCAGGGAGAGCAGCCACATCTCCAAACCCCAAAGCCACGGCGTGACAAAACCAGTCCTTGATGGATGGATACACTCGAATCGTTGTGGCATCTTCCCAAGTCACGTAGATGATCACACCGCCTTTGACGAGCTGCGCCATGATCTCGACCTCGATGCCGTTCGAACCTTTCCACGTTTCAAGCGGATGATAGGTGGTTACTTCAACATTTGCCGGATTCATTCTTCTTCCTCCGTGATTCGTGTCTTTACTAAATCTATCAACTCCATTCCCACACTTGGGAAATCGTGACAAATAAAATCATCGTTCTGAACTTCGTAAACCTGCAGGTCGATGTTGTAGGTCACACCACCTATCTTGATTGCTTGATCACCGCCAATAAGATTCAACAACTCTGCACCAGCCGGTAAACTTACCACGGCCTCGGTCATTATCGTTACCAACCTACTACCACCTTTTGCTATGCTATGCTTTCCCACGTTCTTCTCCAAGTTGTTAGATGAATGAATTATTGTAAGCGCCTGTAATCTTTCAAGGATTCGTTATGGTAGACTAAAGGCCGTGTAAGATGGTTGTGATAAAGGTAGCCCTGTTTCGACATACTTCATCAGCTTGTCGGCATAATAGCTACTCATCACTTCGTTCAGAAATTCGCTCAGTTCCCAAAACTTGGGATTCACGAACTTCTTCCTCTCAACCTCTTCGTTCGTGGAATACATTCGCCCCACAAACGTGACGCTTGGTTCGTTCGGATCGAGAATCACTTGCCACGTTCCGTAGCTTGCATATTCGCCTATCTTGAATGTCTTCTTCATACCGGCTCCTGAAATTCAAATACACAATCTTGTCAAATAGAGAATTCTAACGCGGAACGACTCACAGATCGACGTACGGCAGGATATTCTCGCCTATTGTTGTTCTGTTCCAACCTTGTCGCCCAGCGACAATTCCCCGGTTCATAGCCCCCATTGTTGTTTATTCTGTCGATCGAATGACCCTGGCTTGGTGGCTCTCCCATATCTTGTAAAAACGCCTCAAATGAATTCTTCCAACGATTACAGATAGTAATACCGCGACCACCATAATTCTTGAAAGCTCCATTCTTCGGATTCAAACATCGATCTTTTATGTGTAGCCAACATTTATATACTTTAGTACACTTTCTTTTACCGTCAGGTGTACGAAATACGTAACCATGTCTTCGTTGGGCAGAACCATCAGTCTTTATACATCCACAACTCTTTGTATGACCATTCCGAATATCTTTACCAAAGACAGAAGTATTATTTCCACATTCACACTTACAATTCCAAAAACACCGCGAACGTACAATCTTGTCAAAACCGACAACGGTTAATCGTCCGAAAGTCATTCCAGTTATATCAATTCTTCTACTCATACTATCTATCCTTAAAATTGAAAATACAATCTTCCCGATCCTTATCATCTCTCCACGCTTGGAAACTTGGGTGTTGGAGAGCGCCCGATTCATATTGATCACCGAAACACTTGCAAATCGCGACGCGACCTATCAACGGTTCCAGCTCTGCTCTTGGTCCTGTGTAACCAAGGCTACCGATAACCCTCAGCTTGCCGTGCTGGTCATATTGACCGTAATTTAGTCCTACATAGCCATCCTTCCATGATTCCGTGTGATCGCCCTCTTCAAGAACCAACCCTGTCTGTGAATCGACCGTACCAGGCTTAACGCGCCATTCGCTTGGCTTGGCATCACAGTCAGTGATCACAACGTCAATATCTTGACACCCTTTCAATTTTATCCATCCCGATCGACTTCCTGCAGACCAAACAGAATGATCATACTTCCAAACAATACCTTCTCCACCCCGAGCAAGAATCTTATCGTACTCGCTTCGATAATACCCATACGGAATTCTCTTCGACTGCGATATGCGATGTCCATCCATCTTCCTAGCATAATCGATGAAGAAATTGTCCAACTCTCCCATTCTATTCACCCAACGCATACCCGTCAAATCGTGTGTCTTGCGCTTCAATATGTCAATTACGACATATTCCAATTTCGATTCGTCGTGTGTCAACCAATGATTCACTTCCGCGTGCCCTTGCGATAATTCAAGATCTCGCCGGACAATTACCTCACCATCAATCCTGATATCGCTCGGCAATTCAATAGCTTGAAGGAACTCAATCTCTTTCTCCTTACCGTTGGCAGTGATTGATACACCACCCTCTTGCATTATTCTGTGACCGTTATACTTTTCCTCGCAGGTATGATGCGGGTCATTCCAAAGAACAGAATCCCGCTTCTCGGTGTACGGTCTTGCTTTCTGAACGACGAGGCTCATAACTCTATCACCCTTCCATCCTGACATTCTGTGTCGGCATATTCATGTGCGTCCATCTCATTTGCGAATACCAAGTTCTCGCCGGTTCCCTCTTTCACGCAAATGTTCGCACCTTGAGCATCCGGCCATGTTTCAAGAACGATGAATGGACCAGTTGCGATCGGTTCATCAGGCATTAACAAACCTTCGATACTGAAAGCGTGTTGTGTGTGTTCGCAGTATTCACACACTGCAGCTATGTCATTGTCAAGATCACCCGTCTTTTCTTTTATCCATCCATCCGCAAGTGCGGCTGCAACCAAATGTTCTTGCGCAAGCTGAGCATTGGCGAACCACAATACATCGTCAACCAACCCGCTACTCATTGTAACGAGCACACATCCCTTGTTCATATTCAGCTCCTTATTCGAATTCGGCGAACAGTTCAGTATTCTGAACATCCACCACAAATAAATGAACCACGCCCTGATTGAGAGGTGGTTTGGATTAGGTATAAGCTAACTTTGGAAAATTTGTTTGTCAATTTGTAGGTCAAGACGTATCCCATTACTCACAGCACCGGCAAGTCTTATGAGGAAAGAGAAATAGAAGCACGGTCGATATGCTCCAACTCAAGGTGCAGTTTCGTCAGAACCGCATAACTTTTTGCTAAATCTTTATTTAGGATAGTACTCAATTCAAAGTCTTTCCTGTTATATATATATTGTATCAATTTTTAAGATGATGATATATAACATAGATTTTATGTCCATTCAGATACAGTACGAGTGCTTAAAGATTAAAAGATAGGAAAACCTCACTTCGCAACTAACACCGTGAGAGCCACTTCTCGCTTGAGCGCGTCCAAGGCTGTCCGAATTGCTTCGATATCGTTGTTGCTCAAATCCCATTTCGGATTCTCTGCGACCATTTGCTCTAAGCGGTCAATCTTTTCTAGAATCGTTTCCATAACGCTCCTTTATTTCGTGAACCTGCTATTCGTTGCTCGTGCCACTGCACGGCCCTTCTGCTCTGCCTCTTTCTTGTTCTGTGCATAGAACCCTCTGACCCATTTCATACAAGGACTCAGGCAATCTATATTCTCTTCGGGTCTGCCACTGTGGATTCTTATACCCTCCTTCTTCATATCGTTGTATCGATAGCACTCTGCTGTGAAGATTCGTTCCATACAACCTCCTATGTGATTGACTCTAACAACTGTGCAAAGTCTTCCGGATTCCGTGCATCATCTCGTGCTTCAACCATATTCCTGAGCATAGTCGAGAACCGTAGGACTTCCCATACCTGAATGGACGTGTCAGAATTAAACTTGTCCGACGTCAGATATTTGCGGAACAATGCAAGGCGTTCCTGCACCGTTCCCCTCAATATCTTGTCGCACTTAACCTGCTCTGTGAGTACCATAACATCTCCTAATCGTAATCGGTGGTGTCAAGTTCAATAGGTTGTCTGGTCCAGAGTGCAGATACACAGTGGAAGAGAACAACCGTTGCGAATTTCGCCATTACCAAGATCTCAATTCCTGTTTCTATTGCCTGCTGCATATGTCCAGTCCTTTTAGGTTTGTGCCACCGGTGGCACTAATTATCCAAGCTAAACTTGGATTCTATGAGTTCATTTGGAGAATTCTGTCTCGCACGTGGGTGATTTCCTCGGAGATGGCTAAGCTCTGAGACCTTCTTCACTTCAAGGCCGGCAAACCGTTCACCAACAAATTTCAATTCCGACTTTACATATTCACGCATATCATGATTCGTAACCGGTGTTGCAGGTTCTTCACACAAGTTCTTGTAAACCTCTTCCGTTATTTCGACTTCCAAGACAACCTTGAGTTTCATAATTCCCTCTGCCTGTGGTTAGAATAGATGATTATTGCCCTGATGAGACCTTCCTATATCGCATATAAGAAACAGTTGTCCACGATAGGATAAAGGATAAGGGTTGGTCCCTGGGACATTTAATTGAGCATCGTGGACGGTGCATTTACCAATGCCAAAGGTTCGCTCTGAGAGATAGCACCAAGAGCTAGTGCTTCATGCCGACTGATAACGTAGCAACAATCAACCATTCCCTCGCCGACACTTTGAAGCTTTTCCTTGATTTCCCATCCAATTGCGAAACCATGGCGAATAGGAAAGTGGGGTTTCAGTTCATGGAGTCTACGCCTGGCCTCATCATAATCAAAAGTAACAACCTGATTGTTTTCCATGAGCAGACCAATACTCCCGTCGCCCAATACGGTGATCATAACAAACATGCCTAAGTTCATAATACTGCCCCTTTGTATGGTGTGTTTAATATACTGAATGATAATGGATAATAAAAGGGTGGCTAGTACGTTACCTAACCACCCAGGAATCAATTACGCTGCCGCACCTTTCGTGTGTGGCCGATTCATGTGAACATTGACTTCACCGAGGATCTTCCCCATCTCTTCCTTCGAGGTCCCTTTCTTTGCATCTTTCACAGCCGCAACTGCATCCTTCGCCTTGGCGAGGGTTTCAGGTGACGCAGCCAACTTCGCTGCTTTCTTCGACCAATACTCTTTCTTGAAGCAAAATACTGTTTCCGGCTTCGCAGTCTTGAATTCCGGCAACGCTTCAAATTCATTGAGCTCTTTCTCAATCAGCGGATCCGCGGCTGCCGACAGCAATCCAATCGGTTCCTTGCCTGCACTATCCTTCAATGCGAAATACAGCCAAGTCTTGGCTTTCGATGTCTCAGTCGACGCCAATCCAGAAATTGTGTAAACAGGTGTCGCTCCGACTTTCTTACCAACGGCCAGTTTCTTTGCGGCCTCGATCAGTTTCGCGCGACGTTCGTCCTTTGATTCGACCTTCACAAATTCACGCTTTGCACGACCCTTGATCTGTTCTTCCTGTGCCTGGGCTGCGACTTGTGCATCTGTGGGCAAGACCACTCCGGCTTTACGTGACGGATGTGCTGCAATCATATTTGCTGCTACGTGTTCGATTGTCATAAAGCTAACTCCTTCAAATGATAATGATAAATGATTAGTTGGTTGTTTTCATTTCACATCTACCGCGCTATCCCACTCCGTTTATCAACTCCATTTCCTCGTCAACTTCTTCCACGTTGGCGAACATTTCTGTTGCAATTTGCTTTGCGTCTTCAATCGTGTCGTAGAACTGCGGTTCACGACCAAAAACCTCTAACATTGCCCGTCCTATGTGCGGGGCCATTTTCGGATTGCAACCCTCAACGACAATCGCGATCATTGCGACCGGAACTTCATCGTCGTCGAAGAACAATCCGTGGACACCATCTTCTTCGTACCATTCCATTTACGCAATCTCCTTTTCTTCCACCTTTGTGATTGTGTACTTGTCCCAAATGTTCTGGTGGAAGAACCGTCCGGGATGCTGGCTGTTTATCAGCCGTGTCATGGTTGATTTTCTAAGATTCTTTACTGCATACACGCCACCGTGGACAAACTGAATGAAGGAAAACTTAGGCGCATACTGCACAGCCTTAATCGCTGGCGATCGTAACGGTACAAATGCCGTGATGTCAATTACTCCATACTGGTGCGCCATATTCATCCCCTTCCCATATGCGCTTCAAATTCACGGGCCTCAGCACGTTGCTGTCTCGCCCTGTTTAACTTGTTCTCTTCCTCACCACGCCATTCCTCAACTATCAGCTTCGCATCTCTCAATGCAACTTCATCACAACCAGGTGCATACTGTATCGTTCTCACAGCTAGATCTGTTACAAGAATATCAAACGGTGCAGGATATGGGTCAGGGCCATTTTCTACATCACCATCGTCTCTCATTCCAACAACTGTCAATATCACATCGAACTCTTCCGGTTCATTGGGATTCAGATACACAATGAACTTCACACTCAACACCTCGCCCATCTTCGCTGCTTCCCAGTCTACCAAATCCACAACGATCGTCCGTGCCACATCTTTCGTGATCTGCATTTCCCATCCCCTAAAATTGAGTGAAGAAATTAGTTGGTTACTTGACTGTATGCTTGTGATAAAGTATGAACCTGTGCCTGTATCATTGCCGGGATTTCAGCTCCCACGATTGGGTGACCGCCCCAAATAAAGGATGAGGGATAAATCTTGGTCTCCCGAAAATCGTTTTCCGCTATTTCCATCTCGGGAGTGAGTTCCAACCCTACCAGTGGATTCCAGCGGATTGTCTCGCCTTCCCATTTGTGAGAAATTGGAAAGGTGAAAGAGTGATTTCGAACCGCGATGAAATCGTAACCCCAATCCTCAACCGTGTCTAAGAGGTGAATTTCAGTTCCGGCTTCCCGTGCCAGGAACTTGTTGGTCTCGAACTCGTCCGAGAGGTGTCCCATATAGATTGTAAACTCAGGGGCCGCGAGATAAGGTTTAATCGCTTTCCGTGAGATCTCAACCGGCTTTTCGGGTTCCAAGAAGATTGGAATGTAGGTTTGGTCTTCTTCCGAATATTGGCCGCCAATCGCTATCCGCCCGTCCGTCTCCACTTTGATGATGCCGTAATTCTTACGCTCGTGAAATTCTTGGAACTTCATTTCCGTGGGGGTCAAAAACCTATTTTTGGAAGGTAAAGTCTTCCCGGTTTCCTTGGTCTGCTTTTTCATCCGCCTCCTCTTTGGTTTGTTATCTGTTTAGTTTGTGATGAATAATTATAATGATATAATATGCTATATAATTTAGTTATTGTCAAGTCAAAAGGGCGAAAATAGACCGTTCTAAGCGTTTTTATTCCGTTATGCCCTAATTAAGCTGAATTAGCCGAATGAGCCGTGGCTTTCCTGAAAGACTTTCATAGATGGACTGGGAACATCGATAACGGAGAACAGGGTGTATTGGTATGGTTCAGATCTTGATAATGCTGTATAAAACTTGTGGAGCTTACTGGTGCGGCCGATTGTGGCGTGAAAATGCCGTTGGTGGCCAAATTAAACTGAATTGCCCGAATTGTCATAACCTGATTGCCCTCTATTAAACTGGATTGCAATTGATTGGAGATGGAGAAAAAAATGGGCTGGCCCCTGTGGGAGAGAACCAGCCCGATTAGAACATTAACCGAAAATATAGGCGAGAACCTTATCGATACACCAAGAACAATTGCCTAAACGAAGAAGATTATAACATCGAAGAACAGGAGGCCAAACCGATGAAGACATCCGAGAGAAAGATGTAGAACAAAAAGCACAAGAATTATTCTAAAAGAAAGGAGGGATCGCTGATAGATGATTGACGACATTTATAAATCCCTTGTAACGACAATTAGAATTCCCCTCGTGTC
>CAZYYD010000045.1:0-34032 GCA_964651225.1 uncultured Ignavibacteriaceae bacterium
GACACGAGGGGAATTCTAATTGTCGTTACAAGGGATTTATAAATGTCGTCAATCACCTTTCCAGCCTATCGGCGATATTAATGGATGAACACTATTACCATTATACTCTTGCGCACAGCATAGAAGAAGCAGAATTGAAACGTGCGCAGACCGAAGCATTGATCTGTCTGAAAGCAAAAGCTTTTATTGATATGCAGGAACGAAAAGAAAAAGGAGAACAGGTAAACGATAAAAACATCAAGAAACATAAACTTGATGTTTTTCGCCTTGCATTATTGCTTGCGGCTGATACCGTCTTTGAATTACCAGATTCTCTGAAAGATGATATGAGTGCTTTTGCCGATGCAGTTAAGAATGATTTACCGGATACAGCAATCTTTAAAGAAATGGGCGCCGATAATATTAATGTTGATGCATTGTTCAATCAATTTCTGAAAAACTTTTCGTTAAACAGATAATGGCTACAAACATACTTCTATTAGAAATGCTCCTGTAAGGTAGAATTGGTATAAATTAGGTGAATTCCTTTGGTAAGCCTATTAATGATAGGCTCAAATTAGTGATTGACTTCACAGATATAAAGAACCGTTAACTTCAGAAATTCCATATCCAGGAGGTAAGTCGTTATCAATCTCCGTTCAAGTGTATCAATAATTTCCCAGGGTCCCTTTGGCAATATCGATCACCATCTCCCGCAGCTCTTTTGGCTCGAGCACGTTGACTCCTTCTCCACGGCTGGCGATCTCGGAGAGTGAATTCACTGCTATCTCATAGACAACAGAACCATCAGGATTCTCCGTCACGATCTGTGATTCCATCAATTGCCTCGGTTTGAGGCGTTCTGCACATACCTTTGAGAAACGAATTTTCACGGTGTGTTGCTCGGTGCCGATCCAGCTTCTGAATGATCCCACAAATAGTTCATCGATCTCTTCTTTAGGAACCCGTTTGAACTTCTTCTCGGTGAGAGTGACCTTCATGAGCTTGTAGATCTTTGTCATCTTCTTGTTTTGTTCAAACAGCTCATCACTTCCTTTTTCCTCATTAATTTCGACGAAGTGAAGCTTAACTGGTACATTTTAAATGTGAATATCTTCTATTCTGCAAAATTGTTTGAATAGAGGAGGAGAGGGATGGAATCTGAGTCGGTCGAATCTCATGATGCTTATGCAGGCCAGTTTGACTGACGTGTCGTGTTGAGCTCTCAAGAGAATCTATCTTGACATTTATTCCAACATTCTCTAATATTGCATTGCCGTCTCCCCGACGGCTCTAGTTAGCCTCCCTAATCCTCGACGTCTGGTAGTGCGTCGAGGATTTTAATTAAATTGCGTAATTTCAATTACTTTCTATGACATTTTACAATGTCACCTGCTTTCGTTATATATATTACAGCTATGTGATTGGCCATCACTTTTTAGGAACAGTATTTGGATCATGATGATGAACAAATAGTTACAGAATTGAAGAATGGAAATGTATTAGCAGCTTCTTGGCTAAATGATAAATATTTCAAAATTCTGTCAAAGTATTTAAAGAGCAGGAATTTCTATGGATTGGACTTGTTCATGGCAAATTCTATCATCAATGATACTCTTCTTCAAGCTATTGATTCTATCGGTTCCTTTGAAAATATGCGAAAAAACGGTCTCCTCTCTTGGCTTATTACAATTGCTGAGCGTAAAGCAATAGATGAAAAAAGGAAGCACGACATTTGTTCTCCCCCATCGAATAAATTTATTACTTACAGTGAATTACAAATCGATAGCGAAGAAGGCTTCAATGAATTGGCAGAAGCTGGGAATATTATTGCTAAATATATTTATGACGAGTATTCTTCCTCTGGAATTAGAAAAGATGAACGTCATTCGATCCTAACCCAAGCAATGATTTGCTTTACACCGGAAGAACAGGATTTATTACGATTGCATCTTATCAAGGTACCTAATAAAGAAATTGCCATACAACGCAAGTCAAATGAAGAAGCCACAAAAAAATATGTTAACCGCCTAAGACACCGATTCTTTAAAGAAATTGCTAATATAATCGGTATAGACGAAAAGGTGATCAATTATGGATGGAAGAAACTCAATTCAAAAAGCTCTACTGAATTCGTTGATGAAGGGGGAGCTGAAAGAACTTGATGAATTCCTCGCGAAGAAGATTGAACAACTACCTGAAATCGAAGAATCCAAAGACTTTTTGGATGCAAAAAAGAAAACTGAAGAAGCTCTAGTAAAACGTTTGCTCGAGATTCGCGAAAGAATCCTGCTTCTCGAAAATCCTGTTACGTTAAATACGCTAGGGGACTACATAAGTATTTTTCTCCAGCATAAGAAGCTGAGCTTAAGTGATCTTTGCCAACATGTAAAGATATCTGAAGACGTTATTAGGCAGCTTACTCACGCACCGTCAAGTGATTTGCTTAATATCGCTCCAAATATTTTAGCAAAGGTTTGCCGGGCAGTCGATTTGACTCTTGAGAATGCTCTAATTTTACTTAGAAAAACATTCCAGCTTGCATCCTTAGAAATTGCAACATCTCATGCCATGGCACGATACTCCCCTAAGACGGACGAGAAAAAATCAACATCGATGAAAAAAGGAGTTCAAGAATTACTGCTTAAAGCGTCAGCGAAAAAGCCATTTAAAAAACAAGTAGATGCTTTGGTGACGAGCCAAATAGAAACTTATATTCAATCATTTCAGGAATCATATCTTGAACAGCGATGATTCCATAAAGAAACGAAGTGGATATGCAAGAGACTCAGCCCGTTCGCTCCTGAGTGAGTATTTTCGAGCGTATCCTCCTGCACGTATTCCTGTACCTGTTGAAGAAATAGTCCAATATCTTGGGTTTGAACTTCACTTGCTTGATAATCTCGATGAGAACCATCGGGCAATAAAATTAGAATTACCTGAAGAGGATAGAAAGCTCATCGGCTTAAATGCAAAGTATCACATTCATAATCGAAGATTCTCAATAGGGCATGAAATTGGGCATCATGTTCTTGCCCATCCACCAGAATCGGATTGTACGGATGAAGAAATTAAAACATACAATCGAGAAGCTGATGAATTTGCTGGAGAGTTGTTGATGCCTCTGGAGGAATTAAAGCGGTGTATGAAATCAAACAAAGATCCAAAGTCTTTGGCAAAAGAATTTCTGGTCAGCGAACAAGCATTGTGGATCAAGATTAAGAATCAAAACCTCATCAACCTTCTCTAACTGTCTTTTCCTGTCCGTTTTTGTCACCCGTTTTCGTTCTCTATAATAGAGCACCAAAAGGCGCTTCCATTGAAAGAGACAGACTTTTTTGATGAGGTAAACTACTAACACTTTATTATTGGAGATTCAAATGACTCAAAACACAGAAAAGCACGAACCCGAAGAAATCATCATCGAGATTATCGAGATTGAGGAATACGCGAAGATAGGGAAAGAAATTCCTCGCGGGAAAAAATATCAGATACGTATTGATAAAATAAAGTACGTAGTTCACGTTGAATCAATGACGGGAAGGGAGTTATTGACACTTGCGGGCAAAATTCCTGTCGAAAAATATCGCTTAGATCAAAAGATGAAGGGTGGACATACCAGGAAAATCGAGCTTGACCAAATAGTCTCTTTCGTCGAACCCGGAGTCGAGCGTTTTATGACATTACCCCTTGATCAAACGGAGGGATAAAATGCGTAGAATGTTTGAACTACCACCAGAAGATATAGAATTTCTAGAGGCAAAGGGATTCAAATGGGAAACGATAGTCGAAAATGGTCAGCAATGGTTGATTATTGGCGACTATCCGATTCCTATTGAGTACAATGAAAACAAAGTTGCTTTAGCGATCAATATAGTGTCCGGTTATCCAATAGCCCCGTTGGACATGGTGTACTGCTTCCCTCAAATATGTCGGAAAGATGGTAAGACGATCAATGGTCTGGCATCACATTCGCTAGATGGTAAAAATTGGCAGCGATGGTCCCGCCATAGAACAGCCGAAAATCCCTGGCACCCAGGTGAGGATAGCATTTGTACTCATTTGCTCTTAGTCGAAGAGTGGTTTAATCGAGAGCTTCATAAGAACTAACCATGAGTATAAAACTTAGAATTACTGGGAAGCAATATCGAATTCTATACGAGCATTTATTCCCTGGGGATGGACTTGAGGCAATTGCATTTGCTGAGTGTGGAACTCTGAGTACAGAAAACACTTTGGTTCTGTGCGTTCAACGAATTATTACCATTCCACGTCACCATTGTAAAAAAACCAAAACATCCATCGTATGGCAGACCAATAATATCGTACCTATCTTATCTAATTTGCAAAAGAAAAAAAGTGGGATATTACTAAAAATTCATTCGCATCCACCGGAATGGCAAACTTTTTCGGAGCCAGATAATCGTGCTGACTACGAATTATCGCAGTCTGTAATCGGTTGGACAGATTATTCGCCATCTTATGCCAGCATGATTATGACTTCTGACGGTTTCATGCAAGGACGGGTATATCAAGAATATCTTACTTCTATAAAAATTGATTCTAGGCTCATCGCAGGTGATTCAATCACTAAGCCTCACAACGGGCATGTTTCCCCAATCGATACAGAATCACAGATGAGAACCATTCAGGTATTTGGTGAAGGAACTATTAGCGTATTAAGGAATCTAAAGATTGCTGTAGTTGGATGCTCTGGGACAGGTAGTATTGTGATTGAACAATTAGCGCGTCTTGGTGTCGGGTCGTTGATTATGGTTGATCCTGATGTGATTGAAGATAAAAATCTGAATCGCATTATTAATGCAAAGAAAAAGGATGCAATTGAGAAATCTCCGAAGGTTGAAGTGTTGGAACGGACATTACGAGAAATGGATTTAGGGACAGAGGTCATTGCATTGAAGGATACGATATTCAATCCTTTAGTAATCAAAAAAGTAGCTGAGGCAGATATACTTTTTGGATGCACAGATTCAATTGAGTCTCGAAATGTTTTGAACCTTATTGCAGTGCATTATTGTATGCCATATATCGATATCGGTGTTGGCATTGATGCTGACGGAAAAGGAGGCGTTACACAGGTTGCCGGTAGTGTCCACTATCTTCAACCTGATGGATCCAGTTTGCTTAGCAGAAGAGTTTATACTCCAGAAGAACTTGCAAGTGAAGCCATCCATCGTACACAACCAAAAGAATACGATACTCTCTTGCGAGATGGATATATCAGGGGAGTCAAAGTTGAACGGCCAGCCGTAATAAGTGTCAATATGCTTGCTGCAAGTCTCGCTGTGAATGAGTTGCTCGCGCGCATTCATAATTACCGGGATGATGGAAATTCTAATTATGCTGTTCTCAGATTTAGTTTAACACAAAGCCGGATCATTTCAGAGGATGATAGATTGCCCTGCAAAGTGTTTTCAAAGTATGTCGGTAAAGGAGATTGTGTACCACCACTCGGTCTACCATTTTTGTGTCAATGCGAAAAATAACTAATGAGCTCAAGAACTTCGAAAAAGTTTAATAAAATTATTTCATCATGGATTCCTTACAAAGTGTGGCGAGTGGAAGAAATTCCAGATACACCTGAACCCTTCGTCCTCTATCTTGTAGGTCAAAATCAGTTTCTGTGGAAGGCATCGATGATATGCCCTTGCGGTTGCGGAGAGTTATTACAAATGAGTCTCATGCCGGAAGGCAGGCCTCAGTGGTTCGCCCAATTTCATCGAGATGGAAAAATAAGTCTTTCCCCATCAATTTGGAGAACTGTTGGATGCACAAGTCACTTTTTCTTTTTAAAGAACAAGATCAAATGGGTCAAAGCTACCAAACGTTCTCGCAGGAATCGATTCGCTCGAAACTAGCGTAAATACCTCATTTTCGCATAATTCCACTTTCTACTTGCTATTATCACCGGAATCTCGTAATATTGTGCGAGAAATCTGAGTACCCGGCAAGTAGAACTTGCCAATCCTTTCTGTATCTCATATAAATAGTCGATAAGCGAACGAAAATGGCAAGTAGCGATAAAAAAATATTGGTGTTTTTAGAAACGCATCCTGTTTTCACCATCGAAGAACTACGGAAATATTTTTCACTTCCTGATGGAAGTCGAGACGCTTCTGATATTCTTATGCACAACAAAAGGATGGGACGAATAGGTGTTGTAAAAACAGGGTTGTATTATGTTGTTCGTCCTGGAAGCACAGATGCTTCAACACAAGTCGATCCATTTCTTTTGGCAGCTAAATTAGCTAATGATACTGTGTTGTCTTTTCACACTGCATTGGATCTCTTAGGATTCGGCCATAGCATATTCAACTCCTATTATTACTATTCGCATCGGTTCCGTCCGGCAATGCGATTCCGGAATGATCATTTCCGTTGTGTTCTCCTACCAGAGACGATGCAAAAAAAGTCACTGGCAATGTTTGGTACAGAAAAACTTGAGCGATCCGGTGTTAAAGTTGTTGTAACCGGAAAAGAACGTACGCTTGTGGATGTGCTTGAGCGGCCGCAATATTGTGGAGGCTTTGAGGAAATGTATCGCTCTCTTGAAAAAATGCCTTACGTTCAAACAGAGCTCATTCTGAAATATTTGAATCTGCGTGGACAGAAAAATCTCTTCGCACGCGTTGGTTTCTTTCTTGAGCAGCACCGCGACCAGTTCCATATCGAAGAATCATTTTTGCATATGCTTGAGCGCCAAAAGCCAACGCAACCCTTGTATTGGGATCGCTCTCGAAAAGGCGGAGTCATTAAGAACCGGTGGAATCTCATCGTTCCTGAAGCGGTCGACCAGCGCAAGTGGGAGGAGTTTTAATGTTTTCGAAAGAATACCTTACCAAACTTGCCGAACAAACCGGTTTCCGTGTTGATAGTTTGCAGAAGCAGATGACCTTGCTCGACCTTCTTCGAGAGATCAATCGCCATCCGCTTCTGAAAAAGCAATTTGCATTAAAGGGCGGTACGGCTATTAACCTGTTTTGGTTTCAGTTGCCCCGTCTATCTGTTGATATCGATTTGAACTACATCGGGAGTGAAGACCGTGAGACGATGGTGAAAGATCGCCCAAAGTTAGAACTAGAGATAAAGAAGCTTATTGAGTCCAGAGGTATATCGGTAAGGAATGCTCCGGAAGAGCATGCCGGGGCAAAGTGGAGACTCCAAGCTCCGAGTGCATTTGGTGGAACATATTCTCTTGAGATCGATCTCAATTTCATAATGCGGGTTCCTGTATGGGGTGTTGAATCAAAGTCTCCCTTTCCGTTGGACGAAGATTATCTCTTTGAGTGCAATAGCGTTTCATTCGAAGAATTGTTTGGAGGGAAAATCAAGGCGCTAATGGATCGATCAGCCGCGAGAGACCTCTATGATGTCTTCAAGTTGTCTCAAGCGCGCGATTTCTTCGATACATCAAAGTTAAGGAAAAACCTTATCCTCTTCGGAATCACTTGTGATACTGATTGGAGGAAAAAGGATTTACGCACGGTGGATGGAATCGACCAGAAAATGGTTGACGAACAACTGTCACCGTTATTACGCTCTAATGATTCCATCGAAATAAAACCAATGAAGAAAACTGCAAAGGATTTTCTTGCTGAATTGATGAAATATAATAAGGACGAACAGCGTTTTATGAATCGTTTTTTGGATGATGGCATTTACGAACCATTGCTTCTATTCACCGAAGAGAAGCAAGCAAAACGCCTTGAGAAACATCCGGCCGTTCTCTGGAAATTGCAGAACCATCGACAGTATTTAGGCATTGATAAGTAATAATGAGCTATTAATGGTATCACCAAACTCTTTGATGAGCCTGTTAATGATATTGCAAAATTTGTGGTTGATTTCACAAATGTAAAATTGGAGCACTAATGCCACGTATCTTCGATAACATAGAACAATCGCTTCTCCCTGCATTAAAGGAGACACTAGACCTTTCGAATCGTTCAGACTTCTGCGTTGGCTATTTCAATCTCAGAGGTTGGAAGCAACTGGATTCGTGCATTGATAATTGGTCGGGCGGAGAAGGAAATTGTTGTCGTTTATTGGTAGGTATGCAGCGATTGCCTGCAGAAGAATTGCGTGACGCGCTCAGTTTAGTAAAGCATGATGGTGAGATCGATAACCAGACAGCGCTTAAATTAAAGAAGAGATTGGCAGAAGAATTTCGAGAACAGCTTACCTATGGTATCCCTACGAATCAAGATGAAGCAGGACTACGAAAACTTGCCCATCAAATTAAATCTAAGAAGGTTGTGGTAAAACTATTCCTTCGTCACCAACTCCATGCAAAGCTCTATCTATGCTTCAGAACCGATCCCATAAATCCGATCATTGGATATCTTGGCAGCAGCAATTTAACCCTTGCCGGACTTTCACATCAAGGTGAATTGAATATCGATGTTCTCGATAACGATGGTGCAAAGAAGCTTTCGAAATGGTTTGAAGATCGCTGGACAGATAATCGTTGCATTGATATTTCAGATGAGCTTGTTAAGATCATAGAGGAAAGCTGGGCACGGGAAGAGCTGATTCCACCGTATCACATCTATATCAAGATGGCATACCACCTTTCGCAGGAAGCACGTGCAGGATTGTCGGAGTTCAAGCTTCCGAAAGACTTCGGAAACAAACTTTTTGAATTCCAGACTGCTGCTGTAAAGATCGCTGCACACCATCTCAACACACGCGGCGGTGTGCTTATTGGAGATGTGGTCGGACTTGGCAAAACCCTCATGGCATCTGCACTGGCTCGAGTATTTGAAGACGATCAAGACCTTGAAACGCTTATCATCTGTCCAAAGAACCTTGTGAGGATGTGGGAAGATTATCGAGAAAAATATCGAATGCGGGCGAAGATACTTTCCATCACTATGGTAATAAATGAACTTGCTGACTTGCGTCGGTACCGTCTCATATTAATTGATGAAAGCCACAATCTTCGTAACCGGGAAGGTAGACGGTATCGAGCGATTCAAGAATACATCAAACAGAACGAAAGCAAGTGCATACTTCTTTCAGCTACTCCATACAACAAAACATATGAAGATCTCGGCAGCCAACTCCGGCTTTTCATTCCGGAAGATAAAGACCTCGGAATCAGGCCACAGGTGTATATTAGTCTAGATCTGAATGGAAGCGAAACGGAGTTCATTCGCAAACATCAATGTTCCGTTCGTTCCATAGCTGCATTTGAAAAGAGCCGTCATGCCGATGATTGGCGAGAACTAATGCGTCTTTTCATGGTGAGAAGGACTCGTAGCTTCATCCAAGAGAACTATGCAGAGACCGATCCCTCGACAGGACAAAAGTATCTTGTGTTCGAAGATGGTACAAAATCATACTTCCCCGTTCGTCATCCGAAGACTGTCAAATTTAAAATCAATGAGGGTGATCAGAACGATCAATACGCAAAACTATATTCAGAAGATGTTGTGGCAATTATCGATGGATTAACTCTTCCTCGGTATGGCTTAGGTAATTATGTGGCGCCATCTCCTCACGATCCACCGACACAATCAGAGATACGAATTCTTGATGATCTCTCACGCGCAGGGAAACGTCTTATCGGCTACTGCCGAACTAACCTGTTCAAGCGGTTGGAAAGCAGCGGACTGGCATTTATTCAATCTATTGAACGCCATATTCTCCGCAATTACATCTATGCGTATGCAATCGAGAATAAATTGTCTTTGCCTATCGGCTCCCAAGATGCTGGTTTTCTCGATACAAGAATCACCGATGAGGATGCAGATAAGTGTACAAGAAGCTTCTTTGAAGATGATGAAAATGGTGATGAAGTTGAACGTATACTCCGCACAGAAGTGGATTTCAAGCAGCGAGCAGAGGAAGTCTACAAAGATTACGAAAAACAATTCAAGAATCGGTTTGATTGGATTCGGCCGCATCTCTTTATTAACGTTCTTCGAACCGATCTCTTAAATGATGCCAAAAAGCTATTGAAGATTCTAGAAAAATGTTATAGATGGGATCCAGAACGGGATGCAAAGCTGGATGAACTTTGCAAACTCATCATAAAGAAACATCCCGATGAGAAGGTTCTTGTCTTTACTCAATTTGCGGACACAGTCAGGTATTTAGACGAACAACTCCAAGCGCGTGGTATAGAGAAAGCAAAGGGTGTTACCGGTGATTCCAGTGATCCTACATTAATAGCATGGAAATTCAGTCCGGTGAGTAACGACAAACAGGCAAAGGTTAAGCCGGAAGACGAATTACGTGTGCTTGTTGCAACGGATGTTCTCAGTGAAGGACAGAATCTCCAGGACGCTCACATCGTTGTCAATTATGATTTGCCATGGGCAATCATTCGGCTTGTTCAGCGTGCCGGTCGTGTGGACCGTATCGGACAGAAAGCAAGTGACATCTATTGCTATTCGTTCCTGCCTGCGGAGGGAGTCGAGCGAATCATAAAACTCCGTGCACGTGTTCGTCAACGATTGCAAGAGAACGCTGAAGTCGTAGGAACAGATGAAGCGTTCTTTGAGGATGATAAAAATGAACAGACAATTCGAGACTTGTTCACAGAAAAATCTGGCATTCTCGATGGAGACGCAGATGATGAAGTCGATCTCGCATCATACGCTTATCAGATATGGAAGAATGCTGTCACCGCTGACCCGGGACTTCAAAAAATCGTTCCCGATATGGCTCCCGTTGTCTATTCGACCAAGCAGTTCAAGGTGAACGAACGACAGCCAGACGGTGCTCTGGTTTATATGCGAACTGCCGAAGGAAATGACGCTCTCGCGTGGGTTGATAAAAAGGGCGATAATGTCACAACCTCACAGCTTGCTATTCTTAAAGCCGCCGAGTGTAAACCGGATAAACCTGCATTACCAAGAGCGGATAATCATCACCAGCTTGTTCAGAAGGCAGTCGAATTCATAGTTGAAGAAGAGAAGTCCATTGGTGGTTCTCTCGGTCGGCCTTCCGGAGCAAGATTTAGAACATACGAACGGCTGAAAAACTATGCAGACGAAGTCAAGGGAACGCTTTTTGATTCACTGGATTTACGAAAAGCTATAGAAGATATTCATCGTTTTCCACTACAGCAATCCGCCACCGATACGTTGAATCGACAACTCCGAAGCGGTGTGTCGGATGATGCTCTAGCTCGCTTAGTGATTGCTTTGCGTGACGAAGGACGGCTCTGTCTTTCAAGCGACGATGAACAAACACACGAACCACGGATTATTTGCTCTATGGGTTTAGTAAAACAATGAAGAAGAGAAAAGCTACAGCAATTGCTTCATCAAAGTATAGTGCTGCCGGGATGGATTATCAACCCGGTTCACGCGGAAGAGTGTTATGCAACAAACTCGGCATTACATCCATTCGAGCAATGAATGATCGTGAAATCGTGGAGTATGCACATGCTGTATCTTCTCTGAGTGAGCATTATTCGTTTGATCATTCATTTACCGATACAGATATTTGCTTTATTCACAAGACAATATTCCATACTCTCTACAAATGGGCTGGAGAGTACCGTAATGTTGAACTCTCCAAAGACGGATTTGTTTTTGCTCGCGCAAAATTTATTCCTCAACTGATGAAGGACTTTTCCTCTTCAATTCTTAAGCGCAATACGCCTCCTGTCAACAGATCGCTTTCCCAACTTTCATTACTTCTTGCCAAGATTCATGTTGAATTCATTCTCATTCATCCTTTCCGTGAAGGCAATGGAAGAACAATCCGACTTTTGTTGACCCTGATAGCGCAGCAAGCGCAATATGCAGGAATAGATTTCGGCTTTATCAAAGAAAAAGGAAAAGAATACAAAGACTATATCGGTGCGATACAAAATGGGATGCAGGGGAATTACAACCCGATGAAAGAAATTATCGAGCGGGCGCTATCTCGATGAGCGATTTACACGCAGTGAGGAACCAAGCTTTTTTGCGAGCGATGCCGAAGGTCTGATTCCTTCGATGCGTGATGATGCAAGCGCAAATCGGACGGCGTTGTCGGCTCGTTGTTTCTTAGTTTGCAAATGCGGATTTACCGATGCTATCGATCGTGGGTTCTTCATACTGAACTAAGTTACATATTTAGAAATTAGGAATCAAACATGGATATCTATGGCTTATCTTAATCTATCCCACATCCGCCAGTACCTGAAACAATTCGAATTCAAAAAACTCTTTATAGATGAGCTTGGCTGGGATCGCTTTTCTGGTACACTCGAAATCCCGATTGATGGACAAACGTTTAAACTTTCTGCAATTGCTCAGAAGCGCAGTATGGGCGTTTGGCTATGTGAGCCGGATGCTGAGGGAAATATCCCACAACAAGCAATCTTGGTAAAACTAGAACGGCAGATAACTAAGAGTTCCTTCGAGCATCTTATTGTCTATCAAAACAAAGCAAAGACAAAGCAGTTATGGCAATTTGCCAAGCGAGAAGCGGGTAAGCCAACGTATCGCACACACCGGTTCGATCTTAATCAATCCGGTGAGTCGCTTGCGCAGAAACTTGCGCAAATGGCTTTCTCGCTTGACGAGGAAGAACAAACCACGCTTATTGATGTAACGCGCCGGGTAAGCGCAGCATTCTACGTCGAAAAAGTTACCAAGCGGTTCTACGAAGAATTCCAGGAACACCATAAGCAGTTCCTCAAATTTATCAAAGGCATTCCGGAAGAACAGTTGCAGCGTTGGTATGCATCCGTCATGCTCAACCGGTTGATGTTTATCTACTTCATCCAGAAAAAGGGCTTTCTCAATAGCGATGTCAATTACCTGAGAACCAAGCTTCAAGAATCGAAGGCAAAAGGAAAAGATCAGTTCTACCATAGCTTTCTTGTCAAACTCTTCTTTGATGGTTTTGCCAAGAAACAACAGGATCGTTCCACTGCAATGAACAAGTTGCTCGGCACGATTCCTTATCTCAATGGTGGACTTTTCCTGCCGCACCAGATCGAAGAGAAATACGGCAAGAAGATTGAAATAGCCGACAAAGTATTCGATCATCTGTTTGAGTACTTCGACCGATACCAGTGGCATCTTGATGAACGTCCGCTGAAAGATGATCTAGAAATCAATCCGGATGTTCTTGGTTATATTTTTGAAAAGTATATCAACCAGAAAGAAATGGGTGCATACTACACAAAAGAAGATATTACCGGTTACAACAGCCAGAACACGATCATCCCGCGCATCTTCGATATTGCAAAAGAGAAATGTGCCATCGCGTTCGAAGGCGAGCATTCATTTTGGAATCTTCTCAAAGCAGATCCAAACCGCTACATTTATGAAGCAGTGAAGAAAGGCACAAACCTTGGCTTACCTGCCAACATCGCCGCTGGTATCAATGATGTTGCCAAACGAACAGACTGGAACAAACCTGCCGATCCCGAATATGCATTGCCTACGGAGATTTGGCGCGAGTTTGTGGCACGGCGGCAGCGATATCAGGAAGTGTATAACAAATTAGCAAACGGCGAAATACACGAGATCAACGATTTCATTACCTACAATCTGGATATTCGGCAGTTCGCGCAGGATGTAATCGAGAATTGTGAAGGAAGCGACCTGCTTGCCGCTTTCTGGTACGCAATTGAGAAACTCACTGTGCTCGATCCCACCTGCGGTTCCGGTGCCTTTCTTTTTGCAGCTCTCAATATTCTCGAGTTACTCTACGAAGCTTGTTTAGATCGCATGCAAGACTTCGTTGATGCAGATTCCACTGCCCCGACATCTCCCCTTCTTACGAAGGAGGGGACACAGGGGAGGTTGCAGCAGTTCCGCTCCGTCCTCGACCGCATCACCAAGCACCCCAACCGCCGATACTTCATCTATAAGTCCATCATTGTCAACAATCTCTTTGGTGTGGACATTATGGATGAAGCGGTGGAAATCTGCAAGCTCCGGCTCTTCCTCAAACTTGTGGCACAAGTGGAAAGCGTTACTCAGATCGAACCTTTGCCGGACATTGACTTCAATATACGTGCAGGCAATACACTTGTGGGTTTCGCGCGTATGGAAGATTATGATAAGCTATTTGAAGTGCCACTAGGATTTAAATCCGCAGTGAGTGTGATGGCAAAAAAGGTCGCACAAATGCAGAGTGAGTTCAACAGGCAGCAATTGGAAGATGGTTCTGGAAGTGAAGACCTTAAAAAGGATATTAAGAAACAGCTTGAAGTACTCGCAGTTCGTTTCGATCAAGAATTAGCACTAGCATACGGTTTCTTCCCGAAGAAGATTGCCGACAAGACAAAAGCTGAGAAACTAGCAGAGTTCAAGGAAACACACAAACCATTCCATTGGTGCATTGAGTTCTTTAATATCATGTCGCGTGGTGGATTTGATATTATCATTGGAAATCCACCTTACCTTGATTTCAAGGATCTTAAAAACTATAAGGTGATCGGGTACGCTACAACGGTTACACGTAATTTGTATTCATTAATTCTTGAACGTTGCCACTATTTGATTTCCAAAGATGGAAAACAGGGATTCATTGTGCCCGTCTCTTCTGTAGCGACTGAAGGTTATTCTGAGCTCCAAAAAATTATTACAAGTCGTGATTTGGTTTATAGTTCCTTTGATGACCGTCCAGCTCATCTTTTCACAGGTCTTGATAAGAATACCTTGTCGATTTTATTGTTGGGACAAACAACCGAGAATAATCAAGCATATTCAAGTCGATTGTCTCGATGGAACGCCGATGAGCGGGATAGTCTGTTCCAACTTCTTAAGTACAATATTACATGTGTATCACATTTGCCCGGTTGTCTACCCAAAATTGGCAGTACTATCGAGGCAAGCATATGGGAAAAACTATTTTCGTCAGACGCACTGCTATCTCTTCATTATGTAAATGGTTCAAAACATCAGATGTATTATTCTCGCAAAGTAAACGCATTTCTCCAGATTCTTGATTTCACTCCGGAGGTCAGAGATGGTAAGGGCAAACTCCGTTCTCCCTCTGAGTTTAAGGAATTATTCTTCGCCTCAAAAAATATTACATCCGCTGTTCTTTGTTGTTTTAACAGCACTTTGTTCCGTTGGTTTATCGACATAGTATCAGATGGTAGTCATGTTAACCGCAGAGAAGTTGATAAATTTCCATTTGATCCGGTGCAGGCAATCACCAACTATCCTGAACTTGGAAATCTTGCACAACGACTATCGAAGAATCTACAAAGTACATCCATAATACGTACGATGCGTTATAAGCACGATACATTATCAGTTCAATGTATTATCCCAAAATTGTCCAAACCCATCATAGATGAAATCGACCGCGTCCTTGCTAAGCACTATGACTTTTCAGACGAGGAGTTAGATTTCATCATCAACTACGATATCAAGTACCGTATGGGCAGAAACAGTGAAGTGGAAGAGTGAGGGAATGTGAAATTATATGAACATCGAACAAAACATCACAAGTAGCAATCGCGAATTGCTCGATTCCATCGGATCAGTCCAAGAGCTTGAAACACGATTATCTGTAATGGGCAGATTGTCTCTTAAACAGAAGATATGGACTCAGATTGTTTATATTGATGGAGGTCTTGATACTTACCTCTCAAAGAAACGTCCCGGCATTTCTTCATCCCGGCAATTGAGTGGTGGCGGTGCCATTCTCAACCTGGATGGATTCATAGGGAGGAAAAGAAAAGTGAAGTACACAGGGCAGCTCGCTTTTATGCCATCATCAGTCTCTGGAATTTATCGAATCATTGTTATTAGCGACTCAGCGTTCTGGAATAAAATTGCATCGAAGTTCATTGAGCATGGATATCCTTATCTTGTCAGAATCTTCTACAGACAAGCTGAATTAAAACAGACATTATTTGATTTTGAGCAATCGACTTCCTCAAAGTTCAAAATTGCGGTTACAGAAATGACCCTAAAAGAAAAGAGGATCATCATAGGAAGTAGCGAGAAGAAGAATAAGGAATTTGATTCAGAACGTAAGTGGACAGATTCATCACTTCGTAGGGTCTTTGCGGAGGCAGACGAAAGAAGACAGTGGTTCAAGAGCCTTCGATTAGATATAATACAAACTGGAAAAGAGGCGACGGTTGCGACAATTAGAGTTTCCAAACATGGTCTGATAGCACAGGATCATCTCTATGATCTTTGCAATAATTACCTATTTCAGGCTTTGGACAAAATTGCTTATTCAAAAACGATCCTTTTCTCTGGCAGAGGGTTAAGGGAGCGACAATACATTCCTGCTAGCCCAATTGCAGTTGACTATACATTAGATGTATTTAATGATAAGAAGAATGTTAGGAAATTAGCTTCAGTCATCAAATCTTATCCAAATTCTTCAAAGGCAATATATCATGGAAATCCATATTTACATGTAAGTCTTGCGGATTTTATTGATGGATCCTCGTTTGAGATTTGGGTGCTTAGTCCGAGAAGAATCATTCTTATTCCGCAAGTAAAAGCTACCGTCCCATCTTTTGAAAAACTGGTCACTCATATATTTGAGAAGTTTAAAGAAGGCGAGGTGAAAGAGTATGCCAATGCCTAAGAAAAAACGATTATCAGTTAAAATAATCAAATATGAGGCTGAGTATTACAGAACTACAATTGTTGCATTATGTATTTTTAGCGATATGTTGAAGCAGGGCAATCCCTTGGCACAATCTTCTTTTGGTAGAAAAATGACTACCTCAGAGAATAATATTATTTCGAAGAATAAGGATCAGACACCCGACCTTGTGGTACAAGTATCTGATAGTGAAGGCTATGTATGTGAAGCTAAAGCTACTATGTCAAAAAATGATAATGGTTGGATAGATCATGTGCAACAATTGCAACGGTATGATGATGATCTAATTGGCTGGTGGACCAACGATCAGAAATTAAAAAATGTTAGTAACACAATTTTATTGGTTGATTATGAAAAATCTATCAAATTTAAAAATCTTGTAGTGAACAAAATTACGAAAGAAGAGCTTGTTTTTAATAATCCTGTCGGATTTGTTGGATTTGCGCAACAAAGTAGTCCAGTGGAATCACTTGTATTTTCATTGGATTGGGGGAACATTTATAATAAAAAAATTCACACTGAATTATCCGAAAGAAAACGTGTTCCTCTTGAAGACTATATAGCAACACAGGATAGAAAGATATTTAGTGATACTCAGCCGCCTGTTGAATATGTAATGGAAGTATTATGGACTCACTTGTTCAACGAGATGTCCATTAATGTTGAATATGGGTTAAAGGTAAAATCTTGGCCGATTCCGGTGAATATAAATGATCTCACAAAACAATTACAAAGGGCGTATGGCCAACAATCAAGTGGAGAACGAGAGGTTTGTTTTCCACAACCAAAATGGATTCGGAATGCTCTCGATCATTTTGAAGTTATAGGCCTAGCAAAAAGGGTAGATATCGAAAACTATATAGTCTATTACAAACATCTCCGGTGTGATTTATTCGAAATGTTTTATTCTGCACGAAAGAAAATGGAAGAAAAAATAGAGAAGAAACGTCAGGGAGATTTATTCATATCAGCACATAGCATAGAAAAGAAAATGCATCGTCAATTAATAGAGGAAAAGACTTCTCTATCATTTTCAGAACAGGAATCATCGTAAGAGACTTTTTAAGTAAAGGGATCAAATAGTGTGGGAGCAACAAGACACGATTGATTTAGGGAAAAAGATCCTACCGAAAAGAAGATACTACCTCGATACCAAGTATTGGATTTATATCGGTGATATTGAACGAGGTCGCGGTACTATCGTTCATAAAGAGATTCACCAAGCCCTACATTCTCTTGTTGAAAATGGGAATGCAATATGTCCTATAAGCTATCATTCATTTATTGAACTTGAAAAGCAATCTGACAAGCAATCACTTTTAGCTACGGCAAAACTGATGGACAAGTTAAGTGATAAGGTTTGCTTTATTCCTTACGATGGAATATTTCAACAAGAACTTATCTGCTATCTCCGCTCAAGACAATTGATAAGACGAGGTCTCCCTGCAGTCTCAGCGGCAAAATATGTTTGGACGAATACTCCCTTTTTATTCGGAGACCGTGATCTTGAGTTTCCGGATGCTCCAAAAGAAGGGGCGGAGTTGGTAAAGAATAGATTCTATGCTTATTGGAAAACCTTTGGCGTATTGGATTTAGTAAGTGCGCGCAGCGAGCTGAAGCCACTTCATCATAATTCAAATATTGTTGAAACCTTGAATGAGGGAAAAGATAAAAATCAAAATTGGACTAAATTTGAGCAAATAAGTCTTTGTGAAATCGAAGGTGGATTAAGCGTCTACAAGGAGGATGCAAACAAAGTATTGTCTGAATTATCAAAAAGTAGTGAAAATGGTGATCCCCGGTCGTATTCTGAATTATTAGAGATGATCAAAAATGAATGGAAGACAAATGGCATTGTTGCTGGACTTCCCTTCCTTTCTATCAAATGTTTGATGCATTCGTTTTTCCGATATAATAAAACTCAGAGATTCAAACCAAATGACCTATCGGATTTTGGCCACGCAGCATGGGCAATTCCTTATTGTAATGCCTTCTTCACAGAAAGAAGTCTTGCAAGCATGACTACGAGCGACTTATTAAAATTGGATCAAGTATACGGTACGAAGATTTTGTGGAAGGAAGAGAAGGTACTCGATTATTTGAAAAACGAGTTGGAAGTTTGTGCGAAGCAATGAAGCGGATCAGTGAAGAATTGAAGAGAGTCCAGACTACATCTCTTGATGATCCCGACTTTCACATTCATCAAAGGTTCCAGGTTGATATGGAATGGTGGGTTCTTGGCAAAGCTATTGAAGGATTGAAAATAGTTGGTGTGGATGCACCGGAATATGCTGATAAGAGACAGGAAGTAGATTTCATAACATACAATGATAAAGGCGAAATCTTTTGTCCTATAGAAATATCGGAAGCCATGGAACCCGGCAGGGAACGAGTAAATGAATATAGGGAAGCAAAACAAAGATCAAATGAACCACCGCTTCCTGGTAAATTGATTGACCCTATACCCGATCCTTGGATTACCCTCAAAGATGTCCTCCGGAAGAAATATGACAAGAAATATCCTGACCGAACATGGCTAATTGTATATTTTGATATATCATATGCTAAAATTTCTGAATATGGCTGGTGGCACAGCACAATTCTTGCGAATGCAAAAAACTGGAATGTTGAGAAATCACCCTTTGAAAAAGTTCTCATAATAAACGCAAGTGGTAAGGCTATTGTTCAGTTTTCTCCACAATTAGCCGTGATTAAAGAAGAACCTTGAGTATTTATGAAATTTATCAAGATCACTAATCCTTATCTTACAGGAGTGAATGGTGCATCGGAATCAAAACCGCATAGCGATTTGGTCATTATGCATGCTTGGTCGGATTTTCAATGGAGATTTGTGCAATTGCGAATGTTCCTTCAGGAATTACAGGAGCATACGTCAAAGATCGATAAAAGGGTTTATTTAGAGTTACTTGGTATGAAGATCCGGATCCCTGCATTGGGGCTCAAGAATGAAGATAAAGAAGCATTGAAAAGGAATCGGTTTCAAGTTGAACGGATGCTTGGTCAATTAGGCGTTATCATGCTTGTTTCCATCATTGAGTATTCATGTAAAGACTTTTGTGAAGCACTGCAAAAGAAAATGAATCTTCAGTTGAAATGGAATGAACTCAAAGGCAATCCATTAACAAGGTTCAGAATATATTTTGAAAAAGTAGGGAATATCCCTTTGATAATTCTGAATGAAGATTGGCAATACATACTTGCAATTGACAGGTTAAGAAATACATTTGCCCATTCACTTGGAGAAGTAAGAGAAGAAGATCGCAAGACCCTTGAAACACTCGCCTCGACCAATAAGGGGTTGCAACTTACTGATGGATACGTTTATGCAAATATGGAATTTACTCATGAAGCCATTGACAAGGCTCAGAGAATTATTGGTGTGTGCGTCGGTCGGATTGGTCAACCTGAAGTTGATAAAATGATGAGTCAATTTAGAAAGACGATTAGCAAGGCGTAAATAGATTTGTGCCTGTTCGCTTCTGCGGGACATCGTTCGTGTGCGGTTCAGTGTGTTCTTGGAATATTATGTCGGCGGAATGGATGTTAGGAAGAAGGTGTTACTGTGTTGAGCTTTGGGAGGAGTGGTAGGCAGGGTGTCAGAGAAGTAACATCGTTCAGCATATCACAAAGAAAGGGAGAAGTATGGCAAGCGGAATCACACATGTACTATTGGTGAAGCATCTTCAAGATGTTTTACCTGCCGGGATGATGAAACAAACCTTAGCCGCCGGAAGGGATTTCTTACAGGTGGGAGCAGTAGGCCCCGATTTACCATATGCAAGTATCATAGATGACGATTATTTCTTTTCGGTTCAGAGTGAGCTTGCTGATAAGTTCCATTATGAAAAAACAAATGAAGTGCCGATTTACGCGCTTGGTGAATTACGAAAAAGAAAAGATACTTGGTCTTCAAAAGAACTCCGGTTTGCGTTTAATTTCTTTGCCGGTTTTATAGCACATATTGTCGCCGATGGAATAATCCATCCTTATATCAGGGATAAGGTGGGCGATTATAAGGATCATCAGACCGCCCACCGTGTACTGGAAATGAAATTAGATGTGCTGTTGTGTCACTATCTCACACAAAACAGCGGTTGGTCGATTGAATTGAACTATTCCAATCTCCACGACGAGTTAATGAATATTACGGCGGCACCGGAAGCAGGGAAGGTAATGGAAATGTTCTGTGAAGCGATCAAGACGGTTTACAGCGAGACCTATGAAGCCAAAACAGTATTAGGATGGATAAAGGGACTGCATCGCATGTTTAACCTTGCAGAGGGACGGAATCCGGCAATTTACAGGATTCCGGGTATGGAGCAGGGATTGTTATTTGCTGATTATGCGGATTTAACCAAGCACACGGATTTGTTGTTGCTAACTAAACCGGTTGACCGAGCAGAGAATTTTTTGAAGAAGGATAAAGTGCATTATTTCGATGATGTTCTTCCGATGTTTTACAAAAAATATGTACCGCTGGTGCAGAAACTCTATGAGTATATCTATCAAAATGGCTTACCTGTCACGGCTGAAGATATATATCCGATCGATTTAGATACAGGCAGATTACTCGCACAGAATTCACTTGAAAATGTGCCTACTTATTGGAGCTGATCATGAAAAACTATGTATTGTTGTTCTCGGTCTTAGTTCTTCTGACGGATTTTAAATGCTCTCCAGACACCTGTGCTGTCGATGATGATTTTTTAGGTGACTTATCCTCGGAGGATAACCGAATTGCCGGAGAATTGTATTTGGATGTATTTAAAGGCAGTCTCGATTCTTTAACGTACGATTACTATGTAACATATCTTTCTTCCCACGAAGCGCCATCAGCAAAGGGATTGGGCAAAAGAATACAGTGTGCTGATCGGAAATATTTTAAAACGAGCAAAGAAGCATTCTTAATAGTGTTGTACTACCCACGTTCAGAGGTTGTGGTTGTAGACAATTCAGGAACGTCGATTGTGGACTCGGTGATACACGTTCAGAAAAACAATGAACCTCCGAATCTCCAGGAGATAGCTGCTAAGATGAGATTTTAGGAACCGTCTTGTTACCCATTGTTGTTGAGTGTTTCGGTGTGTTCCTCGAATATAATGTCGGCGAGATGGCTATGAGGAAGAAGGACAAGAATTAGAATTATGAACAGATCTTTTCTCGCTAATGGCCAAAGTGATGTATTTCGATGCAAAAAGGAAATTTACGAAGGAGCAGAAGTACTCACTTTATGGAACGGAAAACAATACTTCCTCGAAATTGCTAAGGGATCAAAACCATGTGGCTAGCAACAACAATCGGGTTTTACTCAGTCGGTGCACATCGAGAGAAAAAGGGAGTCTATGTTGTTCGTGCGAGAACCCGTAGAAGAGAACAAAACGGGTGACTTTCGGTTCAGAGTGTATCTAAATCGGAAACAGATGATAGATGGAATCGACTATCCCGACTTCAAGAGCAGTCGAAGAAGCTGGATATCTATCACGATATATGGTCGATGTTGAGAGAGTTTCAGGAGAAAGAGGCGAGGAAGTATTGAAGTGATGTGCAATCAAGGGGAATTGTGACCAGGCATGGTTCAAAATGAATGAAAGAATTCTACAAAATAATAAATTTGGTCGTAAGTGTAGGTTGAATGGGGATAAAGCTAATCAATCCTGATGTCTAAAACGAAGAGGGTTTTATGAGTGCAAAGATTACAGAAGGATTAAATGAATATGTATCAGGACTTTTTGACGCGAATTCCGAGCTCTATTTTAATGAAAAACTAAATCTGTGGTTAAAGACGATAAGTACTAAAGATATCCGTCTAATTCTAGAAGAATGTTTAGGCGTTGATACCAAAAGCTATCAGTTCCCGGCTTCTATATATCAATGGGATTGCAGCGACCCTCAATTATCCGGCTATGGAAGATTTGACCAGAAATTAGATTTTGGAAAAGAGTTATGTATTATTCTTGAATTGAAGGTAAATACTGGAACGAGATTCGGTCAGATCAAAAACTATTTGGATTATATTCCAGCCGCAGGTTATAAAAAGGGCTTTGTCGTTGTCATAAGCCGGAACAAAGCGGAAGCTGAAAAGGTCGGACTCACTAATTTGATAAAAGATTATCCAAATCTTTCATTTGTAACGTGGAATACATTTGAAAATGCTTTAAAAGCAATTATTGCGAAAAACACGTTTGAAAGTCCCAAACTACATACACAGAATTTTCTAGAGCTATTGGAGTTTCTAACAGACGTTAATAAAAGAAGCGATAAATTGATCGACATACTGCCTCCTAGGCCTATTAATGTTGAATCTATCTTAAATCAATTACAACCTGCTGCCCCACCCAAGAAAAAAGATACGGTATTGATATGGAGGAACCGGATTGATTTTTGGGAAGAAGTAATCGATAGAATCGAATTACAAACAGGATATTCTTCGTTTTGTGCTTTCCGCTTTGACCTCTATGAATGGATGATTCGGTGGGCGCTATTCGAAAAGAAAGTTTTTATTGATATATACGAGGATAAGAACTACGAGTACTACTACAAAAACTTTTTTGAGATTGTTTATCCGAATAGAAAAGGATGTCCAACGGTCCAGTTATCGGATCTGTATTATCGTCTTTTGTTAATCCGTGATAACAAAGAATATCTAGACCTTTCTCGACATAGAATATTCTTTTTCAAGAATGGTGTGAAGGTCTATTTCTATGCAATCTCAAAAAATGTAAACTCAAACACCGTCCCTTTCCTGAAATTATATCAGTACGGTTTTTCAGACAACAGCGCGCAAAATACCTGATTGAGTATTTTATAGACTTCAGTTTATATAACCTTGCTTGAACAAGAGGACTTCAATGTTACGTCTCCTCCATACATCTGATTGGCATCTTGGAAAATCCCTCGGGAATATTTCCCGCCATCCCGAACAGATTGAAGTCCTCAATGAAATATGCGAAATCGCGGAGAAAGAGAAAGTTGATGCAGTTCTCATCGCTGGTGATTTATTCGATACCTTCAATCCACCAGTTGAATCCGTTGAACTATTTTATCGAACTGTTAAACGTCTTGCAAATGATGGTAAAAGAGTTGTCGTGGCGATAGCCGGTAATCATGATTCTCCAGAACGGATAGAATCCCCAGATCCATTGGCGAGAGAATGTGGTATTATTTTCCTCGGGTACCCAACAACAAAAGTCCATCCGTTTAGTTTACCGTCTGGTTTAGCTGTGACGAAGTCTGATGAAGGATTTATAGAGATAGAGATTCCTGGTCAAAACGCACCACTTAGGATGCTTGTTACTCCATATGCAAATGAAAGAAGACTAAGATCATACTTGGGCACCGAGAATTCTGAGGAAATGTTACGGCAAATACTTGAAACGAGATGGATGCAGATGTATGGAAAATATTGTAATGATCAAGGTGTAAACATACTCATTGCCCATCTCTTTATGACATCGCAAACAGGAGAAAAATTAGAAGAGCCGGATGATGAAAAACCGATCCTTGACCTTGGAGGAGCTCAGGCAATATTTAGGGATAATTTACCAGATAAAATCCAATACGTGGCACTCGGTCACCTTCATCGTAAGATTGTCACATCTCACGGCGATACATCTGTCGTGTATAGTGGAAGTCCTCTCTCGTATAGTTTAAGCGATTTGGAACCGCATAAATCTGTTGGTCTCATTGATGTCGAACCGAGTAAGTCTGCTAGGCATCAAAGTATTGAACTCAACTCAGGAAGAAAGGTTCATAGAAAGACATTCTTATCGGTAGTAGAGGCGATCATTTGGCTTGAAGCAAATCCAAAGACTCTTGTTGAACTTACTATTCAAAGTGACACCTATTTAACGGCCGAAGAACGGAAGTCCATCTATTCGGCTCACGATGGTATCGTTGACATCATTCCACTTGTCAAGAATATTGATGTGAACACTCAAGCGACAATTGATCCGGCGAGTCTCTCGAAATCGGTTGAAGAATTGTTTAAAGATTATTTCAAACGTGAAACAGGACAGGCTCCGAATGATGAGATCATGTCCCTCTTAAGTGAGGTAATGAAAGCGGAGGAAGAATGATACCGTTAAGTTTAACGTTGAATGGGATATATTCCTATAAAACTCAACAGACAATCGATTTCACTCATCTCACCCAAAATCATTTATTCGGTATTTTCGGTCCAGTTGGTAGCGGTAAATCGACAATCCTTGAGGCGATTTCATATGCATTGTATGGTGAAACGGAGCGGTTAAACGCTAAGGATGGTCGCAATTATAATATGATGAATTTGAAGTCCAATGCTCTATTCATTGATTTCATATTCAAGGCAGGGAAAATGAATGCAGATACATTTCGTTTCACTGTCAAGGGGACAAGAGACAAGAAAAACTTTGATGTAGTGAAAGCTCTCGACCGTAAGGCCTACAAACAAGAAGGTGAGACCTGGGTTCCTATCGATTGTGACGATATTGAAGGAATCATCGGTCTTAGCTATGACAATTTTCGAAGGACAATCATCATTCCCCAGGGAAAATTTCAGGAATTCCTACAGTTGACTGAATCTGAACGAACACAAATGATGAAAGAAATATTCAATCTTGAAAGGTATGACCTTGCGAGGAAAACCGATCTGATTGATAAACAAAACTCAACAATTTTAGAAGGAATCAAGGGACAATTGATTGAAATTGGGAATGTCGATCAATCGATGATAGATGATGCTTTAATACGAAAAGGTGATCTTGGAGGTAAACGTACAAAGCAATCAGAGGAACTGGAAGCTTCAATGCGCTCAGAAAAAACGTTGGAAGATACCAGATTGTTCATAAACAAGATGGAGAAGCAAAAAGACCAGTTAAAGGAATTAGAAAGTCTTTCCTCCCAATATCAAAAGAAAGAAAAACAAGTCGAACAATATGAAATATGCTTAAAGACTTTCCCGGACATATTAAAGCAGCACAAAGAATTGAATGACCAGATTGCAGAAAATCAGATTAAGGTCAAGACCGATCGTAATGCTCTAAATAAGCTTAGCGATGAATTGATTCTGACAGAGAATAAATATGAATTGATAAAACCCGAGTATGAACAAAGACATCAGCTTGAAATTCGGTGGAAGGAACTTGAATCAATAGATCTCATCATAGGGATTGATAAAGAAATTAGATCATTTGAATCAAAACGTGCTAGGCTTGAAGTGAATATTGCCGAGAAAAAAGAAATAATCGAATCAGAAATACTTAGTATGAAACAACTTGAATTCGAGCTTAAACAACTACGGAAGGAATTGCCTGATGATAAGAAACTCCTTGAGATAAAGCGATGGTTAGATAAGAATAGTACAATTCAAGATCGGATTCACGAATTAAAGGAGGTTCTCAACGAGAAAATTGGTGATGTAAAAACACTCGAAAGTGAGATAAAGGTACTATTGTCTAATCCTACGGCAATATCCTTTACAACAATAGCAGAAAGAAAGCTTCCATTATCGGAATTAATCGAAGTCTTTCATAGATCCGTCAAAGAACTCAAATTATCTCAAAGAAAGAACCAAAACGAAATCGATTTTTTGAGAAAAACCGAGGTGCTCGAAACTTTTGCAGATGAGCTTAAGGAAGGTGAAGCTTGTCCATTATGTGGATCAGAACATCATCCTCACTTATATGCCGGCAAAGGTGTCAAAACGAAAGTTGAGTCTCTCCAAAGAGAAAATAAAAAAATAGAAAAGAATATTGAAGATATTCAAGAATTGAATCAGCAATTTGTTAAGCTCAATTCTGAACTCGAAGGCGAAAGAAAATCTCAGGAAAAGGTGTCAAAAGATTTAAATCAGAAAAAAGAAGATCGGGAAAAATATCAACAATCTTTCGAGTGGTCAGGATATACAACAAAAGATGAGAAGCGAATAGACAGCGAAATAAAATCTTCTGAAGCGCTGAAAAAAAGGATTGCTTCAATTGAGGAGCAAAGGGGAAAAGCACAGGAGACATTGGATTCAGTTAATGAGTCGTTGGCAACAATCAAAGAGGAACATCAAACTTTAAGCGATACTATTTCCGAAAGCAATGGCAAGCGAAAAACGCTATTTGGACAGATAAAACTTTATGATAAAGAATCGATTGATCAGTGGACATCCAGTGCTATAAAAAAAGAAATCACCATTCTTAGGAATGCATTTGAAAGCTTTGAAGAACAGTATAAAATACTGGATAAATTAAGCAAGGCTCAAAAGGAAAAACAAAGCAACCTGAGAGGAACAATTCAAGTTGAAGAAAATAATCTTGAGAAGAGCTTACAGCAACTCAGCGCACTCGAAGATGACTTAAAAAATAGATTGACATCGACCGGTATTAAGGATGTCAAAATTGTAACAGAGGTATTGGCTAATAAGTTGAATCTTAAATCAGAGAAGGAATCGATTCGATCGTATTATGAAAAAGTATCTTCCGCAAAAGACCAATTGGGCGTATATCAAAATGAAGTTGGTGGTCGAAAATACGATGAAAATCAACATCGAGAACTTCAAACGTTGATAGAACAACTTAAAGGTGAAATAAGGGCAATTGACCAAGAAATTGGACAATTGGAAAAGCAGATCAAAGATTTAACCAAAAACCTTAAGAAGCGTGCTGAGCTTGAGAGTAAAAGAGAAAAACTCGAATTAAAAGCTGCAAACATTAAAGTATTAAAGACATTGTTCCGTGGAGGTGGATTTGTTAACTATGCTTCTCGTATCTATTTAGAAAATCTCTGCGGTATCGCAAACCACCGATTCACTCAGTTGACCCGCCAAAGGCTTCGGTTGGAATTGCGAGATGATAACACATTTCAGATCCGGGATTTTCTCAACGATGGCAAAGTGAGGAGTGTGAAAACTCTTTCCGGTGGCCAGACATTCCAAGCATCGCTTTCTTTAGCACTCGCTCTAGCTGATAACCTCCAGCAATATGCCCATAGTGATAAAAACTTTTTCTTCCTTGATGAGGGTTTCGGAACATTGGATAAGGAATCCCTCCAAGTCGTTTTTGATGCCCTGAAATCACTTCGACAAGAAAATAGGGTGGTTGGCGTCATCTCACATGTCGAAGAGTTACAGCAGGAGATTGATAACTATATCAAGGTAGAACTCGATAATGAGATGGGTAGTATTATTTCCGTTAATTGATCGGATGTATTGTGCAGGAAACTATAAAAGTTGAGATGACAAAGTGTTTTATATCATAGGATATTAAACCGACCTAGACAAGGAAAGCTGTAGGATAATATGCCACAATTGCCAGATGTTATGCACACGCAAGTTACTGTTACCAAACTTCTAAACGAAGTAGTTGAACAACTCGACCGATTTCTCGAAAAAGTGCTACCGTCATTATTCGAAGATTGGTGGCAGCAGGCGGTCATCAACACCCTCTCCTTCCAGCAGCAACGCAGACTCGGACACAAAGAAACACATTCGCTCTCATCGTTGGATCTCGCTGCCTTGCTTCGAGTGCTCGACCAGAATTGGTACCAGATATCGACGAACTTGCACCTACCCTCAGAAGTACGGCATTATGTTAAAGAGATGCAAACGATACGCAATCGTTGGGCTCATGCCGCTTCAGGTAGCTTTCCAGAAGATGATGTCTACCGAGATTTGGATACCTTGCAGAGGTTTGCTTCAATCATCAATGCAGACAGCGCTTTTCTAGACGAGATAAGAATCACGAAATCAGGCTTACTCGCAAAACATCTTCCCGTATCAAACTCTGTTAGCATTGAAGAACCAACTCAAACAATGGTTCAGAAAGAATCTAAGGACTTCGCTCTTGGACAAATCGTATGCCTAAGATCAAATCCAAGTGTTAAGGGAGCAATTGTAACAATTCTCCCTGGTAAGCCTGAAAATAGATACAAGGTCTTTGTAGATGGTGTGAGTCAATTGTTTTACACTTCGCAAATTCAGCCGGTGAAAGAAAAAGCCGATGATTTTCATTTTATGGTATGTGATCAATTCCATGCACAATTGACTTCGCAGCAAATACGATTCCCTGGCTTGTCTACACTTTACTCTTTGAATGCGGCTCGTGTCGATTTCATTCCTTATCAATTTAGACCAGTTTTAAAGTTCATTCGTTCTGACCGTCCCCGGTTATTAGTCGCTGATGGTGTCGGTGTTGGCAAGACTATTGAGGCAGGATTAATTCTCCGTGAGATACAAGCAAGACGTGATGTCCGATCTATTTTGATCATTTGTCCGCGCCCTCTGATTACAGAGCGAAAATGGCAATCTGAGATGAGGCGTTTTGAAGAGCGTTTCATCCATCTTGACGGCAAATTAATGAGGTACTGTATCAATGAAATGGATATGGATGGTTCTTGGCCGGACCAATATCAAAGAGTCATTGTTCCTTATTCGCTATTTGATGAAACTCTCCTTTATGGCACTGACCGCAATGATAAGAGGAAGCATAAAAGAGGGCTCCTTGATTTAGACCCCCCACCACGGTTTGATCTCGTCATAGTTGATGAAGCGCATCATATTAGAAATCAGGACACATTCGCTTATAAAGCAGTCAGGTTCTTTTGTGACCATGCTGAGGCAGCAATATTTCTGACTGCAACTCCTATTCAGCTTGGAAGTCATGATCTGTTTACACTTTTAACCACTCTTCGGCCTGATCTTATTATTGACAAAGAGAGTTTTGAGCATATGGCTGAGCCGAATCCATTTATTAATCAGGCTGTTGCATTTGCGCGTGCACATGAGGAAGAATGGAATAAAAAGGCGCATAAAGCTCTTGAAGATGCCGCATCCACCGCATGGGGGCAGGCTATCCTGCAGAATAATCCAGAGTTCAATCGTGTAAGGCAATTACTCATCCGAGAAAATATTTCCTTAGAAGAGCGAGTGCAACTCATTAAGGATTTAGAATCGTTGCACACATTCTCAGGGATCATTAGCAGAACCCGCAGACGGGACATTGGAGATTTTACTATACGACGTCCCGAAACTGTTGCTGTTGACTTCACTCCCAGCCAAGCGGAACTGCATGATGAACTCTTGCAAGTACAGGCAGAAATTTTTCGGCGGCTGCATGAGGATATCAACGTAAAATTTATGATGACTACCATCAGACGGCAAGCAGCAAGTTGTCTTTTTGGTCTGGCTCCTATGCTTGAAGAAATATTAAATCGTCATATTGATGAATTAGCATGGGATGAAGCAGACGATTCTAGTGCCATGCCTACGTTAGAAGCTGTTAGTAGCATTGAGTCACAGATTCAATCGGTTCTTCAAAAAGCCCGTACCCTCGATTCCGTCGATCCAAAACTGGATGCGTTAAAGAAGATAGTAAGAGACAAGCAATCTTTACCCAACAACAAGCTTATCCTTTTTAGCAGTTTTCGGCATACCCTGAGTTATCTCTATGATCATCTTCGCAATGACGGTTATCGCATTGGAATGGTACACGGGGGGACTCCGGATGAAGAACGGATGGAAATGCGAAACAGGTTTGAGCTCCCCCGAGAACAGGAAAATACAATCGATATTCTATTGTTTTCAGAAATTGGATGTGAAGGTCTGGACTATCAATTTTGCGATTGCATTGTCAACTATGACCTTCCATGGAACCCTATGCGTATCGAACAACGCATCGGTCGTATTGATAGAAATGGACAAAAGAGTGAAAGTGTCGCGATCATCAACCTTATCACTCCAGGTACAGTCGATGCAGAAATTTATGAGCGATGTCTTGTACGGATTGGAGTATTTAACAACGCCCTAGGGGGTAGCGAAGAGATTATTGGAGATATCACGAAACAAATAAAAAATATCGCCGAGAACCTTTCACTGACTGAGGAAGAGAGAAAAATCAAGTTGCAGCAATTGGCTGACAACAGTATTCGATTAGTTCAAGAGCAGGAAGAACTAGAACAGCGGCAACGCGAGCTATTTGGAATACGCCTTCCAGCAGAGCAATTGAACAAAGAAATTGAAGAAGCGTCCAGCTTCTGGTTATCCTCTATATCCATTAAGAGACTTATATCTCTTTATCTCAAAGAAGTTGTAGAAAAAGAACAGGAATTCCTACTCGGTGAAAAGGATCTCAAAACACTTCGCCTTTCACAGGAGGCGCGCAATGTTCTACTACAAGATTATCAAAAGATCCCACGCCAAAATACAATAGTATATCGGGAGTGGGAGAACTGGTTAAAGGGCGGCAATCAACACTTGGCCGTAACCTTTGATTCCGGGGTAGCAACAAAACATCAAGAAGTTTCCTTCATCATGCCACTTCATCCATTGGTAAAACAAGCAGCCTACGCACTCGGAAAGAAAGGAAGGATCTTTACAACACTGAAGGTGTCTAGCAATGTGGTATCTCCTGGGAAGTATAAATTTGCCATTTATCAATGGCAGTTTTATGGAATCAGAGAAGATCTTATCTTAAGGCCAGTTGCATCATCTGAAATTCTTACACTACATCTTAATTCTCTTCTTGAGCAGGCTGTGGATGTTGGAATAACTGAGGTCCCTCAACTGGACGAGCAAGATTGGGCAGAGCTTGATGAACACCATTATCGGCTTTGGTCAAAATCACGAATTGATCATCAGCAACGAACTCAGGAACTAGCTCGATATCGAAGAGAAAGTTTGACCACAAGTCACAGGGCTCGTATATCTCTTCTGAATGAACAGCTGAATGGAGCGACTGATGAAAAGATACAGCGTATGCGGATCTCACAAATTTCTGCTGCAGGGGCAGACTACGCGAGAAGAATCCAAGAAATCGAGATTGCGATGGAAAAAGCAGATGTAACCATCGAACCAATTGCGTATGGTTTACTTCAGATAGAGGGGAATGGTTCAAATGCCTAGTAATTACAATCAAATAATGGCTGACAATCTCAAGGAGTATGGTGAAGGAACACGCCACTTGTCATTCCTTGGTCGCCTCTATACAGATAGAACACACTTCATTTTTGAGCTCTTACAAAATGCTGAGGACACAAATGGCAGTCGTATTCTTTTCCAGTTATGGAATGACAGGTTAGAAGTTTGGCACAATGGCCGTCTTTTCGACGAGAAAGACGTTCGGGGAGTTTGTGGAGTTGGCGAAGGCACCAAATCAGAAGATCTGACGCAGATTGGAAAGTTTGGGATTGGCTTCAAATCAGTGTACGCATACTCTTCTAGTCCCGAAGTCCATTCCGGGGATGAGCATTTCAAAATCATTCATTATGTCCGTCCGCAGGGAGTTGCACCTAAAGAGATTCGGGATCCTTGGACGACCCTTTTTGTTTTCCCTTTTGACGCCAATAATGTTACTGCCGAGATAGCCAACAGCGAGATAGCTGCAAGGCTTCGCAATCTGAGTGCGAGGACTCTTCTATTCCTTCGGAAGATCCAAGAAATTGAATTCAAATTGCCCGATCAAACAGGCGGTGTTTATTTGCGGGAGGAGAGTAAAAGGCAAACTGCTAGACAAGTAACGGTTCTGGGTCAGAATAAAGACCTCGAAGAGAATGAGCGCTGGCTTATTTTTGAACGAATTGTGATGGTTCCCGACGGAAGCACTTCTGTTCCTGTTGAAGTTGGTTTCCAACTTGAAACAGATAATAAAACAAAGGCAGAAAAAATATCAAGAGTAAAGAATTCTCCTCTGATCGTGTACTTCCCGACTGAAAAGGAAACAAGATTTGGTTTTCTTATTCAAGGACCATACAGAACAACACCTTCACGTGACAATATCCCTAAGAGCGATGAGTGGAATGGAAAACTTGTGGCAGAGACTGCACGATTGCTCATCGATTCTCTCGAATGTCTCAAAACCATGGATTTAATTTCGGTGTCATTGCTGGAATCATTGCCAATTAGGATAAATGATTTTCAGGAAGATGGGATGTTTTTTCCAATTGTCACTATGGTGAAAGATACTCTTAAGAGCCACGAACTGTTGCCAAGTGATGATGGCACTTTTGTCGCGGCTTCTAATGCCATACTTGCGCGTCCAGCAGAGCTTAGACAACTTTTGAATTATGAACAACTTCGTTCGCTATTCAAAGTTGATTATCCTATCAAATGGCTTGTTGGAGAAATAACCGAGAATCAAAATAGAGATCTATGGACTTATTTAGTCAAGGAATTGGATGTCAAGGAATATACTCCAGATGTTTTTGCACGTATGGTCAACGAGCAGTTTTTTGCAGTTCAAGCAGATGAATGGTTTGTAGATTTCTATAAGTTCCTATTAGACGATCGGCAGGCTTTATGGCGCGCCCCTCGGTGGAGTACTGACCCCAGTGGAATCCTCCGCACAAAGCCTATTCTAAGGCTACAAGACGGGAAAAATGTGGTACCATTTAAATCCGATGGTACAACACCACAGGCATTTTTGCCCCCACCCGAAAATACTGATTTCCCAATTGTAAAACGGGAGATACTTAAAGACACTCAGGCCGAAGACTTCCTAAAAAGACTTGGGCTTTCAACGCCTGACGTATATGATGACATCATTGAAAGAGTATTCCCCAAATACTTAAAAGAAGAATCTCAAACCATTTCTGCCGAAGAACACAATGGTGATTTTCAAAAATTTATCCGTGCAATTAATTCCGATTCTGATGCCGGGAAGAGAAGAGTTATTAACACAGCAAAGCAGACACCTTTTATAAGATCGGTAGATCAAAAGGGAGGATTCTCGTTTAAGAAACCCTCCGATGTTTATTTCGATAATGCAGATTTACGCAACTATTTTGGAGAGATTGTAGAAAGATGGTTTGTAGCCGAGACTGTGACAAAACAAAATCTCGATATTCTAAAGGATATTGATGTTGCTATCCTTCCTCGGATTCTTCAGACCGATAAGAAAGGACATTCTGATGTCAGTCGTGAATATTCAAAATATAGAGATGAATATGTTAACTATGAATTAGATGGTTTAGATAACATTATTGATAGATTGCAAAGGATTGATTCACCAGAGGCGCAAAAGAATCTTGCTGTTCTGCTATGGCATCTTCTGAACAATCTCTTACCGGACAATAAAGGTTTATGCAACGGACGGTATAAATGGTTTTATCGTCGTTGGCAGGAGAAAATCATTGAATCAAGTTTTATTACCTTTCTCCGTGAGGCTGAATGGATACTAACAAAGGATGGTTCCATTAGAAAACCAACAGATGTCACGGTTAATGAACTATCAGAGGAATTGTTATACTCAGAGTACTTAATTGAATTGTTTTCAATCAGGGATGTGGGAGACGTTGATGATACAGACGAAAAAGCGAGGGCAGCCGAAAAAAGTCATGCTGAAGCACTTGGGATTTCTCCTGAGGATGCTGCTGTAGTACGCGAACATCGGAAAGAATACGACGAGTGGAAGAAATCATTGACATCTAAAGAAGCTAAACCTGTATTTCCAACGAGACCCGTTCTAGTGCCGATCCAATTAAGATTTCTTGTGTTTTGAGTTTCTTTTATTGCGATAC
>CAZYYD010000046.1:0-33794 GCA_964651225.1 uncultured Ignavibacteriaceae bacterium
ATTTGGTGGTTAACTCATGAAAATATTTGTCTCAAAAGTATTGGCAAGTTCCGCTGGGAAATTGCTTCTCAAGCTAATCTTCTCTATATTTTTTTATATACCTATTGTTTGCTTCACTCATCATTGAACACATGAAAAAAGAATATCAAGAACTAGCTCACTCTGCAGAAAAAATAAAATTAGCTGCTTATGCTCCTTTTTCGAAATTTAGGGTCGGTGCGGCGCTTCTTGCCAAAGACGGAAGTATCTACACGGGCTGCAACATCGAAAACAGTTCCTACGGGCTGACCATTTGTGCAGAGCGTGTTGCGGTTTTTAAAGCTATCACAACTGGAGCATCCCACTTCAAAGCAATCGCAGTGGTTTCTGATGATCCAGGTTTTACCCCTCCATGTGGTGCCTGTCGACAGGTTTTGCTTGATCTGACAGGGAATATCGATTTTGTCATGAAAAACTCTAAAGGTCAGTTCAAGATCAAAAAACTTTCCTCATTACTTCCACTTGCGTTCAGCGGAAGGAACCTGGAACGCACTCTTAAATCGAGAACATAAATATGGACACTTCTGCACTTCACAATGTTCCGCGAAATACCGGTTGGATTGAAGTTGTTTGCGGCTGTATGTTCAGTGGCAAAACTGAAGAACTTATTAGACGTCTTCGGCGTGCTCAAATTGCGAAGCAAAAAGTAGCGGTTTTTAAACCAAAAATTGACAGTCGCTATAGCTCGGAGCACATAGTTTCTCATAGTGAGCAATCATTAGTATCACATCCCGTTGAGGATGCAAGTGAAATTTCAAGACTTGCTGGTGATGCTCAAGTTGTTGGAATTGATGAAGGACAGTTTTTTAAAGCAAATATCGTGGAAGTTTGTAATCAGTTGGCAGATGAGGGAAAGCGAGTAATTATCGCCGGATTGGACCAAGATTATACTGGAAAACCCTTTGAACCAATGCCCCAACTCCTTGCTGTAGCTGAATATATAACAAAGACATTAGCAATCTGTGTAGTATGCGGTAACCCAGCTGATAGAACACAGCGAAAAAGTAAACAACATGAACTTGTCGTCGTTGGTGCAAAAGACATCTATGAGGCAAGATGCCGATCCTGCCACCAGCCTCACATAGATTCATTATGAGAAATTTCCTAAAGCCAATTATTTGAATAGTCCGTGATAAAAGAAAAAAAAAATCTAGAAGCCCTAAATTATATTCGACGAACTACCGATTTTGAACCAAAAATTGCACTAATCCTCGGGTCAGGGCTTGGTGATTTTGGAGCCAAGATTGACCCCGTTATAACAATTCAATCCGCAGAAATTCCGAACTATCCAGTTTCTTCCGTTCATGGACATGCTGGAAAGCTTATTTTTGGTTATCTACGAAAGGAAAATCAACAATCCCTTCCCTTACTCGTCTTCCAGGGACGAGTTCATTTCTATGAAATCGGATTACTAGATCGAGTCGTATTTCCTGTTGTCCTCGCGTATTCTCTCGGTATAAAAACACTTATTACGACGAATGCTGCGGGAGGGATTAACAATCGCTTCACTGCAGGCGATCTTATGTTGATTAGGGATATTCTCAATCTTACTTCATTGCCGCTCCCCTCTTTCAAGCATAGAGCGCTTCGTGCTTCTCAGTATTTTGATCATAAACTTATGGATATGGCACTTGATTGCGCCTCACGACTCAAAATACATATTCAGCAAGGAACATATTGTTGGTTGAAAGGACCGACGTATGAGACTCCTGCAGAAATTCAAATGTTAAGACTTATGGGCGTTGATGCTGTAGGAATGTCAACTGTGCCTGAAATATATGCAGCAAGCAATTGTGAAATCAAGACCCTTGGAATTTCACTTATCTCAAATCTGGCAGCAGGCATTTCTCCCAACAAATTATCACATGCTGAAGTAACGGAAACCGCTCATAATGTGCAGGAACGTTTTTCTGAATTTATGGAAAATCTCATTCTCACAATCAAATGATTGCCCATTGAGAAAATGCCTTTACTTCTGAGGAGCTTATGAACTGGATACCCTATAATGATCTTCACTCAGATGACGCCGGTTTTTCAAAACTTTTTATTGATTACGTAACAAACTTTTCCCGTATCAAGGATTATTATTCCGGTGATTTCAAGGATGACAAACACTGGCAAGCGAAACTTGAAGCTGTCGTTGCTCGGAAACTTGATCGATCGACATTAGTACAAGACCTTTCCAATCAAAACCGTGATTTTCATTGCGGGATTAAAACTCTTGCCAATATTGATCTTCTCCTGAATGATAATACTGTTGCCCTTGTTACAGGTCAGCAGGTCGGTTTATTCAGCGGTTCCCTTTATACATTATACAAGACTCTCACCACAATAAAACTTTCTGAGCGATTATCCCAGCAGTATCCCGAATATAACTTTGTCCCTATTTTCTGGCTCGAAGGCGAAGACCACGATTTTGAAGAAGTTTCTTCCTTTTCAATCCTAAATTCCTCTAATGAACTTATTCGACTGCAATACCAGGTTGATGAAAAAACGGTAGGGAAGAATATGGGGGCTGTTGGAAGTATCCATTTTGACGACTCCATCAGCGCACTTTTTAAGACGCTGCGCCAAACATTAGTGCCGACGGAATATTCAGCAAAAGTAATTGAGTTATTTGAAACTGCTTACCAGAAAGGCATGACGTTCAGTAAAGCATTCGTTTACTTATTAAACGTTTTGCTGGAAGATTCCGGTTTGATTTTCTTTGATCCGCATAATGCGAGCACAAAAAGGATCTTGAAACCAATCTTTGAGCAGGAACTGAAAAACGTTTCGCACAGCTGTCAGCTTGTCATCACACAAAGTGAACACCTTGAACAACAATATCATGCTCAGGTAAAACCAAGGCCAGTGAATCTTTTCTTTTTCCATAATGGCGGGCGCTACGCGATAGAACCTCACACAGATGGTTTTTCACTTAAAGGCACTCGTCGTACTTTTAGCTTGAACGAAATGCTAAATTTTTTGCAGACTGACCCTAATCTTTTTAGTCCGAATGTCGTTCTCCGACCAATCTGCCAGGATTATCTTTTCCCGACGTTATCCTATGTAGCTGGTCCGTCGGAAATAGCATACTTTGCGCAACTCAAATTGCTCTATGAAAAATTCAATATTCCTGAACCTCTGATCTATCCTCGGGCAAGTGCAACCATTGTAGAAGAACGCATCCAGAAAGTTCTGGATAAATATCATCTCCAACCTGTTGATTTTTTCTCAGACATAGAGATTCTTAAGGGACGTGTAGCGGAGACGATATCAGATTTTAAAGTAGAAGAATTATTTTCAAACACAGTCGGAACAGTATCAGAAAGTCTTACCAGTTTGAAAGATGGATTGGAAGCCATTGACCAGACACTTGTCCCTGCCATGGAGAATACACTGACACGAATACAAAGTTCCTTACATCAATTAAAAGAAAAAACGATTGCAGCTCAAAAACGACAACATGAAATATCACTTCGTCAACTCGACAAGGTGTCATCAAATCTTTTCCCCAACTCCAGCCTTCAAGAACGAGAAATCAATATTATCTATTTCTTAAATAAATATGGTTTAGAATTTCTCAGGTGGCTACGCGCAGAGCTTACCATCGATAAATCAATGCATCAAATAATCAATCTTGAGTAAAACAGGATAATCGGGAGAGATTGTCATCTGGGTCCACCCTCCTTGTTGAAGCTGTACCTTTCCAACTATGAAAGCAAATCTTTCCAAAATCCGGGATAAGAAATCTCCACACATTCTGCGCCTTCTATAGTACTATCAGGAATTCTTAGACTTGCGATGCCAAAGGACATTGCTATTCTGTGATCGCCATAACTAGGAAGGACACCGCCCTTCATCTTCTGTTTTCCTTCGAAGGCAAAACCATCTTGATATTCCTCTGCAAGAACGCCCATCCTGCGTAAATTATCGACAATGGCAGAAATTCGATCTGTCTCCTTTGCCCGTAGTTCCTGTGCATCCCTTATACGAAGCGAGCCTTCGGCAAAGAGACAGGTTACGGCGAGAATTGGAATCTCGTCTATAATATCGACTATTTCAGAACCACCTAATTCGAGGTCGCTCTGCAAATCCGAATATTTTACATTGAGATCGCCAAGAGGTTCTCCTGCGACAACCCGCTCATTCTCAATCGTAATATTCCCCCCCATACTTTTTAAAATATCCAGGATCCGACGACGTGTTGGATTGAGTCCGACATTTTGGATCCTCAGATTCGATCCAGGGACCAGTAGACCAGCAGCAAGCAGGAATGCTGCTGCGGACATATCTCCCGGCACAAAGAATTTCTTGCCTTCAACCCTGATACCGGGATGAATTTCAACTATGTAAAGACCCTCCTTCGTCGATGTCCGTAGACCCAGCATTCGTTCTGAATGATCACGTGTTTTTACGGTTTCCTGGATGGTCGTTTCTCCACGTGCATAGAGGCCTGCAAAAATCAGGGCGGACTTTACTTGTGCGCTAGGAACAGGAAGATTGTAGGAAATGGCATTAAGCTGTTCAACCGGCTGAATAATTAACGGAGCAGTATTTTCTTTTGATCCTTGTATATTCGCCCCCATGAGACGAAGCGGGTCAAGGATTCTTTTCATAGGGCGCCGGCTCAGTGACGAATCACCTACAATCGTAGAAGCAAACTTCTGACCTGAAAGAATTCCTGAGAACAGGCGCATCGTGGTACCAGAGTTGCCCGCATCAAGAGGAGTGGATGGCTGCACAAGTCCACGCCGACCCTTCCCATGGATAAGGATACGATCCCCGAGATCTTCAATATCCAATCCAAGCTGCCTGACACACGATAGCGTGCTCATGGGATCTGCAGCTCGTGAACATGAGCGAATTTCCGAAACTCCATCAGAAATTGAGCCAATCATCAGCGCACGATGGGATATAGATTTATCGCCCGGAATCTGGCGCTCTCCACGGAGACCCTGTATTTGTGGAATTTGTAGATTCATAAAAAGAATCCTCACTGTATGAAAATCGTTCACAAAGTGAGGATATTATATTTCTTACATAAGTACCTTAATGGCGCGGGTGAGAATGACGATCATCCTTCCCCCCGCGATGGTCTGTTTTCTTTCGTTCTCTCGAGCGTTTCATCTCTTCGTGCGCATGTTCTCCACCTGGCAATAATGCCTTGCGGCTGAGACTCATTTTTCCATCTCCATCGATATGCATCAATTTCACTTCAATGACATCGCCGACTTTCAGAAAATCATCTACTTTTTCGACTCTGTTGACATCGAGCTGTGAAACATGGACCAAACCTTCTTTTCCAGGGAGAATTTCCACAAATGCACCAAAATCGGTGATTTTTTTAACGGTTGCTTTATAAGTTTTATCTACCTCGGGAATTTCAGCAAGGCCGCGAATATAGAGCATAGCCTTATCAGCGGATTCTTTTTCGACCGCTGCTACGATAACTGTACCGTCATCCTGGACATTGATTTCAGCGCCGCTATCCTTCACGAGCTGTCGAATATTCTTTCCGCCCGGACCGATCAGTGCACCAATCATATCTACAGGAATTTTTATTGTTTGAAGGCGAGGTGCGTACCGCGAAAGTTCCTCACGCGGTGTATTAAGAGTCTTCGACATGACATCCAGAATATGCATTCGTCCGGCTTTTGCCTGTGCAAGCGCTTTCTCAAAAATTTCGAATGAGATTCCTTTAATCTTAATATCCATCTGGAATGCTGTAATTCCCTCAGTGGTACCGGCAACTTTAAAGTCCATGTCGCCCAGATGATCCTCGTTTCCAAGAATATCGCTCAACACTGCCACTTGGTCATCTTCTTTTACTAGACCCATGGCAATTCCGGCCACAGGTCGCTGCAGGGGAACCCCTGCATCAAAGAGAGCAAGAGTACCAGCACAGACTGTTGCCATGGAGGATGAACCATTTGATTCGAGGATATCAGAAACGATACGAATCGTATAAGGGAATTTCTCTTCACTCGGCATAAGTCGCTTTAATGCCCTCTCAGCGAGATTTCCATGTCCAATTTCACGTCTTCCGGTTGAACCCACTCGGCCCACTTCACCGACACTAAACGGAGGGAAATTATAATGGAGCATAAATCTCTTGGTAGTCTCCGGAAGAAGTCCTTCAAGCACTTGTTCATCCATTTTTGTGCCAAGTGTCGCAGATGTCAGACTCTGAGTTTCCCCGCGAGTGAAGAGCGAGGAACCATGCGTTCTCGGCAGCACCCCGACTTCGCAGGTAATTGGACGGATATCTGTAAGACCGCGTCCATCGAGTCTTTTCTGTTCATTCAGGATCGTCGAGCGCATCGCGTCGCGTTCGAGATCATGAAGTAATTCTTCTATGAGCAATTCTTTTTCAGGGTACTTTTCTGACAAGGAAGCCTTGACTGTGTCATAGACTTTATGGGTAGCGTCAGACCGCTCTTCTTTGGCCATGACAGTACGGCTTAATTGTTTCAATTGCGCATCAGCAAGAGTTCGTACGTCATTGAGCAATCCATCGGGGATACTTTGCGCTATCACCGGACGTTTGGTTTTCTTAACTTCCTTTGCAAGTTCTATTTGGATACCACACAGAGCCTTGATTGCTTCGTGACCGACGCGTAGGGCTTCAAGTAAATCGTTCTCGGAGACTTCTGCTGATTCTCCTTCTACCATAACAATAGAGTCCATCGAACCTGCTACTGTGATATCCAAATCACTCTTCTCGAGCTCTTTGAATGTCGGATTGAGAATAAACTTCCCATCCACTCTCCCCAGACGCACTTCGGCTATCGGACCATCGAAAGGAATGTCTGAGATCATCAACGCAGCTGAGGCAGCACACGCACCAAGAATATCACCGTCATGTTCCATGTCAGAGGAATACACGGTCACAAGAACCTGTGTCTCATTCTTGTAATCCTTAGGAAACATTGGCCGGATAGGTCTATCGATTAAACGCGATGAAAGAATCTCCTTCTCGGACGGACGTCCTTCCCGCTTAAAAAAACCACCTGGGATTTTTCCGGCAGCTGCAGTTTTTTCCCGATATTCCACCTGCAACGGAAAAAAATCTTGTCCTTCTTTTGCCTCAGACTCGCTCACCACCGTTGCGAGCACCATCGTGTCCACATACCGAACCATTACCGACCCATGAGCCTGTCGTGCAAATCTCCCGGTTTCCAGTGTAAAAGATTTTCCGTTGAGTTCAATTTCTTTTATGACCTTCATAGTTCCCTGCTTCTTTCTGATAAATGACTTCTAAAATTAAGTATACTTTTTATTCTACCGCAGCATTGAATTTATTTACGAATATCAAGTTCTTGAATAATCTTTCGATAGCGATTGACATCTTTTTTCATCAAATAATCCAGAAGTCGTCTTCGCTTTCCGACGAGTTTTAAAAGTCCAAGTCGAGCATGATGATCTTGCTTAAACTCGTCGAAATGCGGTGAAAGACCGGTGATGGTCGCTGTGAGGATCGCAATCTGCACCTCCGGTGTTCCTGTGTCGGAAATGTTTTTTCCATACTTTGCGATGAGTTCTTTTTTTTGTTCGGTTGTCAGTGGCATTGTTGCTCCTTGTAAATAGTTGAGATCGTCGATAGACTATACTCTGCGCTGATATTCGATTCGTAATTTTTTGCTCAGTTCTTTATCTATGTGCATTTGCTGTACAAGCTGTTCTGCAGTATCATATTTTACTTCATCCCGCAAACGTTCCAAGAATTCAATACGAAGTGTATTCCCATAAATCTCCTTCTCATAGTCCAAAATATTTACTTCAATGGTCCGCTGCCTATTCGTTTGGAACGTCGGCCTCACGCCAATGCTTACCATTCCAAAATACATCTCCTTCTCATGGGTTACACGTGCAAAATAAATGCCATCTTTTGGTACAATTTTTTTCTTTGAATTCAACTCCACGTTTGCCGTGGGAAATCCCAGGAGCCGTCCTCGCTGGCTGCCGAGGACAACTTTTCCCTGCACCTGATAAGGTCTTCCGAGCAATTCAGCCGCTGCTGTTACAGAACCCTCTAGGAGTTCTTTTCGAATCAGCGAACTATTCACCGGAGAATTCTTATACTTGAATGGATCAACATTGACCACAGTAAATCCAAATTCATTGCCCAGCTGCATCAGCGCGTCAATATTACCTTCACGATTTCTGCCCCAATGATGATCATACCCTTCGACAACAACGTCAACACCAACACCATTGATGAGATAGGTTACATAAAAATCACGAAAACTTTGTTGAGAAAAAGCCGTGTCAAATTTGAGTACGATAAACCAATCAACACCCATGTGTTCACAGAGCTCCTGCCGTTCCTGAAGGGTTGTGAGAAGCATGACCTCTTCCCTCATCAACGGAACAACTTCTCTCGGATGCGGTTCGAAGGTTACCACGACGCTTCGTCCATGCATTTCTTTTGCCTGAGCTACTACTTCACCAATAATCTTTTGATGGGCGAGGTGAATTCCGTCGAACGTTCCTATCGTTATCGCAGATTTCTTTTCAAACGGTATTTCTTCAATGTGCCGAATACATTTCATCGAGCACCTGATCTTTGATACGGATTGTCTCACGCCACTTCATTAATTTCTCCATGGTCATTGCATTGGAGACATGATATGTGCCTATCCGAGTCCGACGAAGCTCTGTGACGGTTGCACCACATCCAAGACGCAGGCCAAACTCATCTATCAAAGAACGAATATATGTTCCCTTGGTGCAGACAATAGAGTATTCAACGAACGGATGACGCATACCAAGGATGCTAAACTCTACCACATCGATCTCGCGTTCTACGCGGTCTACCGTTTTCCCGGCCCGTGCATACCGATAGAGCGGTTTGCCTCCATATTTGACTGCCGAATACATGGGCGGCACCTGCATCTGTTTGCCTAAAAGGCTCTGCGCTACATCCCATATCTTATGCTCGGTTATATCGGAACTGTCTTTTGATTCGTGGGCTGACGTTTCTGAATCAAAACTTGGTGTTCTCACGCCGAGTTCGCAGACACCAGTGTATTCCTTTTCCATCCCGACAAATTGATCGATACGTTTAGTCTTTTTGCCCGTGCAGACAATCAACAATCCAGTTGCTTTTGGATCCAGCGTGCCTGCATGACCAACTTTACGAACATCAAAAAGAGACCGCATTTTTTTGACAACATCAAATGATGTCCAATCCAGGGGCTTGTCAATGAACAGGATTTCCCCTTCACCTCGAAAATCATAAACAGCGGCATTCCCGTCATTCATACATCAGCAGAGCTGCCAGGCTCGCTCTTCTCCTTGTCTTGTTCATGAATCTTGCGGAAAATGTTTTCAAGTTTCATCGCTTTTTCTATTGTTTCGTCCAAATAGAAAATAATTTCCGGAGTGAATCGCAGGCGCACAGAGTGTCCAAGCATAGCGCGAATGGAAGGTTTCTGTGATTGCAGCATCAAAAAACTTTTATTTTTCCGATTCTCATCACCAAAAATACTAACATACACTTTTGCAACTTTCAAGTCCGGACTCATAATGACTTCGGTAACAGTCAAGAATCCATACTCCGCCATGCTGAAATTCCGTTGGAATAAAACGCCTAACTCTTCCTTAATAAGAGAAGCAACCTTTTGAGTACGGACTGACATAGCACCTGCCTTTAATCCAGTTTCCTCTTCGTTTCAACAATCTTATATGCCTCAATGATATCACTTGTTTTGATGTCATTGAAATTATCAAGCGCAATGCCGCATTCGAAACCCTGCTCTACCTCCCGCACATCTTCTTTGAACCGCTTCAAAGAGGCAATGGTTCCGTCAAATATCTCTATGCCGTCTCGCACCAAACGTACTTTGCTATTTCGTGTTATCTTTCCATCCCGCACATGACACCCGGCTATCGTGCCCACCTTTGAGACTTTAAAGACATCGCGAACATCTACCGTTGCAATAACTTCTTCAGTGACAGTTGGGGCCAGCATCCCCTCCAGTGCACTCCGGACATCATTAATTGCATCGTAAATAATATTATAAATTCTAATATCGACATCCTCCTGCTGTGCGAGCTGACGGGCTTTCAGATTGGGTCGGACGTGAAAACCAATGATTACAGCACGCGAGGCCATCGCGAGCAAGACGTCAGATTCCGATATACCGCCTACTCCTTTATAAATAACCTGGACCTTGACTTCTTTCGTTGAAAGTTTTATCAAGGAATCAGAAAGTGCTTCTGCGGAGCCGTCCACGTCAGCTTTGACGATGACGGGAAGATCTCTCACTTGACCATCTTTGATTTGCTGTGAAATATCGTCAAGTGTTAAGCGTTTACTCTGCCGGAAATCTTGTTCACGTTTCAGTTGCTGGCGTGTAAGACTAATTTCTCGCGCCTGATGTTCGTCTTCGATACCAACTAAATCATCTCCTGCCTGCGGGATTCCATCGAATCCAACAACCTGAACCGGCTGCGAAGGCTTTGCTTCTTCAGTCCGCTGGCCACGCTCATTAAACATTGCACGAACCCGTCCACTCCAGACACCGCAAACAAATGAATCACCAATACGCAATGTTCCTTTCTGGACCAAAATGGTCGCAATGATTCCCTTCCCTTTATCTAATTCTGCTTCCACAAGAGTACCTCGCGCTTCGCGGTTGGGATTGGCGCGGAGATTCAACATTTCTGCTTCAAGAAGGATCTTTTCGAGGAGCAGGTTCACATTGGTTCCTTTTTTTGCGGAAAGTTCCACCACCTGGTGTTTACCGCCATACTCTTCGACTAAGAGACCTCGTTCTGCAAGCTGCTGTTTGATACGTTCAGGATTTGAGTCTGGTTTATCAATTTTATTAATCGCCACGACAATAGGGACATTGGCTGCCTGTGCATGGCTAATTGCTTCAACTGTTTGAGGCATAACGGCGTCATCTGCAGCAACAACAAGAACAACGATATCCGTTACTTGGGCGCCTCTGGCCCGCATAGCTGTAAATGCTTCGTGACCTGGAGTGTCCAGGAATGTAATTTGCTTATTATCACCAACAGATACTTCGTAGGCGCCGATATGCTGCGTTATACCGCCGGCTTCACCCGCGACAACATTTGCATTTCGTATGTAATCCAAGAGAGATGTTTTCCCATGGTCAACATGACCCATAATAGTTACAACAGGAGGCCGCGGGAGGAGTGATTCTTCGTCATCATCGATATCGGAAAGTGCCTCGGAGGTGAATTCCGCCTCAAAATCAACCTGAAATCCAAATTCATCAGATACAAGTGTAATCGTATCTTTGTCCAAACGCTGGTTAATGGATACCATAATCCCTAAACCCATCACCTTCTGAATAACTTCCGCGACCGAGACACGCATCAGGTTGGCAAGCTCGCCGACGGTAACAAACTCTGTTACCCTGATGCGCATTCTATCGTGCTCAAGTTGATCAAGCTTCTTCTGTTCTTCCTCTTCCCGCTTTTCTTTCTTTTTACGACGTATTGCCGCTCGGGCGATGGCTAATTCGTCACCGGAGTCGGCAAGAGTCTCGCGAATTGCCTTTGCAACTTCGTCTTCATTCACTTCTGCACGTCGGACTCTTTTTCTTTTCCGTGTTTTTAATTCTTCTTCATCCTCTACTTTTGCCGGTGCTGCTTTTGACTTCTTAACATCTTCTCTGACCTTTTTCTTCTTTTTCTTTTTCTTTTCTTCCAGTTCCGGCTTCTGAGCACTCCGCGCGGGTGTAAGATCAATCTTCCCTTTTATAGTTAATCCCCGCTGCTGACGGGCAACAGCCACTTCCAGCGGAGATTGCTGAGTTTTTTTCTTCGGCGCTTCTAGCTTTTCCTTACCTAACCGATTCTCAATTGGCTTTTCCTGAAGTAATACCCCTCCATCCTCAACTGCCGGTGTCTCACTGCTCTTAAAAACATCTTTCCCTGTTTCCGGTTCAATCGAGGGAATTTCGCCTCCTCGTTCCTTTTGTTGCTCTTTAACCTCAAGAAGAGAAACTTCTTCACTCCCTTGCAACCCAAGCTCTTCGCTAACTTCCTGGCCTGTTTCGATTTTGTGATGAACAGCCTCCTCCTTGACAGGAGATGCTTTCCCGACCTTTTCCGTCTTTTCGACCGTCTCCTTTTTTCGGGTTGATCGAAATTCCTGAAGTTTCCGCTGATGTCGATCGGCTACTTCTTTGTCTTTCTTAAAATGACCCATGATGACCGGCATCATATCGTCGGTCACGGTAGACATATGGGACTTCACCTCGAATCCCTTCTTCTTCAGAAATTCAATAATCGTCTCACTCGAAAGATTTAACTCCTTCGCGAGATTGAAGATCTTTACTTTTTTTACACCTTGTTCAGACATTCTGATCTTCTTTCATAACTTACAGACACTGGATGTAGTTACTCACCTTCTGGTTTGGCTGCGGCAGACTTCTCATCCACTTTTTCGCCGTCTACTTCTTTTTCCGCAGAGTCCTCTTCAATGTCAACCTTTTCTTCTTTATCTAACCTGTCAATCTCGGCAAGTAATTCATCCGTCTCTTCTTCGCTTTCTACCTCAGCTTCTTCCAGTCCTTTTTTCAGCATGGTTAGGATTTCGTCAACTTTTTCTGACTCGATGCCGAGCGTATTGATTAATTCTTCTTTTGATTTTTGAATAATATCGCGCACAGATTTGAGATTTTCATCAAAGAATTTATGGAAAAGAACATCGCCGAGTTCTTCACGAAATTCGGAAAGCTCCATATCATATTCTTCTTCTTCTCCTCCCTCTTTCTGGACAATCAGCTCAAAACCAGTCAGCTTGGAAGCCAATCGTACATTTTGTCCTCCCTTGCCTATTGCCAGAGAGACCTGGTCATTTGCGACAAGTATAGTTGCTTTCTTATTCTCGATATCTATTTGAATATTCTTCAGTTTTGCGGGGGCGAGCGACCTTTGAATAATCACTAGCGGGTCATCAGAGAAATTGATGACATCGATATTTTCGTTATTTAATTCTCGTACAATGGCATGAATGCGTACACCTTTCATACCAACACAAGCTCCCACCGCATCGATGCGTTCGTCATGTGAAAGCACAGCAACTTTTGCTCTGTCGCCCGGTTCGCGTGCAATACGTTTAATTTCGATAATGCCGTCATATACTTCAGGTATTTCGATTTCAAATAGGCGCATGAGGAAGGCCGGATCTGTTCGTGAAATGATCACCGTTGGATTGCCAGCTCCTTTGCGCACTTCTTTGACGACCGCACGAATGGTATCTCCCTTTTTGTACCTCTCCTTATAAATCTGTTCATTCCTTGGCAAGAGTAATTCGTTTTTATTATGCATGACAAGAATTTCACCCTTGCCCTTGCGAATCTGATAGATTTCGCCAACAACGATTTCTCCGATAGAGTTCGTGTACTCATTAAAGATAGCATCACGCTCAATTTCTTTGATCCTCTGATTCAAATTCTGCTTCGCACTGATGACAAGACGACGTCCGAAATCCACCAACGGAATGATTTCTACAAATTCTTCTCCCACAGATAAATCATCACCGGATTTTTTCTTAGCCTCTGCGATGGAAATTTGCAGGGAAGGATCTTCAACCACCTCCACAACTTCTTTTTCCAGATAAATCTCTATATCGCCTTTATCCATGTTCACAACGACATCATACTTCGCATCCGGACCATATTTCTTCTTGACCATCATGCCAAAGATATCTTCCACGATGCCGATGAGAATATCTTTGTCGATCCCTTTTTCCCGGACCATTTGTGCAAATGATTCAACAATCTCGTGGTTCATCATGCCTCCAAGCTGCAGAGCTTCACTTCATTACCAAGAGAGCTCTTCGATTGATTCAATAATCTCTGTATAAGGAATTGTATATGTTTCATGGTTCTCGGTAAGAAAGACAAGTATTTCACCTTCTATGGCATTCAACATCGCTGAGATCTCGACGAGATCATTGTTCGCCTTGAAACGAACACGAAACCGTCTGCCAACATTCTTACGATATTGCCTGAGTAATCTGAGCGGTTTATCAAGTCCAGGAGATGATACTTGCAGCACAAACGAACTCGGAATAACTTCTTGAAGCTCAAGTGCCACTGCCAGCTGTTTGCTCATTTTTGCGCACTGATCGATAGTAATCCCGGTATCAGTATCTACAAAGAGCTGTACAACTTTTCGTCCGTTGCCAGGAACGACTTGAATATCGACAATGAATGCGCCAATGGGATTCAGAACTGGTGCCGCTACTTCTTCAATTATTTTTCTCAGATCTGTCAACTCAGGATTCCAAAAAAAATAGCCCGGTTACCTCGGGCTATCTACATCGACTATTCTAATATACGTATTGACTATTAAAGAAGCAAGAAATTTTCCCGAATCTCTCGTCTCGGCGAGGAATTCATCAAAAATTGGTAGTCATGACGTTTTTTTTATAAAAATCCATAATAATTGAAGCGGCTTCCACTGGATTATCTGTGACATGAAAAAGGTTGAGATCTTTGCTTGAAATCATTTTTTCATTGACAACAGTTGTCTTGATCCATTCTACCAGTCCCTTCCAATATTCTGATCCCATGAGGATAATAGGAAATGCTTTCGTCTTTTTTGTTTGGACTAAGGTCATCGCTTCAAAGAATTCGTCCAGAGTACCAAACCCACCCGGCATCACTACAAATCCATGCGCATATTTTACAAACATGACCTTGCGGACAAAGAAATGCCGGAATTTTTGTAAACGCCCGTGGTCAATGTACTTGTTCGCACTTTCTTCATGCGGCAGTTCAATGGCTACTCCAACGGAATCTCCATTCTGTTCCTGTGCACCCTTGTTGGCAGCCTCCATAATACCGGGGCCGCCGCCAGTGAGCACATTCATACCATGTTTGACCAGTTCCTTGGACACTTCAACAGCAAGCTGATAGTAGGGTGAATCTGGCTTTAAACGAGCCGAGCCGAATACAGTAACAAGATTTCTTTGTTTTGACATCATCGAAAAACCTTCGACAAATTCCGCCATAATCCGAAAAACCCGCCATACATCTTCTTGTGCGGAAAGAACTCCCCTTAATTGAATATCTTGAAGAGCGTCATAGTCTGTTCGATTGCTATTATTGTTTTCCATACATACTCCTTTTATCATTTTTAAAAATCGATTTTACGATCCCAGCTGCCTGCTGAACCTGATCCAGACTTACGTTCAGATGAAACACTACCCGGAGAAGTGAAGAGGTCATTTCTGAAAGCAAGACTCCTTTCGCTTTCGCTTTCGCAAGAATATCTCCCATGTTTTCGCTCCGCTCACTGATGTCCATCACCACGATATTTGTCTGGACCGTTGACTCATCAATGTGCATCCCAGGAATACCTTTCAACTGATCCGCCCAAATCTTTGCCTTGAGATGGTCATCCTTCAGCCGTTCGATATTGTGTTCTAACGCAAACAAAGCACCAGCAGCAATAATGCCAGCCTGACGCATGCCTCCACCGAACATTTTTCTATACGTACGCGCTTTTTCAATGTTTTCGCGTGTTCCTGCCAGTGCCGATCCAATCGGGGCACCTAATCCCTTTGAGAAACAAACTGAGATGGTGTTACAATACTTTGCATATTCTTTGGGTGTAATGCCAGTTGCAACTGCAGCATTCCAGAGACGAGCGCCGTCAAGATGCAGCGCAATATTTCTCTTTCGTGCCATCGTATAGATGCTCTTCATCACTTCAATAGGATAAATTGTCCCTCCCGCCTTATTATGCGTATTCTCAAGGCAAACCAGCGGTGTTTTGGGATTGTAGTAGACGGACGATCGAATTGCATGAGCAATGGAGTCTGCTTGCAAAATGCCTCGATTGCCTTTGACTGTATGCAACTGGACGTTTGACAAAAACGCAGCACCGGCAGTTTCATAATTGAAGATATGAGAATCAGTTTCGACGATGACTTCATCGCCAGGTTGTGTCTGCAGCTTGATAGCAATTTGATTTGCCATGACTCCAGAAGGGACAAAAAGAGCCGCTTCTTTCCCAAGAATTCCCGCGACTCTTTCCTGTAACTTATTGACCGTGGGATCTTCACCATAAACGTCGTCACCTACTTCTGCCGCGGCCATCGCTTCTCTCATTTCTAGAGATGGCCGGGTAACCGTGTCGCTCCTCAAATCTATTATTTCCATTTCATTCCTCGCTTCTGCGGTGTTTCAGTATGAACGCTGTTATAAGAAGCATTATTGAAGCAACAACAGATATGCTTCCAATAATATCTCCATATTTGACATAGAAAGTATTTTCCGATCTCAATCCGATCTCTCCGACTAAACGGGCCGACGAAAACAAACTTGTGGAAATATAGTTCGTCCCAGCCGGGTCAACGATCACCGATATGCCTCCATTTGCGCATTGAACGACCCAGCGTCGTGTTTCTACCGCACGTAACGACGCAAACGACGCATGTTGATACGCACCTGATGTGTTTCCCCACCAGCTATCGTTTGTGATAACCACGAGAAATTCTGCCCCTCGTTTTACAAACTCTCTTACGTAATTCGGGTAGGCCGATTCATAACAGATCATCCCAGAGAATTTTGCAGTATTCCCATCCGAGAGATGCAAAGAATAGACAGTGGTATCATCTCCTTTCCCCCAATTGGATATGCCGACATTCCACTTCAATGGTTCAATGAGAAATCGAAAAGTCTCGGCATAGGGGATTCGTTCGGCAAATGGAACTAACAGGGTTTTTTTGTGAATTGGCCCAAGTGTTCGGTTTTGCTGGATCAGAATTGTCGAATTGTATATTTCCACGTACGTCTTCGATATGCCAATTCTCTGTGCAGTGGCCGGAGCATTCAGCGAATCATAATATTCACTGACAGGCAGACCGGTGAATACAGGAATATTCAATGTGTCAACAAGAGAAAATAGATTTGAGAGATAAATCGAATATCGCGGCAGGAGAATATGAAATGGGATAGCTGTCTCAGGCCAAAGAATAAGTTCCGGCTTATATTGCGCGAGTATTTTTGTCTCAACAGCATATGTTTGCATTTGATGGATGTATGATTCCCATTTCTCTCCATACTCTCCCCCCCATTTTTCCCATGGATCGAAATTGGGCTGAATAAAACCAACGGAGATCTTGCGATCTGAAGCAGTCGATTCACTCTTCCGTACTCTTGTACCGTAAAGAATAGGCCCGTAGTAAATCGTGAACAAAAGAAGAATCCAGAGAGCAACCTGTTTTGAACGGAGATTCCACTCACCAGTTCCCAGCTTCCAAAGCAGCCAGAAGGCAAGCGCATTAAATGACAATATTACCGCCGTAAGTCCGTAGATAGATGTGTATTCGATCATTTGGATTCGATTCAAATCATACGCCTGGCTATTACCGATCGAGAGCCAAGGAAAAGAATACTCACCAAGCGAATGAAGATACTCAAATGAAGTCCAGAAAAGGACAAATGCTGTTAATCCATAAAGCAGTCCGAGCCTTTCTTTCACAAAATATGCAAGAAGAATAAACGGCATGAAGAACAATGGATGAAGGACAATGACAGCGGTCCCTGCCATCATCATCCACACGTCTTTTCCCACAGTAAAACCGCCTGTCCAATATACCGTCAGGAGATGAAATACAATCAGGAAAAGGTAGGAATAGGACAATACCTGAGTGTAAGATTTCAATCGTTCAAAAAGGTAAAAAAAAGGGATGAAGGAAACGAAAGCGAAAGAGTAAAGCGGCGACGGGGGGAAGGACAATCCAAGCAGGAGTCCAGAGAGAAGAGCAAGAGTTATACGAAACATCGTTTTTTCTTCTATCGGCAGTAATCTCGATGGCATTATTGTCGATCCGCTTTCTGTATCCGGCGCTGCACCAAGAACGAAGTTATTCTTTCTATCCAATAGTAGAAAAAGAGAATGAATCCTCCGCATGCTAAACCAATAATGCTGCCTCCCAGCACATCCGCCGGATAATGAACGCCGACATAGATTCTTGAAAAAGCAACCGTTACTGCAAATCCAAAAACCCACCATTTCATACGGGGGAAAAAAAAGGCGAGAATTATTGCTGCTGCGAAATTATTTACTGCATGGGATGATGGAAATGAATAGCCACTTCCACAGCTGACAAGCAGATGGACATTATGCAGATACTGACATGGCCTCGGTCGTTCTAACCAATACTTGATTACCGAACTGCTGAGTTGGTCACTCACGATGATGGTCACAATGAGCAGGATTACTGACAGACGAACTCGAAAACTTCCCCGAAGTACCATCCAGAGAAGTGTTGCGGCAACTAAGACAAGGACGATACGCTGTTTATTGAGATCTGTAAGGAACGGCATGACAACATCAAAGACCGGATTCTGCATTGAGCCATTGATAAATCGAAACAGCGTAATATCTAGGGAATTTAAAAGGTCAGGCAAGGAATTCTCTTAGGCTTTTCATATATAAATTCATAATGTGAGAACTGTGGACAGAAAGCTGCCTCGTCGTCACCAGTGGTGAATTCGAGATCCCGAAGAACACAGTAATCTCAGTTGGCGCATCAGGAAGGATTCGATTGCAAATCATTGCAAAATCTCAAAAAAAGTCCGACAGGATGATGCTCGAGAAGGATGTCGATGACTAGTTCCACGTTTCTACTTTCTGCCAATATGCACTATGGATACAATAGCATACGAGGCACAACCCTCTCCCCTTCCAAACGCATCGAGACCTTCGTGTGTCGTGGCTTTAATAGAAATTTGGTCATAGGAGATATGGAGTGTCTTTCCAATCCGTTTGCACATTGTATTGACGTACTTGCCAATCTTGGGTTTCTCCAGCACAACTGTTGAATCGATATTCCCTATCTCAAAGCCGTGTTTCTGGAGAAGACCCCTCACCCGTTGTAGCAGTTTGAGACTTGAAATACCACGGTATGTTTTGCTGGTGTCAGGAAAGTGCTTTCCAATATCACCTAATGCGGCAGCACCGAGAAGAGCATCACAGATCGCATGGAGCAAAACATCGGCATCAGAATGCCCAAGCAGTCCTTTCCCTGAAGGGATATGCACACCTCCGAGAATGAGTTTCCGTCCTTCCACGAGCTGGTGAACATCATATCCCAGGCCGAACCGGATCCATATTCTTTTATTCTTCCTTACGGCAGGTTTAATTTTGCTTCTCATTTACCAGACCTGAAAACCTGAATTTATATTTGTGCATTTAATCCAATCAACTTTCACATCCGTGATATGTGACGAGCGTGGACCAATGCTTATTTGTTTGATGAATTCGCCCACCAACGATGTGTCCCCCTCCGCTTCAAGCTCAACCTGACCTGATGGTAAATTTTTCACAAAACCCGTGAGATCTAGATTGATTGCGTGGTTGTACACAAAATAGCGAAATCCGACACCCTGGACAATACCATTTATGAGTACATGTGCACGTGCAGTCATAACTGTTGCCAAAGTACGAGGATTGCTTCTGAAATGCAATGGAGAGGAGAGAAAACAAAAAGGCATGACACAGGGTCATCCCTTTCATTGTGCCCGGTGCGAGACTTGAACTCGCATGCCCTTACGAGCGCCACCCCCTCAAGATGGTGTGTCTGCCAGTTCCACCAACCGGGCAAAAAAACGTGAGCGTGGGTGGGCTCGAACCACCGACCCTCTGCTTAAAAGGCAGATGCTCTACCCCTGAGCTACACGCTCGCATTTTTCAAAACGCACTCGCTTCAAACGAGCATGTTCTGCATCAGACTTCATACCCAATATACGAAACAGAGAGTAAAAATTCAATGCGTTTTTTCCTGCGACTCTACGCCGGGACGAACATTCTCCATCTTTGTACGCGTGCGATAAAGAATACCGATCGGTATTACAATGCAGTATCCCAAGACTAACAAAATTGGGGCAACGACAAGGGGTAGTGTTCCATCCCATGGATCTTGTGCCAGGGCGAAGTAACCGAGAATTAAACAAAGAATTCCTGCACCCAAGATCTGATAATTGATTTTTGTAAAGGGAAGGGATCCTACAAGAACTTTCTGTTTCCCTGCTGTACGTTTTTCTGGTCGAGCCATAGATTCTCCGCTTAAATCATGAAAAAGCCCGACGTTGGGGGGAACGACGGGCTTGACCATAGAATGAACAATAGTCAGGGGAATGACGATTGCTCTGGTCTAGAAAGTAATTTAGGGCATTTCTTTTCAATGTCAAGACCTGTCCCTGAAAATCCTAATGTCGTACAACACTGAGTTTTCCTTCGGAAAGTCGAAGTACCCTATGTGCACGGCGTGTCAAATCGTAATTGTGTGTGGCCACGACGAAAGTCATCCCAAACTCTTCTGAGATGTGAACCAGTAAACGATGGAGGCTCAATCCATTTTCTTCATCGAGATTTCCCGAGGGCTCGTCTGCAAGAACGAGCTGCGGATTGTTCATTAATGCCCGGGCTACTGCCACCCGCTGCTGCTCACCTCCAGAGAGTTCATTAGGTTTATGATGAGTTCGATCTGCAAGACCCACTTGATCCAAGAGGACATTTGCCCGAGGTGTTGCTTCTTTTATAGACTTTCCACCAATCAGTGAAGGCATACACACATTTTCCAACGCTGAAAATTCCGGGAGAAGATGATGAAATTGAAAAATAAATCCCATAGAACGATTCCGGAAAGCCGCCAATTGTTCATCCGTCAGTGCGAAAATATTTTGTTCACCGAGTTTGACCATGCCTTCCGTCGGACGATCAAGTCCGCCCATCAGATGGAGCAATGTGCTTTTCCCTGAACCCGAAGGTCCGACGATGACCAAAAATTCTCCCCTTCGAATCTCAATATCGACTCCTTTCAGCACAGGAAGAGATTGACTCTTTCCCATCGGGTATGATTTCCAAATATTCTCCCCGGTCAGGAGAGTAGGACGGCGCGTTATTCCCATCGTATGGCTTTCACTGGATCAAGAGCAGCCGCCCGTTTAGCCGGGAGGCGTGATGCTAAGGCACAGAGACCAATTGCCGCCAGAGCAATGGCCACAATATCTGTTATATGCACTTCTACTGGCATTGCAGGAATGATATACACGGTTGTATCAAGAGACACGAGATGATATTTTTCTTGAAGATAAACAATCAACAATCCCAACATTGAACCGACAATAGTACCGCTGATGCCGATGAAGAGTCCTTGGAGAGCAAATATTCTTTTTAAACTCATGTTTGTCGCTCCCATTGATTTTAAAATTCCAATATCTCTCCGTTTTTCTATAACGGTCATGGTTAAGGAGCTCAGAAGGTTAAATGAAGCGACCGCGATGATGAGACAGAGCACGATATATGCGCACCATCGCTCGATTTGCATCACCGTGAACAATTCGCTATGTAAATCGTACCAGCTTAAATACCGGTATTGCAGACCGAATATTTCGATCAATTCTTGACGAAAAGAATCTGCCTTTTCACTGTTGCTAAAGCGGATATCAATACCATCCACACGCCCTGGTTTGCCAAACAAAGATTGTGACGCTGCCAAACTAGTAAATGCATAGTATCCATCATAATCTTTGTTATTCGATTCATAGATTCCTATAATGTGGAAGCGTCTGATGAGAGGTAGTCCAAGCTGCATGGTCGCCAATTCAGCACTGGACGGACTTACCACAGAAATTGTATCACCCACAACAACACCTAACCGGTCAGCGAGGATCAGACCCAGGACAATTTCATTCCGACGTCCTTCCGAAAATTCGGTTGTTCCCAGCACTATCTTTTCTTTCAGTCCGGAGACAAGGTGGATCTTTGTTGTTTCGAGTCCCCGAATATTGACGACACGATTAACATTGCGAGAGACGATGAGAGCTTTCCCAGCGACAAAAGGAGAACAGCCCTGCACTTGCGGGTTCTTCGAAAGGTAAGCAAGCATCGGAGTGTACGCTGAGGAATCCTTCGAGACAGTGCTTTCAACCCGAAGGTGGGGATCGAAATTTATGAGGATAGAAGATACCAAACTGCCAAATCCATTAAATACTGATAGTACGACAACAAGTGCAGCAACGCCGATCGTGACACCGGTGACCGAGATCGCTGAAATAATTGAGACAAACTTCAGATTCTTTTTGCTCAATAAATATCGGAACGCTATTTGATGTTCATAACTCATCAGGAAAATCGAATTAATTTTACGGGATCCATTTTCGCTGCAAGTCGTGAGGGAATCCAGGAAGCAATAAAGCTCATACCCAATGCTGCTATACTGACAATAAGAAAATCGACCAGAGAAATATTTATGGGAACATGAGTCATAAAATAAATGCCGGACGGAAGCGGAAAAAACCGATACCGGAATTCCAACCAGCATAAGCCCAGTGCTATAACATTGCCGAAGAATGTTCCCACCAGCCCAATCAGTATCCCTTGTTTTAAAAACACTTTAACGACTATGTTACGTTTCATGCCCAGTGCCAGCAAAGTGCCAATTTCCCTTGACTTTCCCAGAATGAGCATCAAGAGAGTACCGATAATGTTCACTGTTGCGACGATGATAATCAGCGCCAGGATGATAAGAACCGGAATTCTCTGAAGATCCACCCATGCGAATAGGTTCCTATATTGCTGGTACATGGTGCGTGCATAGTACGGATAGCCGAGATATTCTGGAATTTGCTGTGCTAACATTGCAAGACTATCCGTATTGTCAACCAAGATATCGAATCCGGACACCGTCTTTCCTACCTGACATAACCGCTGAGCATTCCTCAGGTTGATATAAATGACCGTACCGTCATAATCCGCCATTCCCGTTTCGTAGATGCCACTGATTTCAAATTGCATAATGCGGGTTTGTGATAGAGACAGTGAGGTTCCCCCTAGCGCATACATTAATACACGATCATTCATTTTTACGTTGAGTTTTTCCGCTAAGCGTCTTCCCAGGATAACCCGCTGCACTCCCGACTCCCGTTCTTCAAGATCATAGACACCTTCCACAAGTCTGCGTTTTGCCGCTGAAATATCATTTGATGGATCAACTCCCTTAATCAGGACGCCATCAATTTCGGTCTTTGACCTAATCATCCCTTCTCGCGAGAGATAGGGTGCCATTTCCCTCACTTCAGGATAGCGTGTAATGACTTTTTGAATCGTCAGTCCAGGATCGGGCAGCAGATCGTTTTCAAATGCAAAGAGCTGCATATGAGCAGTAAAGCTTACCACATTCTCTTTAATAGTTTTTTCGAATCCTCCAAGGATAGCGAGCGTCAAATCGAGGCTGGCAACTCCGAGTGTTACCCCAATGATAGCAATAAATGTAATAAATGAGACGAATCCCCTGTTATGACGCGATGTAAGATGCCGAAATGCAATAAAATCAGAAACGTCAATTTTCTTAAATTGAACAAGCACAGGAGATCTCAGCCTTTTATTTCGAAGATGTTTCCATGAGATAGCTTTTTATAAATTTGTCAAGATCGCCGTCCATCACAGCCTGCACATCTCCATTTTCAGTCCCTGTCCGATGATCCTTGACAAGTTGATAAGGCTGAAATGTATACGAACGAATTTGACTTCCCCACTCGATACGCTTCTTTGTGCTTTCGATCGCACTTAATCGAGCTTCTTCTTCTTCGCGCCTAATTTGATAGAGACGGGATTTCAACATCTTCATGGCTCGTTCCTTGTTTTGGAATTGCGAGCGTTCCTGCTGACAGGCGACAACCACCCCTGAAGGAATGTGTGTAATACGAACCGCCGTCTCAACTTTGTTGACGTTCTGTCCCCCTTTTCCTCCGGAGCGGAATGTATCAATTTTTAAATCGGCCGGATTAATCTCTATTGCCTCATCATCTTCAATTTCCGGGCAAACAAACACTGAGGAAAAAGAAGTGTGTCTGCGGGCATTTGAATCAAATGGTGAAATACGCACAAGACGATGCACGCCATTTTCTGCTTTCAAATACCCGTATGCATACTTTCCCATGATTTCCAATGTAACACTTTTAATACCTGCTCCTTCTCCTTCCAGCATATCAGCAAGATAAACCTTTAATCCGTGACGCTCTGACCAGCGAGTGTACATCCGCAGAAGCATTTCAGCCCAATCCTGTGCTTCCGTCCCTCCCGCTCCAGAGTGAATAGTAAGAATAGCATTCTTTTCGTCATCCTGGCCGCTGAGCATATTCTTCAGCTCAAGGTTCTCAATCCCAACGCGCAGTTTGTCGATGTCCCGCTTGATCTCCGCTTCGAAACTCGTTTCCCCTGCTTCTTCTGCCATCTCCATCAATGACCAAGTGTCTTTACAGAGCATATCAAGTGTATTCCATGCGTCAATCCATTCTTTTCGGACATTGACCTGTTGGATCACTTTTTGGGCAGCAGTATTATCAATCCAAAAGTCATCTTCCGATGCGCGTGTTTGAAGTTCCAGCAATTCTTTCTCTTTTGTGTCGAGGTCAAAGATACCCCCGAAGTGCGTCGAGGCGTTTCCGCTGCTCTCCTGCTTGTTCCTGCAAATCTGTAAAGCTCAAATTATTTTCTTCCTTTCGATTATTCTAGTGCCGTTCCCAATAAATAATATTGTGTTTTATAAATAGGTAATCACAAATGGAAACGGGCATCCGGCTCGCAGAACGAGCGGGACCTTTTTTGAAAAGTCTATAGTCAAGAAACACAAGATTTCTTATTTCTTGTGTCACTAGAACCCTCATTTGTTGATGTCAATCTACCGCGTAATTTTTTATTTGATCTTGATATGGAGTTCATCCAGCTGTTTACCGTCGACTGTCGATGGCGCTTCGTCCATCAGGGATATCCCGCTCGCTGTTTTCGGGAATGCAATAACATCACGGATGGACTTACATCCCGCCATCAGCATAATCATGCGATCAAAGCCAAACGCTATTCCGCCATGCGGAGGAGCACCGTATTTGAAGGCATCCAGCAGGAACCCGAACTTCAATTTTGCTTCATCCGGTCCAATGCCGAGGAGGCCGAACATTTTGCTCTGAAGTTCCTGCGTGTGGATTCGAATGCTTCCGCCAGCAATCTCGTTTCCATTGAGGACTAAGTCATACGCACGGGCTCGTGCCCTGCCGGGATCTGATTCCAGGAGGGGAATATCTTCATCATGAGGAGCGGTAAAAGGATGATGTACCGCCATAAACCTTTTTTCGTCTTCACTATACTCGAGTAATGGGAAGTCGGTCACCCAAAGGAAATTCCACTTTCCATCCGGAATGAGATTGAGGCGCTGCGCCATCTCAAGCCGCAAGGTGCCAAGGATAGTTAATGCTTTCTGCCACGGACCTGAGATGAGCAAAACAAGATCGCCTGGTTTTGCTTCACATTTTTTCACAATTACATTTGCTTCCTCGTCAGTAATAAATTTACCCGCAGAACATTCCACTTTATCCGCATTCACCCTGAAATAGACGAGTCCTCCTGCTCCAAGAGATTTAACATAGTCCGTCAACACATCCAACTGGTTCCTTGTCGACGAGGCAAGACCGGGAACACTGATACCTGCGACAATTCCACCTTTCTTCACTGCTTCGCTGAACACACGAAATCCGGATTGTGCGCCGACGTCCGAACAATTTGTAATCTCCAATCCAAAGCGCGTATCAGGTTTATCGCTGCCAAAACGCTCCATAGCATTCTTATAGGACATCCGCGGGAACGGTGAGAGAACATCGACATCGAGAATCGTCTTAAAGATTTCGACCAGCGCACCTTCCGTGATTTTCTGGACATCCTCTTCATCCGCGAAGGAGAGCTCAACATCAATTTGCGTGAACTCCGGCTGACGATCAGCACGAAGATCCTCATCGCGGAAGCATTTGACAATTTGAAAATATCGGTCAAAACCGGCAACCATTAAAATTTGCTTATAGGTTTGAGGTGATTGCGGCAGTGCATAAAACTTTCCTCGATGGAGACGGCTCGGAACAAGAAAATCGCGTGCACCTTCCGGGGTACTTTTCATGAGAATCGGTGTTTCAATTTCCATAAACCCATTCCGATCAAAGTACGCTCTGGCAACCTGGTACGCTTTATGACGCATCAACAGGTTCCGCTGTACGGACGCCCGTCGCAAATCGAGGAAACGATATTTCAGCCGCAGGTCTTCGCCTATCTCTGCATAATCATCCAGCGAAAAAGGAGGTGTTTCAGCTTTATTCAGAATTTCAATTTCGTTGACATCTACTTCTACTTCTCCGGTGGCAATCTCGAGATTCTCTGTTTCCTTTGGCCGGGGCCTGACAATTCCTGTTACGGAAATGACAAATTCGGACCTCAGGGATTTTGCTACTTCATGGGCACCTGCATGCCGCTCTGGCGAAAAAGCAATTTGCGTTTTTCCGTACCGATCACGAAGATCAATAAAAATCAAACCTCCAAGGTCTCGCCGTTTATCCACCCATCCTGTTAGAGTGACGGTTTGACCGATGTGATGTTTCCGTATCTCTCCGCAGGTAACTGTTCTTTTCTTGTAGCGACTCACGATACTCCTCTTCTTTCCGCTGTCTCAAAAAAAAAGCGAGAATTGCCGTTGAGGCGCGCCTTTCTCGCTTGTGTGTGCTGTTTCAATTAAGATGTTTAGACAGTTTGTCTATCAATGTTTTTTTGGGTGCAGCACCAACGATTTGTTCTACGACCTTTCCTCCTTTAAATACTAAAAGAGTCGGTATGCTCCGGATACCAAATTGCATCGCAATTTGCTGATGTGAATCCACATCCACTTTTCCGATCTTCAATTTTCCCTCATATTCAGAGGCAAGTTCATCTACAATAGGCGCGATCATCTTGCATGGTCCGCACCATACTGCCCAAAAATCTACTAACACCGGAGTACTCGCTTTTAACACTTCCTGTTCAAAATTTGTTTCGGTGAGTTCCATCGGTTTCATTCTTGACATCCCTTCCTTTTTTTTATCCCCGTAATCGGACCGCTTGTTGGCCCAGGAGCTGTTTGATTGCGTCGGTAAACTTACGATCTGGATCAACTGTGAACTTTCTTGTTAAATATATCGAATTGTTGATTAATCCGCTACCGGAGAGATTGAAGAAGCATTGGCATTTCCCTTTGCAACGTTCGATGAGTTTAATCAACTCAAACGCATCTTTTTCGCTGGTCGCATCAAGATTCATATTAATGAGTATGCTTTTCGTATACTTCTTCCGGACTTCTTCAATGCCGATCACCTCATTCACGATGACTTTGATTGCCTCCTCATTCCCGTCGTTCTTCCCAATCATCATCACAATGGAACCGATATGAAGCAATGCAGCGTACTTTTGAAATTGATCTGAAAAGACAATGCAATCCGCTTTTCCGGTAAAGTCTTCAATGGTCACGAACGCCATCGTCTTGCCGCGCTTATCGATCTTCTTCTTTATCTCCGAGACGATACCGCAAACACGAATTGTGGAATTCGGCTTCACCGACTGCGCTTCATTCAACTTTGCTGTTGCAAGCCCCTCGATCTCATCACGATATTTTAAAAGGGGATGTCCGGAAACATAAAATCCCAGGACAGCTTTCTCTCTCGATAATTTTTCTGTTTCCACCCACTCTGAGGTTGCACGCAGCAGAGGTCTGTGCGCAACTTTTGCACCGCCAGCATCAAAAAGATTTGATTGACCTTTGGTTATTTGTTCCTGCAAGTTCTGTCCATACGCAATTGCGGATTCAACCGAGTTAAATACCTGCGCTCGATTGTTATGAAGTGAATCGAACGCACCCGCTTGAATCAACCCTTCAATCGTTTTTTTGTTCGCAAGCCGGAGGTCCACACGTATACAGAAATCAAAGATATCTTTAAACCTCCCCTGTTCGCTTCGAGCACGGACAATTTGTTCCACGGCACCGACACCGACGTTTTTAATCGCACTTAGTCCGAACCGAATTCCCTTGGGCGTCACGACAAAGTTGACACCGCTTTCGTTCACATCGGGAGGAAGTACATCGATCCCAAGCTTGCGGCATTCATCGATCAGCACGACGATCTTATCGGTATTATCCATCTCACTGGAAAGAGTCGCCGCCATATACTCGGCAGGATAATGCGCCTTGAGGTAAGCTGTTTGATACGCGAGGATGGAATACGCAACACTATGCGATTTATTGAAACCATACGAGGCAAACTTTTCAATCAAGTCGAAGATTTCTGCGGCAATTTTTCGTTCGACCTGTTTCAATACGGCACTTTCGACAAACTCCTTCTTTTGTTTCGCCATCAACTCTTTATCTTTTTTCCCCATCGCACGGCGCAACAAATCCGCCTGTGCTAAACTCAGTCCGCCAATTTCACTGGCTATCTTAATGACCTGTTCCTGATAGACAATGACACCATATGTTTCCCGTAAAATCGATTCAAGCTTGGGATGCAAATAGGTGATCTTTTGCCGCCCATGTTTCCGATCGATAAAATCTGGAATATTTTCCATAGGACCTGGACGGTAGAGTGCATTCATTGCAACCAGATCATGAATTGAAGAGGGTTTCAGCTTCCGGAGATAATCCTGCATTCCGGAACTCTCGAATTGGAATAGAGCAACGGTCTGACCACGCGAGAACATTTCGAGGGTCTTTGCATCGGCTTCCGGAAGATGATCTAAGTCAATTTTCATGTGATGCCCCTGTTCGACCAACCGCACTGCATCATCGAGCACAGTGAGCGTTCGCAAACCGAGAAAATCCATCTTCAATAAACCGGCATCCTCCAGGTCTTTCATGTTGTACTGCGTCATGGAATCGGTCTGGGGTGTTTTATACATCGGCACAAAATCACTGATATCTCCGGGTGCGATCACGACACCGGCAGCATGTGTCGAAACATTCCTATTCATTCCCTCCAGAACTTTTGCTGTTTCAATCAACAAGTGTATCTTTTCGTCATTACTGTCTTTCACCCATTTGAGGTCAGGTATAGTTTTCAGAGCCTCTTCGATGGGAGTTACTTTCCCCTGAACGACTGGTATTTGTTTTGTAATAGAATCAATCACTGAAAGCTGAATGCCCAACACGCGCCCCACGTCCTTGAGTGCAGCACGCGCCGACATCGTACCGAAAGTCACAATCTGTGCGACTGAATTTTCTCCATATTTTTTTTTGACATACTCTATGACCAAATCGCGTTTATTATCCGCAAAATCGATGTCAATATCAGGCATAGAGACACGATCTGGATTAAGGAACCGCTCAAATAAGAGATCATATTGCAGCGGATCAACGCTCGTGATGCCCAGTGCATACGAGACAATGCTTCCGGCCGCACTGCCTCTGCCCGGGCCGACACAGACACCCATTTCATGCGCTGCATTGATGAAATCCTGCACAATAAGAAAATATCCAGCATATCCCATCTTTTGAATAACACCGATTTCATGGGCAACCCGTTGTTCAATTTCGGGTGTCAAATGTGTATAACGCTTCTGAATACCCTCATGGACAAGTTTTTCGAAATATGCGTTCGGATCCATGAAACTGGCTTCCGGCGGTATCGGAAATGCCGGCATATGATTCTTCTTCAATTCAATTTGCAGGTTACATTTCTCAGCAATCTCAAGCGTTGATTGAATGGCCTCCGGATACTCTTGGAAGAGTGCAGTCATTTCAGCAGCCGATTTGAAATACAACTGATCGGTTTGATAGCGAAGGGTCTGATAATCCGATACAGTCCCACTGCTTGCTTCCGGAATATAGAGCATGATATTGTGAGGAATTGCATGTTCCTGCTTGATGTAGTGACAATCGTTTGTTGCCACAAGTTTTATATCAAGTTCCCGCCCGATCTGCAGTGCACCGTGAAGAATAGCTTTTTCGGTTTCCAACCCGTGATTTTGAATTTCAAGATAAAAATCATCACGAAATATGTTTTGATAGATGGAGGCATACTCGAACGCTTCGGTATAATTTCCATTCACAAGTTGCTCATTGACAATACCACCCTGACATGCGGTGGTCGCTATGAGCCCCTCCCGATATTTCGAGAGCAGCTCAGTATCGATTCGCGGTTTAAAATAGTATCCCTCGGTATGCCCCAGCGTGGAAAGATGAATGAGATTCTTATATCCTACGTCGTTCTTCGCGAGCAAAACGATGTGATGATAAATTCCTCTCCCCTCGCCTTTGCTCATCCTGACGGTATCAATTTTTTTGTCAAATCGGCTTCCCTTCGTAACGATGTATGCTTCACATCCCACGATAGGCTTTATACCTGCCTTAAGAGCCCTCTTGTAGAATTCAATTGCACCAAAAAGGACACCATGGTCGGTAATCGCAACTGCCGGCATCTTTTGCTCAACAGCTGCATTTACCAGACTCTGCACGGTTGCCGCGCCATCAAGAAGACTATAGTGGGTATGATTATGGAGATGAATAAATTGCGGCATGCGCTCGTGTACTATCTAAGTAAGACTTCGATTACCGTCCTAGCTGAGTGCTAGTAACTTTGGTTCTGACATTGCTTCCATTGCATATTTCACGCCTTCCCTGCCGAACCCTGAATCTTTTACACCGCCGTAAGGCATGTGGTCCATCCGGTAGGTAGGATTATCATTGATAATCACAGCACCAACTTCCAGTTCATTGTATGCACGCCTGATATTCTGAAAATCATTCGTGAAAACTCCAGCCTGAAGTCCAAATCGAGAATCATTAACGCCAGCAAGTGCATCATCAAACGTCCTAAATGGATTGATAGTCACGACCGGACCGAAGATTTCTTCTGTGGCGACAGCACATGTTGCCGGAACATTGACTATGACAGTCGGCTCGAACACTCGGCCTGCGTAGTTGCCCCCATACATTTTGGATGCCCCTTCTGAAGCGGCATCTTCAATCCATTGCGAGATACGTGCGACAGCTGCATCATCAATTAAAGGACCTATGACTGTCTCAGGATCACGAGGATCTCCGCATTGCAGTCCCCTCGCAGCCTCAATAAATTTCCCCAGATACTCATCAAAGAGTTTTTCGTGAACAAAGATACGCTGGACTTTAATGCACACCTGCCCCGAAGAAGCAAATGAACCCATGACATTCTTTTGTACCGCTGCGTCGATGACGGCAGATTCATCAATAATAACACCCGCATTCCCTCCAAGTTCGAGGAGAACTTTCTTTTTCCCGGCGAGAGCTTTGAGCTTCCACCCGACGGATGCACTCCCTGTGAAACTCAGCATCTGAATCCGATCGTCGGTAACAAGCGTCTGAGCATTCTCGTTCGAACACACAACTACGCTGAAAGCCTCCAGCGGATATCCGGATTCTCTGATAATTTCTCCCAGCTTCAAACTCGTCAGCGGTGCCTGCGGTGACGGTTTGAGAATAAATGCATTCCCTGATGCAATCGCAGGCGCAATTTTATGGGCCACAAGGTTCAACGGGAAGTTGAATGGTGCAATGCAAAGAATCACACCAAGAGGAAACCGACTGACAATTCCGAACCGATCCCTCGATGATACCGAAAGATCCAGCGGAAGAACTTCACCCCCCATCCGCATTGTCTCGTCAGCAGCATATTGAAAGTTAAAGACAGCCCGATCCACTTCAAGACGGGAGAATTGGATTGGTTTGCCGATTTCCGATGTAATAAGATTCGCGAACTCCTCTTTATGATCCTTTATTTTTTTACTAATAAAGGAAAGAATGTGCGCTCGTTCATAACTCTGTAGTGCTCTCGTTTTCGAAAATCCTCTGCAGGCAGACTCGACCGCCTGATTCAGATTCTCTTTTGATATCATTGCAACAGTGCCTGTAAGCGAGTGATCCCATGGATTGCGAATAACCATTGCGGGAGTGAGCGCATCAGAGGGATGAACCTGGCCGGCAATAATCGAATGATATGTCTCTGTTTTCGGATTCATTTACTCCGCAAGCAGCTTCTGAATTTCTGTAAGGGCATCTTCAAGCGCTACCATAGTCCGCTCTCCGGTCCTCCGCCGCTTGATCTCGATTTGTCCGTTTTTCAATCCCTTATCACCGACGATGATATGGAAAGGCATTCCGAGTAAATCAGCATCCTTAAATTTGAATCCCGGCGATATTCCGCTGCGATCGTCAAAAAGCACATCGATGCCGAGGTCCGTTAATTGTTCGTAGATCCTGTTTGACGTTGCCACAACATCAGTGCTGTTTGTATTGACAGCGATTAAGTGAAGAAGATATGGTGCAAGCGCTTTGTTCCATACAATTCCATCTTTATCGTGATTTTGTTCAATGTAGCAAGCAACGATGCGTTCCATTCCTATGCCGTAACTACCCATGATCACAGGTCTGGAATGACCATTCTCATCCAAATAATGAATATTCAATGATTCTGAATACTTCGTACCGAGTTTAAAAATGTGTCCTAATTCAATCGCATTGGAAATCTTGAGAGGTGCGCCACATTTTGTACAAGGTTCACCAGCTTCAATGACTCTTAAGTCATAGTATCCGTCAATAGTTGTGTCACGTTCAAGATCGATATTGGCAATATGATAATCATTCCGATTGGCACCGCTGAAGAGGCCATTCGCACCTTCTAAACGTTTATCAGCAATGATCCGGAATCCTTTAAGGTTGATCGGACCAATAGAACCTCCATCAGCACCGGTTAGGGCGAGAAGTTCTTCTGCCCCCATAGGCGAGTACTCACCTCCCCCCAAAGCTAAACCCAGTTTTGCTTCATTGAGCTGGTCATTCCCCATCATCAAAATAAGCAACGGTTTGCTGCTATGCTGGTACACAAGCGATTTTGCAAGCCGGGATTCATCGATTTTGAGGAACGCTGTCAGTTCATTGATCGTTTTGACATTAGGAGTATGAATATCCGACATCGGTTCATTTTTTTCAATATGAACAGCTTTCGAAATATTGGAAGCGGCAATTTCCAGATTTGCCGCATACCCGCAGGAAGAACAAAGTGCTGTTGTATCTTCGCCGAAGTCAGATTCGATCATAAATTCCTGCGATCCGGTTCCTCCCATCGCCCCGCTCGAAGCGCCGACGATAAAAAACCTCAATCCGCACCGGGTAAAAATCTTTCTATAGGCCTCTGCATGTGCATCATAGCTTTTATCGAGATCTTCCCATGACCTGTCGAGCGAATAAGAGTCTTTCATAATGAATTGACGGACGCGAAGCACACCTGAGCGCGGGCGTGGCTCATTCCGGAATTTTGTCTGGATCTGATACCATGTCTGAGGTAAATCTTTATACGACTGAATGTGCATACTGGCGATAAAGCCGATGACTTCTTCATGCGTCGGTGCAAGAACGAGATCCCGCTCTTTGATGCTCAGAATAAAATTTGGAACATCACGGCGCCCCGATTGTATCCAGAGCGATTCTGGATTCAAAGCCGGCAGTAAAAATTCCTGCCCTCCAATGGCATTCATTTCCTGGCGAACGATATTCATCGCCTTCATCATCGCGCGATACCCCAGGGGTAAATAGGAATAGACTCCTGCTGTCAGCTGGCGCATGAAACCGGCCCGCAGCATCAGCTGGTGGCTGGGAATGGTTGCATCGGCTGGAACTTCTTTTAAGGTTGGAACAAATGCTTTACTGAGTTTCATAGAACCAATCTGGAATTAGTGATGAATTGACGATAACACACGATATGCAAAAAGCCGGTTCCTGTTCAGAACAAGGAGTTGCATCCGATCTTGGACCATTGTTGATGTACCCTGGAAGGATTCTCCGCCCTAGGCGGATCAGCATACGGCTGAGAACCTCCGACAAACGGTTTAGTCCCACACGGAACTTGCCAATACTTTTGAGACAAATATTTTCATGAGTTAACCACCAAATC
>CAZYYD010000047.1:0-33449 GCA_964651225.1 uncultured Ignavibacteriaceae bacterium
AGCACCAAACGGGGCTAAGACGATCAAGAAGTTCAGTGTGATTGTTGGGCAGTGAGGATAAAAGTCAGTGTAAGATGCCTGCTTAAAATCCGCAGGCATGACAGAACTTATATTTATAGTATGAAATTAAATCATTCTATCAATAGATTTGGTATTATTGTTGGGCAATGATAAAAAGATCATTCCATAGTATTATCCTCTGTTTGTTCCTGGCGTTGACACTCCACGGTCAGTCATTCAATAATGCCGGCTCAACCGGAATGCAATTCTTAAAGATTGGAACAAGCACGAGAGCGGGCGGTATGGGGGGTGCTTTCGGTTCGATATCAGGGGATATTTCTTCGCTGAGCATTAATCCTGCTTCCATCGGTACAATCCAATCACTCGCACTTTCCGTTCAACATACTACGTGGGTAGAACAAACAGATTTGAATTTCATCGGTCTGGTTGTACCCATCTCGGACGCGGTGAATCTCGGTTTGCAGACAACATACTTAACATCCGGGAATATCGAAATTACAACAATCGAAATACCTGAAGGAACGGGGCAATACTACGATATGTCGGACATCGCAGTAGGGCTCACACCATCCGTTCGATTGACATCGCAATTGACATTTGCATTAACGGTAAAATACCTGCAGGAAAGAATATATGACGTTTCAACAGATGGCCTCGCAATCGATGCGGGGATGTGGTATGCAACGGGATTCAAGAGTCTGGATTTAGGTTTTTCCATCACCAATCTTGGCTATGAACAGCAATTCTCCGGTCAATCGCTTGAAGTGCGATATGTGCCAGCGGATCCCGCCGAGCCGGATTCCCGCGCAGAATTGCAGACACAAAAGTTTGGCTTGCCACTATCCTTCCGCGCCTCCGGCTCGTTCGATTTATTTGAGATGCTCGATGAGAAGTTGAACAAACATCAATGTATCACTGTTATAGATTTCATTCAAAATTCTGATACCCGTGAGCGGGTTTTGATCGGAGCGGAATACCGGTATTCAGGAACAATTTTCTTACGGGGCGGTTATACATTCAATGCCGATGAATTGAGTTGGAGTTCCGGAGTTGGAACATTTATTTCGATGTCGGGATATGATATCCAGTTTGATGCTTCAGCCGCATCGCTTGGGAGATTTGGTATGCATTACCAGGTCGGCCTGGCGATCTATGCGAAAGTAAGGTAGGTCGAACCTGACTTAATCTTGCCCCATCGTTCTGTTTGGAACAGTGTAATAAATGAAATATCTTTTATCCATAATATTAGTCTTCAATATTGTAATTGCCGGAACAAACGGCACACTGGAAGGTATTGTTTCCGATAAACAATCTCACGAACCTATGCCTGGGGCGACGATAAAAATCAGCGGATTGAATATTGGCAGCATTTCGGATAGGTCCGGATTTTATTCTATCAATAATATCCCGGCAGGTACGTATGACGTTGTTGTATCGTACGTTGGTTATAGCACATTGACGATTAAAGATGTCAGAATCAAAGCGGATCTGAAAACGAAATTGGATATTTCATTGACACAATCCAGCGTTGAATTATCCGCCGTCGAGATCGTTGCCGAAAGACCTCCAATCCAAAAAGACATCACCGGAACAGCATACACAAGCTCTGAAGAAGCATTTAAATCACTTCCTGTAACGACGGTGTCGGATGTGATAGGATTACAACCCGGTGTTACATTGGAGAATAATATCCGGGGCGGTAAAACGACTGAAGTTGTCTATCTGGTGGACGGTCTGCCGATTCAAAATCTCATTGAAGGAGGATCCGGTTCGGAGCTTCCGCAAAGCTCTATTGCAGAACTATCAGTACAAACGGGCGGATTTGATCCTGAATATGGTAATGCACTCTCCGGTGTGATCAATATTGTTACAAAACGCGGAGAAGACAAGTATTCATTCGGGATTCGAGCGAATAAGGATGACCTGTTCGGAGGGAAGCAGGTTGATCATAGGAATGAACTCGACCTGTTTGCCAGCGGTCCGATAGCGCAAGATTGTTATTATTTAGCAAGTCTTAATCTTCAACATTCGGGCACGCGATGGTGGCAGGATATGGAAAAATTTTTCAACTCCCCACATCTTCGTGCATACAACGGATTCGGAAAGATCGATTATTTTTTCAGTCAATCACTTCGGCTGTCTACGCAAATCCTCTATTCGCAGAAAGAGTGGCGCGTCTATGAATATGCATGGCGGTTCAACCTTCCCGGACTCCCGTCAAAGAAAGAGGATGGCTACCGTTTAGCGGCGATTATTTCCCACTCACCAGCAGAGAATTTTTATTATACCGCGAGTATCAGCAGATATGTCGTCAACAGCTACATTGGCAACGGTACGAAAAATGAGGTCGATACAACACTCTATCAATGGGATTTCTTTCTTCGCTACATCCTGAGCGGTAATCGGTCATGGTGGGCTGAACGGCAGCAGGTCCATAACCTTTTCAAAGCAGACCTTACATGGCGCGTCAACATCCATCATATGATCAAGTTCGGTGCGGAGGTGAATTTTCAAGAGATCTATTCCGATGTGGTGCGATATGAACCTCAGTTGAATATTTTTGGAAAACCTTTTGTGAACAAACCTATGCTCAATTACAGTACGGATTTTCAATATTACCCAAGGATGGGGAGCGCGTATCTTCAGGATAAGATCGAATTGAGCAAGGATGGGATGTTGTTAAATCTCGGCGTGAGGTATGAGTTCCTCGACCCGAGGGCCGAACGCCCCGTTGCAGAACGTGTTCAAATGCAAAACAGCGTCTACGAGACAAAGATCGTGAAGACGGTCCCTGCAACAGTGAAACAACTATTCAGTCCACGTATCGGTTTTGCGGCACCGTTTGCAGAGAACGGATACCTGTTCATTAATTATGGCCACTTTTATCAATTCCCGTTGTTTGATTTTCTTTACAGCGGATTGAATAATGTCAGTCTCACAAAAGGATCCGGTGTGCTCATCGGCAATCCCGATCTGAAATCTGAACACACGCGTTCCTGGGAGATGAGCATAAAATATGCTTTGCAGAATGGAGTCGTTCTCTCGACCACGTATTTTCACAAAGAGACAATGAACCAGATCGATGTGAAGACATTCATTCCGACAAACAGTTCCGTTGCGGGAGGTTACGGATTTGCAGAGTTCGTCAATAATCCATTCGCCAAATCAAGCGGTATAGAGTTAATGGTAACCAAAGATCACGGTGAATTTATGACGGGTTCGGTGTCGTACACGTACATGATAGCCGAGGGAGTGAGCGAAAGTCCTCAGGGTGGTCTGCAATATTATCAATGGGGATTGCCTGTACCTGCAAAATTGTATCCATTAAGTTGGGACCAGCGCCACTCAGTCAAAACAATCCTGACGCTTCTTCTACCGTTGAATATCTCCGTATCGACGACGTGGATGTTCAATACAGGCAGGCCGTATACATACTTCCCATCCAGCGATGGCTTTACTCCGCTTGATCCTTCTCAAGTGTTTGAGCCGAATAATGCTCGAATGAGTGGTTTTAATATGATCAATATGAAAATCGGCTGGAAGAATAATATAAACATTTCGGACAAACAAAAAAGTACCTTAACATTGTATGTCGATATCCGCAATCTGTTAAACACAAGGAATGTGAAGTGGGTTGATTCGGAAGGGAGGGTCGGCGGGGAATTGAGTGATCTTTCGGCATATGATCCGTATCGGAGAGTGCGCGTAGGTATTACGGCTGAGTTATGAACGTTGACTACATGAAAAATATCGCTTTTGCATTTACACTCGTTATAGTTATACTCGTATCTGGTTGTGACGAAGTTTTTCCACCTTATACAACACCTGAGAATGTTCTCGTATGTTCTTTTCCAAACGCTGTGCTGGATACGATAAATATCACCTATTATTCAGACGCTGGTTATTATTCCGCTGGATCTGTTGTAACGCTAAAAATTGATGTCGTCAACACATATGATGATCTTCTTCAAGGCGACGCAGCAATTGGTGATCGTGTAACAATACAGTCATTTGGTCCATCGCCTGGTGTCATCGTTGTTCCGATAACATTAGGAAATTTACGGTCACCCCCTGTATTTAGGGGAACGATCGCATTGCGACCGAAGGATACAGCACATTTTGAAATCAAATGGCTTCCGATCGACAAAAATGGAAGGCCTGCATACGTCGGAATGAATTATTCACAGGTCGATTCTGCAAGGGTCTATGGTCCGATAGAATGTATTGCCTTTGCCGATATTCGGTTATTTGAACGGGTGCAGGCTGTGGCGACTGAGAATTATCGATTCAAATTATATTTTAAGGAATATACAATCAAAGGAAATTAAAAGCGGCTCACCAGTTCAATCTGATTCTTCCAGTTGTCCGCTAGTCCGCCGAGGTGAATGGTTGGCAAGGGAATGCTTCTTGACTTTTCGTTTTTTATTAGACTTGCCTGTCTGATGCAGATGGGGAGAAAGAGCAAGCCACGGAGTAAAATGCTTTTTGATACGTCCCTCATTTGACTAACAATTTTATCTTAGCTACCTTATATAAGCAACCTTAACACTTTCAAAGTGGATGCAATTAGTGCCACCGGTGGGAAAGTGTTATTTTTATCTTCTATATGTTCAGTTCGCTAAACAGTAAGAGAGGAGCGTTCAATGGACAACAACAATAGTGCTCTGGCTGTGGTTCAGAAAGAACCGGTCGGCAGCGCTCAACTTGTTACAGATTTTCATCCAGTCGTGGTGAGTGCGGCATCGATTGAGAGTAAAAGGTTGGAGTTGAAACAGAACTGGCCTGAGACTCTTACCGACAAGTCGGCTTATGCGCTTGCGAAGATGTCTGTGGCTTATGGGTTGGACCCGTTTCTCAAGGAGTTGGTAATCCTTGGTGGCGCGGTCTATCCCACTGTTGCGGCTTTACATCGGAAAGCGAATGAAGATCTCGGCTACGACGGCGAAGAACTTCGCCCGTGCACAGAGGAAGAGAGAATCGCTTTCTATCATCCTCAGAAACCACCGGAAGATGAAGGGCTTTGGATTTGCAAGGTTCATCATAAGCTCCGGAAATTTCCCGCCGTTGGATACGGTAGGGCGAGTAAGGCAAATGTGAAGATGTCAACGATGCAGATTTGGTTGCCGGAGATGGCTCAGAAACGAGCACGTGGCAGAGCATATCGCATCTATTTTAATATCGGTGTTCCTACCGTCGAAGAGATGTATGAATTCGAAGACGGGCAGAAAATGTCGGTAGATAAACGTTCAGAGATTGTGCTTGCGACATTTGATCAGATCAATGAAATCACGGAAAAGGTGTTGCTCAAGGAATACCTGACGAAAGAGGTTGTTCTGCAGAGCGAGTGGGATAAGATCGTAAGTGCCGTGCAATCCAAGAGTATGACATTTCAGAACGCAGATGCAACGCTCACCTATTTCCTTGGTGAGAAGCACGACGGCACAGACGGTAAGATTTTCAGAAGGTTGGCTGCATTAGCAAAGCAACAAGAGACAAAATAATGGGCGCTATAAGGTGTCCAATTTTCAATCAATAAGAGAGGAGTAAAATCGTCATGGTAGATATGGGTCAAGATTTGAACGATGTGGAAGCCTTTGACCCCGGTAGCGGGGGAAAGGTTACTGTTGGATTCCACGAATTGGAAATTGTTGAGGTTGAGGCAAAGGTCTCGACGAGCAACTTTCCGATTCTCAACATTAAATATCGGGTTGTTTCCGGTCCTGCAGTTGGTGGAACGATCTACGGGTCGCGGTCGCTTCATCCCAACGCTCTGCCCTTCTTTAAGGGGTTTTTGGAAGTCGTGAATTGCTTCGCAACGCAACGCAACTTCGATGAACAGAAGTTGGTTGGCCGGTATTTGAAAGGATACGCTGAGGAATACACGAAGACCGGTGGCGCACATGCCGGAGAGCAGGGGACGCGAATCGAAAAGGTGTTCAAGTCTGAAATCAATTTCGACAAGAACAGCCAGATCGATTTGTCGTTGTCGGCTCGGCCAGAACGTGAATTGGTTACGGCTGGTGCAGGTAAACCCGGAAACGGAAAGGCTGCGGGAGCGAATAGCTCACCGAAACCTTCGGACGACAAGGTTGACGATCTACCGTTTTAGTGCAGATAACGGATGGGCAGGGTAACTCCTGCCCGTCTCATTTATTAACGAACGGAGAGTGAGGGCATTATGGTATCGATTGATGCAAAGACGATGGCCAGTATCGTAGGCCAATTTGCGTTTGTAGATAAGAATCCGATTCACCTTGTCTTTTCTGGTGGCGAGATTCGGTTTGAAGGCTCAGATGGTATGCGACGGTTGAGACGCACGATTGCAATCATCGGTGGACCGCTTGTGGAAGAACGGATTGCTGTGGACTTCAAGTTGTTGTCCAAAACAGTGAAAGCATTGGCCGGTGAACTGAGTCTCATCATCGACACCGGTGTGTGCTTGAAGATCAATGGCAAGAACGATTCGCAGTATAAGTTGGCTCGTGTTGACATTGAACCGATCGTGTTCACGAAACCGAAAGGGACGTTTCCTATTCGGTCATTGTTATTCAGGCGTGGTTTAGAGAAGACCTTGCCGTTTGTAGATTCAGCTTCGTCGTTAAGACCATCGCTTACAGGCATACAGATCGTTGGTAGCGAGGAAAAGCTCGTGTTTAACGGTAGCAACGGTCACTTGTTAAGCAGGTATGAATGTATCGCAGAGGGATTGGAGAACGAATTTGCGATCATACTTCCACAGGAAGCGGCTCGGCTTATTCTTTCGATAAAGGCCGAGACATTCGATGTATTGATGATTGAGAATCGCGGTATTGTTCTCGTGTTCGAGGACGGTATCTTTGAATCGGCGATTATCGAAGAACCGTTTCCCGAAGTGAACACCTTGCTTGTGACTTATAACGCCGGTGCTCAGAACAAGATTGTGACATTGATCGAGAAGTGGCGTGAGGCGCTTGGTATCGTCTCTCTATATTCTTCTCATAATTCCAAGGCCGTCGATATTTACGTATCCAAGGATAAAGTCGAGCTGAGGGCAGAAGATGAGGATTTTGGCGGCTTTGCAAAGCAGTGGTATCACGAAGAGAGTATTGCCCCTGAACCAAGTGTCTTGGTAAGAATCAGTGGCCCGTATCTATCGTCGGTGTTGTCGGTAATTGACACAGACAAGATGGTTGTTCGTTTTACCGAACAGGGGAAGAACAGCCCAGTGATCTTCGCGCCTTCCGATGAGGTTGATGAAAACCTTATTGTTTTGGCAATGCCGATGCGTATCGAACAATATGAAAAGGAATATGCAGAGGCTTTTGCCTCGGAAAGTGAGGCCGTCCTTGCGTAAAAATGGAGAGGTAAAGGAATTACGTCTGCCTCTCGAAGTGATTGGAGTAGAACTTGATGAACGTGCATTGGGCGTGTTCGTCAATCTACTTTCGTTGGGCAGTAAAATGACCGTGCGCGGGTTATTCGTCAATGGCCACGTAATGAGCGTTACAGATTTAATAGCGCAACAGCCTGGCACCAAGCTAGCCCCCAAAGAGTGGCTCAATGCAATGTTGGAGTTGGTTGAAAAGAAGATTGTTGGACGGGTAGGAGATGTATTCTTCATACTCAATCCAACAACGTATTACGGTCGCAAGACCTATCCTGAATCTGTGCTCACGAAGATTATCGGAACGGTGAGACAGACAGAGAAGGCCAGTGTCGCGGAGGCTGTTACAGGATATATTCAGAATAACGGGGTGTTGAAGCCGGTGTCGAACGAAGATATCAGGAACGAGATCCTCGCTCTGTATGCTAAGTTTGGTGAAGACAAGAACGCGGTTCAGTCATATATCGGATTATTCCGGACAGCAAAGCAAATACAGGATGGGGCGCGGATGTCGTTGCCTCGTCATTTGAAAGCTGTGAAATCGTTTTATGAGATGTATCAGACCAAGCAGTTCACGATCGGCTTGACTCACGGTGAAGTGAGCAGGGAACGGCTCTTGGGTGCTATTCGCAGTGTTGTCGAACGCAAGTTGTCAGGTCTGAGCAATCACAACTATATCAAGACCATGTTCAAAAATGGTTATGAACCGAACCAACAGATAGGACAAAAAAGCAGTGGAAAAACCGATGAAGGGTATAGTAGAGGTTCTGCAACCGGTTGATTGGGACACGGCACCGAAGACTGCTTGGAAGTGTCCCGATTGCGGGAGTGTGAATAGAAACTATCTCCCGACCGCGGCCTACCTGTTTAACACTGGTGGTCCGAAGTGGGTGCAGGGAATGTGCCATCCGTGCGAAGAAAAGGCTTTGGCGCAGAAGGTTAAGGACGATCAGGAAGCCGATAAGCGTGAGAAGAATAGTCGAATAATGGCTCTACACGCAAAGGCCAGTCTTCCAACGGAGATGGAGTTTGTCAAGTTTTCACAGCTTGAACGTCGCCCAGGGAGCGAAGATGCTTTTGAAGTAATGGAGAACATCGACGTGAAGATTGACCGATCATGGCTTTGCATAATGGGTGACAATAGCACAGGTAAGTCAAGGTTGATGGCTGCGGCGAGTAACCGGCAAAACGGTATGCTTGTGCCAACGCTGTATCTCAATGAATCGTTATTCTTTAAGAACGTGCGCGAAAGTTGGACTGACAACTCAGAGGCCGAGGTGATGTCGGTCTTCCAGTTAGCAGAAGTGGTAATGTGGGATGAATTCTCGTTTTACAACTTTATGGAAAGGAGCTGGATTTACGAGCGCGTGTATGCGATTCTAGAACAGCTTGCGGAAATGGATAAGAAGGTTGTGTTTTGCACGAACATAATGAATCTCAGAGCAAGGCCGGAGAATGACAATCATTCGATTGAGGGCAGATGCGGAAAGAGAATCTACGCACGGTTGTCGCGACGGCTTACAAGATATATCACGATGAAAAATACACCGTTTTTCTAACAGAGAGGGATTGTAATGAAGCTAGATGATAGTCAACAAAAGGCCGTGGATTTTCACGAAGGACAGGTAATCGTGATCGCGGGAGCAGGTTCGGGCAAGACCCGCGTACTGATCGAGCGAATTAGCCGGCTGGTTGAAGATGGGGTGAAACCGCAAGAGATTCTTGCCTTTACATTCACGAACGCTGCAGCAGGCGAAATGAAGGCACGATTGTATACAAAGATTGGCCTTGAGCAAGCTGAGATGTTGAATGTAGGAACGATGCACAGCCAGATGAACAAGATCCTCCGTAAGAACATTACCTTCTGGAAACCCGATATGTTTGGCTACAAGATTATGGATGATTATGGTCATCGGATGCTCATTAAGGACACGATGAAGGCGTGTGATTTGCCGGAAGATAACAAGTCGAACATTGCTAACTCGATGATAAGCATAGCTTATATCAAGAACAATGCAATATCGCTGGATGAAGTTCTGGATGGTAAGGCAGATTTTATGTTCTCGAAACTTGGAGTCGATAAATGGTTTGCAGACTTTTTTATGACCTATGAGAAGATGCGACGGACCACGAAACAGGTTGGATTTGATGATATGCTTTGGGACACGCACTTTCTTTTGAAGGAGATGGTCAATATATTGAACGACTATGCCAATGCGTTCAAGTTTATATTAGTTGATGAATTTCAAGATACGAACCCTGTGCAGTTCGAGGTGATCAAGATGTTGCAGTCCAAGCATGAGAATTTGTTCGCGGTTGCAGATCCTCGGCAGGCAATCTATTCGTTTAGACAGGCAGATGTGACCTTGTCTTTGGATTTCACAAAGCACTTTCCCAAAGGCGAGATAATTGAGCTTGAGTACAATTATCGCTGTGCTTCGAACATCGTGGAAATGTCTAATGATTTGATTGGTCACGCCGGCTATCCGTTTATGCGAACCAAGTTCGTGAGAGATGAAGGCCGGATTGACTTTATTGGTTCATTTATGGACGACAACGGTGAAGCTGAGGCGATCGTTGAAGAGATTAAGCAGTTGAATACGGACGGTGTGAAATATGGTGACATGGTTATCCTGAATCGGACAAACGCACAGTCAAGGCCGTTCGAGGAAAAGTTAGTGAAGAGTCGGATTCCATACAAAGCCCTGGACGGTTCGTTTTATGAAAGTGCCAACGTCAAGGATATGATGTGCTATCTGGAGTTGGTTGTCAGTGATAGCGTAACGGCTTTCAAGCGTATTTACAACAGGCCGAATCGATTCCTTGGTAAAGTGTTCTTTGAGCAGTTTGAAGTGAAGTTGAAATACAAGCCGTTCTTGCTTGACGTTCTCAGAGGTGGTGGATATTCGAAGCCGTATATGAACAAGAGTGCAACGTCGTTCTCGATGGATTTAATGGCTCTGCGTCGAAACGCGAAGGGGATGTCTGCGGGACAGGCTATTGGAGTGATCAGGAAGATCTTCGACTATGACGATTGGGTTCGGAAGAACGAAATGGACCATCAGAACCGCTTGGAAATGTTGAATGAGCTGCAGACCAGCGCCGACCAGTTTATGGATATCGGAGAGTATGTAACATTCATTAAAGGCATCATCGCGGCTCAGAGCAGTGATGAGGAATTTGATGCCGTAAGAATCATGACAATCCACAGATCGAAAGGCTGTGAGTTCCCGGTTGTTTTCTCTGCAGGTGTATCAGAAGGAGTGTTACCGCACGCACGGGCAGAGGATGTAGAAGAAGAACGAAGACTGTGCTATGTCTCGTTGACAAGGGCGATTGATCGCTTATATGTCTCGTACTTCTTAAAGCGTTTCAACAAGAAACTTGCTCCATCGCGGTTCTTGGATGAAATGGTGTTAGAACAATACAGCGGAAAGAGTTTTGCTCCGATCGAGACAGAAGTCGAGATGATAGACGAACTCGCCGCATAAGAAAGGAAGGTCGTATGATAAAGCCAAAAATGTTTTTAGTAATGTTATTGCTTTGAGCAACTGCGTTTTCACAGTCTGCATTGGAGAGGGCGCAGTTGGCGGAGTATATCGTAACACGAAGTCAGTTTTACCAGTTGGACAGTATTCTCGTATGTGCTGTCATTGAGACAGAGAGCACGTGGAGAGGAAACGCTGTGAATCCGGATGACAACTGTTTCGGTTTGATGCAGCTCGACCTGAATACTGCACGATGGATTATGAAAGACAACTCCATCACTAAGCGCAGGTTGTTGACAGACTATCTCTTGAACATAGAAGCAGGTATGAAGTATTTGGCGTATTTGATGAAGGACATGGAGAATGTTTCGAGTAAGTATTGCAGTTGGGATTTAGCATTGACAGCATATAACCGTGGGCCGGGCACCGTAAGGCGGTTGATTGCGAAGGGTATCAATCCATTCAACACCTATAAGGACTTAGTCTATGGCAACTACAGAAAGAAAGTTGAGCAGATCGTTTACCAGCGCGGCTCTCCCAAAGACTGGAACGAGACCGGACATTGGCTTCTACGTTCGCTCGAGCTGGGAAGCGAATATGGTGCGTTATTACCGGTCTGCAGGGATAGTATTCGAATACGAAAAGAGGGAGTTCGAGTTCGAGGGATTGAAAAGGGGAAACAGGTTTTACAAGCCCGACTTTTATCTGCCGGAGACAAACAAGTACGTGGAAGTCAAGGGTTGGCTGGACAAGGACTCAATGATAAAGTTGAAAAGATTCCTGTCCTATCATCCGAACGAAGCAAGAAGGCTAGTTCTGGTGATCGATCGAATCTTTATGGCTCGGGGCGCAAAGCTGACAAAGACGGCGTCGCAACTGGTAGAAATGGGGTACTCTTTCAATCAACTGGTGTCTTACGCGCATGTCGATTTTAAGTGCAGAAACGTTGTGCCTAATTGGGAGTAGTTGTTTGCGACATATGCGGTTTGCCAGCGAAACTGATAGGAATCATTCGCTTTGGCAGTGCACCATGGCATTGGTATAACGGTTGGCTGCCGGTCTGTGGTAACGCATGTGCGATGAAGTATCCAGCATGGTGGCACAATGAACGCAGACCAATGAAGTTTTTTGACCCAAAGGGCGTGAATATGTCAGAGTTCTGGCAGAAGAAACTCGACGCATTAAACAGAATAGCTATCGGAGAGGTAGTTCTTGACAGAAGAAGAAGTGGGTTCCGATTACTTTTTGAACAGGCAGAAAGTGAGTATCACGTTCAAAGAAATGCGGGAAACGCTGGGCCAACGGTTCCAGTTCAATCCGCAGGTTGAGAAAGAGTTTACGTTTGACTATGAAATAGGCAGGGTTGTTCTCAGGGTGTTGTCTTCGATACCGAAGATGGAGAACTATAATGAAGCGTATATCAGGGTGTGTATGCTCCACGGAATGTCGTTGAAGTTAATGACGTGGTTCAGAGTGCCAAAGGATACGCGATGGAAGCTGAATTTAACTATGCGTGTCTCACAGATTATAGAAGAAGCTACAAAGATTAAACTTTGTGAGTGCGGTGGATTGTTGCATATCAAGCGCGGGGTCTTTGGGCGATTTCTCGCGTGCTCCGATTGCAGGTTTAAGAGGAACCTGCCAGCAACAATTATTGACACCTCACATCCATAAAGTTATCTAATCATTCCCCAATTCCACTAAGGGATTGGTGTTTACCAACTGTTCAGTATGCTAAACAGAGAGGATATATGAGCACGAATGTTGGACATTTGAAAGGGGTGTCGAGTGCGGCACGCTCTGGACTTTTGAAAGACCGGTCAAGTGTGTTACCGAAAATGAAACGTCAAAAGGTCACGAAAGAATTGCTGGACCAGGACGAGGACGTCTTTGTCAGCAAGAATTCGCACGAGAAGGGACTGCAACAGTATTTCACTCCCTTGCGAATCGGTAGATTTATGCACGAAGCTATGGGCACAAAAGAGGGTGTCGTAGTAGATCTCACGGCAGGGACGGGGAATTTGCTCGAATCGTTCACGGAGTGCGAATGTTTGGGTGTTGAATTAGACAAGTCGAATATCCCAAAAGTTAAGAGCAATATGCTCATCGCCAATGCGAATCTGCCTGAGCTGTATCCTTATTTACTGCAGGTCGAGTTTCAAGCCAATGCGATGGTGCTGAATCCACCGTTCAATTTGTTTTGGAAGTGTGCTGCGCTCACGGGTAGCGATGAAAAGAATATCGAGTCTCAGAGGGCGACGATTCTGATGGCAATGTCGCTCCTGACCAATAGCGGTCAAGGTTCGTTCGTGGCCGAGAAATCGACGTGGTTGAATTCATTGTCTCAAGACAAGAAGATACGCAGTCGTGTCTATTCGGTGATCACGGCTCGCAATATGTTCGTGCCGTTCTCAGAGATTGAATGTGTTATTGCTTTCTTCACGAATGAAGAGTTGGAAGGCGTCGAGTATGACGAACAGGCGATAATGGATATGAAGTCACCGAATTTCGAGAACGCGACGAAAGTATGCACGGGCATCGTAGCTCAAGCGCGTCGAGATAACGGGTTGTATCCATCACTGTTCGTGAACTTTGAAGTGATCGACGATAACAAGAAACGCTTCGCGGCTGCTGTTGGTGAGTATAAGGAGAAGAAAAAGAAAGCGGCAAAGCAAACTTATAATATTGATTTCGCCAGTGGCAAGATCAATGTTCACATCTCGAATTACGTGCAGTTCGTTATGCACCGTGACTATGACTTCCAAGAACGGGAATTGATTGAAGGTATGAGAGGCGTCAGCCCTTCGTATTTTGCTTTCAATAACCAAGCCCGGAAGTTGTTATATGAGATGGTAGACACCAAGACACTGATCACGATGTCGCCTACTGCACGGCACGCTATTGAAAAGGCCGTTATTGATGCAGAATTCATTCTCACGCCTATGTATCCGTTGAAACCACAGCAGAGGTTGGGCTACCTTGAGGACATTAGCCAGATTCAATGCACGAAGGAAATCATTATTCGTGGTGGAAGATCACCTGTCATATTCGAGAAGGGCAAGCCGTATGACGTTCACGTAACGACAACCACGGTGCAGTCGCATTACGAAAAAGTGGATTCCGGGCCGCGTGGTATCTCGAAAGAGATGGTCAAGATTGGTAAGGCATTATCGATCGAGATTGGCGGCATCACGTTCACGGAGAGTGCCGAAGATATTCAGACCATCATTGATCACTTTGATATTCCGGACCCGAAAGATGTAAGAGTCAAAAAGCCGGCTCTTTATCAGAAGATTAAGAAGCGGTTGATGTCAGACGAGTTCAAAGCATTTACTCTCAAACCGTTTCAGGTTGAAGATCTGACACGAGCTGCGATGAAAGATTCCTGTGTGCTCTCTTGGGAGATGGGTTTAGGTAAGACCAGGGGTGCTATGGCTTGGGCGAAGGTTAGGAACGCGAAGAAGACCTTGATCATTTGTCCTCAAGACCTGAAAAAACAATGGTTTGAGGAAGCGCACTCACTCAATATACACTTGCAGGAAATAACTGGTTACAGCGATATACAGGAGATAAAAAAGGCCGAATCAGGGACATACTTCATCCATTATGAGCTCCTCAAAGGAAGTCGGATACACGATGAGTACGAGATTGAGTATAAACGTGGAATGGCGAAGACGGACGACGATGATATCGTCAGTCTTGTAGCAATGTGTCCTAAATGTAGGGCTATGCGTGGCGATGGTTGGACCGGTAAGTCGTGCAAACACTGTGGATATGTTGTGTGGAAGAAAAGGAAGAAGGGAATGTATTCCTATCTGAAAAAGTGTTTCGACACGATTATCGTTGACGAGGGTGTCAAGATTAAATCCAAGCACTCGATGCAGGGTATAGCGGTTCGAGCCTTGCGTGCGAAGAACAGGTTGTTGTTGAGTGGTTCGCCAATCAAAGGCTGGATTTCCGACTCATATTGGCTCCTGCATTGGACCCTCGGTAATGCAGTTCCACGGTTCCCTTATCATTACGAAGGTGGAACGGAACGGTTCTTGAATGATTTTGGTGTGTTCGAGCAAGCAGCAGAGGAATTTCGGAAGTCGTTATCAACGGGCAAGAAAAAGCTTCTTCCCGAAATCGGCAATCTGCATTTACTCTGGAAGTTGTTTGCACCTGCGATTGTCAGACGCACGAAAGCGGATTGCGGTGTAGAGCTGGTGCTCAAGAATGTTCACCGTATCAAGGTGAATTTCACAACGGAACAGAAGAAGGTCTACGATTGGTGGATAGCCAACTTCTCTGAATGGTTCAAGGCGTCGCATGTCACAGAGATGGACGAGGGTGGCGTTGCTATGAAGGAAATGATTCTCGGTCTACTTTGGAAACTGAGAATCACGGCCACAGTTCCAGCGTCGAACCTACTGCCTGGTGTGCCAATGGCAGGGATGGAAGACTCGTTTTTCCTAGGCGCACAGGGCAAGTCGAACTACACAGAGAAGGCATTGTTCGTGCTTTCCAAAGCAAAGGATGTCGTAGATGCTGGTGAGCAGTTGGTGGTATTCAGTTCGCTCTCAGACAACACGCATTATTTGAAAGACTTGCTCGGCAGGTTTGGAATCACGTCTGAGATAGTGAACGCAGAGACAACGCCTAAGAAACGTGGATTATTGGTTCACGATTTCAAGAAGAAGAAGTTTCCGGTATTGATCGCAGGAACGCAGGCAATGAGTCTTGGCCACAGCTTGGACAATGCCAATCACGTGATTATGACAGACTTCGAATGGGACCACAGCACGACGCGTCAAGCAATCGATCGTGTTCACAGGTTCACGTCGAAAAAGGATGTCAATGTGTATATGCTTTACACGGAAGGCGGTATTGACCAGAAACAGTTGTTTGAGATAATCGACCTCAAGGGCAAGTCGAGTGACTTGGCTCTGGACGGTAAGCTGATCGATCAGAACGAGACACAGGTTGATTTCTTCAAGATGGCCAGAGAGATCATCAATGCTCATCAAATGGGCACGGACGGGTTGCTGGATGAGAAGGATATCGAGAGGCAGATGGTAGAGATGTTCCGGATGAATATCGCTGCGGAGATTGGTGAGGATATGGTTGAAGTAACAGATCTAGGTTCCCCGCTTGTATTGATAAGAAAGGCCGTCAGGCCACAACGGATTATTGCACGTTCACAGATAGACTTTTTTTAAGAAAGGGACAGGGAATGAGTAAAACGTTTTGTGTATCTGATGCACAGATGGAGAGGGCAAGGCGACGGATGATAATCGACTTCGATTGGATTGTAACCGGAGTCGGTCTTTTCTATTCGTACGAAGATGTAACGGCTGGTGTGGAAGTGAAGGGATTGATCAATACTGTTCCGCTTGAGGATGGTGGATTTCTTTGCGACATCATTACGACGTCAGAAGACAGTATTCGAAGAATGTATAATGCGTTCATCGAATTAACGGTGGAGGAAATATGTCCGTCGAGCAAAGCGTAAAAAGACAGGCGTTGTCAAAGGCATATGCGTCATTGATTTCAACTGACCCAGACGCCAAGACACCGTCGCCGTGGTTTGGGGAATTGTTTGCTGCTTTCCGCGCAGAAATGATCGCGGCTGGTGCTAGTCCAATTAGTTTTGAACGTGCGGAGATTTATCAGCTTGCGGTTGATATAAGCCTGCCGTTCCGATCGTCGGGAGACTGGTCTGAGAATTATCGAACGATTTACCATCAGCCGACGCAAGCCGATATAAAGTTAGCGGCTCGGTTATCGTCTACAAAGTTGGCAACGATTCTCGGAACGCCCGTGAATCAAGAATCAATGTTTTAATAGCAGAAGGAGAGGGCAATGATTAAGGATATTAATGAGTTTTTTCACGAGGCAGAAGTTGTCGATAAAGACGGTAATGTGATTATACCCGAATCGCTTTATGAGTTTGTCTTTGAACGGGATGTTGCGGTGAACGTGCAGTTGAAGTTCCCCGATCTGCAGATATGGACAATGATTGATGGTGACGAAGATACGATGTATCTGGAGTCTGGTGCTCATATCGTCAATGTCGTTGGTTTTGCGTTCACGAAAAAGAAACGTGAAGACGCAATGTTCAATGATCTTAGAAATGACGATGGCAGTGTCAGTGTGCTTTATTGGGACGGGGCTGTGGTGTGAAGCATAGTCAAACCAAGGGGTTTAGAGATAAAGAGTATCACAGGTTTGTTTCTGGCAAGCCGTGCATTGTCTGTGGCCGGCCCGGTCAGGCTCATCATTATGGTGGGCAGGCAGAGGGTAGAGGAACAACTCATAAGGCTAGCGACCAGTTCTTGGTTCCTCTTTGCGATGGAGAGGGTTCGCATCATCGAGAAGTAGAAAGGTTGGGCCGGGAAAAGTTTGAAATTAAATACGGTGTCGATTTTGACGCACAAAGTAGGTTGTTACATCATCTCTATAACGAAAGGAAGAATTAGTATGGTAGATACAGGGAAAGAATTATCGACGGTCATTACTTCACATGCTCTTGACAATGTAACAACAGAACAGATTGGCGATGTTCTGAGTCAGAAAGAGATTGAGCTTGCGTATGCAGAAGAACGGAAGTTGATCGCAGCTAAGCAACAGTATGTGAATGTGTCCTTTGCAATCGCCGCTCATTTGAAAACGATATTGGACAATCGGTGGTATAAGGTTCTTGGACATTCCACGTTTGAGTCGTGGTGTGAAAGTCCGGAGATTGATCTTGATCGTAGCACAGCTTTCAGATATGTGCGGATGTTCAACGTTTACCTTGCATCGGCAGCATTTACGATGGACGAGTTACAAGATGTCGGTATTTCGAAGCTGGACCTGATGGTGCATTATGTCAAACCTGACGAACCAGAATGGGATACCAAAAAGAAAGAGCTTTTGCAGATGTTCACGCTTCCGCGTCGAGAACTTACAAAGTTCTTAAACGAGGACACAAGTTCAACTCCTATCCTACCTACCACCAAGACGTCCAACGCGTCCTATGAGGTGGTTTCAGAGCATCCTACCGACTCTACAGGACCTTCTCAAAAGGGCAAAGAGGCAGACGACGCATTTTCGACAGCGCATAAGTCTGAAAAGTCTAGTGGTTCGCAGATTGCTCCGGTTGTTCAACCAATCGACAGCAAGAGACTTGGCATTTCCGGATGGTATGAACTTGTTCCTCTCGAACAAGAACCAACTGCTAAAGGCAAACTGGTAACCGGTGCAATGTTATCGGCAAATAAGATCCTTGTCACCGGCAGTAAGATATTCATCGATATAGAATAGGAGAACGATCATGTCAAAGTGGAGAGATGAAATGTTGGGCGTTTTGAAAACACCATTACGTGTTGAGTACGGTTGTATCGTTGACGCTGATGGTAATCTGGTAGCTGAAATGAACAGAGGGTACAAGGCGGTATTGTTGCCGGTCTATCGAGATGAGTTGTGCGAAGAATTGGTCAGACGGTTCAACGCATTTGATTAAAGTTCAGTTTATTATTACTTCACTCTTGATATTCAATATATTATACAGTATGTTATCAGTGTTTAATATAATAAATATTGCACCGGTGCATCATTTCAGAGAAAGGATGGCAATGAAAACAGGCCGTAAGTTTGGCGCAGAAAAAGAACCCACGAAAGACGGTGTGGCCGCGTTGAAGTATTTCGATGCTGTGGATGTGAAGGAAATCGCCGAGAAGTTGATTCCTGAGTTTCACAACCATCTCAAAGACAAGCCGATTATGTATCTGTTCAACGCAGGCAAGATGTCGGATTGGGCGACAATGGCCAAGCGTTCGGCGAAGGAAGTGTATATCTCGGGGTATTTGTTCCTGATGGAAGTGAACCACGCTCAGTGGTTGTTGCTTTCAGAGGAAGGGCGAATTGCGCTCGTCGATCACGAGTTGTGTCACGCTGGAATCGATCTGGAAAGCGGAGATACAATGATCATCGATCACGACGTTGAAGAGTTTGGCGCTATTGTTCAGCGGAGAGGCTTCTGGCGTGAAGATTTGAAATTGTTTGGCCGGGCATGTGGCGAACAGTTGGAATTACTTGCAAGCAAAGAAATCTCACGATCTTAATAGGATAGATACCAACCCAACTTTATGAAAAAGAAATTTGAGTTGCCCGAAGTATTCCATAAGCGTATGATACAGGAATACGGACCAACTAGTAGTGAAGCAGTGTTATGGCACTCTGCAGGTTTGCAAAGTGCCACTTTTTCAGATCTTCTCAAAAATGTTCCCCTCTCAAATGGTATGTCAGTTCTCGACGTTGGAGCTGGCAAGTGTGACCTCTATGGATTCCTTGAATCTCAGATTAAGATAGACGTTTACAGAGCGATTGACCGTTCTCGTGAGTTGCTTGATATTGGCTCGAAAATGTTTCCGTCAATCGGAACGTGGATTGGTGATTTTCGGAAGTTCGATACGTCCAGCCAATATGATCTGGTTGTTGCCAATGGCAGTCTTCCCTATGTGAAGATGTATCGTGGTAGGGCAAAACAGCTTCGAATATTTACCGAGATAGTCCAAAAGATGTTTGCATACTCCATCCGATATTGCGCGTTTAATATCTACAGCACTCGTCTCAGTCAGGTTACGGGAGATCTTGCGAGTAGTTGGTTTCTCATTGAGCCGGGTGAGCTGATGGAAATTGTATCGTCTTTGACTCCCCGGTTTACGATCGATCACAGTCGATTAACAGGGTATGTCAACGTTGTGTTGTTCAAGGATTGATGATGAAAATACTGTTGATGGATAAAGACGTTGTAGCCGATTCATTGGGACAGATCCTTATGAGCGAAAGGCACGACGTTTACGCATCTACGGATTCGTATGCAGCAAGTCGCCTTGGTGTCAAGTGCGTGGGCTGGCAAGAGGATTGCGACAACGTTTTGGATAAGGATTGGGATTTGGTTGTTGCCTGTGGCACCAATGTAACGAGAGACGGCTTCGTAGAGAAGTTCCGAGAACGTGGAATTCCAACGGTTGGTTCAGGTGCCAAAGGTTTTACGATGGAGTTAAAGGATGTCGGACGCAAGATCTTCGAAGAGGCAGGGTTCAAGAATCCAGAATGGCTCGTATTTGATACCAATGAAGAGGCTATCAGGTTCGTAAAGACCGGGGAATTCACGAAGATGGTGGTCAAGTTTACCGAAACCAATCGGGGATTTCGAACGACGGTTTGTGATGATATTGCAAGTGCTTTATTCGTCCTGCGTAACTCGCCGAATGGCCGGGTGGTTATTGAGGAAAAGATTGACGGACCGGAATACAGCTTGGCTGCTTATTGGGACGGAACGAAATTCATTCCAACGGTATCGACGATGGAACACAAAAGGTTGTGGCGTGGTGATCGTGGTGTGTTGACTCCGGAGATGGGAACACTTGTATGGTTCGATCTCACGAAGAAGGTGGTTGATATTTGGCTTAGTCTTTTGAGGTCGCCAACCGCAGTTGAATGTTTGAAAGAATATCGTGGCTTTATTGACATCAACGGTATCGTGGACGTTGAAGGCAACTATGTCCCGCTTGAATTTACCTGCAGGTATGGTGTTCCTCAAACAGCGATTATGCTTCCACTGATCAGAGAATCCGCGTATGGTGAATTTCTTCTTGGTGTTGCAAGAGGGAATGGTGATCCGCGACATCTCAGGCATACGAATCTAGTTGCTGTCGGTGCAGTTCTGGCTGTATGTGGTTATCCCTATCACGAGACGTATCCCGACATCCTTAATGTTGGCGCTCCGATTCGTGGGATTGACAGGCTCATTGGCGACTATACGCTTGGTGCGGTGAAGTTGGTTGATGGTATACCTGTCACGGATGGTGCTTGGGTAATGTGCATCACTGGCGTTGGTGTAACGGTCGATGCGGCACGGCAAAATTGTTATGAAGATGTAAACAAGATCTCGTTTCACGATATGATTTTCCGTGACGATATCGGTGTGAGTTGGACCAAGGCGAGGGAACGATTTTATCACGCAGGATTGATCTCTGCAGAATTGAATGTGCGCTCGTGAAAATAGTTATTGTTCAGACCGAGGATGCGGTTCGGCATTACTGTGGTAAGCAGAAAGCCACACGTCTTGTCAACAATATAGGGTTGAAATTGGCGTGTCTCTCCAACGCGTTTACCGATGTTCACGCTATGGTTGGTCTTGAGAATAGAGATGTCAAGTTTGCGTTACCGTTATGCAGATACAATGGACAACTTGAGGTCATTGGGCAGTTTTGGGGTGAGGGATTTGACCTGGGGATGTCGGATGTCGAGTGGTTGGAATGTAGGCGTTTAATGACCGGCTCGGTAAATATCGCGTATTGCGATATGCAATATACAGGTATGAAGCTGATGGATGTTGACACTGCAGAGTTGTTATTGCCCGAATTCCATCAGATAGAAGCGTATAAGGCACGGTTTGTTGGTGGTGATTCCAAGCGCACACTCCGACAGGCACTGCGCTATGAAACAGCTCATTCCTACGATGAAGAAGTTGTAATCGATTGGCATAATGGATTTCACGGGGGGCGATTAACGAAATGATCAAGTTCTCTTTGGAAAGATTGGGCGATGAATCCAGATTTGCGAGACCGGAACACGTAGAAAGCTTCACGCGCATTTGTGAATGGTTAGCTGAGAATCGGTCGCTTGTTACGCTAAGATATTTAATAGGCGGTGAGTGTGTCGGTGCAGCTCTACTTGCTTTGGATGCTGGTAACGCAACCTTGACATTCCTTTCAGGGTTTTATGCTGACAGATTGAGCAACTTTGGTAAGTATATGTATTTCACGTTTGTGAAGGCTGCTGAAAAGTATGCGTGTAAAAGAATCGTGGCTCTGATGCCATTGTCGAGAATCAAGAAAGATATGCAGTACACAGGGCGAAGATTGTTTGAGTATGTCCAATAATGGATAAATAACAATATATATGTTATATTCATACTCACTAAACATTAAACAAGAGAGGGCGTAATGGGCAAGAATGAAGAGGAAGGGTTGTTTAACGAGAAGAAGGATGTCGAGGTGAACGAGAAAGACTTTGTATCGGCGTGGATTAAGTCGGTAAGGCTGAATCGCCTTCAAGATTCGATGTATTGGTTGAACATCATGAGCACGGTAGGCAAGATGTCCGATTACTACATAGGGCTAAGAATGGCAGCGTTTGCCGGTGAAGATTGTTGGGATGCGCAAGCGATAACCTTGACAGGTTCGTTGATGCTGATGATCGATAAGAAAGTGCCCGATATCTGGAATCACATTTATTTCGTGAACTGGTATCTCTGCACGTGTCCAAAGTTCTGGAACACTGAGTCAGGTGTCCAGATCCAGCGAGAGTTGGGCAACTTAGAAAAGCGTTATCAGTGGAACGGCGAAGAGTTGTTGCCTGAACCGCTGCCGAGTTGGGCTATTGATATGCACACGTCGATAGGCCGTGAAGCTGCAAAGAACAAGAACTGGGATGCTGTTGACCGTCGGTTTTCCGGGGATTTGGTTGGTCAGATATGCCGAATCTTGATGTGGAAGAAGTATGGGCGATTGGACCCGAGAGACGGAATGGACGAGTTTTGGCAGGCAATGAATATCATCAAAGCACAAAAACCGAAGGAGCAGGAGTAATATGTATCATATTGACGATGAAATGGTTGAAGAGATAAAGGAGGGCGCCGAGCGTGTTGCTCGTAGTGGTTCCTTTGTGCTTGGCCGAGAGACAAAGGAATTTGAAGATATGTGCGACAGAGAGTTGTTCAATTCTAGTGAGCACAAAACGCTTCTCGTATCGAACGGCACGTGTGCTATCGAATTGGCATTGAGGGCGTTATCTCCCTTCGCAAAAGGCAAACTTGTTCTTATGCCTGCTATGACTGTTCCGATGGTGAAGTGGGCTATTGAGAAAGCTGGATTCGTGACTGTGCCGATGGATATAGATCCTCTGTCGCAATGTATGGATGTGGAGAAGGTAATGGATTTCATTGACGGTGGAATTCTGCATGAAAATGTATTTGCGGTTGTGATGGTCTATACAGGTGGATTGATACCTGCCCGGATGAAAGAGCTGGTTGTCTTCTTGAAGGAACGTGGTATCCGGTTGGTTGAGGACATCTCTCACGCCTATGCGTCGGAATCGTTTCTCGATGGTGCGGGATTTTTCGCCGGAGAGAATGGCGACGCAGTATGTGGTTCGATGTTCGCGACAAAGGTGCTGAGTGTTGGCGAGGGTGGTATCGTTCGATTCAATGACGACTCAGCATATCGGTATGGTAAGCTCATCCGTAATCAGGGGCGAGCTGACAATGGTGTTCAATGTTTGGATGATTGCTACAACTATCGAGCGAGTGAATACACTGCCAGTGTCGCAAAGGTAAAGCTGAAATATCTTGATCGTGAGATTGGTTACAGGCGAACCATTGTTGAAGATGTGTATTTGCCTTATTTCGCCAAGCATGTAGGATATAGACTCCCGCAGGACACTCTCAATGTGTCGCACAGTTACTACAAGTTCATCGTCCAGTTCGCTGGTGCAGACGAGTATGAGGCGAAAATTGCGGCTCTTGGAGCACCGGTTGCTGGCGCTGTCCATCGAACGACATTGTTTCCAAACAGATTTATGCAGGCAGAGGAAGTTGCGAAGAATCACCTTTGCCCTCCGTTGAACACGTTAGATAACGCACGCAAATTCATTACTATCTTTGAGCAAGTATGCGCGTAACTATCAATCAGCCTGTTCCTTTCGGCCCGACGTATCTTTTCAACCGCATCCTGTCCAGCGACCTGAATATCAATATGGGTTCTGCCCAGTATGTGCGTCGGACCAATCACAGCTTTTACGAAATCGTTCTCAACGATTCCGTCCATAGACTTATCATTCCGGTCAAGCACGTTGGTAAGCAGGAATTGGAATTGAATGAGTGTGAGATGGATATGTCTCACAACTGGGTCCGGAAACATTTGGCCACAATCAAAATGGCCTACGGCAAAGCACCGTTCTTCTCTGAGGTGTTCCCGATCGTGGAAGCGAACTTGGGTCGGGGAAGTTCTTTGGGAGAGTCAGCATTTTTTTCTATGAGCGATGTGTTCAGTTATCTGAACGCTAAGACGAATACGACAAATGATTATACGCTTGCTCCGAAACTCTTAGAGAGACCTTCTGACTGGATACTCAGTTTATGCCTAGCAGCCGGTGCGACAGAGTATTTCTGCGGTGAATGGGCATTGAAGAATTACCTGCGAGTAGAGTATTTCACAGAAAAAGGTATAGCGGTTACGCATCAGAATTGGTCACCGAAGGCCGGTATCAAACCATGCTTGTCAATTTTGGACGCTCTGTTCAGATATGGGCGTGGAGCACTTGAATACATTCAATCATAAACATAAGGAGTTAGCTATGCGTTGTGTCGTCACAGGTGGTTCAGGGTTCATAGGGCAGAACATTGTAAGGGCGTTGGCAAAAGAGGGACAAGATGTGGTAGTGTTTGACGTAGCGAAGCCTGATTACAAGCTTCCCGATAACGCCGAATTCATCGAGGGCGATGTGCGTTATTACTCCAACCTGTATGATTTATGCAGTGATGGAATTGATGAGATTTATGATTGTGCCGGGATTCTCGGAACACACGAATTGATTCACGATAGCAATCGTGCTGTGGATATCAATATCGGTGGCGCTGTCAATGTGTTGAAAGTCGCCGTCGATACGGGTGTCAAACGTCTCTTCCATCCGACAAAGCCGAATGAATGGTTGAACACTTACAGTATCACGAAACACGCTGCGGAACGTTTCTGTCAGATGTATGCGGAAGTGTATGGACTTCAGGTGGTTGTGATGAAGTGGTTCAATGCGTATGGTCCGGCTCAGAAGCTTTACCCGATTCGAAAGGTTGTTCCGATGTTCGCGATTCAGGCGTTGCGGAATCTTCCGATTGAGATATGGGGAGATGGGTTCCAGACTGTCGATATGATTCACGTAGAGGACATTGCGAAGTTTGCGATTGGTGCTACACGCCGTGCGGATTTGGTTGGTAAGATCTGCGACGTGGGCAGTGGAACACCGTTGACTGTGAATCAACTGGCCGATTTCGTCATTGAGCTAACAGGTTCTAAATCGGAAATAGTTCATTTGCCTATGAGGGCTGGTGAACCCACCCGTTCGACGATCTGTGCAGATACAACTGCATTGGGTCAGTATTTCCCCTTGGAGTTCAAAGACTTCAAAGGGGGAATGATTGAGACAATCGAGTATTACGCAAAACTTCCAGACAAGGAAGTGGACAAAGCGCTATTGCATTTCGAAACTCGTAACGATGCCAATACAAAGAAGATGAAAAAGCATGTCTAAGGTTTTGGTAATATCCGCGCATCTGGATGATGAAGTGCTTGGGGTTGGTGGAACGATGGCTCGTCACGCTATGGAAGGTGACGAGGTTCACGTGTTGAATATCTGCGATCGTTCCGAGAGACATCGGTTCGACGCAGATATGGTGACTATGCTCAGAACTCAGGCACGGAAGATGGCCAAGATTATTGGCGTCAAGGAATTGCATCACGGCAAGCTGGCAGACGAATATCTGGACATTTCGCTTGCAGATGTGATTCGACCGATTGAGGAAGTGGTTGAGAAGATTCACCCGTCCATCATCTACACACATCACAAGGGCGACGTTAATCAAGATCACAGGGCGATATTTGAAGCAACCTTGGTGGCTACAAGGGCCTTCACGTATTCCTTCATCGAACGTGTCTTCTCGTATGAGGTCTTGTCGTCCACGGAGCAGGCTCCGGCTAGTCTACCAGGTTGGCAGTTTGCACCGAATCATTTCGTCGATATCGAGAAGACGTTGAAGGACAAGATTAACGGGATGGCTTGCTACAAATCCGAGTATAACGGGTTCCCTTTCCCACGCTCAGAGAAGGGAATTAGGACGTTAGCACATTTTCGAGGTATGGCTTGCGGTCGAGAGGCGGCTGAGGCATTTGAATTGATAAGGTGGATTCGATGAGAATTGTCATGCTTCCCAATATAGGTCTGTCAACGATTCACGCTGACAGCGATTACTATGATTTTGTCAAGTTTATTGGTGTGGCCAATAAGTTTTACAACGATATGTATTTTTATCTGGCAATTCCGGAACGGCACGTTGACGTGATTGACAAGTTAGAGCATACGAAGGTGATTGGAATACCGGAAGCTCACGATTATACAACGAATGAGCACGTCACGTCTCAGGAATTCGCTTTGCAGTTTCATCTCAGGGGTGGCAGAAATATCACTGATGCAATGTATACTTCACGATTTCACGTAGGGATGTGGTGGAAGAACGCGCTCTTAGATCAGAAGCGAGATTACTGGATACCAGTGATTTTCAGACAACCTGTCTTGTATCCCGATGCCAAGGGAATCAATATGTATGAGGCGAGTTATGCAATGTCGACGGTTATCTGCAACACGATTATCGACGGTGCCGAATCCTATCAGGAAGCATTGGGTCGAGTGAAGAAGTATTTATCGCCTGCAATGATCGAGTTATTTGAAAAGCAGACGTTGGTGTCGACGGTCGGTCTTGAGATAAAGTATTTCGATGATCTGGTAGTGAAAAACAATAAGTATGAGAAATTCACGTTGTTCTATGGCACGCGGTTCAACACGACGAAGAGGGTCGATAAAGTGTATCAGCTCTACGACAAGTTCTATTCGTCAGGTCGTCCGATCGATATCGTTATGACGACGCCGAATCCGGAGTTGAGTCTGCAGAAGAAAGCATTTACGAAGGAATTCCTGCAGGGCTGTATCAGGTTGTTCTATTCGAGCTGTGGAAGATACAAGTATTTCGAAGAGGCATCCAAATGTCACACCTTCTTCGTGGCCTCAGAGGGAGAGAACGCTCCGAACTTCTTTGTTGAGCAGATTTATCTTGGCCTTGTGGGAGTGTTGCCGGATAAGCCTTATGTGTGGGAGATGCTACCGAAGGACTATCCCTTCATTTATCGATCGATGGATGAAGCGTATATGTGGTTTGCAAAAATCCAGGATGATTATGCCTGGGCGCGTGAACGGTTAGAACCTTACCGTCAATTTATCAAAGAGAAGTATGAAAAGGATATGACGTTCAAGGCCAACGTAGATTTTGTTCGTGGCTTGGTGCAGACCCAGTTGTCGCACAATATGAACGAGATCCCGAATAAAGCTGTCGATGATATAGTGCAAGAGGTCTTGCTTGAGTTTGATCAAGAGTTCACGTTTGACGGTTTTCTGACGGTGTTGAATAAGAAGATGTTTCAGAAGGTCAAGTTTTCCCGACCTGATCAGATACAGAACAGGCAGGCAACACCTTACGATATCCGAATGTCACTGTTTAGAGCAGGATATAATGATACGAGTGATTCAGACATTCCAACATTCAGAAAGGCAGAGTAATGGCAAAGAAGGACAAAGAAATGGTGATCACGAGTATAGGGCTTGAGTTCATCGAGGAACCACCTTGGAATCCTAACGAACAGGCTCCGGAAGTGTTCAATGAGCTGGTGAAAAATATTAAAGAGGTTGGTTTCTTAGAACCGATTCTCGTTGCACCGCGCAAGGACAAGGAAGGGCATTACTGGTCGATCTCAGGTAGCCACAGATTGAAGGCTGCACGTGTTATCGGACTAGCAACTGCACCGTGCATTGTCGAGACTGGTTTAGATGAGGATATGCAGAAGTTCCAGAATATGCGGTTCAACGTGATCAAGGGTAAGCTGGACCCGATTAAGTTCACAAAGATGTTCCTTGGGTTGGCAAATAAATACGGGGAAGAAGCAACCAAGGCAATGATGGCGTTTGTCGACAAGGCCGCATTTGAACAAGCGTTTATGTCAGCCAAAGCTGCGCTTCCTGCAGAGATGCAGAAGGCATTGAACGATGCAAAGGGCGAGATCAAGACGATCGACGCTCTGGCAGCGGTGCTGAATGAAATGTTCGCCAAGTACGGTGATACGGTCTCAAAAGGTTACATGGTCTTCTCGTTCGGCGGTCAGTCGCATCTGTGGATTATTATGGATGATCAGACGAAGAAGTTGGTGGATACAATGAAGAAGACAGCCTTGGAAACGGGGAAGAACATTAACGATGTATTCAGAGACACAATGATGGGGGCTTCTTCGCTATGAACGACATAGATGAGAAAGTTGCTATGACTGTGGAGAATCCAGTGATTCCGCAACACGATTTCAGGCACAATGGAAAGCAGGGCGTGCCTCTGGATGTCTGCACGGCTTGCGGGGTGCAGTTCGCCTTTCATCCTCACAAATTGGCGTTTATGCAGAAGGTTGTTGCCCGTCAGTTAGGTATCGACTGGAAGAGGGTAACCTTTACTCAGCGTCAAGGGATAAAGGACGAGGCATTGAAGATAATAGCAAAACAAAAGACAATTCAGAAAAATGTTGCACCGGTGCAACAAAACGAAAAGGAGTAACAGTATGGGCAAAATCATTGAATACGAGCATCACGGCAATATGGTCAAAGTTGACGAATCGTTGAAGGGCAAGCATCGTGATTGCTGTCTTTGCTTTATCTGCGACGAATTCATTCCTGAAAACAGGGACGCGAATTGTACGATTGCCAACAAGCTGTTCTCGATTTGCTGTGAATTCGGAATGACAACTCCTGTGTTTGAGTGCAAATACGCCAAGATCAATGTGGAGAAGGCAAAGGCGCGGGAAGGTGCTGCGTGGAAGGTAGGCGCGTATGCCATTATATGATTATAAGTGTCGATGGTGCGATAAGCTCGTGCCGAATATCTATGTATCCAAACCAGATGAAGCACCAGAAGAAGTATGTCCTTGCTGTGGGAGTAATGAATTCATACGGCAGTTTCCGTTGCCAGCAAAACCACAAGGTTTAACCCAACAGGAGTGACTATGTTCTACAATCCGGATTCAAGGCGTCAAATTGCTTTCCTGATGCTTATTAGCATTACCCTAACCCTCATTATTCTTATAGGTTCACAATGCTTACATTGAAGATTCTGGCGACACCCAGGGGCAATCCAAGCGATACTCAAGAGGTTGGCACAATCACAATAGAGAACATCGGTGGCAGTGAACATCTTGGGAACTACAAGATTGAACTCAATGGTCAGCACGTAGGTGATGTCAATCGATTCGAGCGCAAGAGATTCGGTGTTTGGTATTTGGTAGAGAAGGCTATTGGAGTAGCCTTGAGAGAAAGCGGTATGGGTCAATACAGGAAACGGATGCCGGTGGTCGATGCTGTCCAGTGGTTTCCCGATGTAAAGATAGAAGGTGTGACCTTATCGAAAGAGCTGGATGAACACGACAAGCAGTATGGCACATTCATTAGGATGGATGGAGGCAGGGATAGAGAAACAACGATGGAAGTTCACCCGGGTGATTTCATTGTAGGCACAGGCTTTGGCAGGCTTCCAATTCCCGAAGCGATGTTCCACGAGTTGTATGAAAGGGTTCGCGAATGATTTGGCTTATTGCGTTCCTGATGTTTGTGTTGGTGAGTTTATGGGCACAGTATGGGATATTCAAAGCGATTACTGATGCAAAGTGGTTTGGTGAAAAGGTTGTTCGGAAATGGTTAGAGAAGTTTGGCCAGAGATGGTTAGACTTTTACGATGGGAAGTGCGGTCTGTTAACGGTAGCGATCAAGCAGGGATATATTTGGTCAACAGACTATTGGCATACATTTGATACGTTGCGGTCCTTGGTAGCGACATTAGCGATGCCTATTGCCTTCGTGCTTGGCTTCACCCTTGCATTGTTTTACGGAGATGTCTTGGCTACATCGTGGCTCTTTTGGATAGGCGCAGCATTGTTCACTCTGTTTTGTTGGTGGATACCGACGTTCACGCTGTTTTACAAGGTAATCTTGATGCGGGAGTGGACATTGAAACAATGGGTTGTCAATCATTTGCAGGTATGGAAATGACTTTACTCAAATTGAAGCGCAAGGTGTTTCACTTCTCAAAGAGCTGAAATAAAATAGCCCCGACGTACTACCAGACGTCAGGACTATGTGAGGCACTTCTGCACCATCGGGGAGACGGTGCATCGATAAAGTATACAGTTTTAGCGTATAAATATCAACGTGGTATTTATTAAAGGATGAACCAATGAAAGAGCTGCAGGAACAAGCAGACAAATTCAACAAAGACTTTCCGGTAGGAACGGCTGTAATGCTGATGATGGATATGGGCGAGGTGCCGACAAGAGTAAGAGGCAAGGCTTTCGTCACTAACAATAGGGTTGTTGCGTTCTTCCAGAATATAGCAGGCTATTACTGTGTAGCTGACAGAGTGAGACTAGACCTTCACGACGCGCAGACCTGTTCTAAAAAGAGTAAAGAACTCAGGCCAAGCCGAGAGAGCAATGACCGCATTGTTCAATATGGACTTCATTGAGACCCGCGAAAATACGAAAACTATAGCTGCGAAATCGATAGTGGAACTCTGCTGTTGTACTACACCGCACACGACAGTTGAGGTATCGAAATTAGAGAAAATTGAAGGATTAGTATGGCGAATGGCGACAAGACCAAAGAATGTTCCACACCTGCACAGGGGTCATTGATTCCTGAGCAGAATAAGCCGTTGAAAGATTCTCCGAATATCAAAGAAATCGACGCATTGTTATTATCGTCGCTCTCGATTTTGAAGATAGCTGGCATAGTGAAAGACAAGTTCAAGGAGGATTATCACGTTGAGACTTTTCGTAGACGGAGAACGGAATTACGCAAAAAGGTCAAGATGGCTACTGCGGCTATCGATAGCGTTGCTGAAATCAAGGCGTCCGAGCAGAAAAGTTTGACTTATGAACTCAAGACGCTTGAGCAATCAGTTGTTGACGTGATGAAATTGGAAATGGCTCCTGGTCATCCTCAAGCGAAAGCTGTCGGTGCTTTGAGGACTCAGATTGAATCGTTTATGCGCAGGGCTGCAGAGTTGTTTGGCGAAATAGACTTCCTTGCGGTATTGAGATATTCGATCAACGTTCAGCATTTGAGGGTAGCAAAGATGTTGGAACTGGAAATGCAGATGGGTATCCCGATGAGAGACAACACGGAGAACATTCGGGTGTTGTTTGAATTAACGAAGGGTGGGATTGAGATGTATAAGGAATTGGGTTTAAGGCCGAAGTTTGGTGATCCAGTGGAGAACTTGAAGGCGAACCTGGGAAGTTCCGAGCAATCCACGGGTGTTGGTTTATCAGAAAGGCAGAGACAGCTCAAGGCGATGTCTGACGAGCTTATGGCATTGCCTCCAGAACAGAGAGAGAAGCGGAGTCGGGAAATGATGCATGAATTAGTCAACCGAATCAGGGGTGGCTCTGCGAGGGTTCTGGAAGAAAAAGTTGATGATACATCTCCATTGGTCGCATGACCTTTATGAAGACATATTTGAATTAGCTACCAATGGCGGCCACCTTTATTCGAGCGACTTTAATGGTGATGGTCAATTTCTTGCACCTGTCCTTGAGGCTTGTAGTGGAGAACGTTGGACTGATAACAACCGGAAGGAATACATCGAGGGTTTGTTAGCGCATAAGATAGGCTACATTCGACCTATCAAGTCGTGGAAGCACGGCCTTCGTATTTACATAGCTTATTACAACCGTCCATTCTTTGGTGATTACTACCTTGGTTTGAAATCCTATCAGCATCAGAACAAATGGCGTCAGAACTTTGGCCGTCACAGACATCTGCAGCTGGCTCCTCGATCTCATGGTAAGTCGAGAATTTATAGCTTCGAACTACCCGTCCGTCAGATTTGCTTCAAAGACAATGTTCGTTTATTGCATATCACGAACGTAGGCAATGAAGCGCAGAAGTATCTCGTATCCATTCGTTCTCAGTTTGAAACCGACGATCGTATCAGGGAAGACTTTGGTGATCTGACAAAGGGGATAGATCTAGAATCAGGATTGGAATACAACCTGAGCGGAACGTGGAGCAAGGACATGTTTTACGTCAGACGGACCAACACGTCTTTGAAAGATCCTACGATGCAGGCTATCGGCGCTGGGACTGCGATTACTGGTGCACGGTTTGATGGAATCATTGGTGATGATATTATCGACAAGGAAGATGTTGATAATGCTAAGAAGCGCGATGATATCGAGGCTTGGTGGAATGTTATCCTTGAGCTTCTTGATACAGGTGGATGGGCTTTAATGATCGGCACGCGTAAGAACGGTGACGACTTGTATGAAAGACTTCAGAACAAGTCGACTTGGTCTTACATGATTGATAAGGCAATCATCAAATATCCTACGTCTTATGAATACGTCAAGAAGCCTGATGAAAACGGCATTGATAAACTTGTTGAGATTAAGCAAAGCGGTGACGGGCAAGTATTGGCACCTGATATGTGGACGATGGAGCAAATGCTTGAGAAGAAGTTGGAGAATGAGACAACACCATGGGTATTCGATCGTGAACAACAGCAAGAGGTCACAGAAGAAAAGAACAAGATATTCCAAATGGAATGGATGAAGACGAATGATTTTGAGTTTACGGCAGACGGCAACATCAAGAAACTGACCGACGGCCAGATTGTAAACTTTGACGACTTATTGGTCATCGACGGCACGGACTTAGCATCGAGCAAGAAGGATAGCGCAGATTACTTTGTGGATATTTCGATTGGGATGGACTACAATTTCAACGTTTACGTCCTTGACTTCGTGAGAGACAGATTCACGTTTGACGAACAGTTCAGGGCTATTCTTGGAGCGCATAGGACTTGGGGTTCGCAGTTGGTTGGAATAGAAATGGTTGCATATCAAGCAGCAATGGAACAGCACTTGATTGAGACATCCGAGGTGCCGGCTGCAGGTGTGAAACGTAACAGTGACAAGATTCAGAGGATGTATGCGATTCAACCCTACTTCCAGAACAGGAAGGTGTATTTCCTCAAGGGCAAGATGGGATTGGTCAAGGGAGAGCTTAACGATTTTCCTGATGGCGCACACGATGATATCCCTGACGCACTTGAGACAGCGATACAGCTTGGCGTCGATCGTATAAGGAAGGTGTTGGATTTGAGAACAAAAGTAATGTCGACGTCTGTGACAATAGATCAGTTCAGAGACGTAGCTGCTCGAAGAGAACAGATTGGAGATTTTTAATTATTTGTCACTAACATAGTTGTTGATGCCAACCCCATCACCAAGCGCCAGAAACACAAGTTTGACTTATATGTCCCCAATGGAACATTTTTAAAAGGGGTATACAGTTTTGGGAATGATAGATATAATTGATATTCAAGTATAACACTTTATGACAAATCTTAATGTTATACCAATGTCAAGTATTCTTCTCCTATATCACGATCCAATACTATTCCGGGAAAACAATTTCCTCCCCACCACGAAGAGTTGAAAAAAGATAGAATAACAGGATAGAAATCCTCTATCAAATACTCCACCTGAAAAGTAATTCATAGTGTCGCAAGTAAACAAATTCAAAAATGTTAATGTATGAATCCTATTTCTATTACTATGTCATATGAAGTGTTGAGTTACATTCAAAGTGTGTGTAAATAATATGAGTGTTTAGACAATAAAAAAGCG
>CAZYYD010000048.1:0-33192 GCA_964651225.1 uncultured Ignavibacteriaceae bacterium
ATTTGGTGGTTAACTCATGAAAATATTTGTCTCAAAAGTATTGGCAAGTTCCGCTCGAAGAATAAGGCTAATCGGGCGATTAACACATTAGCAATTTACCTCCTCAGATTAGGGAAACAAGATAAATACTGTTCCATAACTGTAGGTTAACATGTAAATTATCGTTTTTTGGCCCTTTCTTGTGCGGAATGAGCCATTTGAAACGTGTGAAGGAATACTTCCCTAGAAATCGACACTTGTCTTTACTCTTGAAACATTGGAACAACAGGTACGCTGTGATCCATTCTAGCCCTGCAAATGATGCCTTTTTTGCCTCCCGATGAATCCCCCAATCAGGATAAGCGGACATCTTATTATAGCCTATGAATATTTTCGTTTTAAAAAAGCACGGGATTGATAATTCTTTCTTGAATGACAAATATTTTTCAAGAAAAACTTACTGAACGAACCTGTGCGGTATGATTGTCATAATCAAACAATTATCAAAAAAAGAGCAGTATTCCTACACCATATTAAAAGAAGAGACCTAGAACCTTAATCTTCTACATATGTAGGTTTTAGGTCCCTGAATACAATCCTCGGAAATTCTATGAGGTTGTTCGACAAAATATCGAACAGCCCTCCCCTCATCATACAAGAATATTTATAATTCAATCCTTGAGGATATTGAAATCACTCGAGGTGCTCCCAACCCAAGCCCAATGGTGCCTGTAGGTTTGTAGGAAGCCCAATAAGTCGTATTGAAGACATTCTCAATATGAAGATTGAAGCTCAGTAGGTGTTCGTTGATGGTCGGCTCGTATCGAATGCCTGCATTAAATATTGCCGTCGAAGGAAGAAAATTTATATTCGTATTATCCGCCGGACGTTCCCCTGTATAGGCAACGCTACCGGAGATACTCAATCCAGGCATTCCGGGTAGTGCATACTCCAAATACACCCGGACCTGATCTCTGGGTACATTTGTCGGAGTTTTGCCTTCTTGAGCAGGGTTGTTTGCCTGTTTTTCATATTTGGCGTCGATGTAGTTGTATCCGCCAACAAATATAAGTCCTTCAAATATTTTTCCTGTTACAGAGAACTCTATTCCTTTGTGAATTTCACGCCCTTCTTGTTTATATACGGAGTCCCGGAGATCAAGGTATTCGTTAATTTTGTTAATATAATAGACCGCAGAAGAAAAATCGATTTTCGCTGTATTCGCTTTCATTCCTAGTTCATATTGATCGCTCGTACTCGGCGACAATAACTCATTGACATTCTTTGCATATGCTGTCGTTGTGCTCCCTCCTGCCACAAGTCCCTGCATATAGGAAGCATACGTTGATATATTAGGATTGGGTTTAATAGTGAGGGCAATACTCGGTGTCAGCTTCGATTGCTTATAGTCGGCACTCACTATTCCGGTTGCCGTGTTTTCATCATCATACTTAAATTGGTGATAGCTCACCCCCGCGGTAACAACGGCTTTATTGGTCAATGCGATGCGATCGCCAATCAGGAATGAGTTGTATGTTCTGGTTTGATGCCGTATTGTTGCCGACGGGGAAGCGGTATCAGGGATTGCGATATATCTTGGGTGATCGATATTAAATTTTCCTAAAGCAACTTTCGAAATATTTGTGGGATTATTCATCTGCAAGGACACATTGCCCGTATAACCAAATGTTAGGTCATGATGAATAGTCCCTGTAGTGAAATTTGCATCACATAAGACATAAGAAGATTGCATCAACGTATTTACCGGGGCTGACATTGAATACGTCTCTGCGTAATTGCCATTATTATCAGTCAATGTCGCTGATACCGTCCTGTTCTTTCTGTAAAAATCAACATATTGATAAGCACCTCTTATAATAATAAAGTCGCTCAATCTCGACGCAAAAGATAATCCCATCATTTCCTGCCGTCCTTTTACGTACGTCCATGGCTGTCCATATAATACCGTGGCATCAAATTGAGATTCCGACGGGATTTTGATTCCTTTGGTGGGATCGATAACAAACAGCGTCTGTTGCCCATTGTAAGATACATCTTGATGAGAAATCCTCGCTTTCAATGTCGTCGCAATCCATGGTTGAAATTCAATTGCTGTCGCGAAATAATTCCGCCGCTGACTGGCATCCTGAATATACGTTTCTCCGTTGTCACCATAGACATTCATACGGTATATCAGTTGCTGGTTTTTATCGAGTGGACCTCCTAAGTCGGCATGAATAAAATTTACACCACCATTGTAATGACCCAAGGATAACTTTGCTAAGGGGGTTGCACTAGGCGGTTTCGTTATAAAATTGATCGTCCCGCCGATACTTTGGAATCCATAGAAATAACTGGGAAACCCATTCATGACTTCTATTCTTTCAACATCTTCGACGGGTTGGGCGAGATAACTATTCACAATCAGTCCATCTTGCATACATACAGCATCAAATCCTCGAAGGTTGACTTCAGCAGTGCCTGCACCATCGTTATTGAGCAGCTGCACGACAACGGCAGTCGGATTCGTCTGGAGCGCACTAGTTAAATTATGTGCTCCGCGATTTTCGATCAATTCTCCCGGGGTAGTATTTATAGCATAGGGCGCATCCATCGCAGACAAATTCCCAAATAATCCGATTTGGGCGGTTGGGGTTCGATAGCCGTCTTCCGCAGTGCCTTCCTGTGAACCTACAACGATCACTTCTTTGCTGGGAATTGTAGATTTTTCTATTTCATAATTTTTTACCGCTTCTCCTTCAATGACAACAGTATCTTGAATCTTATTATAACCTATAAGGTTTACTTGTAACGCATATGTTCCGTAGGGAATGTTCCGAATTTGATAGAATCCCTTTAAGTCCGTCGTTGTTCCAACTTTCAAACTTTGAATGCTGACCGTAACATCGATAACCGGTTGTCGGGTTATTTTATCTTTGATGGTTCCTTGGATTTGCCCTTGCGAGAGCGTGCTTTTATAACATATCAGCATAACACTCCCGACAAGAATGATACTCACCTTCATCATCATTTCTCTTGATTTATTCTTTTCGTATTACTCTATCTATCTTAATGTTATTGGATAAAACAAAACCACAGAATTACTGCATTGAGTATTTATGCAGGGTCATAATAATAGGGAGAGATTCGAAAGCTTTGAGGATAAAGAAATCTTGTTCTTCGCTTGAAACCAGATAGAGTGAAGAAAGGCTTACGAACAACCATTAAAATTCTTTGACCCTGTTTCATGCATTATCCCCATACAAGGCAGACGACCTCAGCGACGTTGACGCCTTGAAGAAAAAGGATGATCGGGCGATTAACATAGCAGCAATTTACCTCCTAAAACTAGGGAAACAAGATAAATACTGTTCTATAACTGTAGGTTAACACGCAAATTATCGTTTTTTGACCTTTTCTCGCACGGTTTAGCTGTTTGAGACATCTTGCGAAATATTTTCTTAGAAATCGACACTTGTCTTTAACCGCGAGAACAACGGGATCGTTGTGACACACTCTAACACATCTTCGAATTATTTCTCATAGGTTTATGCAGTGGATTGGGTATGGGCATCTGACTTCCACAACGTGTTTACCACCCGCAGCAGCACTGCACCGCTCAGGAGAAAAACGCCCAACAACAAAAATGCATACTCCATTCTGCCGTACAGGAAATTGCCTACGGCGAATAACGAAGACCAGATAGTTGTACAGCCGGTAAACCAGCCGGGCATAAAAAAACACCGTTGATACTCCTGTCAGCACAAGTGCCCACCAGACCCAATTGCCGGCCACACCATGAGTGCGGACAAAATTCGTCACGAGATTCGGCGTGTCGCTGCTAAAGGTTGTTGCCACCATCGAAAGGCCAGCCAGCCACCAGGGAACGGAGCGACCGGATGCAAAAAATTCCGATGTATTTTTTCCGGCCCGCCGTCCGAAGAACAGCGCCGGGAGAAAACAAACGAATAACGTTGCCGCAATAATAATCCAGTCCAGCAATTCGAGATGCACGAGTGGAACCTTTCTATTTCATGAAGAGGGCTATGACGTTTTTTGAAATCTTTATAACCCCTTCATCATCGTCCTCATTATTCCTGAATGCAGGTCAGGTCAGCATTTGTAAATACATCCAACGCACTGGGTAAGCACTGCACTTCGACTGGTGTAGAGCCCATGAGTTGCCCATCGGGTGTAAGCATTTTGGGCACACTGCTCTTCATGATCACGTGTTTCGCCTGGAACATCTCCACCTCCTTCATCGTCCCATGCGTACCGGTAAATATCTTTGGAAGACATTGAAGAACTTTTCCTCGGCTGAGTTTATTCAGAAGGGTGATATCCAACAAGCCGTCATCAAGCTTAGCGGAAGGCGCCATGAGAAAGTCTTTCCCCGTATATCGCGAGTTTGAGATCTCCACAAACACATTTTCCCGCTCAAATGTTCTTCCATCAGCTTCGATCGTGAGGTGGTATGGTTTCAGAGCGATAGTCTGGTAGAATACACCAAGAAGATACGAGAGATCGCCAAACATTCTTACCGTGTGGGCCGTAGCCGCGACATCTGTTACAAACCCAAAGCCGAGGATATTTAAGAAGTAGTACCTTTCTCCGTTTGTCGTAAAGGTGCCTACGTCTACTTTTCTCGTTGTACCGGATCGGACAGCATCAAGCGCTTCTTCCCATCGTGAAGGAATGAGATTAAGATCCCGGGCAAATGCATTACCTCTTCCAATCGGGACCACACCGAATGGAATCCGCTTCTTTGAACCATTAGCAAAATAACCGTTCAGCGCCTCAAAAATAGTACCATCTCCACCAGAGACCACCAAAGCGTCATACCTATCAAAGTTGAGTTCTTGTATGATCGTGATGCCTTGACCTGCATATTCGGTTTGGGCTGAATCGAATTCGATGGCTCTTTTTCTGAGAGCTTCAAGAATGCGTGGATAATACTTATTCCCATTCTTGTGGCCAGCCGCTGGATTATTAAGATAGAATATTTTCATAAGGACCCCACGGCTATGAAGTGTCTGAAATTGATTCTAAGGTAGCAGAGTCCCATCTTACTTGCAACCCCCAAAACCCATCGGGGGACAGGCTAGATTTCATCGTTATGCGAATATCTTGAGCCAACCATTTATGAAACTTTCATTATGATAATCGTAGAAGAATATGCCATACACTTTTGCCACCAATCTATATAAAAATGATATCAACTCTTGCTTCGAGTCCGGTTCATTAGATTAGAATTGGTGAAAGGAATAGGAGAAGTTGTATTACTGCATAACTTCTAACAGAGGGATTATGGTTCGTATATCCTTGGTTTCACTATTTTGCTGAGGACATAGATTTCACGCCTCGGAATTGGTCGGAAGAATAGGTGGAGTAGTAGCCAACACTTGTTAGTAAAAGTGGCGTTTTTGAGTGGAGGGTGGGGGGTCCGACACATAGATTTTCAGACCGACCCTGTGAGAATTTTGCTTTTTCCTATTATTTCGGTCTAAATAAATTTCCATTTCCATGCGAATCGCCGGCAGCGTCTTGACTGTTATGCAATGCTTGAAGAGGATTGATCATGAGACTCCTTTCTCGTTGATACGTTTTCTTCTACCAATAAGGTCTTGCAAATCCTTCAACACATCTCTATCTTTAGCAAAACTTCATCGGAAAGTTCCAGGGGAATTGCTGAAGTCTTTGGAGACTCGATAGATTTCATGGGGACTTTTATCGTTTATCCGGGCAGATCAATCCTCGGCGACCAGACGATCTCTTGCCGGAAATATTCGAGGAGAAAGAAGTGAAGGAGCATTTGCCGTGGCAGCGTTTTTAAGACATCAATTGAAACGGGGATTCGTCCGGCGTGTCCCATCGCTTCACCACGGACACACGTCATACAAGTGGTGGGTGCTCGCGAATGTCATGATTGGGACATTCATGGCAGTCCTTGATGCCACCATTGTCAATGTGGCCCTCCCGAAGATCATGGCATCATTCGGTATCGGCATCGATACGGCGGAATGGTTATTGACAGCTTATCTTCTCGTCTTCGCTGTGATGCTTCCTACTTCAGGATGGGTCGCCGATCATTTTGGATACAAGAGAACCTACTTTCTGGGCCTTGTGTTTTTCACACTCGGGTCTTTCCTCTGTGGAATGGCATGGAATGAGGACGCGCTCATTGTTTTTCGTATTGTGCAGGCAACCGGTGCCGGATTCATGATGCCTGTGGGCATGGCCATTGTCACAAGAGAGTTCCCGGTTCGACAACGCGGCATTGCCCTCGGGTTCTGGTCGATCGCAGCAGCTGCTTCGGTTTCTCTCGGACCGCTCATCGGCGGCTACCTCGTGGACAATATCGGCTGGAATGCGATTTTCGATGTGAACGTTCCTGTCGGATTGGTCGGGTTATTGGCAACCTTAGTCATTCAGCGTGAATATAGATCAGAACACACGCGTTCATTTGATTTCATTGGATTCATTTCAATGTCTATTTCTCTCATCGCGCTTCTGTTGGCTCTTTCGGATGCCAATGCAGCGTGGAACACCGGCGGTTGGAGTTCTCCGTTCATTCTATCGTGTTTTGTGATCTCCGCGATGTCCTTTATCGTTTTTCTGGTGACAGAGTTCACCATAAAACATCCTTTGATCGAACTTACTCTCTTTAAGGATTTTAATTTTACGGTTACCAATGGAATTCTTTTTATTTTTGGACTGGGAATGTTTGGAAGTACGTTTCTCCTGCCGTTGTATCTTCAAAACTCGCTGGGGTACACGGCGCTCCAGGCAGGAGCGATGTTCCTGCCGATAGGACTCTTACAGGCATTGTTCGCTCCGATTTCCGGTGTGCTATCAGACAAAGTAAATCCCAAAGTGCCTGCTGTTATTGGAATCGTTCTGCTTGCTATCAGTCTGTATCTAAATGGTTCACTCTCGCTGTTTTCTGAACATCGACAGATTATGATACCGCTGTTGATTCGCGGAGTTGCGATGGGCTTGCTCTTTACTCCGCTGACCACGCTGGCGCTTTCGCGTATTCCGAAACAAAAAATCGCTCAGGCATCCGGATTGTTTAATGTCATACGCCAGCTTGGAGGTAGTTTCGGGGTGGCCATCATGGGAGCACTTCTGACTCGAAGGATGCTTTATCATTCCGCGATCAATGGACAAGTGGTGAACCAGCAATCGGCGGTATTTCGTCAGGTGACTCAAAATCTGGCTCGGTTCAGTCAGCAAACACTCGGCAGCACAACGAGCGACGCTGCAATGAAAGCAAAAGCCGTGGTAGTATCGCACGTCATGCAGCAATCCCTTGTTCAAGCTGTGTGTGATGATTTTCTTATTGCTGCAGCGATTACGATCGTTGGAGTTTTCCCGATATTAATCCTCCGCACCCGCAAGCAAAAAGAGGGACAACGCGCCGTTGCCATGGAGTAAAGAAGAACTCGTCAAGAGATGGTAAAATTCGCTCACCATCGAATTGAAGGAACTGTACACATATCAGACACATTGGCGTAATTGAATTAAATACGAGATCTTCCGATTAGAATGGAAAATAATTGCTAACACTTTTGCTAACACAATCGCTAGCACTTAAATATTTCTTCTCTGTGAAAAAAAAGCACCCAAAACTTACTCAGGTGCTTTTAAAAAGATAACTTTGTACTTTCAAATCAGCGCAACAGCAACATCTTCTTCGTTTCGACAAATCGTTTCGAAGGATCCATTGCTGAAACTACCTCAAGTCGATAGAAATACATGCCTGACGATATATTTGCATTCCATACCGCTGATTGATATCCTGCTTGTTGTTCAGCATTAATGAGTTCTTTCTCTACTTGACCCAAGATATTATAGACAACAAGCCGAACAGTGCTTCGCGCCGGTAACCCATATTGGATGGTCGTAGTTGGATTAAATGGATTCGGGTAATTTTGCAATAGGGCAAATACCTTTGGCTGCTCAAGAGTCTGCTTGACGGAAAGTACTGATAGTTCGCCGGCAGTAAAGTCTAAGGATGGGGCTGAGAACCCGGTACCCGTAAATGAGTGGGTGCCAGTATTGACTACACTTGCCGCGAGCCAAACCGAACCATTATATGCACCGCCATACAGATTTGCTTCAGTTCCAGCAACATCACCGGCAACATAAGTAAATGTGGGACCATACGATAAGCCTGTAATGCCAGTATTCGTGACCGTCCATGAACGGTTTAAATAGTCTGTCGTGCTGGTATTGCTTCCATGTTTGCCGACTGATACTTTTACGCCGAAAGAAGCTGACGAGAATGAACCGGCAGTGACATTGATATTCGCAGGAGTATAGTTTGTTGCATCACCCACTGGCATAATAAAAGCACCTGTCCCAGTGACAATTTGGTTATAAACACCCGTACCCGATGCATTCATGTATTTCGAAGATGAAGTACCGCTCACACTTCCTACAGTAAGATTGTAGGAACCGAGAGTTACCTTGCCGCTCGCAAGTGTCAATGTTCCATTCATCGTCATTGTGCTGCCCAATGTAACAGCACCATAGGCATAGACATTATTTAATACGGAAGAAGAACTTGGAACTTCAGCGCCAGTTGTAAACGTTTGGCTGCCAAAAAAGTTGTTGTAGATTAAGTTCACCGATGAACCAAACGTAGGAGCAGCTGATACATTCCCTGCATTTTGTCGCATTATCGTAGCACCATCTGCTAAGGTTAAATTCCCTCCGGTCGTCAGGTCTGCCGATGTAGTGAGTACAAGCATACCATTGACCGTCGTTGCTCCTCCCAACGTGACCCCTGCATTATTGTGTATTGTCAAATTGCCCAAGACAGTACTCGATGAAGGTATCTCAACACTCGTTGTTTGGGCAGTTGTTTTACTGTATAATAGATTAACGGATGTAGTATAATTCGGAGCAACTGAAAAAACTCCTCCGGACATAACTATGGTGGCTCCATTGGCCAGTGTAACATTATTGGTAGTATTGCTTAGTGTGCCAGATGCTAGCGTAAGAGTTCCACCAATAGTAAGAGTAGAGGCTCCCAAATCAAGTGTTGTACTGTTGTCAATCATTAAACCACCAATAGTCTCTGTCGGAAGATTGGTGAGTGAAAGGCTCGTACCAGTATTAAAGAAAAGAACATCCTTGTTTGTTGCGACAGAACGACTCGGTGTCCAATTTGCGGCATTTTGATAATCCGTACTCACGGAACCATTCCACGTATATCCCGGAGCTACAGCAGTTGCCCAGTCAGTTGCCATTCTTATTCCACCAACTTTTACCGTTGGCGCATTTGAAGCTGATCCTTGTCGCAAAACAAATCCCGAAATTGCAACATAGTCTGTCCTTGCTCCGTCCGTAATATTAGCGAACGATCCCGTTGCCGCAGGCTCTGTTCCATCGAGAGCGGGATTGACCCAAAAGTCAATGCGATCATCTGTTGTAGAGCCTGTATTGAAAGTATATTTTACCACGACAAGATAGGTTGTATTGAAAGTGCGGCTTGTACTTTCATATACTCCTGTATTTTTTCCAGAACCAAAATAAAAACCAGTCCCTGCATCTTTTTTTGCAAACACTTTCCCATTAAATGTGTTGTTGTAATGGAAAGAAAGGAACATGTCACCGGTAGCCTGTGCAGCACTCACATTAACAAGCGCCGCTAAATAAACACTCCCAGATGTGTCGTATGGCATGATGTTACGAACGACATCTTCCCCATTGGTCGTTAATGAAACACAATTGCCAAAACCAGAGCCAGCGTACCCAGAATAAGTAAGTCCTGGTGACGATGTCGAGACAACATTGACTCCGGCTCCACTACCAATAGAATAGCCTATTGTGTTTAGAACGGTTGCATCGGGATAATTGAAGTATTCTTCAATTAAAGTCTGCTGTCCCCACGCCAGTGTTGTCGCCAGCATGGATAAAGCAATAACAAAAAATGTAAGGCGGTTCATAGGAAACCCTCCTATTGAAAACATGCAACTGTGAAAGAACGGTCGGTGTTCTTTCGTTGATTATAAAATACGAACACCAAAGCTGAACTCCTCAGTCGTCAAGCAGCACCTGGATTGGGCGCCGCCTGACTCCTGACGAGCCTTTATGATGTCTTCATCTCCTGGACACACTTGGTATCATTTGATACTATTTCAGCAACATCATTTTTTTTGCAAGTGAACCAGAACTGGTCTTGAGATAATAAAAATACTCGCCGCTCGAAAGTGCACTCGCATTGCAGAAGACACTGTACATTCCTGCTTCCTGATACGCATCAACCAATGTCCGTACGCGCTGACCAAAAAGGTTATAGATTTCCATCTTCACCTGCATCTTTGCAGGCAATTCATATACGATTTTCGTCGCTGGGTTAAACGGATTGGGATAATTCTGATTGAGTTTACACTGCATCGGTTGGTTCAAATGTTCATCCATCACCGCGCCGGTTCCCATAGGATATTCAAACGCCCCACGATCGATCTTGCTCCCGGAAGGTACGCTGTTCCCCCAAAAATCTTGATTACAGTGACCAGGTAACTGAACGCCGCTGTCGATACATGGCGAACCTTGCTGTAGTTTATATCCGTCAAGCGAGCCGATACCAATTCCTCCCGAACCAGGATTGATGAATTTAGGATCCAACGTCAACTTATTTAGATCATTGGGTTCATTGGATGGATGGTTCCCATAATACAGGTTGTAATCGATCTTCCGAATGTAGCCTGATGAGCGGAAATCGTACGTGGCGTTGTTGCTCACATTATAGATGATATTGTTCTGGAAGGTATATGTTCTTACCCCTGTGTCCATGTTCCGTTCGGAAATAATGATCGGGGAAAGACCGGGTCCGCAGTAAACGGTATTATTGTAGATGTATAAAGAGGTAATAGGATAATTGACACAGAAAATAATCCCTTTGTCGTTTCTGCTGATGTTGTATCGACAGATAACACCGGAATCAGCCTGATAGGTGCAATTCCAGAAAAGACCGTGGCTGTTATCGTGACTGTAGCTATACTGGAAAACAATGTTGGAGCTTTTCGAGTCGGCGTCGTACATGCTACCGTCCCCTCCACCGGGCGAGCTCTCTGTCGCACGGTTGTTATACCCTTCGTTGTACTGAAAGACGGTACCATCGCACGCGAAGGTGAACATTGTGTTTCCCTGAATACTGAGTGCTGTTTCATAGCAGATGTTATATTCCACCACGCCACCCTCAAATAAGCGGATAATCATTGCATTCTTCGCGATATGATGGATCACATTATTCCGGATGCGTACATTGGTAAATCTTCTTCCATTCCAGTCGGCAGTCCCAGGAATGCCCCGCGAGATCAGATTGTCGGTATAGATACCTGTATTTTCGATGTAGCTGATCGTGCATCCTTCGATTAATACATCATCATATCGCGTAGGAACAACCCCGTCTGCAGCGGTCTCGATACCAATACCCGCCGTACGTTTTGCGTCATTTCCCGATCCGATGATTCCTTTGACGTTGTGGATGTCCAGGTTCCTGAGATAGATATGTTCCACAAGACCAAAGTTGGACGCTGTGACAAGAACACCGCGTCGATCGGCGGCTGTCTCAGCGTCGTTCGTTATCTCGAGATTATTAATTTCCCAGCATGTGCTGTTATAGAGGTATACGGTTGCCGATCCATTGACTCCATTTCCATCGATGCGCGCCTTCAATGAACCATCGTACACATCAACGATGATGGGATTCGTTTTCGTCCCTGAACCGTGTAGTGACAATCGCCCTGTCCAGGTGGAACCGGACCTGAGATAAATCCTGTCTCCGGGTTGAAACTGCATCCCGTTGATTTTCACAAATGTCTGCCAGGCGGTCGCTGCCGCCTTGCCGTCATTGTTATCGTTTCCTCCATCAACATCGACAAAATAGCTGATCGATTGGGGGTACCCGTATCGGACGAGGACGACGAGACAGATTACGATGAACCAGGACATCCTTATGATCCCAAGCCGTGGATGTGAATCCATTTTCTTTTTCATAAGCGTAGAAATCTCCAGATTGTTACGAGCTGCTGAACGTAACATTCATCGCAAACCGATCTGGTCTATTGTCATACCAAATCAGTATTTGAGAAGTAGTCCAGCTATGGATTATTGTACTTCTGTCGTTCTCGATGCGCGCAGCGAGCCATTCTATTTTGTCATCAGCATTCGCTGCACGATACTCTTCCCGTCATATTGCAAGCGGGAGAAATATACACCTGATGCGAATCGGGAACCATTAAACGTCATTGATATGTAATGACCTGCTTGCGCTATGCCGCTGAACAAGGTCGCGACTTCCTGGCCCAGCATGTTAAACACCTTCAATGATGCATAGCCATTTTCCGGTACCGAGAACCGTATATTGGTCTCCGGATTAAATGGATTGGGATAATTACTTAATAATTCTAACCCTTGGGAAACTCCGACATCTACTTGTGTGCTGGCAGAGTACTTAAATGTGCCATCATTATCGATCTGTTTGATGCGATAAACATACACACCTGGGGAAAGATTGAGATCCTGAAATGTATATTCTCTTGGTGAATAAGAAGTTCCCGCACCGAAGACAAACCCAATTTTTGTCCATGCCGAGCAATTCTCTAGTCGGCGTTCAATTTCGAATCCATTATTATTGATTTCCGTTGCTGTTAACCACGTCAGGAGGACGCTGCTTGCGCCTTGCATTGACGCTGTAAAGGATGCCATTTCCACTGGCATAGCTGATAGTTCGCCGGCAGTAAAGTCTAAGGATGGGGCTGAGAACCCGGTACCCGTAAATGAGTGGGTGCCAGTATTGACTACACTTGCCGCGAGCCAAACCGAACCATTATATGCACCGCCATACAGATTTGCTTCAGTTCCAGCAACATCACCGGCAACATAAGTAAATGTGGGACCATACGATAAGCCTGTAATGCCAGTATTCGTGACCGTCCATGAACGGTTTAAATAGTCTGTCGTGCTGGTATTGCTTCCATGTTTGCCGACTGATACTTTTACGCCGAAAGAAGCTGACGAGAATGAACCGGCAGTGACATTGATATTCGCAGGAGTATAGTTTGTTGCATCACCCACTGGCATAATAAAAGCACCTGTCCCAGTGACAATTTGGTTATAAACACCCGTACCCGATGCATTCATGTATTTCGAAGATGAAGTACCGCTCACACTTCCTACAGTAAGATTGTAGGAACCGAGAGTTACCTTGCCGCTCGCAAGTGTCAATGTTCCATTCATCGTCATTGTGCTGCCCAATGTAACAGCACCATAGGCATAGACATTATTTAATACGGAAGAAGAACTTGGAACTTCAGCGCCAGTTGTAAACGTTTGGCTGCCAAAAAAGTTGTTGTAGATTAAGTTCACCGATGAACCAAACGTAGGAGCAGCTGATACATTCCCTGCATTTTGTCGCATTATCGTAGCACCATCTGCTAAGGTTAAATTCCCTCCGGTCGTCAGGTCTGCCGATGTAGTGAGTACAAGCATACCATTGACCGTCGTTGCTCCTCCCAACGTGACCCCTGCATTATTGTGTATTGTCAAATTGCCCAAGACAGTACTCGATGAAGGTATCTCAACACTCGTTGTTTGGGCAGTTGTTTTACTGTATAATAGATTAACGGATGTAGTATAATTCGGAGCAACTGAAAAAACTCCTCCGGACATAACTATGGTGGCTCCATTGGCCAGTGTAACATTATTGGTAGTATTGCTTAGTGTGCCAGATGCTAGCGTAAGAGTTCCACCAATAGTAAGAGTAGAGGCTCCCAAATCAAGTGTTGTACTGTTGTCAATCATTAAACCACCAATAGTCTCTGTCGGAAGATTGGTGAGTGAAAGGCTCGTACCAGTATTAAAGAAAAGAACATCCTTGTTTGTTGCGACAGAACGACTCGGTGTCCAATTTGCGGCATTTTGATAATCCGTACTCACGGAACCATTCCACGTATATCCCGGAGCTACAGCAGTTGCCCAGTCAGTTGCCATTCTTATTCCACCAACTTTTACCGTTGGCGCATTTGAAGCTGATCCTTGTCGCAAAACAAATCCCGAAATTGCAACATAGTCTGTCCTTGCTCCGTCCGTAATATTAGCGAACGATCCCGTTGCCGCAGGCTCTGTTCCATCGAGAGCGGGATTGACCCAAAAGTCAATGCGATCATCTGTTGTAGAGCCTGTATTGAAAGTATATTTTACCACGACAAGATAGGTTGTATTGAAAGTGCGGCTTGTACTTTCATATACTCCTGTATTTTTTCCAGAACCAAAATAAAAACCAGTCCCTGCATCTTTTTTTGCAAACACTTTCCCATTAAATGTGTTGTTGTAATGGAAAGAAAGGAACATGTCACCGGTAGCCTGTGCAGCACTCACATTAACAAGCGCCGCTAAATAAACACTCCCAGATGTGTCGTATGGCATGATGTTACGAACGACATCTTCCCCATTGGTCGTTAATGAAACACAATTGCCAAAACCAGAGCCAGCGTACCCAGAATAAGTAAGTCCTGGTGACGATGTCGAGACAACATTGACTCCGGCTCCACTACCAATAGAATAGCCTATTGTGTTTAGAACGGTTGCATCGGGATAATTGAAGTATTCTTCAATTAAAGTCTGCTGTCCCCACGCCAGTGTTGTCGCCAGCATGGATAAAGCAATAACAAAAAATGTAAGGCGGTTCATAGGAAATCCTCCTATTGAAAATGTGCAACTGTGAAAGAACGGTCGGTGTTCTTTCGTTGATTATAAAATACGAGCACCAAAGCTGAACTCCTCAGTTGTCAAGCAGCACCTGGATTGGGCACTGCCTGACTCCTGACGAGCCTTTATGATGTCTTCTTCTCCCGGACACACTTGGTATCATTTCTTACTATTTCACCAGTAACATTTTTTTTGTTTGATTGAATGAACCAGCCTGAAGCTGATAGAAATACACTCCGGAGGTCAGCCGCGAAGCATCAAATGTGATCGCGTACCTTCCCGCAGATCTGGTCTCATCTACCAGATTCGATACTTGCTGCCCCAGCATATTGTAGATGAACAACGATACATGCATTTCAGTCGGCAGATCGAAGCGTATCGTAGTTGCTGGATTGAAGGGGTTCGGGAAATTTTGTGTCAACGCTATTTTCCTTGGAACAGAAGAAAATTCTTCAATAGCAGTCGGCTGAAGGCCAAAGGCATATTGTCCGAAGTTCGTAACAGTATCTGAGATCATGCCTGATGTAATTGGAACAGCTGCCCCTGGACCTGCATACTGCCAAGGAGTTGTCTCATTCTGGCGCACTAGCACTCGTGCGGATTCGAGACCAGTCCCTGAGGCGCTTAGATCTAATCGAAACGGCGTTGCAGGATTTCCGTCGCTCGTGATCATCCAGGAACCGCCTTTGTAATAGTCTGTAATCTCAGATGGTAATCCAGCAGATCCGGGATCACCGGAGATGTACCGAAAGGAAATATTCGTGGCTTCCACTGGAACCATGACAAACGTCAAAATCGCGGGATGGTACCCGGTCTCTGATCCAATCGGCATGGTCTTTTTTGAAGTATTAGAGATTAACCGTATAAGAGAACCTGTTCCATCGGTAATCACATAGCTGGAATCTGATTGCCCTGAAGGGTTGCTGAACCACAGGTTGAATGCTCCAAGCTTGAACCTACCCAACCCCGTCGACAGGGTGCCGGAGAGCGAGACTGCTACGGATTTCGAAAGCGTAGTCGTCAAAGAAGAGTTTGCCATCTGGATCGCCAAGTTAGCGACACTGTCGGGAATTCCATCACCGGTCACCTGATTGCTCGATCCATTATACACGTAAGAGGCATAGCAAGAGTAGATCCGTGTGCTTGCTTGTATGTCCCCTGTTGCACCGCTGGCTGTGATGCCATTGGGTGAAGAGATGAAAAGCGCTCCTGCTGAATCGAGCGTGAATGTCCCCGTGCCAAACACTTTGTACCCACAGGTGTGGAAGCGTCCTTTGACGGTGAGTCTATTTCCGGAAAGATTGATGTCTCCGCTCGTCAGATCAAAGTGACCCGTGCTTGCAGGGAATGTATAGTCGGCATCAAGAGAAAAGCCGCTCGCATTGTTGAAAGAGACGATGCCCATAATATCGCCAAATGCAGGCCAGAAACTGCTCTCCGTCAGGGTCAATGTGCCGCCGGTGTTGACATCGACCTTCGCTGCGAGAATGCCTCCGGAAGTAACGGTGAAATTCACTCCGGAACCCACGATCACCTTCGAGCTCACACCGCTGACAACCCATTGTGCAGTTAAGTTCACCGAAGTAGTGTTCCGGACAATATAGAGTTGATTATCTGCAGCGAAGTCGCTGGGCTGCGTACCCGATCCATCCGGATTATTCCCCCAGCTGCTTGGATCATTGATCGCTCCAGTCCCATTATAATACAATGGCGGCGGGGGAAGCACGTCAGTCCATTTCACTGCCATCCTCATGCCACCGATGCTGAAGGTTGGGGCAGTAGCGATTCCATTCTGGACAAGAGCAAATCTGTTAATCACCGGGAAATCAGCGGTTGCTTCAGTATAGTTGTTAATGATCGGATGTATATCTTCTGTCAGTCCGCCGAGCGGTGGATTGACCCAGAGACTCAGCTTTGCATCATTGGTCGCCACCGTGCCAAAATCATATTTGGAGATAACAAGATAGGTCGTTCCGAATGTGTACGTTTCTGTTGCGTACTGTTTGCTACCGGCGCTCATCCCGAGGCCGAAGTTGTATGTGTTATCACTTCCGCCTGACGTATCTTTGCGGATCCACATCCTCCACCGGTTGTGAGTGTTCGCATCTCGACCTACCCAGACATAGTCTCCTGCGACAGTTGCAGAATCGACTTTAATAAGAAACGCCAGGTACACGACACCGGTAGATACGTCTTTCACTGTCGCTTCCACATCCTGCCCACCGCCAGTGAGATAGGCGACATTCCCGTTGCCGGATTCGATATAACCAGTGTAGATAAGTGCGGGGGATTTCACAGCGATATACGGAAAACTTTGTGTTGAACCAATGGAGAGGGGGCCAGCCGGAATGTCTCTCCAAACGCCTAAGGTAGTAATATCTTCCGTTGTATCTTTGAATGTCTCCTGGAACAACAACTGGGCAGAGCCCGTTGTTACAGAGAGTGGAAAAACAACGATCGCACATATGAAAGTCAATAAGGGTTTCATGGCTACCTCGCTGGTGAATAGATGAATATGCTTTGGTTGATTAAGACGACTTTGATTCTTACGATTGCAACATCAGGCTCCATAGAAAAATTAAAATCCACAACCAATAGTGATCACACTGACAGACTTGAATCGACCGACATGAGCGTATGCGAAGTCAGCTTTCAAAGTGAGTCCATCATTGATGGAGCACTGTGTACCAAAACCAAACGTATAGCTCTCTTCATCATAGTTGAACCGATAACCGCCACGAAAGAAGAAAATGGAATATGTGAAGTACTCAAGTCCAATATTTGCTTTGTCGGGTCCATCATTTGGCTTCACATATTCCGCCGTGACAGTCAGCCGATGCTGGTTCTCTTTCGATTGTGTGACGACGTCATACGCCATACCCAGGATCAGCATCATTGGCATCTTAACTTTTACCGGTGCTTGGGCGATGCGTCCCCGATATGATAGGAACTCACCGTCTGCACCGAAGTTTTTCCCCAGCATCGAAATCCTCAGACTCCCAATCCCTGTCCAATACATGGTGCCCACGTCCAGGGCCCAGCTGCTCATTCTGGCGTCATCGATTTGCTGTTGAACGTATCGAATCGTTCCTCCAACCTGCAGGAAGTTCGTGATCTGCCTCGCATAGAGAAATCCAGCGGCAAAGTCGGATGCAGTGAATGTTCCCAGCCCTTCTGTGATCGGAATGATTCCGAGGTCACCACTCTCCGCGACTTCTGTTCGAATCATTCTGCCGTAGTCCATATAGAGACAGTGCACACCAACAGTCCCGAGTGAACCGAGATTTTTAACGATCGAAAATGTGTTGTATTGGATATCCGCCACCCACTTCATCGAAGAGAATTGAATATCTATGTTTCCCACGTCAACAGCAGACGCCGGGTTGTTCAAAGCCGAATTGGCGTCGCCGTAGCTCACAGCTGACTTCACCCCGCCCATCGCGGCACTGCGCGCGTCTGTCGGAAGTTTCAGAAACTGCCAACCAGCTGCGCCAACGCGACTTAGGTCCAGCGGATCCACACCCGAGTTAACCGGGTTGGTTCGCACCTGTCCACGAGATTCGCTTGAAAGGGCTAGGATGAGGAGAAACACCATCGCGGTGTTGCTCGCTCTGACTCTCATATCTATTTTTTCCATAGATAACTCTTTCGATCAGATCTGCTACTTGATGATTGCGATCTTTCCCACCGATGTCTCTCCTTCGTGTCCAGGGACGTGCGATTCGACGTGATAGATATAGATCCCCGGTTGAACATTCTGCGCAAAGTCGGTCAGCATATAGTCCTTCCTAATCTGGGAACCCCACGTTTCGATGCCACCTTCGCTTGTGTGTTCGAGCGTCCTCACCAGGTCGAGGGCGACTGTATAGATGCGTATGGTGCACAGAGCCGGTATATTGACAAACGCCAAACGTTTGTATTCCGTAGTCTCTGCAAATCCGCTCACTTGGCGGAAAGGATTCGGCACGACGCGGATGTTGCTCTGATCATTCGATGGTCTTGGCTCCGCGGAAACCGAATAGAAAGAATAACCGGTCATACCGCTTTCATTCCCTCGGGTGTCGATACTCGTCACACAGTATCGGTACGGAACGTTTGGCTCCGCTTGGACGAAGTACTGGACGTAGGGATTGCCGTCCGCGCCAATCACAACTGAACTATCCGCCTTGGCGACGGCGATCGAGTCGATCTGCTTCCATGGACCTTCGATCGAGTTACTGGATTGATAAATCTTGTACGCCGCAAAGTCCGCTTGCCGCGTCTGGGGATCGACGTAACCTCTATGAACCGCCAGCCATGACAATTGAACACCCGGCGTCCGTTCTCCATTCACAGTTATTGCAGAAGCGACGGCGTTCAGTTCATGAGCATTGCCAACCCGCGGAGCGTCCGCCGGTGTCGGAGGCGGAACTGTTCCGATTGGAAACACCCAACGATTCCGGATAAGCGTCCTTGCTGCTCTAAAGTTTTCTTTAAGATTTGCAATTCCCTCTGTTTTAAATCGACGCGTTGCTTCATATCCGCCGAGCATGGAAACATTCCGATCCATCTGTCCGCCGACGAAGACTTCAAACCAATGGATCGATTCCCCTTTCTTGATGTCAAATGGACCGATACCATAGAGATAGCACGGATTCCTCTCCCATTTACTCCCCGCCCCTGAGATAGCCGACTCGGCAGCGGCCCGCCACCCAAATTTCGGCTGTTCATTGGTCGTCATGAAATTGACCAAATTGCCATACTGGGCTAATACATCATATAGTGACGGACGGAGCTCTAGAGGATCAGCTTTTGAATTCGTCGAAACAATCTTCCTCCAGATCTTTTTTTGTCCGAACTTGTTGAGCGGCAGTTCATCTAAATAGAAATTATAAGCGTAGACGTACGGGGCATAGAGCTTAAAGTTCGTGGAGCCCTGAATGCCGATGTTTCCTGGATCTCCTGCGTTTCCCGTCGAATCACCAGGAGGAATTGAATAGATGGGCGGATCAGTTGTTGGAGGAAGCGAGGTGTCATCATAGAAAACGAATCCCAATGTATCTCCCATCACTGAATCCCATTCATATTCTTTGTCCCATCCTACGGACACGGACGCCGGAGCGTATGGTCCACTCGGCGTCACCAGGCGGACGTAATAAAAATCATTGAACGTGGTGTCATCCGTATTTGTCAACGTACATTCCATAATAACGAAATCATCGTACTTAGGTTGGCTCCATACACGAACAGTTCCTTTGAGTTCATACTTCATATGGCGGTTGCCGGAGCCATCATACTGATACGATCCGATTGTCCCGTCAAGGTATTCCTCCGCCCTCCCCGAGTTGACGAGATTGTAGTTTTGTGTCACCGTCGTTTGGCTGATTGCATAGACGTGCGGACTATTGTAGAGCACACTCCGGTAATACCATGCCACCGGCTGTCCTGCAACCATCGCGCCGTTGTAGGTTACTGTGGCCCCGAAACCGCCAGCCGATTCGCACTGCGCGTTGTAATCACCCGGGTAGAGAGATTCCCATTCACTGTTTCCGATAGTGGTTTCGCGATCAAGCGCGCCGTTGGGAAGACACTTGATCCAGTATTTTCCCCGTGTAAGTCTCTCCGGATTGACAGCCTGCGCTACTACCACCGATGGCGCGAGCAACAGCCCTAGAAAAACAATCAACACAGTTACGCTGCTTCGCTGTATTTTTTTCCCGTCCATCGTTATCACCTTTCAAGAGTGAAGAAACTAAAACTCGATCGTTGTACCGAAATAGATCTGGCGCGGATCATTGGTGTACCAATTCCATTCGGTCGGTTCTTTTGTGGTCTTATTGAACGGAAGTGTTCCGTTTGTCATATAATTGTCTAGATCTGAATCTGTGAACAGTCGAAGATGTTTATCATTGAACAAGTTTGTAACCTGGACAAAGAACTTCATTGTGAGATTGTCAGAGAGTTGAATGGTTTTCGTCACGTTCATATTGGTATTCCACCGGTCTTTCCAGCGCTGATTGTTTGGATATTGTATTCCCGTATAATCAGTCGGATACCAAGTGAATTGTTTTCCCTGTGCCCATCGAGTCGAGAGACTTATTATCCAGCCGCCAAGCACATGTACACCGCCGATCGCCGGGCCAAAGGTGGACGGGCTTTTCATTGTGACCTTTAGGAGTGCTGAGTTAGTCGGATTCCAGAGATCGTCATCTGTGCCAATCCCTCCTCCGTCTGTGTTGTTTGGACCAGAGTACTTATTATCCGCAAGCGGAATTCCTGTCACTGCTGACGGTTCGAAAATCCCGTTTGCATAATAACGTCCTGATGTGAGATAGGATAGAGTGTATCCCAGATCGAAATTAATCCAGCTCAACTGCGACCGCAAGGTCGCTTCGATGCCTCGGACCTCAGCCCACGCACCATTGACCGTCGTCATGAAATTTCCGATGTACTTTCCCGGAATCCTACTGTTTGCCACGAACGGATCACCGTACAATTGAACGTCCACGTTGCCTCCCGTAGTTTTGATCGTGCTCGCGTTCCCCCCACCACCCTGATCGATCCCAAGCGAAGTGAGGTCTTTGGCACTTTTATAGTACATCACAACATCAAGCGAAAGGACATCGGCGATATTTTGCACAATGCCAACTTCATATTGCGTCATTCGCTCCCATGTCAGGTTGGGATTCCCCACCTTGGCACCATAATAGCGATAGGTTACCAGAAGAGAATCTGGGACGTTATAGTCAGAATTGATCAACCCTGCCCTTACCAGTTGGCCTAAGTTGCCGGTTGCCGAAGTGTCCGTCCAGACTACAGGATTTGCAAGGATCTTTACCCATGCTGGGCGCTGGTTGAAAATACCGAACATAAAATGCAATACTGTCGTTTCAGTGATGGGATGAGATATTCCAATGCGTGGAGAGAATGCCCAGCGAAGCTGGGTTTTGGAGTATCCGGGACCATTGCCATCCTGTCTGTAGCCTACAAGTCCGGTTTTGCCGGAGTTTCCAACTGTGTACTCCGAAATCATCAGGGGATCAAAGAAATTCGATGCGACTGTTTCGTTTGCGTTGAAAAAATCTAGTCTGAGTCCCGCGTTAAGAACCATCCCACCGACTTCCACTTTGTCCTGTGCATACATTGCTCCTTCGTACGGCCTGTGGATGATGGGCACGATATCGTTGACCTGAACGAAGGTGGTCGAGGTCATATTACCTTCATGCGTCAGCGTTTGAATCCGCTGAAGCGAGAACATCATCCCTGTCTTCACCAGGTGTCTCTTGTTAATCTGGCTGATCAGATCGGCCTTGACGGTGTAGGTTTGTGTATGCGATTCGCTCCTCCAAATATCACCAGCGGACCCCCAACGTGATGCATTAAACAAAAGTGATGATGAGGGCTTACCGAATGACGGAAGCATCACTCCGTACACCTCTACAGAATCTGTCGGTAAAGGGAGACCATAGTTCCGGAAATTCCCCGTCTGAGCTACGTCGCGAAAATCAAGATGGTAATCCATCTGCGTGTGCTGCAGGGCAAAGTTGAGAAAAGTGCGCGCACTGAACATCTGCGTTAACTTTACTTGTACGTTGAGCATCTGAGCATATTCAGGTGGACGCATAGACGATCCGTCTCCAGCACTGCCACCATTCGGTGAGACCCCCCAGAGCCAGTATCTGAAATTATTATAAGGATCGTTGATGTAAGAAAGACTCTGAGATGCGATATCGGAAGGGTTGGTCTCCGACGATTGGTAGGTTGTTCGGGGGTCTCCGGTATTCTTGAATTTTGTGAACATACTGTTAATGTTGACCACAGTCGAGCCGACAGGAGTCCACTCCAAGGATCCCTGGAAGGTCATGTCGGGATTGTATTTCAGCGCGGATGGATAGATATTAACTCCTTCCTTGTACCGGCCAGAGAGGAGAAAACTCACATTCTGAGACACCGGTCCATAAAGCGTGACTTCTTGTTCCCACTCAGTCCGGTTTGCGTAGTCCATTTGAGGAAACCGCTGCTTATCGTTTACGAATTGCTTCCACCAATCCGCCTTCTGTTGAGGTGTCATAGACGCAAACTTTCCGTCTCCTAGATTTCCTTTCTGCGATTCATCTGGCGCCATCCAAGGAGTTCGCCACGTTTTCGATGTGTCCCAGTAGTCAGGCGTCGTCATGACTGTGTGAAACACATCATTCTTGTCGTAAATATTCCTTCCCCAGTGATATTTTCCATCAGGACGCACTTTGTAGGTGGCAATAGCGTGAAGTCGGTCCGTGGCTTTCCGCGATACGATGTTGACAATGGAGCCGTTCGCCTGACCATATTCTGCGTTCCATCCTCCAGTGAGAACTTCTACTTCCTGGACCGTCGACATATTCACGCTAGAGAAATTCGTGTTCGAGGTGACATCGCGCAGATCAATACCATCCATACGAAACGATGCGTCGCCTCCATAGCTTCCACGTACGCCTCCATTGATATTTGCCCCGAGAATATCTCCAACAACATCTTTGATATCTTTTCCCCAGGTGTTTATGATCTCGTCCTTAGATATTGTTTCTTTGCTCGCTGTCAGATCAAGTTCGACCTTCGGTTTTTCAGCAGTAATAACGATATCTTCTGTCGTCACCATTTCTTCAGATAATTCGAAATTCAACGTTGTTGTCTGATCGATACGGACACGCACTTCTGTCTGAGACAGCTTGCCATAGCCAACGGACGATGCCGTCACGGAGTAAATGCCTGGCGGCACGCCGAGTATGAAATATTCACCGTCAGCGTCTGCGGTAGCCCCCAACAACGTTCCTTTAATGATAACGTTGGCCATGGGAATCCTCTCTTTGGTTTTCTTGTCTTTGACTGTCCCCGCGATTTTTCCGGTTGTGCCCGCGTAGGCTGCAGCACCCGCCAGAAAAATGATGCAGAAGAGGACCGTCGACCACTGTTTCATAATACCTCCAAAGAGTAAATGAGCGCTACACACGTATGAATATCTTTCGAGAATAAAGAATCCACATAAGTCCCAACCAGATGAGCACATAGCAGATCGCCCATGACAAGGATGCATTCACCGGAGATAAGTGCGGAAGGAACAAGGTCTCGAAGAGATAGACTTTCAAGTCCACAATCCTGCCGCCAGAGGAACTGACATGGATGAGTCTTATACTCCGACTCAAGAGAGAAGCAAGTAAGTACACCGTGATGGCATTCGTACCGTACACAACGAACGGCTTGGTCCACCACCTGACACCTCTGACATCGATGAACCAGTAACAAAGCGCGAAAAGATTCAAAGCCAATCCTCCGGTGAAGAGTACGTAGGAGCTTGTCCAAAGATTCTTGTTGATGGGAAACCAGAAATCCCACAAGAGTCCCAGTACAAGTGCGAGATTCCCGAAGACAAACATCCAGACAGTTTTAGTGATTCGATCGCGATTGGTCCGCAACCAATGCCCAAGCATGACACCAGCCAGAGCGGTTGAAAGCGATGGAATGGTCGAAAGAAACCCCTCCGGATCCCATACCCTCGTTTCCGACCAGAGATGGCCGTGCAAGAGGAGGTTATCGACATATGCACTTAAGTTCGTTGTCGGTTCCAAATTGGGAAACCCAATACCGGGGACAGGGATAAGCGTCATAAGAGCCCAGTAGACCAGAAGAAATGCCACAGCAAGTAATGATTGTGTCTTTACGGACGATTTCAGGAAGATGAGGGCCGTGATGAAATAGACTACTGCGATCCTCTGTAGTACGCCAGGGATCCGAAATGTGGAAAGATCGAATTGAGGGAATCCTGTTTGAATTAGCCCCAAAAGGAAAAGTAATCCACTCCTCTGTGCGATCTGTAGTGCCAGTGTTTTCTGGCTCTCACCCCTTTCTATTCTTTTGGTCAGAGAAAGTGTCAATGCGACTCCGACAATGAACAGGAAGAACGGATAGATGCAATCAGTCAAGGTACACCCATTCCACACTGCGTGTCTCAAAGGTGGATAGATTGCGTTCCATGTACCCGGATTGTTCACGAGAATCATTCCTGCAATAGTCATACCGCGAAACACATCGAGGGAGATCAATCGATCACTCGTTGATTCCATGGGTGCACTTTCCTTATTGTGAATTCACCATTATTCGCATCCTCGCAAATCCAAAAGGGTGCAATCGTCAGGATCTAGTCATGCTCTGCACGCGAACACTTCTCTTCGTACGCTCGGGAAACGGTTGAGACTGCTACCAACCCGAAAAAAAATAAATCGCAATTCTTCATACAATGAATCTCGCCGATTCGATATCCAAAAACAGGGTTGCATTTCGATGTCTCCTGAGAATAGAAGCAGGGCATTCGACAGTAATCTCTCCTCGTAATGTTCGCTCCACTGCATCTGCTTTTAATCGTCCGGGAACGACACAACAAATGGACTCTGCCTTAAAGAGAGTAGGGATAGTCAGCGTTATCGCTCTTTTCGGCACTTCATCCAAACGAGCAAAGCATTGATCATGAACTTGTTGGAGCCTGGATTTTCCATCAAGCTCGATAACTTTGACTGCCTGAGGATCGGAAAAATTCGCCACAGGCGGATCATTGAAAGCAATGTGACCGTTCTCGCCTATTCCCATGCATACAATATCGATAATGCAAGTATCAAGAAGCGATGCATAACGCTTGCATTCTGTCTGTGGATTCTCATCGGAGGGTTCAAGATAATTCACAGATTTGAAACCAACTCTTTCAAAGAGCTTTCGCTTCAGGAAATTCCCAAAGCGCTGCTCGGCATTCTTGCTTAGCCCGATGTATTCATCCATGTGAAATGCTGTTATTCTTGAAAACTCGATATCTCTAGCAGCAGCCAGTTCATCCAGAAGTTCATTCTGAGAGGGTGCTGCGGCAAAGATCATGTTGACGTTTTCTTTTAATCTTGCCACTCGTTTGATTTCAGCGGCCACTTCTGACGCGGCAGACTTTCCCAGAGCGTCTCTGTCCGAGAACACTTTTACATTTAACGTATCCACAGTGAATTCCCGTACTAACTTTGCCGAAATCATAGAAACATCCTTACCCGAAATACGTTGGAACTCCGACTATTTCTCGCTGAAAGATCTCGTGTGAGACCAAATTCAAATCTGACGAACCACATGGCCATTCACGATGGTATTGTGAACCGTCAGCCGAACTTGATTTTGTTGACGTTGAATATCGGCCAGCACAAGGTCTGCTCGTTTGCCAATCACAATATCTCCTGTACCGTACGATAAGTTGTGATCGAGACACTTTGTTGATGGTTTATAAACATTGAGAGCCTTAGCTGCAGAGGTACTGCATAATTGCGACGCGTTGAACAACGCCTCTTCAAACGTATGTGCAATGTGCTGGCGATTCCAAATTCCGGGCATACGCATCATGAACCAGTTCATAATATTTTGGAAAGCCTTGTCCATGGTAAGCACGCTTCCATACAGAGCATCTCCGCGATCTGCAATTTGGAGATAGTTCCCGTCCTTGCTCACCTTTCCTTTGATTCCCGATATTTGGAATTCTTTGACACCTTTCATCTTGGTAACGAACATGCTGTCCGTGATAACGACGCACTTGTCAATTCCCTTCCTCTCGATGATATCCCTGACGTACTGCTTATCGACATGGATTCCATCGGCAATGATTTCGGCAAAGACGCGATCCGATCGAAGGAGCGTTTCCAGTACTCCACCGTCATTGAATGGTTTCGGTGAGGAAGAAGAAGGCCCATTCATCACATGAATTGCAAGCGAGGATCCCTTTTCAATTGCTGATTGGTATTGCACACCAGTGGCGCCACTGTGCCCCGTCGCGATAATAATACCCTGTGAAGACAAATATTGAATCAATGTCAACGCTGGTTTGCCCCATTCGGGGCAAACATTAACAATCTGAATGTTCCCTTTTGCTGCGTGTTGAAGTTCTCTGAATAACCGTATTGATGGAGTCTGAAAATATTTCGGATTGTGCGCCCCGCGGAATTTTTCCTCCTTCATAAACGATCCTTCGAGGTAGATCCCGAATATCATATCATTGTGAAATGTCCTATTCTTTTCGCGATAGTTCACAATCAATCCCAGAATTTTCTTGAGCCGTTCAATCGGTGCTTCAAGTATAGTAAAACCGAGCAAGGTAGTACCCCTCATCGCGAAGGCATTGAGTGCCAGTGCGAGCCCTCGTTCATAGAGATCCGGTTTTTTGCTAAACTTACCAGTCGAAGGGTTGAACGTACCATTTGTCAGATCGAATCCAGCAATACCGTTGACGTGTACATCAATGAAACCTGGCAGCACGTATTTCCCCGATGCATCCAGACGCACAGCCTGCGAATCCTCTGTCAGCTTCCCAAGGGCCATGATCCTTCCATCAATAGTCTCGATGTCGGTCTTCCTGATGCCGTCTGGCAACAACACATTTCCATCATAAATCTGGATCTTCATTGTAGCATTTCCCTATTATGCAGTGTTGCTTATTCTGGCAAAGAGCTTATCAACATTTTCTTTTTCCTCGGCGGTTTGCTTGCTTACGAGTCCTTCCAGATAGAATACGGATAACGATACGAGCAGCTCCAATCCAGTATAGAGCTCAAATGGCGTCGAACTTCCCGTTACCAGCGGAACGATAAACTTCACAACAACAAATGTTGTAAAACCGCAGGCCCACGAAGCCAGCGCGCCACGCCACGTCGCTCTCCTATAGATCATGCCAAAGAGCAACGGGATAGAAACTGGCCCCAGAATTGCCGCGTACCACTCAACCATAGTATTGAATGCACCGTGGAGGTGGATGGTTATGATCGCCGAGAGAATCGTTAACAAACCAAATAACAGAGTAGAAGTGACACCGATCAGGAGAAGTTTCTTCTCAGTGGCATCTCGATTCATCGTGCGTTGGTAAATATCTTTCGTGAATACTGAAGCAAGTGAACTCAGGTCGGCACTGATCATCGACATTGTTGAAGCGAACATAGCGATGACGAACAGTCCCATCATTCCTGGTCCAATGCCGCCAAGAAGCTTGTGAGCTACCAGCACATACGCCTGTTCGGGGTCAGCGATTTCACCAATAACCAATCGTGCAGACCAAATCGGAATGTATATTGCGATTGGATAGATTAAGTAGAGACATGCAGATAGGATAGCCGCCTTTTTGGCATCCCTCGGTTTTCCCATGGAGTAAAATCGCTGAGCCAATCCCCATGTTCCACCATTATAACTGAGAATTATGACAAAGAGATACACAAACATAAACCATGGGGAGATCGTGGCACTGAAGAGGGATGTATGACCCGGAGGCAACTTGGACCACATGGTCCCCCATCCACCAACCGTTGTCAGCACCAGGTACACGAGAATAAACGACATGCTGAATTGAATGAAAAACTGCGCTAAGTCGGTGAGCATCGTTGCCCAAACGCCACCGAACATGACGTACCCTACCGTCACTAATCCGCAAACAATGATCGTCCATTCCATTGGGAACCCACTCACAACATGAACAATGACACCTAGCGAGTACAACTTCACACCTTCGTCAATGAACTTAATGCTTATACCACTCCACGCAAAGGTTTGCCGTGTGAGCGGATTATACCTAGTTTCAAGGTATTGTACCGGTGTGACGACATTCAATCTGACCCATTTGGGAGCCCACGTATATGCCCCAATGATCATTGCAACAAATATGGGCACCGCAAAGAATGTCCAGATAGAAAACCCGCTCAAGTACGCCACTGACGCATGCCCGACGAATGCAAACGCACTATAACCCGACATGTGATGTGAAATCGCCGCCAGCCACCATGGTACTTTTCTTCCACCGGCGAAATAGTCCTCGATGTTCTTGACTTTTCTCTTCGTGTAATAGCCAATGGATGCAACAAGAACCATATAGATGAACATGACGGAATAATCTGCGAACTGTAATTCCATTAATGTTCCCTTGTGTTGTTGAAATTGTTCAAATACGATCGATTTTTCCCAAGCAATCCATGAAATCCGCACAGCAGAGCGACCAGAGACTGCACCCGACCTCGGTGAAACATGATCATGCACACGTGAATCATCGGCGGTCTATTCCTGGAAATAATTTTCGATCGCATCATAAATCAATCCACTGCTTTGGAGTGCTGATCCCGGGGTCAGCCACTCCTCACTCCATTGTATGTAAGCTGCTTTTAACCTGCCGATCTGCTCGATCAACTCGCTGTTTTCGGTCGCACTCTTTCCTTCGGCCTTATGCACAATTGCCTGTGCGATTACGGCCTGCCACAACTGATAATTTCCAGCTAGAGACCATTGATAGATGATGTCATAACCGTCGGTCACCTGAGGAAGAAACTTCTGGAGCTTTTGAATACCGCTCCTTATGGTACTGTCCGCACGCCATATCATTTTCGTTTTCGTTTCCCATACACCTTCGCTTTTCCATTTGTCAATCAAATTTCTAATATAGTCTTTCGGCGCGGGGTGCATATCCTTCATTCCAGTCCACATGATCCCTGTCGTGTTCCCGTCCGAAAACGGGAAGGAATATCCTACATCAGAAATTGCATCAAAGAACTCCCTCCCTTGGATGCCAAAAAGCTTGAAAGACACGAGTGATAGGAGACTATCCTCCGAAATTCCAGGACTGCTCATGGCAAGAGGAGCCAGAAGAAACCATGGCTCTTGAATCTCATAATTAGATAGCCGCACCGCCCAACTTGTTACGCAAGTACCAAGCAGCCCGAGTTCCAAACACTTACGGGATCCAGCAATAATATTCCCGGAATGGACTTTGTGCTTTCCTGCGAACACTGCATCCCCATGCGAGCGCGAGGAACTGCAGGTGACAACATCAAATCCTTTTCTTTTCAAGAAATCGCAAACATAGAAACTTCTTAGTTCACCATTCTTATCGACGATCTCAGGAATGACCCTTTTGATATCATCGGGAATTGAGGACTTGCTGACGCGTTTGCCTAAACTCCATATCATGACAGAACTGGGCGTTCCCCCCGAATCCCAGTAATTCCAATCCCAGATCACAAAATCTTTTGGAATATCGCCAATGTCATCGGCCTTCTTCATAATCATGTCATCCCAAATGCAAGGTCTTATTCCAGTATGAAGAAGTACCGATGCAATATCTTTCAGATAGTCTGCGATGAATCTATTCGCACCCCTTGTGGCGACCGCCTTGGAGCATTCCGCACATGTGCCGAATATATACGCTTCATCTCCGCCGAGGTGAAAATACCTGATTTCTCCGAAAAGATTTTGATATTCCGCTATCCATCTTTTCAGAAACCTACGAAGTTGCTGATTACTTGTACAGTAACAGTCATAGCGGTCGGGTTTCTCTCGGAATGGCACATACGGCTGTTGTTGAAGAACGTACTCAGCATGGCCGATCGTTTGGAGCAGCGGAATGGGTTCCAATCCAAGTTGACGGGAATATGCCAGCAGATCCTTGAACTCATTCTTCGACAATGCATCAACCGACACGCATTCCGGACATGTCTCCCATTTGATCTTACCTTCCACTTCCCAGAGTATGGCATTATATCCCATCGCCGAAACTTTCCGCAACAACTTTTCGATGTAGTCTTTTCGGAGAGACACCGAATTCATGTCGATATGGAAGATTTTGAGCGGTTCGCGAACCAAATGCCCGAGACATAACGCTTGAGCAGTTGCGTGCACCGATATCGCAAAACACAAAAGGAACACTCTGCTGATTTTCTGTCGCTTCATATCCGATGTCTCCTACACCGCAACCTTGTTGCCGCTTCGGAGGCTGTTATGGATCGCCTCAATCACCTTAGTCACTTCGTGTCCGTCCTTGCCAGAAGGATAGGTATTCTCAATATTCTTGAGACAACCACCGTTCTTCACATAGAGGAGATTCTCTGCAAAATGTTGAATACTTTTGATACCATAACCTTCATACGCATCACGATCACCTGGCTTGACAACAGAATAAAGGAACCCGGCATTATGAGTCCTGATGCTTGGCTTGGATGCGACACATGAGAAGGCTCCACGGTTTTCTGAATCGATTTCAACAATTCCATCGGTTCCAATCAATCGGAATCCCTGGTTAACGATTGCGGGAAATTGTTCCGGAAGAATCCACGAACTGTCAAAGGTGATAACAGCGCCGTTATTGAATGTGACCATACTCTGGATAGAGTCATAGGAATCGATTCCCAGCGATACCAGTTTTTTTTTCTGCCCTTGCGCATAGACTGCTACAGCTTTCGCATCAATCAACCAGCTCATAAGATCGATGAAGTGACTTCCTAGGAACCACACGGGCGAGCTCTCCATTGCCCATGATGAGAACCAGTCTCGCGGAACAACAATCTTGTCCTCCATGTAGCAGTATCCGTACAGAACGTCACCAAGTGCGCGATCTTGAAAGAGTTGTTTGATTTCGGCGTGAAATGGATCATAGCGCTTGTGAAAATCAACTTGCAGGAGAAGACCGCGTTCTTCAGCCAGAGATAGCATTTCCAGTGACCCCTTGGAGGAAACATCGAGCGGTTTTTCCACCAACACATGCAAATCTTTGGAGAGAGCGTAGAGAACGATATCCTTATGGCAGTGATCCGGAGTAGCAATGGAGATTCCATCCAAATCCTCCTTGTTGATCATTTCTCTATAATCTTCGTACGCAGTAATCAAGTACTGGTTCTCAATCATCTGACGTTTGGAAGCATCAAGTTCGGCTGCGGCAACCAATTGAACATCTCCCCATCTCTCCATGTCCTTGAATGCGATGAGATGTGTCGTTCCGAACCTCCCAACGCCTACGGTAGCGATACGCAGATTACGACGTTTCATAGAAGTCCATCCTCTTCGGATCATAAGTTGTGTTGAATGGTGAATGATCTAACTTTGTGCCGCTTGTTTCACAAGCGGATTCTCCAACAATTGTTCAATAATTGGAATAGCTGATCCTATTGTTCCGGCAGCCCCATCGAGTCGCGAAAATACAATCTGCACTTGCCGGCGCGGAATCTCCAGAGCTCTTCTTTGCACCGTATTCATTATTGCGGTAATGATCAACTCTTGCGCTTTCACAATCCTCCCACCGAGGACAATCATTTGCGGGTTTATCAAGTTGATTAATGTTACGATTCCCTCTCCCAAGTTTTCACCCATTTTATCAATAAGACCGAAAGCAAGCTTATCGCCATTTTCGGCGGCGTGACAGATATCTTCAAACGTCAGATTATCATAATCATCATGATTCATTTCTGAAAGGGTGGAATGAACACCCTGTCTCAGCAGATGTTGGCCTTCTATAACTATTGCTTTTGTACTTGCAATTGCTTCAAGACACCCGACGTTGCCACACTCGCAAAGGGGTCCGTACTCATCCACGGTGATATGCCCAAATTCTCCGGCAGTCCCCGTTGTTCCTTCGTATAATTTTCCATTGAATAGTATTCCCATCCCCAGTCCAGTTCCGATATTCAAGAATAGGATATTGTTGTTTCCCTTCGCTGCTCCGACCTTGTGTTCCGCAAGGGCAGCAGCATTTGCAACGTTTATAACATGACAAGGGAGATCAAACTCTTTTACAAGTATGCTATCGAATGAGACATTCCCCCATTTAACAAGGTGAGGAAAAGGCATCGTGGTCCCATCGATCGGATTGACTAATCCGGCAATAGCCATCCCAATCCCCAGGAACTTTGTTTTAGGCAAACCGGAATCTCTCATGACGCTGCTAATTGAATCCAGGATCAAGTCAATGACGATCTTTTTACCGTCGGACTTCCGATATGGCCTCAAAGTCTCTGTGATGATTTTGCCTCTCAGATTACAGACGATCGTATGGACTTGAGTATGAGAAAGTTGACAGCCGATGACGTACTTGAACTCTGCATTCAATTCATACAGCGCAGAGCGACGGCCTCCAAGAGATTCTTCTTTACCGCTTTCAAAGACGATTCCAACTTGAGTCAATGTCGATACTAGCGAGTTGACTTTTGCGATACTTAGACCGGTTGTATTGGCTATTTCCCTCTTCGTTAGTGATCCTCTATCATAAATTGTCTTTAACGCTAATGAAGTATTCCTTTTCCCTAGCAAGGACTGGCTCCCCCCCTGCGAGTTTTCGAGAGACCCTTTTCCCCTTTTCACTAGCGCCAAGGAGTTGTTTCTTCTCCCTGGAAAAGATTCACGCTTGTTTTCGAGTATTTCCATTTATTATACCTATTGTATTATTATTGATATTTGAATACATTTTAATATGTTTTTTAGCTTATATATATTTACTTATGCTATTAGTTAGCAGAACTTAACATGTAAAATGAATATTGTCAAGCATTATTTTCTATTAGTTGTATTATTTTCAGAAGCCCTCTTTTAGGGCCATCGCTAATTTGTCACAATCTACCAGATTTCGACACTTCGAGATGTTGGTGGTACAGCAGTTAAAGAGAAGGTTTGTTGATTCCGGTCGAAAAGTGCACAAGATTCCGCGGAAAATTGCACACCCAT
>CAZYYD010000049.1:0-32789 GCA_964651225.1 uncultured Ignavibacteriaceae bacterium
CGATCTCATTGTAGGAGTACCCCGCCGTTATTTATCGCAATATAGAAATCGTTAGCTACCACAGCAGTTTAAAATTGTATGGATACAAAAAACGTTGTTATGTTTAGGAATTTAATAGTGAATTTTAAAAATATCAGGTTTAGTAGCACTCTAATTAAATGAAAGGAGGAAAGCTATGTTTAAAAAAATAATTTATGCATTAATGTTGTGTATCATTGCTGGACCTGTTTTTGGCCAGGCTAAGGTATACGTAGATAGTCTCTTTTCTCAGAGTATTGGCAGAACGATGCCACTATCTATTATAATTCCTTCGTACTACGACAACCAGAAGTCTCTTCCCATCCTTTACTTATTGCACGGGCATAGTATAAGCCATGAATGGTTTAGAAAACATACGGACATTGAAAAATATGTTGAAGAAGATTCTGTGATTTGTATTATGCCTCAGGCAGATAATTCATGGTGGATTAATTCATATTCGGTACCAGAGGATCGCTTTGAAGACTATTTGATGATCGATGTGACAAACTATATCGAACATAAATACACTGTGGACAAAGGAAATCAGTTCATTGCCGGTTTTTCAATGGGAGGGTACGGTGCACTTGTATTGGCCTTACGTCATCCAGATAGATTCACCTTTGTCGCCAGTATCGCCGGCGCTATTGCATATCCGAGAGATAAAGAAATTCTGGAAAAGATACCGAGAAATGAATTTGCCGTTCCTTCACTGAACCGAGCCTTTGGGGAACTGCCTAATGCCTATCGAAATGAACATGATCCATTCTTTATATACAAAAAAATACCCTTGGAAAATTTGCCATATATTTTCTTGTTCAACGGGATACACGATTTTTTCCCTAATATTCCAATTGCTCAGAGGGAATTTGCTGACTCATTAAACGCCATCAATGCAATGTATGAGTATTATGAATTACAAGGTGGCCATAACAGCATTACGGTCAATCCCTCACTCAAAATATTTTTACAAAGAATTCAGATGCTAAGACACCGTAAGTATAAATCTTTATCATCGATACTTGAACAAACAATACTAAAGAGTGGTATTGAGCAGGCAATTATTAAGTATCATAAATTAAAAGCAAATAAAGCAAAGAAAATTAATTATGATGAACAAGAGTTGAATGGTTTGGAATATGAATTGCTTCAACGGGAAATGTTGAAGGAGGCAATCGCAATCTTTCAACTGAATATTGAATCTTATCCGGAGTCATCCAACGTATATGACAGTTTTGGTGAAGCACTTGAAAAGAATAATGAACTTGAACAGGCTGCAGAAAACTATAAGAAGGCATATACTATTGGCGTTGAACAATCATCAAATTTAGTAAATGTTTACAAAAGACATTTGGACAGAGTACTTAATAAGCTACAGGGAAAATAATATCTAAATTTCTTGGTGTAATTATTATATTTAATATGTAGCTAACCTAGGCATCAAGCCGACCCCAAACGCATTCTGCGCCTGGGGTCAGGCGGGTAGTTCACGGTAATGTTTGGGTGTCACAAAGTTCATAGTGAGTTTGGTACGGCTTATGCCCCAGCCGTTAGCTGGCATTTACATCAAAGGAGGAGAGTATTATGATTCGCAAGATATTTGTAACACCCTTATTTCTCTTTATAAATTTCCCACTTTATAGTCAAAATATAGAATTGGGATTTGGTGCTGGTTATTCAGAATTTCTTGCGCCCACCAAATATGTTGAACGAACTTCAAATTTAGGTTATGGATTTCATCAATCATATCCGGTTTTAATAAGTACAAGATATATTTCTGCAGATAAGAAAATATCATTCCTTGCGACGTTAGTTTACGAATCTTTTTCAGGTAGAGGTTATCTTCCACCATCCATAAATGGAATTAATTCACTTAAACTGGGTGAGATTGAAAATAAAGGTTCGATCTGGTCGACTTCTGTGGGAGTACAATGGCCTGTTTTAGTCTCAAAATTCTCACCACATCTTATAGTAGAATTTCTCATAGCATCATTTAGTGAAATAACAAGTATACAAGGAACTCCTCAGGGAAATGTTTCTTTTTCAGAACCATCAAAAGGTGTTCGATGTGGTATGTCTATTGGTGGAGGATTCAACGTTCCTTTTTTATTCAACACTTCACTCGATTTTGATGCAAAGTATGTAATGCACAGTCTTTTCGGTAGAACAGGGGGGGAAAAGAGTGTCAATTCATTTCAACTCGCTGGTATCATATTTATACCGATATAGTCCACTATGTAACGAGAATGCCAGCTATCCAGCGGCTTCCCGCAAGAAATAAGCGGGGGCGGGTACGCTGATTTCGATAAAGAAGTATCGGGACAGGCGGAATGAGCGTTCTTGTGTTAAGCATGTCCAATAGAGCCGTAGTACAAGATTGAAAATTATCAGAAAGAACCTCTCCCAAAAACTGGCAATCCACAGATTATAATCTGCGGGTCGCTGGTTCTGCGCCGATTTGCAACTGGTCCAGCACTTTTCTCTCAAATCATGAGGCAGACTAGGAATATCGATCAGGATTCGTTAGCGTGAGGTCAAACTTGGTTCTATTTGATGTAATGAGATCGCACGCAACAGCTCCAGTGGCTGTTGCCATGGAAATCCCAATCATGGCATGCCCCGTCGCTGCGATCAAATTCGGAATTTTAGCAAACCGTCCAAGATAGGGGAGTCCATCCGGAGTGACAGGGCGCAGTCCCGCCCAAACTTCTCCCTGCGAAGATTGAGGCCGCGGGATATTCGAAAAATAGAGCGGCACAGCGTTCATGATCGCCTCAACCCTTGGTCGATTGATCTCTGTAGTCAGTCCGGCTATCTCCATCGTTCCCGCAAAGCGGATTGAATTCTCGAATGGCGTAACAGCAACGCGGCGCTCCGTAAGTATATATGGAAGTCGGACATTGACCTTGGGGCTAGGGAGTGTGACGCTATACCCCTTGCCGGCTTCCAACAGCATTCTGAGTCCTAAAGTTCGTGCGACAATCGGTGACCAAGCACCGCTTGCCAAAACAAATTCCTCTGCATGAATCCGGCCTGCGCTTGTATCAAGAAACGCCAGGCGATTTCCATTCCTGCCGAAGTTTGTAACATTTGTATTCGAAAGGATCTGAACACCGGTAGTTGTGAGATAGGCCGCGAGACTTGACACCAATTTTGCCGGTGAGAGGTGACAATCTCCAGGAAAATAAAGGCCGCCGTTTGCATGGAACAGCACTTCGGGATCAAGGTGCTGCAACCCATCGCGATCAAGAAGCTGTGCTTCTATGCCAAGTTCTTCTGCTAATTCAGCTTCGTGCATGCATTTCTGTTTTCCTTTCTCTGTTCGGAAAAGTTCCGTGAGGCCGCGCTTGGTCAGTTCCATATCGATTCCCGGAACTTTGGCCAATTCTTCATACAACTTCTTACTTTCAACCAGAAGGTCTCGCAGGAGAGGCATTGCCCCTCGTGCCCTGGAATCATTACACGCCTGAGCAAACTTCAACGTCCACTCCAAGAAGGGAATGTTCATACGAGGCTTAATATAGAGCGGACTTGTAGGATTGAGCATCCATTTCAATCCCTGTTTGAAAACTCCGGGGGCCGCCAGAGGAATAAAATGGCTCGGGCAAACATACCCCGCATTGTGGTGCGAGGAGCCGTGCCCGATTTCACCCTTGTCGATCACAGCAACGCGAGCACCGTCCCTGGATAAATAATAGGCCGAGCAAAGTCCAATAATACCTCCGCCGAGAATAATGACATCAAATTTTTGGTCTGAATTTACGTGTGAGTCTCTTTTTGATGAATACTGCATTATCGTGTTCTCTTCTGTGTTGTTCTGGTCGTTCAAAAAATACCTTCTTTTCTATAATTTCAACTCTGCACGTGAGAGGGAGCTCTTGAGGTAGTTCTTCTCATTGATGAAGTGATTCTTCAAGTCGAAAGAATGGGTTGAGTCCCATCCACTGCATCCACGGTTACGGAGCGCCATTCCGCCACTTGATCCATGATCACACTCCGAACGCGATCACGGAGCATAGCAACGTCCTTGGTTGTGAGGCCGTTCGTTTCGATGGGTGGGAGGACTTTAAGTAGAATATCAGAGGGCTTGCCAAATTTCCAGCTGTTCTTTGAAATGCAGTCACGCGAACCTTCGATGACAAGGGGAAGAATCGGAACTTGCGCCTTGATGGCAAGATGAAATGCTCCATCGGAAAATTGCCGGACACGGCCGTCAAGCGTTCTGGTCCCTTCCGGAAATATCATGACCGAACATTTGTTCTCCAGGTACCACAAGGCTTTAAGAAGTGCGCGGGCACCGCTGCGCGAATTTTTCCGATCGACAGCAATATCACCCGAAAGGCGCATCATCCATCCCACCATCGGGATCTTGAATAAAATTTCTTTTCCCATCCATTTCATTTCCCATGGCAGGTTACTGATGAGAGGAATATCGGCCATGGATTGGTGATTACACACCACGACGAAAGGTCTCCTTGGGTCTGATATGGTCTCGCCGGAGATGTGCAGTCTCCAAGCCGGGTTGACCATCGCGATCATGTTGCCGATTTTTCTAAAGAGATAACCGGTCTTATACCGTACCGGATCGAAGTCGAAAAGCCGGCGCAGTAAAACGAGAATGAACCAGAGGACAATAAGAACACCGAAAGAGGACCAAATATAGAGTGAGCGTATCATGCTATTCAGATTATTTCATCTGCGCGAGAAATTTTAGCCGATGAGAATTCCAGCGATCGTTGCCGTCATGAGTGTCGCAAGTGTCCCCCCCAGAACAGCGCGTAATCCGAGCGCCGAAATATCTTTTTTCCGCTCTGGCGCAAGCGGTCCAATCCCTCCGATTTGAATGGCGATAGATGAAAAATTAGCAAATCCGCAGAGTGCATATGTCGCCATTAAAATACCCTTTTCCGACATGACATGGGCTTTGACGAATGCTGCAAGGTCAAGATAGGCGACAAATTCATTCAACACTACTTTAGTTCCAATGAGACTGCCGAACCGAAGTGCGTCGGCTGTAGGCACACCGATCGCCATCGCGAGAAACTGCAGCACTAAACCGAAGATCAATTGCATAGAGAGCGGTTGTCCGAACTGCGCTGTTAGGTATGCGTTCACACCGAGAACATTCCCCAGGAACAGCAGGAGATAGTTCGACATCGCAATCAGAGCGATGAATGCCAGGAGCATTCCGGCAACGTTCAGCGCGAGTTGAAGTCCATCTGCCGCACCGGTGGCAGCCGCTTCAATCACATTGGACGCATTCTTTTCAACTTTGAGTCTTACCGTTCCGCGGGTTTCCGGAATGCCGGTTTCGGGAAAGAGAATTTTTGAGATTGCTAATGAAGCCGGAGCTGCCATCACGCTTGCAGCGAGTAATTGCACGGCGAATTTGAGCTGTGCTTCCGAAAGGGGTAAGCCGCTGGCATCGGCAAAGGACTGCCCAAGCATCTGAATGTAACTTGCCATGACGCCGCCGGCGATTGTTGCCATTCCGCCCACCATAATCGTCAGCAATTCAGAGTTCGTCATCTTTCCGATATAAGGGCGGATAAGCAGTGGCGCTTCTGTCTGGCCGACGAAAACGTTCGCCGTATTCGAAAGAGATTCCGCACCGCTGGTACCCATCAGTTTTGCCATCACCCACGCCATCCCTTTTACTACGAACTGGAGAATGCCAAGATAATACAGGATGGAGGTCAGGGACGAAACAAAAATAATCGTGGGGAGAACCTGGAAGGCAAAAAAGAATCCCAGGCTGTTTGAACCGGAATTGACTGCGAGTTTGCCGAAGACGAATTCTGAACCTGTTGTGGTAAATCCCAGAAGACTGACAATAACCGACCCGAGCCCATCGATGACATCCTTCGGCCACCCGAGCGGGAAGAACCAGGAGCGGAGCAGCTCGTGGTGAATAATAAAGACAGCGAAAACAAGCTGGATGCCGAATCCGCTTGCTACCAGCCGCCAATTGACCTGACGTTTGTTATTGGAGAAAAGAAATGCGATGCCGATGAGAACAACAACGCCGATAAGCCCGCGAACAATTGATATGAAATCCATACGATTCCTGCTTTCATGATTTGATGCACAAATAAATTGAGTGCGGGAAATATAAGAAACTTTCTGGTTCAATCCAGAAGAATTCTTCTGTTGTTCTCTCGGAAATCAGGGAGTATATTTGATATGTCCCTGATTCCTGGAGCCTGGAATGAAAATTATTACCCGTACCGTTGTGATTCTCTCCATTGTTAGTTTGTTTACGGACATTGCGAGTGAAATGCTCTATCCCGTCATGCCGATGTACCTGACCAGTATTGGGTTTTCCGTGGCTCTCATCGGTTTACTCGAAGGGATCGCAGAAGCGATGGCCGGATTCAGCAAGGGATACTTCGGTCATCTATCGGATACTCGAGGAAGTCGTAAGCCGTTCATCCAGTTCGGTTATTCTCTCAGTGCAATTTCCAAACCCTTGATGGCGGTGATGACATTTCCTCTCTGGATCTTCGGTGCCCGTACGTTCGATCGTCTGGGGAAGGGAATTCGTACCGGAGCACGCGATGCCTTGCTTTCAGCGGAAACGACAGCGGAGTTTAAAGGACGTGTGTTTGGATTTCATCGGGCTTTCGATACGATGGGTGCGGCGCTTGGTCCGTTTGCTGCTTTAGTGTTTCTGATGTTCTATCCTGAACAGTACAGGACACTCTTCCTCCTGGCATTTATCCCGGGTGCATGTGCGATCATCCTGACTTTTTTTGTGAACGAAAAGAAACCCACATCGATTTCAAAAGAGACGATGTCGGCGCGACCGGGATTCTTCGCATTCCTGAAATACTGGAAAGCGGCACCGCGCGAATTCCGCCTGCTCATTGTCGGACTTCTTTTCTTCGCTCTTATGAACAGTTCCGATGTTTTATTGTTGTTGATGATGCGTTATCACGGGGCGACGGATCAGCAGGTGATCGGTGTTTATATCTTTTATAATCTCATCTACGCATTGCTCTCCTACCCGGTGGGTATGTTAGGGGATACCATAGGATTAAAAGCAACTTTCATTATCGGGCTTTTATTATTTGCGATTGTCTATGGCGGGATCATTGTCGCAGAGTCTCTGCCCGCTTTCCTTCTGCTCTTTCTTCTGTACGGAGCATATGCGGCAAGTACAGAAGGAATTTCTAAGGCGTGGATTTCCAACATCGTTCCAAAGACAGAAGTCGCTACTGCCATTGGCTTTTATACTGGGATGCAGAGTTTTTCTACACTCCTCGCTAGCAGTCTTGCTGGGTGGTTGTGGTACACTTTTTCACCGGCAGTGCCCTTTGGAATTTCTGCTGCGGGTGCACTCCTTACTCTATTGTATTTGATAGTCGTATTTCGTCTCAGGCATTGAAAGATTTTCAATCTTCTTTATGATGGTTTGTTGCAGTGGAAAAAACTCCTTGCCGTTCTTCGTAATTCTTCTATCTTGAATCAGAAGATCATCGGATTTCTTCATCCATCGGTTGTCATGTTCTTCGGTCGAAGTTAAAATCAACCGTTTCCTTCTCACGTCCTAGAGGAAAAACACATGCTTCTGCATCATCACTTTGTTCGTATTGCGAAGCAATATGAAAGCAAGCTTGCATTTATCGATCGTACGACCGATAAAAAAGTTCCTTACGGGAAAGCCCTTATCGCTTCACTCATATTGGCTGCGAAGTTCAAGAAATATGATGAAGGCTTTATTGGCATCATGATCCCGACGTCTGCAGGATGTGCACTCTCCATTCTCGGTGCGCTGATGAGCGGACGAACACCTGTCATGATCAATTATTCCACCGGCGCCGCACAGAACTGTGAGTATGCACAGAAGAAATGTGCCTTCAAAACTATCATTGCTTCCAGGGCACTCGTGGAAAAGATCAATTGTCCGCGAGTTCCAGGGATGGTTTTTATTGAAGATCTCATGACAAGCATTTCAGTGCTTGATAAGATCAAAGCTGCATTTCGGTCGAAACTTCCGGTAGAACGACTGTTGAAAAAAATCCACACCGGCTCTGAAGATGACAACGTTATTATTCTCTTTACCAGCGGAAGCGAGAAAGATCCGAAAGCTGTGCAACTCACGCATCGTAATATCTCTGCGAACATTGAAGGGCTTATTAAGGTATATGAATTTAACGCTGATGATATTTTTCTGGCGAATTTGCCTTTCTTTCATGTCTTTGGACAAACGGCAAACCTGTGGCTGCCCATCTATTATGGAATGACCATTGTCACGTACGCAAACCCGCTTGATTTTAAAATGATCTGTAACATCATCCGCGAGGAGAAAGTCACTTTTGTGTGCGGTACACCCATATTTATGTGGGGATACGTAAGGAAGTCTGAACCGGGAGATTTTGCCTCGTGCCGTATCATGCTGGCAGGGGCGGATAAGACACCTGATTCCTTACGCCAGGAATTTCTCCACAAACATAATATTCATCTGCTGGAAGGGTACGGGTGTACGGAAACGAGTCCAGCGATCTGCGTGAACACACCCTTGGCAAACCGTCCTGGAAGTGTCGGCTTGCCGCTGCCCAATGTAAAAGTCCGTGTTGAGAATTATGAGACTGGTGAAGAATGCGGAGTCGGAGAAATCGGGAAAATTCTCGTCAAAGGTGAGAGCATTATGAAAGGATACTTTGATGATTTTGAAGCGACCACACTTGCCATGCATCATGGGTGGTATGATACAGGCGATATGGGATATCATGATGCGGATGGATACATCTGGCACGTCGGGCGGTTGAAGCGATTCATGAAAATCGGCGGTGAGATGGTATCACTCATCCGTGTTGAAAACGTGCTCGAACACTTGCTCCCGGAAGATATTGCCTGCTGCGTTGTAGAAGTCCCCGATGCTGTGCGCGGCGCAAAAATTGTTGTCGCTATTACTCAGAAAATTGATGAGAAGGCAATTCTGAAAAAAATGGCTGAAGAACTTCCGAATATCGCACTCCCAAAACATTTTGTTGTTCTTGAAGAGTTGCCAAAGATGGGATCCGGGAAGATCGATTTCCGGCGTATTACAGATTTAGTGCGGGATATCCTTCAGCGAAGCTGAAAAAGGGAAGAGGGAATCAGAGGGAAAAAGGAGGGACGGACTTGATGGTTCGCCCCTCTTTTATTTCGGGCATTTCCTCGGAGAGAATCTGCCGCGTCTTGGCGTCCCATGCCAGATTTCATTCTCCACAATCAATTCCCCGCGCGCTATGACTGTATCCGCATGTCCGTGGACTTTCCGGCCTTCATAGAGATTGTAATCGACATGCATATGGTGCGTTGCCGCAGAGATAGTGTGTTCGCTCACCGGGTCCCAGATGACAATATCCGCATCGCTGCCGGGGGCGATGATGCCTTTCCGGGGATAGAGACCGAAAAGCTTCGCAGGATTGGCAGCTATCAACTCTACCCACCGGTTTACAGACAATTTCCCGGTCCTCACACCATAAGAATAGAGAAGCTGAAGACGATTCTCGATTCCAGGGACACCGTTCGGGATCTTCGTGAAATCGGTTCGCCCCAGCTCTTTCTCTTTCCTGAAGTTGAACGGACAATGGTCGGTCGAAATAAGCTGCAGGGAATTATCTCGCAGGCCATCCCATAATTTCTCCTGGTTCCATTTCTCTCTCGGCGGGGGAGTAAAAACAAACTTGGCTCCTTCAAAATTTGGACGATCGAAATCTTCCAGCGACGTAAAAAGATACTGTGGACACGTTTCGGCATACACCGGTTGACCCTGGCTCTGTGCCTCCCGTATGTATTCAAGGGATGCTGAACAGGAAATATGGACAAAGTACACCGGTGCATCTGCCTGTCTTGCCAGTTCGATTACCCGTTTTACAGCTCTTGCCTCCGATTGCGCCGGACGAGTCAGGGCGTGATAACGCGGCTCGATCGTTCCATCCTGAAGTGCCTGTCGTACGTGTTGATTGATCATTTCAGCATCCTCGGCGTGGATGATCACAAGTCCCCCCGTGTGCTTCGTTCGCTGCAGAACACGAAGAATCGTTTCATCATGTGCCTTTAATCGATCCGGATAAGCTGTAAAGAGTTTGAAGCTGGTGACACCTCTCTCGATCATTTTGTCGATCTCATTGAGATGTGGTTCGGGTAAGTCGATGATCACCATATGGAGTCCATAATCCACCACGGAGCTCCCGGCTTCTTTCAATCGTGCATCCAGTGCCTGACTTAAAGATTTGCCCGGTTCCTGCTGGGCAAAGTCGATGATGGTGGTCGTTCCGCCGAATGCCGCAGCACGTGTACCGGTCTCAAAGGTATCGCTGGAGAAAATATTGCCCACGGGAAGACTGAGATGCGTATGGACGTCGATGCCGCCGGGAATGAGAAGCTTTCCTGCAGCATCGATAACTCTATCGGCTTTGAGATCCAGGTCGGCTTCAATCCGCGCAATCGTTTCACCTTCGATGAAAATATCGGAGCGTACCTCGCGATCTGCATAAATGATGAGCCCGTTTTTTATAAGGATCGACATAGGTTTCAGATAAAGAAATAGTTACGGAAGGATATTACTTTTCAACCCAAATCGCAAGTGACTTATTCATTGTCTATTTTTTCAAAGGAGTATAGGCAGGAAAGGACGATGGTTCCTGCTTTATCGAAGAGAATTTGACAGGAATGTGGAAAAACTTCTGCTCGACTTCTGAGGAAAAAAGCGCTATAATAATACACATTTTTTATGAAGTACATAGTTGTTGAGTAATTTGATGAAAAATCCCAAACCTGCATTTGTAACGCATTTACTTTGTCTGGTTTGCGGGAAGAAAGTTGCATACGGTAACGTGTTCACCTGCCCGCAATGTGGAATAGATGGTATCCTCGATGTTCAGTACGATTATGAATCCATCATCCCCCTTCTCCAGAATCAGATTTCTCAGCGGGCATTGAACCATTGGCGGTACCGCGAACTGCTTCCTGTAGTATCCAATCTTCCTCTTCCGCATCTTCAGGTTGGCTGGACTCCGGTCTATGATGTACCGCGTCTTGCCAAAGCAATTGGGATTTCAACGATGTTGCTCAAAGACGACGGACGTAATCCTACCAGTTCCTTCAAAGATCGTGCAAGTTCGGTTGGTGTGCTGAAAGCACTGGAGTTTGGATTTACAACGATCGCGTGCGCTTCGACAGGGAATGCTGCATCTTCATTGGCCGGGATGTCCGCTGCCGTCGGATTGCGAAGCGTTATCTTTGTTCCCCAGCGTGCACCCGAACCCAAGGTGACGCAGCTGCTTATCTTTGGCGCAACGGTGATCCGTGTCCAGGGGACGTACGAGCAAGCATTCGATCTCTGTCGTGAAGCGTGTGCAAGGTTCGGTTGGTACAATCGAAACAGCGGCACTAATCCTTTTTTGGTGGAAGGAAAAAAGACAGCCGGCCTGGAGATTGCGGAACAGTGCAGTTCCAACATCCCGGATTGGGTTGTCGTTTCTGTCGGTGATGGCTGCACGATTGGCGGTGTTGGAAAAGGACTCCAGGAGATGAAACGGCTCGGATTTATCACTCGTGTACCGCGATTGCTTGGCGTGCAGGCAGAAGGTGCGAAGCCGTTGATGGAGGCATTCTTCTCAGGCAAGGGATTGATACCGACGCCGACCGATACGATAGCCGACAGCATCGCTGTAGGAACTCCGCGCAATTGGCGCCGTGCCATCCAACAGATTCAAGCGACGCGCGGGACGATGATTGCTGTGAGTGATATAGAGATTCTTGAAGCGATGCAGATGACAGCCCGGTTGGGAGGAGTGTTCGGAGAACCGGCAGGCGTCGCCGGAGTTGCCGGGTTAAAAAAAGCGATCTCGCAGGGCATCGTCAAACCACATGAATCCGTTCTTGCTGTAATCACTGGGAACGGATTGAAAGATATAGCTTCAGCAAAGAAAGCAGTAGGGAAGACGATTGATATTGAACCAGATCTTTCGGTACTTGAACATCATCTTGAAAAACTCTCACACGGGTGAAAAGAATTTCTATGAACTGCCTGATAAAAAATTCCCAGTGTATCTCGTTCGATCCTCTCAAGATCGAAGCCTCAGACTTCCGGATTGCTGATGATACGATTATTGAACGTGGGAAGAACCTGCGGCTTAAAAAAGATGAAGAGCTTGTCGACCTTGCCGGAAAATATCTTATCCCGGGAATGGTTTGCTCACACACACACCTTTACTCCTCCCTCTCTCGCGGGATGCCGCTGCCCAAGACATCTCCGCGCAATTTTATTGAAATTCTCCAAAAGATCTGGTGGAAACTGGATGAAGCTCTGGAGGAGGAATCGATCTATTATGGTGGACTTGTCGGAGCTATCGAAGCGGTGAAGTCAGGAACGACAACGCTCGTCGATCACCATGCGTCGCCGAACTATATCCATGGCTCACTCGATCTGATAAAAGAGGGAATGTCGAAAGTCGGCCTCCGCGGAATTTTATGCTACGAAACAACAGATCGCGGCGGGATGAAGAAGCGTGATCTTGGGCTGGAAGAAAATGATCGTTTTGTAACAGAGAATGCCAGCAATGCCCATTTCCGCGGTACCATCGGCGGGCATGCTTCCTTTACCCTCTGCAACGATTCACTGCGCAAGCTTGGTGAACTTGCATCGATGTATGATTGCGGTGTTCATCTTCATGTCGCAGAAGATAAAGCCGATGTCTTAGACGCGGAAGAGAATTACAACACTGATATCGTCAGTCGTTTAAGTGACCTTGGTGTTCTCCGTCGGAAGTCGGTTCTAGCCCATGGAGTTCATCTGAACAAAAAGCAATTTGCCCGGATCGAGAGGGCCGGTGCATGGATGATTCATAATCCGCGGTCAAATATGAATAATGGAGTCGGATATGCGCCGGTGGATTGGTATGGTGCACGTGCCGCTCTGGGGACCGACGGATTTCCCGCAGATATGTTTGCGGAAGCGAAGATGGGATATTTTCGCAATGCGGAATCAGAACACAGGACAGAATTCTCGCGGATGCCATTGATGTTGAACAATGGACAGAAGTTGGCATCGGAGTTCTTTGGCCGCTCGTTCGGTACATTTTCGGAAGGGAGTACTGCTGATCTTGTTGTTCTTGATTACCTTCCGCCGACTCCGCTGAACCATCAGAATCTGCTGGGGCATTTCCTTTTCGGTATGAATTCAGCGATGGTCCAACATGTGATGATAGGTGGCAGCTGGTTCGTCTGGAATAAGCAGCTGATGGTTCTTGATGAAGAAGCGGTGATGGAAAAGGCGCGGAAGGTCGCTGCGAAATTATGGAAAAAGATGAAGTAAGATGAGAGTGTGTGAACGAAAAGCGGATGACTTCGAGTTGATCACGAATGAATGAGAAGCTTAAAATCATAGGTAAATCCGAACGGCGCGTGGACGCGTGGGGAAAAGTAACCGGGAAGGCAAAGTTCGCCGAGGATTATAACGTTGGCCATCAATTGTGGGGAAAAGTCCTTCATGCGAAATATCCGCATGCAAAAATCCTCCGCATCGATACGTCGAAAGCGGAAAGCGTTACAGGTGTCGAAGCTGTTCTAACAGCCAAAGATATTCCGGGAGCGAAAATGTTTGGCGTGGTTGTGAAAAATCAAGCCATTCTTGCTGACGATCGCGTTCGCTATCTTGGGGACGGGGTTGCTCTTGTCGCTGCACGGTCGAAAGAAATTGCCGAGCAGGTCCTGGCTCTTATCGAAGTAGAGTATGAACCGCTGCCCGTCGTTTCCGATCCGGAAGAGGCGATGAAGCCGGGTGCGCCAATACTTCATGAGGAAAAGAATGAATTTGTCCATCATCATGTACGCAAAGGTGATGTGGTCAAAGGATTCTCCTACGCTGATGTTATCCTCGAGCGGAAATTCAAAACACAGTTCATCGAGCATTCGTACATTGAACCGGAGGCAGTACTTGCGGAACCGTCGGAACAGGGTGGAGTGAAAATTACGGGGTGCGTCCAGAATCTTTTCTCGACGCGCCGGTCAGTCGCATCGATGTTGAATCTCGATCTCGCGCGTGTACAAATTGAACAATCTACACTGGGCGGTTCGTTTGGCGGTAAAGATGAAGCTATGACGCTGATCAGCTGCCGCGCGGCATTATTAGCGTTGAAAACCGGTAAACCGGTCAAGATGGTCAACACGCGCGAAGAATCGATGCTCGAAAGCTACAAACGTCACCCGTATGTGCTCTACTATAAGTGGGGTGCGAAGAACGATGGATCGATTACTGCCATGGAGATTACATGCATTGCCGACGGCGGTGCCTATGCCTCCATGAGTCCGTTTGTCACCTGGCGTTCGGTGGTTCAGGCAACGGGGCCGTATTATTGCGAAAACGTGAAGACCGATGTCTATGCTGCGTATACGAATAATAATTATACCGGGGCAATGCGGGGGTTTGGATCTCCGCAGGTCAACTTTGCCATCGAATCGATGATGGATGAACTCGCGGAAAAAGTTGGAATGAATCCGCTCGAAATCAGGATGAAGAATGGATTCACAGCCGGTGCTGTCACAGCAACAGGTCAGACGTTAACACACGTGGTCAGTCTGAAGGAAGTTCTGACGAAAGCGGCAGACGCCCTTGACTTCGAGAAGAAATGGAAAAAATTTCGGAACACTCGAACAGGTGAAAAGCGGCGCGGTATCGGGCTCGCCTGCAGTTATCGCGGAGTATCCCTGGGCGCAGAAGGAACGGACGCTGCAGAAACAATCGTCTCGGTACAAACGGATGGCAGTGTGATTGTCTCTTCCGGTGTGACTGATATGGGTCAAGGTGCTCAGACCCAAATGTCGCAGATTGCCGCCGAAGTCCTTGGCATTTCGATGAATCGGATTCAATTCCTCAATACCAATACCAGCCGAGTGGCAGATTCCGGGCCGACGGTTGCTTCCCGCGGAACGATTATCGGCGGCTCAGCTGCGAAGGATTCCGCAGAGAAGGTTCGTGTCACACTCCTTGAAGTTGGAGCGGAGATGACGGGGATGCCGGCAGGCGAGCTCGATCTGATCGATAATTATCTTACCAAGAAAAGATCAAAAGAACGTCTCGCCTCGTTCGACGAACTCGCAGCGACGTGTTTTAATAAAGGGAAGCCGATGACCGGACTTGGCTGGCATCGCTCACCGGCGACATCATGGAACGAAGAACGCGGCCAGGGGGATGCCTACTTTACATTTGTCTATGGGGCAAATGCAGTGGAAGTGGAAGTTGATATTGAGACCGGAAAGGTGAATGTGCTTGATTTCGTTTCTGTTCATGATGTCGGGAAGGCAATCAACAAAGGTATGGTCGAGGCGCAGATGTACGGCGGTGTTGCCATGGGCATCGGATATGGATTACTGGAAGAATTTGAAATCGAAGATGGAATTCCGAAGCAGGTCAATTTTGATGAATATCTCATCCCGACATCGATGGATGTGCCCCGTATCAAGACGATCATTGTGGAGAATGAAGATCCAACGGGACCGTTCGGAGCAAAATCAGTGGGAGAGCCGACCAACGAACTTGCGGCGCCTGCACTTGTGAATGCAATTTTCAATGCAACAGGAAGACGCCTGTATGAAATTCCTGCAAATCTCGAACGGGTATTACTTGGCCACAAATTAACACGAAGCGGGAAGCGTGGTTCAGAGCAGAAAGAATCGCTGGAGTCAGATTCCTGTAAAATAAGACCTAACCCATGAATCGCGAAGTAGTCCAGGATTCGCAAAGGAAATAACCATGTGTACCTTTGCGTCTTCGCGGTTATTCTTTCAACCGCCAAGAACGCCAAGCGACGCAAAGAAATATGACAGAAAACGAAATTGGAAAAATTGTTGTTGACTGTGCGTTCAAGGTTCATAAAGCGCTCGGACCAGGTCTATTGGAATCAACATATGAAGTATGTCTTCGATATGAATTGATGCAATCCGGCCTCGCAGTCGAACAACAAAAAGCTCTTCTTGTTGTTTATCAAGATGTCAAACTGGAATGTGGCTATCGCATGGATCTCTTAGTTGAGCAGAAGGTTGTCATCGAAATAAAATCTGTCGAAGCTTTGAACGATGTTCATATGGCTCAGATTTTGACATATTTGAAATTGTCAGACCGCAAATTGGGATTTCTTATAAATTTCAATGTCAGTTTAATCAAAGATGGAATAAAAAGAGTCGTAAACCATTTATAACCTGGCGTATCTTTGCGTCTTTGCGGTTATTCTTTCAACCGCCAAGAACGCCAGGCGATGCAGAAGAAGAAAATGAAGTCATTTGAATATATCGTACCGCAATCGATTCAAGAAACAATAGAACTGCTTGAGGTCTATGGTGCGGATGCACAGCTACTTGCCGGCGGGACCGATGTGCTTGTGGAATTACGCAAACCTTCTTCAAAAACGCCTAAGGTAATTATCGACATCAGCCGCCTTTCGGAACTGAAAGGGATTGAAGACTCAGGTGATGAGGTCATTCTGAAACCGTTGACCACCCACTCAGAGATATTTCGATCGAACATTATTCAACGCTCTGCTCCCTTCCTTCGTCAGGCCGTCTCAACGATTGGTTCTCCACAGATTCGCAATCGTGGTACAATTGGCGGTAATATTATGAACGCGGCTGCCTGTGCGGATACCGTTCCACCTCTGATGGCGCTTGGTGCGGTCGTGAAGCTGAAATCGGTGAAAGGTGTGCGTGAGATACCTCTCGTCGATTTTTTTATTAAGCCATACCAAACAGTTGCAGAGCGTACAGAACTTTTAACGGAGATCAGATTACAAAAATTGCCCGTAGGGGCAAAGAGTGCATTTATAAAACTTGGCCGTCGCAATGCTCTGGCGATATCACGCTTGAGCGTCGCAACGATTCTGCGCAAGGCCTTGACTGGAGCGATAGAAGAAGCACGCATTGTGCCAGGTGCCGCATTTCCCAAATGGCAGAGAGTGCCTGAAGCAGAAAAGATACTTATTGGAAAGAATCCATCGAAAGAATTATTTAGCGAGGTCGGCAGGAAGGTTTCAGAAGTGATGATTTCCTTATCGGGCCGCCGATGGTCGACGGAATATAAAGAGCCGGTAATTGCCATTTTGGTGAGACGAGCACTGGAATTGTGTAGTTAAGTGATGAAAAAAGTGAACAAGATTAGAAAGATTTGAATAAATAGAATGATTTTTTAATCGTATGGCAAACAGTATAAAGAGATTTGAAGATCTTGAAGTATGGCAGAAAGCAATAGAGTTTGCTGAAGAAATACATAAAATCTCCGAAACAGGGAAGTTGAAGAAAGATTTTGATTCGAAGAGTCAATTGCGCCGCGCCGCATTTTCTATTTCGAATAATATTGCAGAGGGATTTGAGTACAATTCTACTTCAGAGTTTCTTCGTTTCCTAAAATATGCAAAAGGATCGGCGGGTGAAGTACGGAATCAATTGATCATTCTCTTCCGGGTTGGTTATCTTGAAAAGGATATCTATGGAAAATTAACAGGACAAATTATCGAATTATCCCAGCATATAGCAAACTTTATGAAATATCTCAAAGTATTTCGAAAGAATTCAACAGGAACGAATCATTAGAATCATTACAATTATTAGAATGAAAAAAATCTCAATCACAACAACGATTAATAAGAAACCTTATACGCTCGAAATTCAACCGAACCTCACGCTTCTCTCTTTCTTGCGCGAGGAATTAGGACTCACGGGTACTAAGTGCGGATGTGAAGTGGGTGAGTGCGGGGCATGCACCGTGCTTCTCAACGGTCAGGCAGTGAATTCATGTCTTGTTCTTGTACCACAGATCAATGGACAGGAAATTATGACCGTCGAAGGTCTGGCCGTCGAGGGGAATCTTCACCCGCTGCAGGAGGCATTCCTCGATCATGATGCCGTACACTGCGGATTTTGCACACCCGGTATGCTCATGAGTGCCAAGGCGTTGATCGATGAGACATCTACTCCCTCAGAAGAAGAAATTCGAATCGCAATTTCCGGTAATCTCTGCCGATGCAGCGGATACCAGCAGATTGTTGACGCAATACAAGACCATCAAGTTCTACGTCATAAAGAACCTTAATTGAAAAGCATCAAAGAAGTACTCATCGGGAAGCCCCGGGATATTCATGATCCGAGACTTTTCCATAAAATTTCGCTCATTGCATTTCTCGCCTGGGTAGGACTCGGAGCCGATGGACTGAGTTCCTCTGCATACGGACCTGATGAAGCATTCCGTGCGCTTGCAGGACATCCCGAACTTGCCATCCTGCTTGCTTTTGCGACTGCATTCACTGTCTTTATTATTTCCTATTCGTACAGCCGGATCATCGAACATTTTCCCAGCGGTGGCGGAGGATATGTTGTTGCGACGAAACTTCTCGGTGCACCGTTTGGCGTGGTATCGGGAAGTGCGCTGCTGATAGATTATATTCTCACGATCACGGTCTCTATTGCATCCGGTGCTGCACAGATCTTCAGTTTTCTTCCCTATGCGTGGCGGCCATGGATGGTACCGGTGGAGGCGCTGGCAATCGTCGTCCTGATCATTCTGAATTTACGCGGAGCAAAAGAATCTATCTCCGTGTTGGTGCCCATCTTCCTTCTTTTTCTTCTTGCGCATAGTGCTGTGTTTGTTGGTGCAATTGTACTCCGATTCGGCGATATACCGCAGGTCACAACGACAGCCGCAGTGAATTTGCATAATGATGTTTCAACGATCGGATGGATGGGAATGTTTCTCATCTTCGCACGTGCCTACTCACGCGGTGCAGGCACGTACACCGGAATCGAAGCCGTTTCCAATGGTCTTCAAATTATGCGTGAACCGCGCGTCCCGACAGCGAAGCGAACAATGCTCTATATGGCAGTCTCGCTGGCGATCACTGCTGGAGCGATATTTCTCCTCTATCTTCTGTTGGGAGTTTCCGAACAGCCGGGGAAAACACTCAATGCAGTTATGGTAGAAAGCCTTGGCATCGGTCCATGGTTTGTTGTCTTCGTGCTTCTTTCAGAAGCGGCATTGCTCTTCGTTGCCGCACAGACCGGCTTTATCGACGGTCCGCGTGTGATGGCCAATATGGCAAACGATCGCTGGATGCCCCATCGGTTCGCCGCATTGTCGGATCGTTTGACGATGCACTACGGGATTATGCTCATAGGTGCGGCATCCCTTGCTCTGCTCTTCTACACACAAGGGCATATCGATACACTTGTGACGATGTATTCCGTCAACGTCTTCGTGACCTTCTCGCTTTCTCAGCTGGGGATGGTACGATTCTGGATCCGTAAGCGGAAAAAACACGGAGAGTGGAAGCAGTCGATGACCATCCATTTCGTCGGATTGATCCTTTGCCTTGGCATTCTCATTCTTGTTGTGTACGAGAAATTTGAAGAAGGTGCATGGATGACAGTCGTGATAACTTCGATGCTCATTATGCTGTGCGTCTTGATCCGAAGACATTACCACCTGGTAAGCACAAAGCTTCGTTCGTTATCAGATATCCTGCAGGGACTTCCCGCAGAAAAAGCAGCAGTTCATTCTGAAGAAACACTTGTCAGGAATAAACCGACGGCTATATTACTTGTCGAAAGTTATAATGGCCTTGGCATTCACTCTTTATTAAATATCGTCAAACAGTTTTCCGGCTACTTCAAGCAAATGGTATTTGTGTCGGTTGCCGTCGTGGATTCAGGGAATTTCAAAGGAGCGGATGAGGTCGGTCGTCTTGAGGAGAACACGCGTCAGGAATTGGATCGATATGTACAATTGGCAGCGAACCTTGGTATCCCGGCAGCGTCGCGTTTATCAACAGGAACGGAAGCGGTAGAAGAAGCGGAAAAAATTTGTTTGGAGCTTTCTCGTGAGTTTCAACAGCCAGTCTTCTTTGCGGCGAAGCTTGTCTTTCAAAAGCAAAAATGGTATCAACGGATTCTTCATAGTGAAACAGCATATGCGATCCAAAATCGCCTTCAATTCGAGGGACTTTCAATGGTCGTCTTGCCTGTTCGTGTTTGGAATTAAACGAATATCGGAGAATACATGAATCTTGCCTTAACCCCGCAACAAGCCGCTTTGGAATCGGAACGCTGCCTTCAATGTTTCGATGCTCCCTGTAAGGCTGCTTGCCCTGCGCATATCCGCATTCCAAAATTTATTACGATGATCCGCACCGGCAATATTCGCGGGGCGGCAGAAGTGGTTCGAACTTCCAATGCGCTGATTAATGTCTGCGGAAAAATATGTCCGGAAGAGACGTTTTGTCAATCGGCCTGCACGAGAGCCAAACAGGATGAACCGATCAAAATTCGTGAACTGCACTTCTTTGCCACCCAGGATGAAGCGAAAAAAGGATTTTCCGAGACAACCCCTTTTCCCATACTGAAGAAGAAAGTCGCGATTGTCGGTGCAGGTCCATCCGGACTTGGATGCGCGTTTGAATTGTCGAAGCTAGGATACGCAGTAGATGTGTTTGACAAAGGAAAACCGGGTGGAGTACCGCGGAACAGCATTCCCGCATTTCGTCTAACGGAGAAGGAATTGGAATCTGACATAAAGTTCTTATCAAAGTTCTTCTCGATCAAAAAGAAATTTGTGAATGCAAAAGAATTCAAAGAAATGCAAAAATTCTACGATACGATATTCCTTTCGGTCGGGCTTGGTAAAGACCGGGCAGCGGGAATCCCGGGCGAAAGGAGAAAAGGTGTGCTGCCGGTTCTTGAGTTTTTAGAGATGGCAAAAGCAAATCCCAAAGGAGTAAAAGTAGGAAGAAAAGTCGTCATTATCGGCGGCGGCAATGTCTCGCTCGATGCAGCTGCTACGGCCAAGCGGCTTGGTGCAGAAAGCGTAATCCTTGTCTATCGGCGCAGTGAAAAAGAAATGCGTGTGTGGAAAGCCGAGCTCGAAGAATCGCGTAAGCAGGGAGTGGAGATTCGCTTCCTCACGAATCCTGTTGCCGTCGTTGGGAAGAAGAAAGTGAATGGATTGAAATGCCGTCAGACGAAATTAAGTAAACAGAAAGATGCGTCAGGACGGCCGATACCTGTTGAAGTCAAGGGATCGGACTTCGTATTAGCGGCGGACACTGTTCTGGTGGCCATTGGCCAATCCATTGCAGCTGATTGGCTGGATGGATTCGAACGAGAGAAGGGATATATCAAAGTCGACAAGGATTTCCAGACATCCGTTGCTGGCATATTTGCCGGCGGCGATATGATTGCGGGCGAAGGAACGATTGTTCAGTCTGTCGCAACTGGAAAGCATGCTGCACAGGCAATTCACGATTACATCTGTAAGAAAAAGAAATGAATAGCAGTATCATTCCATCAGAAATGATTGAGCAGCGTATTTATGTGATCCGCAGCCACAAGGCGATGCTCGATCGTGATCTTGCTGAGCTATACGGTGTACCGGTAAAAGTGTTGAATCAAACGGTGAGAAGAAACATAGGTCGATTTCCGGAAGATTTTATGTTTCAGCTGACTTCAGAAGAAGCAGAAGTATGGTGGAAGTATATTTTGTTGGTGCGTTTAAGGTCGCAAATTGTGACCTTAAAACAAGGGCAACATCTTAAGTATCAACCGTATGCTTTTACTGAACACGGTATACTGATGCTCTCGAGCGTTCTTCGAAGTGAACGAGCCATAGCTGTAAATATTGCTATTATGAGGGCATTCGTGAAGCTGAGAGAAATACTTGCATCACAAAAAGAGCTCGTTTGTAGACTGGATGAATTAGAACAGAAATATGACAGACACTTTCAAGTCGTTTTTAATGCAATCCGCCAATTGATAGCCCCTCCTGAAAAACCTGAGCATCAAATCGGATTTCGTGTGAAAGAGCCAAAAGCGATGTACCATACTCGAAAACAGAGAAATAGGAAACGATAATGATGGAATATAAAAATTTTAAAGAAATTGAGATATACGCCTTGCGCGATCTTTCGTATGATTTCCTCGGTATCCATTTCGAGAGTCCGTTTATCCTCGCTGCTGCACCGTCGACCGATAATCTCGATATGGTACGGCGTGCCTTCCAGATGGGATGGTCTGGTGCAATTCTCAAGACCACATCGGTCGAGGGAACGAAGGTCGATCTCTGTTATCCGATGATGTCGACGTTTGATTATGAGGGGAAACGGTTGTTCGGTATGGGCAACATCGATCTCATCTCGGAGCATCACATCGACAAAGTGGAATACAATGTCAGGCAGCTCAAAAAAGAATTTCCGGAGAAGTTGGTCGCTGCAAGCATCATGGCAGGACGTAAAGAAGATTGGCAGCGATTGGTCGAGCGGCTGGAAAAAGCAGGCGTCGATCTTATCGAGTGCAGTTTTTCCTGTCCGCAGGGAAACATCGGCGAAGATCCGGGCAAGATGTTGGCACAGAGTCTCAGTGCGACAGAATTGACAGCCGGATGGGTCAAGGAAGCATCAAAGCGCGTTCCCATTTCCATTAAAATTACACCGCATGTAACCGATATCGTAGAAGTGGCGCGGGCAGTGAAGCGAAGCGGATGTGATGCCCTGACAGCCTCGAATTCTATCCAGTCGCTGATGGGAATTGATATCAGATCGTTTGCTCCCCATCCGAATCTCGGCGGCAAATCCACTTACAGCGGTATGACTGGTCCGGCCATTAAGCCGATTACCCTGCGTACCATCGCAGAGATTGCACGGAATGTAGACATTCCTATCATGGGTACAGGCGGTGCAAGCACCTGGAGCGATGCTGTGGAATTCATGGCTGTTGGTGCCGGTGTCGTTGAATTCTGTACAGTGGTAATGCACTATGGATTCCGTGTGATTGACGACCTCAAGAGCGGGATGTCGCATTATCTCGATGATATGAAATTTAACTCACCCAACGATATTGTTGGAAAAGCATTACCGAACATTGTTTCTCACGATGATCTTCCCAGAAAGCGAATCCGCAGTCATATCCATAAAGATCTGTGCATTGGCTGCGATCTTTGCTATCTTGCTTGCCGCGATGGAGGGCATACAGCTATCGATCAACTGGAGAATCGAATTGCTCATGTGGATTGGAACCGTTGTGTCGGCTGCGGACTTTGCGCATTTGTCTGTCCGGTCGATGGATGCATAGAGATTATGGAGTGGAAAGAAGGATAAGAATTATCTTAGTGAGGGCATGATGAAGGAACCAACATTGCAAACAAACCTGAGAGTTCTCAAGAAACTCAAAACGAATCTCTATAACCGAGATTTTCTCCTGACATGGGATCAAAGCGATGATGAGCTGAGAGCGGTAATATTGATTGCCGAATTATTCAAGGAAATGCACAGAGCCGGTAAATCGTTCCGCTCATTCGACACAGGACTTGCCATCTCTATCTTCCGCGATCATTCCACACGGACGCGATTCAGTTTCGCTTCAGCCGTCAATGCGCTGGGGTTGGGATTGGCAGAATTGGACGAGCAAAAATCACAGATCGCTCATGGCGAGACTGTTCGCGAGACTGCCAACATGATTTCATTCCTCACGGAAACCATCGGTATCCGCGATGATATGTACCTCGGTGAGGGCAATAGTTATATGCGCGAAGTCGGCGCTGCTATTGAGGATGGATATAAGCAGGGGGTCCTGCATCGCCGGCCGAGCGTCATCAACCTGCAGTGCGATATCGATCACCCGACACAGGCGATGGCCGATTTGATGCAATTGAAGAACACCTTCGGTTCGCTGGAAAAACTGCGCGGAAAGAAAATTGCCATGACATGGGCATATTCACCAAGCTACGGCAAACCTCTCTCAGTCCCGCAGGGAATTATCGGATTGATGACACGCTTCGGGATGAATGTCTCCCTGGCATTTCCCGAAGGGTACGGTTTGATTCCCGATGTGATTAATCTGGCACGCAAACAGGCGGTGAAAGCCGGGGGTAAGTTTGAAGTGGTAGGTTCGATGGAGGATGCATTCAATCAAGCTGATGTAGTGTATCCGAAGTCATGGGCGCCGTTTCATGTGATGCAGCGGCGAACGGAGTTCCTCAAGAAAAGCGATAAACAGGGGTTGTCGGAATTGGAAAAAGAATGTCTCTCCAACAACGCCCGTTTCAAGAATTGGGAATGCGATGGGAAGAAGATGAAACTTACAAAGAATGGCAACGCGCTGTATATGCACTGCTTGCCGGCGGATATTTCCGGTGTGAGTTGTTCTCAAGGAGAAGTGGCAAAGGAGGTGTTTGAGAAATACCGTCTCGAGACATATAAAGAGGCGAGTTTTAAACCGTTCATTATCGCGTCCATGGTCTTTTTAACCCGGATGCAAAGTCCCGTCAAGAAACTTGAAAAAATAATTGGAAAGAAATAACACCTTGTGCGAAGTCTCTGCGTTGTTTTGCGAACATATCAGTTCATAGTGAGGAAAGAATATTCATGCCGAAAATAATCAAAAATATCGATCACGAAGTGGTGAAGAAAACTGCTATGCGATGTAAAAAACATGGTATCACCATCCCGACATTTGCTCAGATGCGCAATCCGGATTTGATTCCGCAGGCAGTGAAAGCCAAACTGCCTTCAATCGGATTATGGGATGTGAATCCGCTGAACCTCTATCGAATCACATGGAAAAATGATGTCAAGACCGGCGGCTTCGACGGTGTGAATTTCTTTGAAATTCCGAAAGCCATTACCGGCATCGACGCACGAGTCGTCGGCATTGTCGGAAAATATTTTCCCACTGGGGCACATAAGGTTGGCGCGGCCTTCGGATGTCTCGTCCCGCGGCTTGTGAGCGGTGAGTTCGACCCCGAAAAGCATAAGGCGGTGTGGCCCTCCACCGGTAATTATTGCCGGGGTGGTGCTTTCGATTGTGCATTATTGGATTGCACGGCTGTTGCAATTTTGCCGGAAGGAATGTCCAAAGAGCGTTTTACATGGCTGAAGGATATCGGGGCAGAAGTGATTGCAACGCCGGGCACTGAATCCAACGTGAAAGAAATTTATGATAAATGCTGGGAATTAAAAGAGGATCCTCTGAATATTATCTTCAATCAGTTCGATGAATTCGGGAATCCTATCTGGCATTACAATGTCACCGGACCCGCTTTGGAAGAAGCATTTCTCGCTCTTGGAGTAAAAGGGGGTACCCGGGCCGCGTACATATCAGCGACCGGGTCCGCAGGAACTATTGCTGCCGGCGATTATTTAAAAAAACATTCACCTTATATAAAGATCGTTGCAACCGAAGCCCTTCAATGTCCTACATTGTTGATGAATGGATTCGGTGAGCATCGCATCGAAGGGATCGGTGATAAGCACATACCGTGGGTGCACAATGTGCGGAATACGGATGCCGTCTCTGCAGTCGATGATGAAGATTGTATGCGTGTTCTTCGGTTATTCAATGAAGAAGAGGGGCTCATCTATCTCAAATCGCAGGGTGTTCATGAGACACAGCTCGAACGATTACAATTGATGGGTATTTCCAGCATTTCCAACATGCTCTCTGCCATAAAGACAGCGAAGTACTTCGAGTTTGGACCGACGGATATCATCTTGACGGTGTTCACGGACTCTGCAGATTTGTATAGGTCGCGTGTGGAAGAATTACGTCATGAACGGGGAAAGTATTCCGCAATCCAGGCGGCAAAAGACCATGCCGGTCCTTTGATGCATCAGAGTATTGATTACTTCAAAGAACTGAGTTACTATGACCGCAAGGCAATTCATAACCTGAAGTATTATACCTGGATCGAGCAGCAGGGGAAGACTTCTGAGGAATTGAAGGAACAATGGGATCCGGAATATTGGCGGAGTCTCTTCGAAGACGAGGTGGATGACTTTGATCGGCTGATCAACGATTTCAATACACTGGTGAAGGGGAAATAGACAAGTGAAATAGTGAAAAGAGGAAATCATGTTTAAAGAAATATTACAGGCTGCAAAAAGAAATGAACGGAATGTCGCAGATTTCCTTCGGGATCTGATCGCGATCAAGTCCCTGAGTTCTCAGGAAGAGCAAGTCATTCATCGGATCAAGCAGGAAATGGAGAAGTGCGGTTACGATGAAATCACCATCGATCCGATGGGGAATATCCTCGGTCGCATAGGTCATGGCAGGCACATTATTGCGTTCGATGCGCATGTCGATACAGTCGATGTCGGTAATCCGGCAAACTGGACTGTCGATCCCTTCAAGGGGGCCGAAAAAGATGGCATCATCTACGGGCGCGGTGCGTGCGACATGAAAGGGGCCCTTGCCTCGATTGTGTACGGGGGAAAAATTATCAAAGAGCTTGGATTGGAAGATGAGTATACACTCTATATCGTCGGCAGTGTACAGGAAGAAGATTGCGACGGCCTGTGCTGGCAGTATATTATCAACGAAGACAGACTCAAACCTGAAGTGGTCGTGATTGCCGAGCCGACCAATCTTGCTGTGTACCGCGGACACCGCGGACGAATGGAAATGGAAGTTCGGACAAAAGGAGTTTCCTGTCACGGGTCTGCGCCGGAGCGTGGTATCAATGCTGTCTATAAAATGGCATCGATTATTCAGGATATTGAAAAATTAAATGAGCGCTTAGGCGGCGAACCGTTCCTGGGTAAAGGTACTGTCACCATAACGGAAATTCGTTCCACGTCGCCGTCGCTTTGTGCCGTCGCGGATTCTTCTACTATCCATCTTGACAGGCGTCTTGCAGCAACAGAGGGTATGGAATCAACTGTGCGGGAAATTCAGGAACTGCCCGGTGTGAAATACGCCGGTGCAGAAGTCGCGGTGCTGGAGTACGAAGTGCCAAGCTGGCGCGGATTGAAATATCCGACCAAGAAATATTACCCCACATGGCTCCTCCCGGAAAACCATCCTGTCTTGGCGCACGGCATACGGTCTTACGAAGGACTGTTCGGTGAAAAGCCCTTGGTCAGCCGCTGGGTATTCAGCACCAATGGTGTTGCCGTGATGGGGATGCATGGGATACCCTGTATCGGTTTTGGTCCTGGCAATGAGGTCTATGCACATATGGCAACCGAGCATATTCCTATAGAACATCTTGTCAAAGCCGCGGCGTGGTATGCTACATTTCCACTGGCCTTTGTTGGCTCGGCGAAACTGAAATAACTCAAGGATCCTGCCTGGTGCTTGCTGGCAGAAATCCAGAGCAGAGAGAAGTGAAAGCAACGGTTCTTGACACAGAGAGCGAAAAAGTGTATTATCGTAATAAGGTAATGTTCACAATGCATAAAAAAGTGTACTAAACCACCAAGGTCCTATGCCTGAATATCGTGTTGATGGGGTAACATTCTCCGGGAAAGCGGTGTCCGGTTTTATTACGGCCGACAATCGGGGCGCTGCAAAAAAGAAAGCCTCTGAACTTTCTCGAGACAAGAAATTCAAAGTCACAGGGATTAATGAACGGGTTGCCTTTCTCTATCGTGTACAAAAAGGCACCGATAAACCGATTGACGGCGAGCAGAAGGCATTCACTCCCGATGAAGTCCGTATCGCTCTCGAGAAGATGGGATTTCGGGTGCTCTATGTCCGGAAAAAACTTTTTGGTACCAAGCAAAAAGCTGCCCCCGCCGTTGACGTGATCACGTTTGTGCGTGTGAGCACGGATCTGATGAGACAAAAGTTGCCCTTTAACGAAGTGATGCAATTGCTCATCAATGATATTCCCAATCCCGCATTACGTGATGCCGTGAAGGAAATTAATGCGGAACTGAAGCAGGGGAGGGACAGTGAGAAGGTGTTTATGAAACAAGCACCGGTTCTCGGAAAATTCACTGCACAAATGCTTGGGCTTGCCTCGAAAAGCGGAAACATGGTGGAGATCTACGAGAGTGCCGCAAAATTTATGGAACGAAACGCCGAATTTAAAAGGAATATGAAAAGCGCGCTGATTACTCCCTTGATCACGTTGTTCGTTCTGTTTCTTGCGGTGATTTTTTATGTTGCCTACATTTTCCCAAAGACGGCAGAAATGTTTGTCAAATTCAAAATCAAACTTCCTCCCATGACCACGGCGACACTCCAGTTTAGCGGCTGGCTTATCGATAATGTGGTTGTTTTATGTATAATTTTCTTTGTACCGCTTATAGTGTTTTTGCGGTTTCTTTCGACAGAGCGGGGGAAATTCTTCTCTGACAAATATATGATGAGAATCCCCGTGATCGGCAGCATGCTGCATAAAACGGCCATCGAAATATTTTGTCGGGTGTTCTATGCACTGTACAGCGGTTCCGGTGAAAACATAGAAATTATTCGCATGGCAGCGGAAGCATGCGGTAATCGGTATATGGAACATCAGATCAAAACGATTGCCGTTCCGATGATGCTGGAACGCGGTAAAGGTCTGACTGAGGCGTTTGAGGCGACAGGAGTTTTTACGAAAACGGCAATTTCCAGATTTGCTTCCGGTGCTGAAACCGGCACTGTGAAAACAACAGCCCTGCAGTTAGCTGAGTACTATGAAAAGGAAACAGGCTACAGGATGAAAAATGCAATTGAAGTGATTCAATTGGCAGTATCCATGATTATGATGATCGTCCTGACGGCATTGACGCTGGTCTCATCTGAAACGGCAACGGTCAAACCAGCAGCTCCAAAAATGCTTCTCCCGTTTCACTTTTTATTTCCATAGTTGAGGAAATGCCAGGAAAGACTCAACGTAAAGAGGAACGAACCCATGCCTGAAATAGACATAACTGATAAAATCGGATATACACTTCTTAAAAAGGGGATTATCGATTTCGAGACACTCGAAAAATCCCTCAAGATGAAGGATTCCGAAGAGAACAAAAAGAACCGCAAGAATCTGGGCCAGCTGCTTGTCACGGAATTTGGCGCCGATCACGATGCTGTATTCCGTGAAGTTGCCAATCTCTATGCGTTCCGCGAATTGTTCCTGAGCGATGAAAAAATCGATGATGCACGGATTGCATTTGTCAAAAAATATATTGACCAGCTTTCAGATCAGCAGCGTGAAATGATGGTTCAATCAAAGATGCTTCCGTTTAAATTCGATGAACGGCAGCCGGACAAACTGATCATTGTTGCAGCAGACCCGACGGACCGAAACCTGCCCGTCGTCGCGCGCAGCTTCAGCGTCAAAAAGTATGAGATCTGTTATGTGCGCCTGAAGGAGCTGCAGGCATTCATGGATAAAGTGGCGCCTGCTCAAAATGAATTCCTGAAACTCCTCGACGCCGATAAAATTACTGTCGGAGAATCGGAAACAGGAGAGGAAGACCAGCTGGATGAGCAGGCACTGGAATCTGAAATCAGCAAAAGTGCCCTCGTCAATCTGTTTGAAGGATGTATCGTAGAGGCAGTTCGCAGAGACGTCAGCGATATTCACATCGTTCCCGCTGAAGGGAATCGTACCAACTTTCTGTTTCGCGTCGATGGCAACCTGCAGGTCTGGCATTCTCAGGAGAATACCATGCCGGAGGCCATCATGGCGGTTGTGAAAGACCGGACAAAGAACGTGGATAGGTTCGAACGCGAAATGTCTCAGGACGGATTTATTCAGCGTATCATTGATGGACACCAGCTCCGGTTCCGTGTCTCGATTATGCCGATTGTGACAACAGAATTCAAACATAAATTCGAAAGCGTCGTTATTCGTGTGTTAGACGATCGCAAAGTTATTACCGATCTTGAAAAACTTGGTTTGCAGGGTCCGGCGCGTGCTTTCTTTTATAAAGCCATTAGTAAACCGCAAGGGATCATCATCCTGACAGGTCCGACAGGTTCCGGTAAGTCGACGACGCTGATTGCGGCATTATATCAAGTCATTGATCCTACGGTCAATGTGTTAACGATCGAGGAACCGGTTGAATATATCATCAAGGGGGCGCGCCAGCTCAAAATTAGCGCCAAGATGGGCTTTGAGCAGGCCATCCGTGGAATTCTTCGTCACGATCCTGATATCGTTCTTGTCGGTGAAATGCGCGACAAGGTTACAGCAGAGACTGCTATCAAGCTTGCGAATACCGGTCACCTTGTCTTTTCCACATTGCATACCAATGATGCTCCCAGCGCTGTAGCACGTTTGTATAAAATGGGAATCGAACCGTTTCTTATTGCCTATGCTATTAATGTCATTGTTGCTCAACGTCTTATCCGGACATTATGTAAAATATGCAAACAACCGATGGATGAAGGTGACAAAGGGGATTTGCTGAAATTTGGCTTTTCGGAAGAAGATGTCGCTACTCATAAGTTCTATAAACCAGTTGGATGTGAGAAGTGCAACGGAGGCTATAAAGGGCGTGCAGCCATTCATGAGGCTCTATACTTTTCCAAAGCGATCAAAGATATTGTGTTGAACGCCGGGGATAAAGTCGATGAAAATGCCATTCGTGATCAGGCTGCAAAGGACGGGATGTGGACTTTGCGCCGGTCTGGAATGGAGCGGATGAAGGAAGGAACCGCATCGCTTGAAGAGATTATTGCAACCACCGTCGAAGAGGAATAGAAATTCCAGAAACAGTAGGAAATCGGATAAATTTTAGCATTATATAAGGCGCTGAAGGGAAAAACCCTCAGCGCCTTTTTTATTGTCATTCGAATGATGAAAGAGAGGTCCATGCTCTGAGCATAGGTGACTGCTCTATGGGGAGATGGTGGCAACACTTAAAAAACTCCTTTATGTCAGTTGCTTTTTCAGTTGGAGTTCCGTATAATCTAACCGAATAAGGGTATAGTAGGTCACAAAAAGGTTCTTTATAAAACATATTCCATCAAACTAGAGAATTTATTTTTATGGCAGTCCAGCCTCCTGTGCCGTCTTCAACGGCACCACCCATAGTAACTTCTCCATCAGAAATGCCCCCGGTCATTACTGAGGCGCAGAAGATTCTGAAGGAAATTGCCGCACAGATTCCCAAATCGGTGATGGGACTCGAACGGCAAATGATGATTAGCGACATGATGACGAGGACAGACGAGACAAGAAAAATGAAATTCTTGTCCCTCGTCAACCATTTCCTTTCACGTATGTTCTTGATCAATGCATCAGATATCGATATGGGGGGATATGGCTCGCAGGGATACATCTGGTATCGTGTCTATGGGTCAAAAAAGCCGGATCCATCCTTGGGAAAGTATTCTCCGGATGAATTAAACATTCTTATTCAAAGTATTCTTGGCGAGCGTCAGCGGTCGTTCCTTTTTGAAAATAAAAATCTGGATTTTTCGCATATGCTTTATTTAGACAATGCGGATTTTCGAAGGTTTCGCGCCGATGCATATTTCGATCTGGACCAGCTTGCATTAAATATGCGGGCAATTAGCAATGTTGTCCGCCCCTACAAAGGTATTGAATTACATCCCAATGTTACAAAAGTGCTCAGTCTGGCACACACCAAAGAAGGACTATGCCTCGTCACTGGTATTACAGGATCAGGGAAAAGCTCGACGCTGGATTCTATCATCGATGCAAATAATCATAGTATTGAAGGGCATATTGTTATCATTGCTTCACCGATTGAATACGTGCATAAATCGGACAAGTGTATCATCAGGCATAGAGAAGTGGGAAGAGATGTTCTTTCCTTCAAAGAGGGTGCAATACAAGCCTTGCGTCAGGATCCGGATATTATTATGGTCGGTGAATTACGCGACCCGGAAACCATTTTAACCGCGTTGGAAATAACAGACTCCGGCCATAAGGTATTTTCTACATTGCACACAGCTGCTGCGGTAGAAAGTATCGACCGTATCATTGGCGAAACATCGCCGACCGAGCAGGAACGAGTGAGAAATCGGCTGGGAGATACCCTTCGGTGCGTTATTTCGCAGAAACTTGTTCCCAGTCTTGACGGTAAACGTGTCCTGGCGAAGGAGATTATGCTCGGCACACCTTCTGTCCGTGCTGCCATTAAGAATAATAACACGAGCGAGATTTACCAGATGATCAACGAAGGTACAGATCTTGGAATGAATACCATGGAACAAGATTTGAAGCGTCTGTATATGCAAAAAAAGATCTCCCTCGAAAATGCTATGAATTTTGCAAACAACAAGCGGCGTCTGCAGCAATTGCTGCAGCTGCAGCCTACAGATTGAGAATGCTGTTGGGTTTGATGTGATGCACCAACAATCGCGGGACTGTGTGCGATTGTCCATATCTAACAAACAAGGATAGACCAGCTCATGCCTATACAAGCAGGAGACGGAAAAACGGCCGTTGCCCTTTTCGTTGATGGGCTAGAACTCAAATTCGTACGCCTTTCTGCAAAAGGGGGGAAAGTAACACTTCGGGATTTTAAAACGGTCGCTTTGGCGAAGAAGTTCGAAGAGAAACAGGCAGCTGAATCTGCAGGTGAAGGAGCATCCTTCGACGACCTTTCGTCCGGCGATTCGTTTGGGTCAGGAGAATCTCTCGAAGCACCTTCTGAAGAGGGAACAACCAATGCTTCTGTTCTCCTCGGATTACTCAATGAGGTGGGAGCCCCGAAGAGTTATACTCTCTCGTACGCCATTTCTGAACCTGCCGTCACCTATCAGGAATTTGAGGGAGATTTCGGTCTTAAGGGAGGGAAGCTTAAAAAGAAAATTTCTCAAGAGCTCTCGGTGATGCGGGCTTCTGCCCCGGTGCAGGATGCCATTGATGTCATCCCCACGTCTGCCGGCGGATTACTTGCGCTTATTCGCGAAGATGGAATTCACATCTATGATCTTCTCATGGAAGTGAAAACATTCTTGGGGGGGCGCGTTCCGATCATCAAACTCATTGATAGCGCTGATATCGCTTTAATGACTTAGGGTAAATTCCCCGCCGCTTGCGGCGAAAAAAGCGTACGTTA
>CAZYYD010000050.1:0-32183 GCA_964651225.1 uncultured Ignavibacteriaceae bacterium
CGCACGCCGGGATCTGTGCAGGGGGCATCGAGCAATCGATGTCCCTACTGCGATGGCAATGGAATGAGCATTCATACAATCAACAAAAGGAGATCAAACAATGAATTTCAAGAAACTTGCGCCCGAGTTCGCTATCAATTTTATCATAGCTCTTGTTGTCAGCGTAATTGTTACTTATCTCTTCAATCTTATTGTTCATAGTTCTGGCGTAATCGACTGGGAGACATCATTTCGTTTCGCATTAATATTAGGAATTGTCATACCGTTGGCGAATAAAAGAAAATAAAAGTGATAAATAGATATTTAGATTAATATTATTTTCGGTCAATGCAAGCTAATCACTTTAAAAAGGGAGCTGTAAAGAGGGCATATTTATTGGACGGTTTCTATTATGGGAACACCCCGCCGTTATTTATCGCAATAGAGAAATCGTTAGGCAGGGGCATTTGAAAAACAATTATTTTCTTTCTGTCGTTTAGTATAATTATGGATATTGGATCAATTCTCAAATATGTTGTTATACTCTTCCCGATCTCAGAGGTCGCTCTTTTAATGTTCAAAAGATCCAAGGAAAGATCATCGGCAAAAGGAGATCGAGGTTCACTGCGACTATTATGGTTTACCGTCATTGCCTCCATTGGCCTTACAATATTCCTTCAATGGTATCCCTTAGCAGCATTCCAGTTATCAAGGTCAATTATCAGAGTTATTGCACTCTGCTTATTGATCGGAGGATTCATCATACGTTGGATCTCAATCATATCTCTTGGCAAGTATTTTACCGTCAATGTTGCCATTCAGGAGGAACATATTCTCTTTGTCAGAGGAATGTATAAATATGTTCGCCATCCATCCTACACAGGTCTTCTTATAGAATTTATCGGATTGGCTGTGTATTTTGGCACTTGGGTTAACTTAATAATAATCGTGATTCCGATTACCGGTGCAATGATCTATCGAATTCGATGCGAAGAAATCGTTCTTGTTGAAAAGTTTGGTAAACAGTACAAAGAGTATATGGCACACACAAAATCCCTAATTCCAAGAATTGTGTGAGTATCTAAGTATGCCGTTGTCGCCTAACTACAACACTTGCATACGAAAAGAGCGTTGGTACGTTGAGCATGGTTGAAAAGAGTTCTTGGTCTTCATAAGAACTATTTCAGAATAAACTCGATTCATTCATACTAAATAGCATGTTTCAACTCGGTATCATTCTAAAAAGGCAATAAAGCATGAAAGGCATGCAGTTAAAAATATCACTTCAGGATATTACACCACCTATTTGGAGAAGGATAATAGTCCCTGAAAACTATTCCTTCTGGGACCTTCATGTCGCAATTCAGGATTCTTTCGGATGGCTTGATTGTCATCTCCATATTTTTGAAATAGACAAAAACAGTCGATTCCATATAGGATTGCCTGATCAAGAAGGAATGGGGTTTAAAGAAACTAAGGCAGGATGGAAAATTGGCATTAAAGAGCATATTGCTAAAATAGGACAGAAGATCAGGTACGAATATGATTTTGGGGATGGGTGGGAGCATGAAATAGAATTTGAGAAATATATCGATGAAGATGTTAAACAGCCTCGGTGCATTGATGGGAACCGTGCTTGTCCTCCTGAAGATTGCGGAGGAATAGGCGGCTATGAAGAGTTCTGCGATATCATGAAAAAGAAAAAAGGGAATGACTATAAAGAAATGAAGGAATGGTACGGAAAAGACTATGATCCAGAGTCTTTTGATGCACTACAGGTCAAATTTGACGACCCCCAAGAAAGACTGAAGAAGATGCAGGAATTTCGCTAAAGTGCTAACCTCCGTAAAGGGGGAAGAAGTCGAAACACTTCATCGATGGGCAGTTATGATTCGGTCAAGAGGAAGTATAAATGAATTCTTTTAAAATCAGAGGGAGAGGGAACATAAATCCGGGTAAACCGAATGCTTCCTATAAAATATTTCGACACAAGAAATCTGGGGAATATTCTTATTCGACTTCATTATTAGGGTCTGATTATGTGCTGCTGAAAAAAGAGTATCCGAATGGAGATAGTGCGTATGCACGAGTTATCGATTTGAATATAAAAAGGAAATCAAAATAGAAGCTGATCGGCGTGTCGGGTTGTAGCAAGCAGTGGAGAGAGAACAATGTCTCAGACAAAAAATAACGCGACCGATTGGTTTAAAAGTGCAACGGCGAAGTTCGAATGCGGGGACTTTCATGGGGCCGTTGCCGACCACACGAAAGCAATCGATCTGAACCCTGATTTTGCAATTGCCTATTTTTTCAGGGGAATCGCAAAGCATGAGCTTGGAGACTATCAAGGTGCCATTGCCGATTACACGAAGGAAGTCAGTCTACAACCGGATGACGCAGGAGCCTTTCTCAACAGGGGGATGGCAAAGGTTCAACTTCTCGACCATCATGGAGCTATAGCCGACTTCACAAAGGCGATCGATCTGAACCCTGATTACGCAGAAGCTTATAACCACAGGGGAATCATAAAGGCTGAGTTTGGAAACAATCAGGAAGCCCTTGCCGACTTCACGACAGAAATCGATCTGAACCCGGATTATGCAGAAGCTTACAACAACAGGGGAATCGCAAGCGGTAAGCTTGAAGATTATCAGAAAGCCCTTGTCGACTTCTCCATGGCAATCAGTCTAAAACCGAATTTTGCTCAGGCTCACTTGAAAAGGGGGTTTGCATACTTGATGCTTCACGAAAAGACCAAAGCACAGGAGGACTTCAAGAGAGCGTTAGAATTGGGTCTTCGCGTTCCTCAGAAATTTTTGGACATGTGCAAATAGACCTATATGGCTATAGCAAATACTGGAGAGAGAACAATGTCTCAGACAAAGAATAGCGCAACCGATTGGTTTAAAAGTGCGACGACGAAGTGCGAACGGGGAGACTTTCAGGATGCCCTTACCGACCACACGAAGGCAATCGAACTCGAACCGAATTATACAGATGCCTACTATGGCAGGGGGCTTGCAAAGTCTTCGCTTCAAGACTATCAAGGAGCCATTGTTGACTTTACTAAAGCAATCGATTTGAACCCGGATCATTCAGACGCATTCTACAGCAGAGCAAACGCATACTTGGGACTTGGCCAAAAGAGCAAAGCACTCGCCGACTTTATGAAAACGATAGATCTCGGTTATAGTGTCCCTCGGAAGCTTTTAGATAAGTGCAGGTAGAATCGCAGAGGATCATTTTACCATTCCGCTAGACGCCTTAAGGGTTGTGACAGGATAAGCGGGAGCTACTAGTAATGCACGATACAATCCAATCGATCTTGAGCAATCTAAGCCTTATCAGAACACCCTTTTCCTCAATTCTCCCCCACCTTTCTTGTGATTATTGTTCCTTTTGGCTACATTGCTCCCGTATATCGTGAAGCAACATTGAGGTGTTGCAGCTATATCCAGCCAAGTATTACCAAGAAATCAGAAAGTAGCATTAAGTGTCATTTTCTTATCTCTCTGAACGCATGTAAATGAAAAATCCAGCAGAAGAAATTGTAACTGCATGGTTGCAGGAATGCCAAGGGTACTTCACGATGAATAATATCAAAGTACCAAAAGCAAAGGGCGGCATGGGGGCAGAAATTGATATTCTGGGAATGAATAAGAAAAAGAAAATCTGGGTTGAAGTTTCAGTCTCAACGTATCCTCGTTGCAACTTCCATAAAAAAGAACGGTTCACATCGACTGTGAATGTCTATCTCAGGGACTTTAAACGCACAGACAAGCTGAAAAAGGTCTCTGAGTATTTCAAAGGGAGCTATGAAATGTGGCTCGTTTATGGAGAGTTAACATTATCCAAAGAGGAAAAGAATAAGTTCCCTGCTGAGATGCTTCGCCATAATGTACTGTATGTCTTCAAAGTCAAATGGATTAACTTGATATGGTAAACTCAACCATCGCTACTAAAGATGTTGAAAATTGGATAAGAAGCGAATTCCTTCCCCAAAAATATAACCAGGCATTTGCAAAACGTAAATTAGGGGTGCAGTCCGGCGCTGAAATCGAATTCGACGCGGTCTCGGAAGACGACACCATAGTCTGTATCATCTCAACAAGTCCCGGCAAAACAGCAGATGGAAAAGCCGACACCGATGTGCTTGCGAAAATCCGGGAAAAAACTCTTTGGACTATCTCGCTCAATGAGAAACCGGAGACCATCGCGTTTGCATACACGGATAAATCAATGGGCGAGCTTCTCAAGGAAGAAAAGGGAAACGGGCGATTCCCAAAGCACATTAAGACGCTTCTTGTCAAGTTGCCGGCAAAAATAGAATAAGGCACAGGCGTTGCCTGTGACATTTCAGATGAGTATCTGCGTAGCTTGAAGCGAAGTGAAGGAAAAAGACGAAGTGCGAAAGCATCCCGTAAAGCGGGAAAATCCGCATCATAGAAGAAGAACGATATTTCTGCTCCCGACGGCGCCGGGATCGCTCGCAATGACAGATTAGGACGAGTGTCTCGCCTGTCCCTCAAGACTTCCTGATTGACGAGAGGAACGTTTTTTTACACTATCTGTTAGATAAACACGCCGGGAGCGGTGAGTTTTTGAACAACATATTGATAGAGTTCGATATATAAAAATCGCATCTGAAGGTTTTTCAATAATAACGGAGAGAGACCCATGAATCCTGTAGTGCATTTTGAAATGCCTGCTTCAAACAATAAGCGGGTGAAAAAATTCTATGAGACAGCGTTCGGGTGGAAGATGAATCAGCTCGGTCCGGAGATGGGAAACTACCTGCTTGCAGCAACCTCACCGGTCAATAAACACGGCATGCACAAAAGAAAGGGAGCTATCAACGGCGGATTTTATAAAAAGGGCAAAGATGGCAAAGTGCCTCATCTCGTGATTGCGATAAGCAATATGAAGAATCACATGAAGATTGTTAAGAGGGCAGGAGGAAAGGTGCTGGGAAAGCCGATGGAGATACCGGGCATCGGCCTGTTTGTTATGTTCAAAGATAGCGAAGGCAATCGGGCAGGGATGCTCCAGCCATTTAAAATGTTCTTTTGAGAGAATACATGCAAAAAATTGTTCCTCACCTCTGGTTTGACAGAGAAGCCGTCGAAGCGGCGGAATTTTATGCTTCCGTTTTCGATAACTCTCGAATCAAATTCAAGAACCGAATATATGATACACCATCAGGCGATTGTGACATTGTCGGTTTTCAGGTGATGGGATATGATTTTATGGCTATCAGTGCAGGTCCGCTTTTCAAATTCAATCCCTCTATTTCATTTCACGCGAAGTGCAGAACAGTGGAGGAAGTAAATACCATCTGGAAAAAACTTACTGTCGGCGGTACCGTGATGATGGAACTCGGCAAATATCCATTCAGCAGGAGATACGGTTGGATACAGGATAGGTATGGAGTATCATGGCAAGTCATTCACACCGAGCAAGATTTCAAGCAACGGATTACCCCGGTGTTGATGTTTGTCGGCAATGTATTGAGCAAAGCTGAAGAAGCCATAAATTTCTACGCCTCCATTTTCCCCGATGCAAAAGCACAGGTATTTGCACGCTATGCCAAAGAAGATAAGCCGGATAAGGAAGGAACGGTAAAATATGGGCATTTCATGTTTGATGGACAGGAATTTGGCGTTATGGACTCTGCCAGAAACCATGGTTTTGGATTCAATGAGGCGATATCATTCATTGTAAACTGTAAAGATCAAAGTGAAATCGATGACTACTGGAAAAAAATATCAGCGGTGCCTGCAGCGGAACAATGTGGATGGATCAAAGACAAGTATGGTTTATCGTGGCAGATCATTCCTGCTCACATAGGAGAATTGCTGGGAAGGAATCCCGAAAAAACTACTCCCGTAATGTTGAAGATGAAAAAAATCATTATTGCGGACCTGATAAAAGAGGCGGAAGAAAAATGAATAACAAAGAGATCGCCGTATCTTTTTTACAGCTTGCCTCCTCCGGGAGAGTACGTGAAGCCTACGACAAATGTATTCATCCCGCATTTATTCATCACAACGCATATTTCAAAGGGGATCGGGAATCGCTTCTTAGGGGAATGGAAGAAAATGCCCATGCATTCCCAAACAAAACGTTTGAAGTGCTGCGTGTTCTTCAGGATGGAGATCTCGTTGCCGTCCATGGAAGGGTGGCCATGTCACCGGAATCTCGGTGGTCTGTCATTCACCTTTTCCGTTTTGAGCAAAATAAGATTATGGAGTTATGGGAGGCTTCGCAAGAAGTCTTGAAAGATTCACCCAATGAACACGGGTTGTTCTGATCTGAAAAGAAAAAGCCCACTCATTCCCGAGCAGGCCTTTAATTCTACATTCCTACTTCTCCACTCTTCACTCTTAATTCTTCATTCCAAACTTGAAAATATCTGCGTAGTTATTGTTGCACGTTACACGTGCAGTTATTATACGCTCCCCAATTTATCCCGATGTTTTCCAATCGGGACGAGATTCTCGAAGATCCGCCGTCTTTTTGGCGGAGAACTCGTGTGTCGTAAAAAGAAAAGCCGACCCATTCCTGAGTCGGCTTTTTAATTCATCAGTTTCAAATCTTCAATCTTACTTCTCCACTACCCACTCTTCACTCTTAATTCTTAACTTTTCATTTATCTGTGCCCCCAACGAGATTCGAACTCGTGTTCCAGGCTTGAAAAGCCCGTGTCCTAGGCCTCTAGACGATGGGGGCATGCAGCAAGGGTCAATGAAGAAAATTGAATGCAGAACAAAATAAAATTTCGGGTGACCAGAGGGTCTCGAACCCTCGACCTCCAGGGCCACAACCTGGCGTTCTAACCAACTGAACTATGGCCACCATGATAGAGACAACAAAGCCCGTTATTTGCATAACAGGCTTACCTGGCACGTTAAAAGATATTGAAAAATGGACGCGAAAGCAACATGATTTTTTCTGTCCACTTTCTCATTCCTTAGAAGGTATATAGGAATTGAGAATATCAACACGTAAATTAGTCAGGAATCTCACCAACAGGTGGTAAATTTACTACATTCCCTCTCTCTCTTTTTGGCATAGAGGTTGAGTAAAATCTTTGTTTGATCAGAAACGTTGAACCCCACGAAGGAGTGACAGTGTACCAAATCGTAAAAAAAGAAATTCTCGCGCCCACGATCACGAAGTACGTGATCAGAGCTCCCTATATCGCACCGAAGCGAAAAGCGGGCAACTTCGTCATTATCCGTTCGGATGAGACCGGAGAACGGATTCCCCTCACGCTCGTCGACAGCAATCCGGCTGAAGGGACCATTACGCTCATTGTGCAGGCGCTTGGGAAAACCACCAAAGCACTGGCGTTGAAAAATGAAGGTGATTTCATCCTTGATGTCATGGGACCGCTAGGAAATCCTACCCCCATTGAGACAGGAAAGATCATTGCTTGCGTCGGCGGAGGCGTCGGGACAGCCGAGCTATATCCCATCACCAAAGCGCTGAAGGATGCAGGCAATACAATCTATACGATCGTTGGAGCACGCTCGAAAGAACTTGTCATTCTCGAACCTGAAATGGCTGAAGTCTCCGATACGCTCTATATCACAACGGATGACGGATCGTATAAGCGAAAAGGTTTTGTGACCGACCAGCTCAAAGAGCTGCTGGATGCAAATCTCGGGATCAATATGGTGTATGCCATCGGCCCGCTGCCGATGATGAAAGCCGTCTCGAATTTGACCAAACCGTATCATGTGCGGACGATGGTGAGTCTGAATGCAGTGATGGTGGATGGTACCGGGATGTGCGGTGGATGCCGCGTGACTGTGAATGGGAAAATGAAATTCGCCTGCGTCGATGGTCCGGAGTTTGAAGGGCACGAAGTGGATTTCGATGAGATGCTCGTTCGCAACCGAAGTTATGCCGCGATGGAAAAAATATCAGACGACCGTTTTGCTGAAACTTCCCATGTCTGCAGAAGGGAAGGGATGGCATGATGAATACGGTGAATCCTATGAAGCCCTCCCAGCGGATGAAGCTTCCGCGCCAATCGTCGATCGAACAGCCAGCAGATGAACGGAGGAAAAATTTTACAGAAGTCTCGTTCGGTGTGGATGAAGAACGAGCACTGATCGAAGCGGCCCGATGTCTGGAATGCCAGAACCCTGTCTGCCAGGAAGGCTGTCCCGTTGGCATCGATATCCGTTCTTTTGTGCAGCTGGTCTATCAGAAAGACTATATCGGCGCGGTCAATAAGATCCGGGAATCCAATTACCTCCCGGCTATCTGCGGCCGTGTCTGTCCGCAGGAAGAACAATGCGAGCAGGTCTGCATACTCGGGAAAAAGCACGATCCTGTGGCGATCGGCAAGCTGGAACGTTTTGTTGCCGACTATGAATTGAAGCACAATTTGTTTTCTCCTCCTGTCATTAAAGAGCACCGCGAAGAGAAAATTGCGATCGTTGGTTCAGGGCCAGCCGGCTTGACATGCGCTGCGGAACTGGCGAAGCTCGGATATCAGGTAACGATTTTTGAAGCGCTCCATGCAGTGGGGGGCGTGCTGAGGTACGGCATTCCGGAGTTTCGTCTTCCTCGCACCATTCTCGATCTGGAAGCAGAACGGATCAAAGCGCTGGGTGTAAAGATCGAAACAAATTTCCTTGTCGGACGCACGGCGACCATTGACGAGTTCTTCACGGAGTGGGGCTTCCATGCAATATTTCTCGGCACCGGAGCGGGCACGCCGCAGTTCATGGGAATTCCCGGCGAGAGTCTGATCGGTGTGTACTCCGCGAATGAGTTTCTGACGCGTGTCAATCTTATGAAGGCATATAAATTTCCGGAGTACGATACGCCGATCAAAGTTGGCAGGAGCGTGGCGGTCATCGGCGGGGGCAACACCGCCATGGATGCTGTCCGTACATCGAAGCGGCTCGGTGCTGAGCATGCATATTTGATCTATCGCCGTTCTCGGAAGGAAATGCCTGCACGGCTGGAAGAAGTTCATCACGCAGAAGAAGAAGGCATCGAGTTTATGATGCTGACCAATCCTACCCGGGTTGTGGGCGATCAAAACGGGATTGTGTGCGGCATCGAATGCCAGAAAATGGAACTTGGCGAACCGGACGAGTCGGGCCGACGGAAACCCGTTCCATCGAGCGAACCTACTTTTGTAGTGGAAGTGCAGAACGTTATCGAAGCTGTCGGGCAGTCTCCTAACCCGATCATCCAATCGACCACTCCCGGTTTAAAGACCGGCAAAAAAGGAATCGTTGTAGCGGATGATGTCCAGCGCACCAGCAGGGAAGGGATTTTTGCGGGAGGCGATCTTTCCCGCGGAGGTGCCACAGTGATCCTTGCCATGCGGGACGGGAAGGTCGCGGCTGCTGAGATCCATCAGTTCCTTCAGAAGAAGTATCATTAACAGGCATCTCAAAGGTCTGTTTTGTCATTCCGAACTTGGTTTGCCTGCCCGCTTCGCGCGGCGAGCTGCAGGCAGGGAATCTGTTTATAGATGCTGAAACAAGTTCAGTATGACGTGGTCATATTTTTAGATATGTGCTAGTACTTCTGACAATGTGCTGAAAACGAAGGGCGGAAGAGATTCCACTCTTTTTCTATCCAGAATCACCTCTTGCCTCAATTATGCCGCTCTAACCGATGAATTTCCTCCATCTACCGAAAAAATGCATATTTCCGTTTAATTTCGAGGTATTCTTATCGCAAGGTTGATTCAATGTTTGGTCTTGAGGAAATGAGGAATTCTTAATGAAGATTTTTCTGCTTCGTTTGAAATTTTTTAATACCTTATGGCGTTTTATGACTGTCAGTCATTTCTTATAAGGTGATAAAATGGGTATACCAGAGCGCAAAGAAAGAGAAAAAGAGCACCGGAAAGAGGAAATCATCGATGCAGCACAGAAAGTCTTTTTTGAAAAAGGACTTCTCTCTTCGACGATGGATGATATTGCAGAAGCGGCGGAGCTAAGCAAGGGAACGCTGTATATCTATTATAAAAGTAAAGAAGATCTCTATCTCGCCGTCATGATGCGTGGTACACGCCGACTCTATGAAATGTTTCAGCGGGTGATAGAAACACGCGACGTAACGTTGAAGAAACTGATGAAGATCGGCGATGCCTATGCAGAATTCTCAAGAACGTTGCCGAATTATTTCCGGATGTTTCATTTCTTCCAAACCCCACACTTCCATAAACAAGTGTCCGAAGAAGTACGCGAAGCATGCAGTCTGGATCAAAAGAAGCTTTGGGATTTAGTCATCGGTCTTATCAATCGAGCGATCGAAGAGAACTTGATTCGAGCGGAGTTAAATCCTGTGGAACTCACCATCATTTTGTGGTCCAGCGCAACCTCTCTCATGCTCAGGATCGATAATGAAAACGATATTTGGAAGGATCGTATGCATATTGATTTGACGGAGACTTTGAATCTTTCAAACTCTTTACTCTGGGATGCAATGCTGACGGAGAAGGGGCGGACTGAATTGACAAGGATTTCCAACATGAAAAATAATGATTGAGGACATCATGAATCTGAATTATAAATCATTTATTCTTTTTCTCTTCCCGTTGTTGTCAGTGGTGCTCATGCCGCCGCTGCAGGGGCAGGATTCCGCCGCGCGCCGTTTAACACTGGAAGAATCGGTGCGTCTTGCGATAAAACATAATCCGGAATTGGAAAGTGCACGACTGGAAGTGAAGAAGTCCGATGCCCGTGTGCTTGAAGCGTGGGGGAATACTATGCCTTCTCTGGATTTGTCGGGGAATTACGTCCATCTCATCGATAAACCGGTCAGCTATTTCCCGGATTACCTGATCTATCCTTTGATGAAAATCATGGATTCAACGCTGCACCCGCCGAAAGCCACCGGTGAACTCGTGCTTCTGCCCGGATCGATGTCTCCCGCTTTTACTGCAAGTGCCTCACTCAATTTCAGACAGATTCTCTTTAACGGCGCAGTGTTTGTGGGTGTCGGTGCAGCGCACGTCTATTCTCGTCTCGCTCGTGACCTCTATACGACGAAACGTGTGGAAACGGTCACCAAGGTGCGTAAAGCGTACTATCAGGCTCTCCTTGCTCGCGAGGCGGCGGATCTTATGCGGGCGAGCCTGAGCAATGCGGAGGATAATCTGAAAAATGTCCGGCTCATGCTGAAGCAGGGGATTGTCTCCGAATACGATGAGCTTCGGGCCTCTGTCGGCGTCGAGAACCTTCGCCCGGCAGTGATTCAGAGCGAGAATAACGCTGTTCTTGCAGTGGATGCCCTGCGGAATAGTATCGGGCTCAACAGCACAGAGGAGGTCGCACTCTCTGACAGTATGCGATTTGTACCCGTTGACGATGGTATACTCTCCCAGTCGGAATCTCTCGTCCTCGATTCCAATCCGGGTCTTGCAGCGGTCAAACGTCAGATCGATTTGAATGGTGCGGTCATCAACGCTGAACGGTCCAGCTATTTGCCGACCATCGTCATGTTCGGATCGTATTCTTACTCGGCGATCAAGAATGATTTTAATTTTTCTACGAACGATTTTTATAAATCATCCCAGATCGGTCTGAGTCTCTCTCTCAATCTGTTTCAAGGACTTCAGACATATGCAAAAGTTGAACAAGCTCAATTGGAGCAGCGTAAGAGCGAGGAGCAGAAGGTGAACGTCGAGCGGAACCTGAAGACAGGAGCACATTCTGTCCGAAACAATCTGGAACAGTCTCGGAAACGTGTCGAAGCGCAGGATAAAACTGTTGAGATGGCCGAGCGCGGTTATAAAATTGTCACAACGCGATTTCTGGCCAATGCCGCCACGCAGCTGGAAGTGAACGATGCGCAGCTTGCACTAACACAGGCGAAAGTAAACCGCATTCAGGCAATATATGATTACCTGGTCGCTTCGGCAGATCTCGATCAACTCATCGGGCATGTCCCCGAGTATGCCACCGAAACTCTAGAATAGAAACCAAGAAGAAAAGGAATACACCATGAAAAGCGAACGACGAATGGTACTAACAGTGCTGATGCTCTCTGCCGGGCTTATGCTTTCTTCCTGCAAAAAGGGGGAGGAAAATGTTGCGTTGAAAAGGCCGTCTATTGACGTAAAAATTGAGATCGTCAAACCTGCACGCCTTGTCGATGCCATCCAAATTGCGGGAACGGTCAAAGCATTCGAGGATGTCAGTATGAGTCCCGAAGAAGGGGGTGTCATAAAGGAATGGAAAGTAAAGAAAGGTCAGCACGTGAAGAAGGGCGACCTGATCGTTGTGCTGAAGGATGAGGTCATCAAGGCGGGATATGATGCTGCTGAGGCCCAATACCGGATGGCAGAACTCAACGTAGAGAAACAGCAGAAGGTGTTTGACCAGCAAGGCATCAGCGACCTGCAAATGAAGAACCTCCAGTATGGGCGCGATGCAGCAAAGGCGAATGCTGATTTAATGAGAGCGCGCTGGGAAAGGACGCAAATTCGATCTACCATCGATGGCGTCGTTGAAAATACTGCCATGGGAAATCTTATCAGTGAGGGGGAATTTGCACCGCCCGGAGTTCCGCTTGTCCGTATTATCAATAATTCGATGGTTAAAATTCAGGCAGAGGTGCCGGAGTTATATTCCGGCACGCTTCCTCCGGGTATCCCGGCTATGATCACGTTTGATGCACTCCCCGGTGATACGCTCAAGGGGAGAGTGTCGTTTGCCAGCTCGGCCGTATCAGCGGCAAACCGCACCATGCAGGTGGAAGTGATCCTCTCTAATCCGTATCGAAAATTGAAACCCGAGATGGTTGCAAAAGTGAAACTCCTGCGCGAGACAAAGAACAATGCAATTCTCGTCAGCGAGAATATCGTGCAGCTCGTGGATCGTGATCGCATCATCGTCTATGTAGAACATGACGGTAAGGCAGAAGAACGGCGGTTAACACTGGGCGGCCGGCAGGGAATCATGGTGGAAGTCCTGGAAGGGTTGAAGGAGGGTGATCACCTCGTTGTGACCGGCTATCAAAAACTCGTTCATGGTACTGATGTTCACGTCATCAATGGAACGGAGAAACAACAATGAATATCTGGAGCATGGCGGTAGATAATAAGATCGTCGTCTACATCTTGATGGTATTGATTGTCATGTTCGGCTGGAGCGCTTATCAAGGTCTTCCACGCGAGGCAGCCCCGGATATCACTATTCCCCTGGTGATCATTTCAACGCCGTACATTGGCGTATCACCCGTCGATATCGAAGGGCTCATCACTCAGCCGTTGGAACGTGCTCTCAAAGGGTTAAAAGACCTCAAACAGGTAACGTCGGTCTCGAAGGAAGGCCTTTCAACGATCCGCGTGGAATTCAACACCGGGATCGATATCGATGAAGCATTGCGACGTGTGCGGGATAAGGTCAATACAACCCGGACGCAGCTTCCTAACGATATTCTTGATCCGATTATTTCAGAAATCAATATCAGCGAATTTCCCATCATGTTCGTAAATGTCGGCGGTGATGTCGGACTGGCCCGATTAAAGAAAATTGCAGATGACATCCAGGATAGAATCGAAGGAATACCCGGAGTTATTAGTGCGGATGTGATCGGGGGATTAGAGCCGGAAGTGCAGGTGAATGTTGACGTATATCGGATGAACGCCTATCAGGTCAGCTTTGACGATGTGATCAACGCGATCCGCGGAGAAAATCTTTCCATTCCCGGCGGGACCATCGACACAAAGGAGAAAACTCTTACGGTGCGTGTACCCGGCGAATTCAAAGAAGTAAAACCGCTGGAAGATATCGTTATAAAGAATCAAGGGGGCAAACCTATTTATTTACGGGACGTCGCAAAAGTAGATTATTCCTTTGAAGATAAACAAACGTATGCACGGTTGAATAAAACGGAAGTCGTGTCGCTGACCGTCCGTAAGCGGGCTGGCGAAAATCTTCTCCGGATCTCAGACGAGGTGAAGCGCATTGTCCATGAAGAACAGGCAAAGCTGCCGGTTGGCATCAAACTCGACATTTCCAACGATCAGTCAAAATTCGTTACGCGGATGGTCAAAGAACTGGAAAACAGCATCTTCACCGGCATGTTTCTTGTGATCATGTCCCTGTTCATGTTCTTTGGATTCAAAAATGCCATGTTAATCTCAACGGCTATTCCCCTCTCGATGTTTGTCGGGTTTGTCGCCTTGTCTATTCTGGGGATTACCTTGAATATGGTGGTGCTTTTTTCGCTGGTTTTGGTGCTCGGGATTTTGGTGGATGATGCCATTGTGGTCATTGAAAATACGTACAGGCATCAGCAGGAATATGGCGAACATCCCATCGTTGCAGCGAAAAAAGCGGCTGGAGAAGTATTTGTGCCTGTGCTGACTTCCACCGTGACGACCTTGTCGGCATTTTTACCGTTGATGTTTTGGCCGGGAATTGTCGGCAGCTTCATGAAGTTTTTCCCCATCACCCTTATTATCACCTTAAGTGCATCGCTGTTTGTCGCCTATGTTATTAGTCCGGTGCAGAGCGCACAATGGATCAACTATAAACGGGAGATCAAAAAGGCGAAAGAAAATCTTGAGCACCCGCATTGGTATAAGAAATACAATCCCTTCACCATTCTCTATCATGAAGTCGATGATGTCGTTTTCCCTTGGTTCCAGAAAGAATATGTCAAGATACTCCGCTGGACGTTAGACCATAAGGGGCTCACGATTGGAGGTTCCTTCGGTCTGCTCGTGGTTATTATGATTCTCTTCGGGCTATTCAACAAGGGGGTCGAGTTCTTCCCGACAACGGAGCCGTCACAAATCAATGTGACCATTGAGACTCCTTCCGGTACTTCATTGAATGTGACCAACAGCATTGCTGAAGTTCTGGAAAACCGTATCAGTGAGATACCGCATAAAGGAGATATCGAGTACATCGCATCGAGTATCGGTACTTCCGATGATATTTTCGATATGGGCGGACAGGGCACATCGAACAAAGGCCGGGTTGCAATTAATTTCTTCGAGAAAAAGTTGCGGAAACAAAACACACTTCAAACGGTCGAAGAAGTCCGTGCGACAACAGTGGGGAATGCCGGTGCGACATTACGAATAGCAAAGCAACAAATGGGACCTCCGGTGGGCGCGCCTGTCAACGTAGAAGTCTCCGGCGAAGATTACGCGCAGCTTGCTTCACTGAGCGCTGAGATACGTAAAAAAATTAAAGATGTCAAGGGGTTAGTAGATTTGAAGGATGATTATAATACCGGAAGACCCGAAGTAGAAATTATTGTGGACCGGGAAAAAGCAGGCTTGTTCTATACGAGCACGGGTCAGATCGCGTCGACGATACGTGCAGCGATTGCTGGAGTGGAAGCGTCGAAGTACCGTGTGGGTGAAGATGAATATAAAATACGTGTTCGCCTGCAGGAGGATCAGCGCCAGTCGCCTGGTGATCTGGAGAATCTTCGCATCATATTTATGAATCGCCGGGGACAGCTGCTTTCGCTGCCCTTGACGTCGCTTGCTACGATCAAGCGAACAACCTCCGTCACAGACATCCGGCGCAAAGATCAGAAACGTGTCATCACCGTCAGTGGTGATGTCGAGGGACGAGTTCAATCGGAAGTCGTCAGCGAAGTGAAATCACGGCTCTCCAGCATAAATCTTCCGGCAGGGTACGACATCAAGCTCACCGGTTCGCAGGAAGAACAGCAAAAAGCTTCAGCGTTCCTCGGGAATGCGTTCATTATTACGCTGCTGCTGGTGTTCCTCATCATGGTGGCGGAATTTAATTCGATGAAAGTGCCGTTCGTGATCATGATCTCCGTTATTCTTTCTCTTATCGGCGTCATGTTTGGACTGGTCGTGACACGCACACCGGCAAGCGTGATCATGACCGGCGTCGGCGTTGTGGCACTTGCAGGGATCGTTGTACGCAATGGAATTGTGCTTCTGGATTTCGTTAAGCATAAACATGGCGAGGGGGGCATGTCACTGAATGATGCACTGCTTGAAGCAGGACGTATCCGTTTGCGACCGGTGCTTTTAACTGCAATTGCCACCGTTCTTGCACTCGTGCCAATGGCCACAGGCATTGATTTTGACTGGCGTGAATTTCATTTTATCTTTGGCGCGGAGAGTGCAGAATTTTGGCGGCCGATGGCTGTGACAATCATTTTCGGCCTGACAATTTCCACATTCTTGACGCTTGTTGTTTTACCAACCGTCTATTCATTGCTAGATGAGTGGACGGTGAAGGTAGGGCAGCTGTGGAGAAAATCGTTGCGTAAGGAAGAGGACGTCGATTAATTCAAGATATGCGCTTTGGAGAGAGAGAAGCCACTTTTTTTAAGGTTGTCTCCTCTTATCATTAAACAGAAACATCTGAGATAATCATAACCATTCCTTTAAAAAAAGAACTTACGTATGATCAATTTTCGGATGTCTCAGCGTAGAAGCGTATGGGCTCTGGTTTTTTTAGGAATTATGCTGGGATATCCCACCGGCCTTTATAGTCAATCGGTGCTGGGGGATGACCCTGTGGAGATCGATGTTTTCCGTCCATCAATTGGAGCAACATTTTCGACTCAGCCGTCTCGCAGTTTTCGCGATCTGCAGGGGAGCTACGGTGTACGATCCTGGGGGGCCAATATCACTCTTCCATTCTACGAAACGGTACAAGGGGAAAATCTTGATCGTTCTTCCTCTGTGTTTCTCTTTCGGGCTGCCGCATCGACCATCCTTCCGGAGATCACCTTTCTCAATCAACAGCACAGGCTGTATACCAGTTCACTAGGACTCACGTACGGTGTATTCACCTCGAGCCGTTCAATGTATACGTTCACATTGAATGGAGGAATCGCTGAAGATGAAGTGACCATCCACAATTTACACGCACGCGTCACCGGGTCCGGGCTCGCCAGCAGTCGATTATCTGATCAGGTTGCATTGATTTACGGGCTTGCCTATACCTATACATTTGAACAGGGGCGCTTTCTTCCCCTCCTCGGCTTATGCTGGCATTTTGCCCCGGATTGGAATCTCCGTACTATATTTCCTCTTTCCCTCCGTTTCAATTACCGTTCATCGAATACCGTACGGTTAGGTTTTGGTATAAATGTTCATGGAAATCGATTCCGGTTTTCTGACAGTCAATTGTCGGGGGGAGAGTCGGATCTGTTGAACCTTCGGCTGACGGAAATACAGATGAGCATGAATGTCGACTGGAAATTGAAAAATGATATCACGGCGAAGATAGAGGCCGGTATCACAGCAGCGCGAAAGCTCTACATTGCAGCAGACAATCGAACTCTAATTTCATCAAGTGTGAAACCATCCCCTTTCTTAGTAATGACTTTGCGATTCAATTTAGGTGAGAACAGATATCCATTCGAAGCTGAATGATCAGAGATGAAAGAGAATATCCATCGTCTCTGAGCCGGTCTCCCGTATTTGAATTATCAACGAAGAGCTCAAAAGCCTGGATAACAAAAAGCCCCTTTTCAGTTGAAAAGGGGCTTTTTGTTGATCAAGAGAATTAATCGTCGGGGTGAGAGGATTCGAACCTCCGGCCTCCTGCGCCCAAGGCAGGCGCTCTAACCGGGCTGAGCCACACCCCGAGTAAATTTCTCTTTGTTCTTCCTGAAGCGTGTTTCATAAAGTCCATTTCTAATATACGAAAATATGAAAGCGGAAACAAAAAAGATCAACACTTAACTGGTGTTGGATTCTGAAGTATCTCGCTTGATTCTGCACCATTGATTGGGTACCATCTTGGCAAAGAATTGTTCAAATGAGATTCAATGCAGTAGGGAAGATGTAGCTTTGGAGGCATGCAATTCCCTGGGCTTGATGTTGGGACTTCCATCCTTTCCGATAGTTACTTTCCTTCGATTTCTGAAAATCATATCCAATGAAGATTCAAATGGTCAACAATGTCTTCTGATCACCATGCGACCACATGCACTCATATTCTTACTGACCCTTTGCCCCCTTTCCCCTGATCGAGAAACAACTCCTTCCGGCGCTTTTATCGAGCGTACGAATATCTCCCTTTATCATTATATGCTCTCCTGGGGAAACATTATGTTCACAAGATCCCTGCCTGACACATTCTTTTCGGGCACGTATGACAACCCGCGGTTTGATTGGGAGAATTCCGAATACATCTGTCTTCGCGCAGAATGCGGTAAGGATTGTTGGTATTCAATAATGCTCCCGATGGATGAGGATGACGACTATATTTTCTATGCGCGGCCCCTGGCGTATGACACTATCAACAACTATGTTGCATATCCTGGGGAGAACGATACGCTGGTCACCATCGAACACATTCCGACCGGATTCAGACATTCGCTTGTTACGTGGGATCGGTGCGGCGATAAAGAAAACTATGCATGCATCCACAGCGTGTCGTTCGATCCTGTGCGCCTGGAAGCACGCGTCACATGGTTTGCATGCGGCAGCGAGTCGCATCCAGAGGTATATTCAACGGAACGAACAAAGGTCATCTCTTTGCGTCCACAGACAGCGCCCTAATCACTGGAGAAAGGAAAGAGCCAGGAAAACAAAATTATTGATTGATCTCCTTCGTGGGAATACTCCCAAGTTATTAATCACAATATAGAAATCGTTGGATAGCACGGAGTATGATCTGTAAAAGATTCGGGAATAATATGACTCTAGACGCAAAATATGTTCATACAAATTTAATTGCACGCGATTGGCAAAAGCTCTCCCTGTTCTATCAGGAAGTATTTGGATTCACGCCGGTTCCACCGGAGCGGCATTATCAAGGTGTCGACCTAGAACGTGGTACGGGTGTTCGGGGATCGGAGCTTCATGGCGTTCATCTGCGAATGCCTGGGTATGACGATCATGGTCCCACGTTGGAAATATACACCTATACAATTAAAGAAGAAGGATTAGCTCCTGCGGTTAACCGTCCTGGATTTGGACACATCGCGTTGTCCGTTCCTGATGTAGCTGAAGCTCAAGAAATAGTTTTGCAGGCTGGTGGAAGGAGTGTGGGAGAAGTCGTAACATTGCAAACATCTGCAGGATCCAAAGTGACTTGGTGCTATGTAACAGATCCTGAAGGTAATATTATCGAATTGCAATCATGGTCACATTAAAGAATTTCTCGTCATGAAACCCAGCCAGGTGCTCCACGCTGTCCCGAAATACATCAGCGGGACAGTTCGGGAAGGGTATCTTGAAATTAGTTCAGATGACCTTTCATATTAAGGTGTCCCATCTCCCCGGTGGACGTTAGTTTTCCCATTCCGCTGTCTAGTAACGCACCAGAAACTCATTGTTTCTTCCCTTCTAAAGTCGTAGATTTTTCGGTATTTTCGGGCTAAATATTTTTCCACCCCTGCGGAGAGGTAATATATGGCGAAGATCATGAAGAACATCCAGCTGCATCACAAAATTCTTGCAGCACTTGTTCTCGGAGCATTGTTTGGCGCTCTCTTTAATGTCAGTAAATTTGAATTGGGTCTGACCTATATACACGATGGAAAAGAACAAACCATTGATATCCGCAACTGGGATTCGTTTGAATTCCTTTATGCCGATACCATTATCGCCTCATTTGGAAAAGATGATCAAATCAGGATACTCCAATTCTTCAAACGATTAACGAAAGAGCAGCGCGAACACACCAGTATCAAAATAGATCGGCGACAGACATACACCGGGATACGAGCTCTCGAAAAGGTGAAAACCATTGCGGTGATGATCAAACCTCTCGGGATATTGTTCATCCGGCTATTGATGTTTGTTGCAGTTCCTATGGTTTTTGCATCACTCATTGTGGGTGCCGCAAGTCTCGGCGATATGAGGCGAGTGGGAAGGCTGGGCGGGAAAACAATTCTCTGGTATCTCTTTTCTATCGTCGTTGCCATGAGTATCGGGCTCGTTTTGGTCAACCTGATACAGCCGGGTACCCGTATCTCGACAGAATCGAGAGAAAAGCTCCTCACGGAATTTCAGACCGATCTCCAGACAACGGTTCCGCCTATCGACCTTGTCGATATGTTTGTCAAGATTGTTCCGACCAATCCATTCAGTGCTATGAGCGGTGGGGAGATGCTGCAGATCATCTTTTTTGCATTGATGATCGGTGTCAGTCTGACGATGATCAATCCCCTCAAAGCGCAGCCGGTAATTGATTTTTTTGATGGATTGAGCGATCTCATGATCAAAATGGTCGGGATGATCATGAATTTCGCCCCCTTTGGAGTCTTTGCGCTCATATCAGCCACTGTTGGAGAATTCGGCTTCGATATTATTCAAACTCTTTTTTGGTACGCCTTTACACTTCTCCTGGGCCTCGCAATCCATACGTTCGGAATACTCGGAATAGCGGTAAAGCTATTTTCGGGAATTCCCTACCGCAAGTTTATGAATGGAATGAAGGAGCCGATGCTCGTCGCCTTTACGACCAGTTCCAGTGCTGCAACTCTTCCCGTGAATATGAAGACATGCGAGGAAAAACTGGGTGTCCCGAAAAATATTACAAGTTTTGTTCTACCATTGGGTGCGACAATCAATATGGATGGGACATCCATGTACCAGGCGGTCGCGACGGTTTTTATTGCGCAAGTATACGGATTCGATCTCAACCTTGCCCAGCAGCTTACGATCCTCCTGACGGCAGTTCTTGCCTCGATTGGGACAGCACCGGTTCCCGGGGTAGGAATCATTATGCTGATCATTGTCCTGAAGTCGGTCCATGTTCCTGAAGAGGGAATAGCGTTAATCCTTGGCATAGATCGGTTCCTCGATATGTGCCGCACAGTTCCCAATATCGTTGGCGATGCTGCTGTCGCGACAATTATTGCGAGATCGGAGGGCGTTCTTGATAAGAAATGAGGGTGAATGGGAAAGAGCATGGAAAAAGATGATACAACACCTGCAGGAGCACGGCGGAGGGAAGGATCATAGTGACGGACGTGAGCGGGTCATCCTACCGCCTTGAGACCAGCCACGATTCCGGGTTTTGTTTTTCCCGCTCTTTCCAAATCTCGAAATGGAGAATTGCACCTGCCACGGTATCGCCGCTTTTCGCAATAACAGTTCCCTCCGTTATGCGCTGTGATTCCATAACATTAATTTCAGACAGATGTGCGTACACCGTGCGAAAACCGTTGAAATGATTCAGGATAAGGACATTGCCAAATCCGGGGATGAAGGATAAAACAGCCACTTCTCCATCTGCGACAGCATAGACATCAGAGCCCGCTGCAGTGGCAATGTCAATACCGGTGTTTTGCGTGACCGTTTTGAGAATGGGATGAACCTGGTTGCCAAAATGCGATTGTATGGTTCCCCGTCCGACTGGCCATCGAAGTTTTCCACGGCGCCGTTCAAAGGCAACGGATACTTTTGTTTCGACAGGTTCTGGTGCCGGGGGTGTTACGGTTTTAAGCCGCTCTCGTTCACGCGCCGCTGCAATTTCACGTTCCCGCCGTACGGCTTCCTCATGTTCTTTGCGAAGCCGTTCCTTCTCGATGAGGTTTGCAATGAGTCTCTCAATCTGCTGGAACGCCTCCATCTTGCGCGTAAGCTCTTTTCTATATGTTTGCTTGTTCTTCCGGATTTTTTTGAGGACTGTTTGCCGCTGGGAGAATGTCCGCCTGAGGTTCCCCTCTTCGCGAGTTTTCTCGGCCAGGAGCTGCCGCTCGCTCTGCAGTTTCGCGAGCAAGAGTTCGTTCTTCTGTTCTAGGATAGTTTTATTCTCACCGATTCCCTCCAAATCCCTGGCCCGCTGCTCAGAGAATTTTTTGAGATACTGGATCCGGATGGAAAGCTGATTGATGGATTTGGAGGAGAAGAGCAGTTCAACGTCATAGATGCGGCCGTTCTTATACACCGAGCGGACATAATTGGCGTAATGGGATTTCAAAAACTGAAGCCGGGCTTCAAGATCAGCAATAGCCGTTTTGACCGTATCGATCTCTGAAGTAATCCCGAGCTCTTCTTCCCGGAGCTTTTGCACTAACCGGCGAATGAGAATGGACTGTCGTTCAAGATCATCCAGACGTTCGAGCGTTACTTTTTCCTTTGTCTCGCTCTCCTTTAATTTTTTCTCATATGCCTGGATATCGTTGCGAAGTTTTTGCAGTTCCCCTTTTTTCTGGCTCAGCTCTTTATCAGACCGCTGGGCAAATCCTGCGGTGGTGAAGAGCAGAATCAGGAGGAGGGGTGAGATACGAGATAGGATGCGCATTACCAGCGGATTCGATCGACGTTTGGAGGAATTGTCCATGTGAAGGGAAGCGGTTCCACGTTCACAAGAATATCGGAATATTGCAGAGAGAACATTTGCCTCGATTTTGGTTGAGTGATACGAATGCTGTACGGCATGGAAATTCCCTGTACGTCTTCAAAACGGCTGAAGGTCTGTTCCAGCGTGAGTTTACCGTTGCCATCGAGGAATTGAACTTTTTGAATGGACATCGTCGCCGGATCGATCCAATAGCGTCTGCTCGCATTGCTAGAGGAATAAATGAAGATCCATTGATCGTCTTCGACGCGTGTCTCATCTGGTGAACGAAGATCCTCGTTGAAAAACAATCCGCCGGCAAAGAGGTTGACAAGGTCGTCGAACCCGGCCTGGATATGAAGGATACGGTTCAGGTTCTCTGTACTTGAAGAGCCGCTGATCAGTTTGTTCTCCAGACTGTTATAAAAAAGAAATCCCGTGCGGGTCACTAACGCAGATCCGACTTTGATACCGAAAGGACCTTGCAGCGTGATGAGAACGGAGTCGGGTTTCTGGAGTGTCAGGGAGAATGAACCGCTTTGTGCCATATCCGGTGTTTCAACCGAGATTCTTCCTTCACCTTTCATCGAATGGATGCGGGTATGGTGCGTGCGGACCATATCCTGAACTTCAGAAGAAGAAATGGGACGATTTCCAAGATTCATCGTGCTGGTTGTCCGGCATCCCGTAAATGCAAGGAGGGGAATAATGACGAAGATGGAAAAGCGCAAAAACATTAATTTGCTCCGCGGGCGATTTTTTCTTTCACCGCTTGGTTTTGAGGATCCATCTCAAGCGCTTTTTTCCATAACTCGAGTGCTTTGTCTTTACGCCCGAGTTGTTGATAGATATCACCGAGATGTTCATGAACCACGGAACTTGCACTTCCTGTTGCAACTGATTTTTCGATATAGAGTGCTGCCTCTTCATACTTTCCGAGCTTAAAGAAAATCCAGCCATACGTATCAAGGTAGGAAGAGTTCTCCGGCTCTGCGGTGATCGCCTGTTTGGACATTTCCAAGGCTCGCTCCAGCTGAAGTCCGCGTTCGGCAAGACTATATCCATAATTGTTCAGGAGGAGAGGATTTTTGGGATCAAGCTTCAGCCCGTCTTCGTAGATACTGTCGCTGGTCTCATAGCGGTGCAAACCATCTAACGTGAGCGCAAGAGTACTGAGTGTATTGATATCTTTTGGATTTATTGCATAAGCCTTTTCCAGAGGTTGTACGGCTTCTTCCTGTTTCCCCAACCGGGTCAATGCGAGTCCTTGAAGTAGATAAAAACGAAAGTCTTTGGGGAGTAGCTTTTGTGCCTGTCCCATAACCTCCAGCAGCTTCGAATAATTTCCCATGCTGAATAAGGAGGAACCATAGAACCACCACGCGTCACCATGACGTTCCTCGCGTTTGGTCACCTGTTCGAAATATTGAGCGGCAAGGGAATCCTTGCGCTGGTTGGCTGCAAGAGCTCCAAGATACCAATAGGGCCGCCAGTCATTCGGCAGCTCATTTCGTAGTTCTTCAAAAAGTGCAAGTGTTTTTGGAATGAGGGTCGAATCCCGTTCTGTAAGACCGAAGAAACCCACACCGATCCGTAATCGGATCTCCGTGTTTTTAATTCCCCGGCTCAGCAGATTTTCATAGAGGTGGATTGCACTCTGGTACTCCTTCTGATCCAAATAGACATCGGCGAGCGTAGCGACAACTTCTGCATCTGAGGAATCGGCCTCAACCATTGTCTCTAAGATGGCCCTGGATTGATCCAGTCTCCCTCCTTTTGCATACGTTTCGGCGAGCTGCTTCTGGAGCGGTTTATTGCTTGGATCCAGCTCCAGCATTTGTTTGTATTTTGCCGCTGCATCATCAAATCGTCCGAGAGAGATATATGTTTGTGCACATTGGAAGAGGACGTCAAATTGGGTTTCGTCCTGGGCCAGCATCTTTTCAAAGACAATGACAGCTTTTTGCGGCTGTGAAGGCTGGTAAAGCCGGGCAAGTGCAAACCATCCGGCAGTGTAGTTCGAGTCGATAGCAACAATCTGTTCGTATTCTCGAACAGCCAAATCTACTCGCGAAGCATTAAAATAAATGTTGGCTAAATTTTCTCTATACGAAATGTTCTGCGGATCCAATCGAACTGCTTCGCCGGCAGCATCTGCAGCCCGGTTGATTTTTCCCAGAAGTAAATAATCTTTGGAAATGGCATAATAGATTGCAGCGTTGGGATCCGCTTGAAGCGCTTCTTGATATTCCAGGGCTGCTTCGGCATACGATCCCTTGGCATCCAAGGCCGCGCCTTCGATGAAATGTTGGAGGGCGCGGTCATGATCGATTGCGCGTCCTGCTCGATCCTGCGGCGAAATGGACCGGTCGGGCTGCTTCTCTTCAATCGTCTTTTGTGAACTGCTGCAGCCGCAGAGAAAAAAAATCCCCACACAGGAGGTGAGGATCAACCGATGCTTGAAGTCGTTGTTCATTAGTATAAATATATTGAAACAGAGCACCACTTACAAGCATGGGGTTGCTTGTTTTAAGAAGGGAAACCGAGTATCTTTGTGGTGCAATGGAACTTCCGCAGATATTCGATCTCGCTGTTGCCTGGAATTGGGAATACGACCGTGAGTTAATCCGTCTCATTCAATCCGAGGCGCATAAAAATAATGTATCAGTTCTCGAGATCCGCACGGAAACCGTCGAAGGCAACTTCAATTTGCTTAAGAATGGAAAGATTCAGTTTCGGTATTTGCTCGATCGTGCGTCTGATGAGGATGATTCCTTTCAGCCTTTAGCTCGCTTTGTATTGAAAAAATTTCGGTCCGGCAATGAGCCGGTCATGCGACCGATCAACCCTCATGATCTCCAGATTCAGGCTGCCGATAAAGCGACCATGCACCTTGAATTCCTTGCCCATGGCATCGATGTTCCCTATACGATCATCATTTCTCCTTACAATCATCGAACTGAAGTTGAACTTTCGCTTACAGAGCTGGAGAAACTAGGCAGACCATTTATCATTAAACCGGCAAATACTACTGGGGGAGGCATTGGTGTAGTCCTCGGTGCAGAGACCTTGAAAGAAGTCATTGAAGCGCGCCAGTTCCATAAAAATGATAAATACTTATTGCAGGAAACAATCCAACCAGCCGAGCTGGAGGGGCGGAGGGCATGGTTTCGCGTGTTCTTTGCATTTGGCAGGATTATTCCGTGCTGGTGGAATGATATTTCACATGTTTATTCTCTCCTTACGGCAGAGGAGGAACAACGATTAGAATTGGGGCGGATTAGAGCCATTGTCGATAAAATTTCCTCCATTTGTCAGCTTGAATTCTTTTCGACAGAATTGGTTTTTACTGAGAACGGAAGATGTGTTGCTGTTGATTATGTCAACGAAATGTGCGATATGAGGCTTCAATCGAAGTATCTCGACGGTGTCCCGGATTCACTTGCCCAGGATATAGTCTCTCGGATGATAGGGTATGTTAAGAATCCGCAGGTGGGGTGACGTGAATTCGTTGTTCCATTTGGGGAAAAGCACTTGACTTTCAACGAGTGTATTAATAACTTACCACAAGATGTGAGAAATCCACTATTCCTTTCGCAAATGTCTGGAGGCTTTATGAGTCTCAAAAACTTAGGTGGCATACTTTCCTGTTTGGGACAATCTTGGTTTGTTGTTCTCGTTCTGGTTGCATTTCTTTTCATTGGCTGCGGTAGTTCAGAAGAAAGCACTATGGAAGAACCGCGAATACAAGAAGCAAAGCCCCTGGGATCAAATGATAACCAACAACCAAAGGAAGAGAAGCCGGAGGATCAGGCGCTCACAAGCTTTGTCGGCAGCGATATTGAAAAACCTGTTGAGGCACCAAAACCTGCAGCAGCATCGCCCAGTCAGCTTGCTCAATATGAAAAACAAATTGAGGATCTGCGCACAGAAAACAATGGATTGAAGCAGAAGATTGTAAAGCTTGAACAGGAAAACAGAGGTATCAACGGTCGCATGAGTGAATTCGAAGCAAAGTACAATGCAGAGAAATTGCGGGCTGATAAGGCGGAAGAGCTTGCGAAGAGTGGCGCCGTTGCTGTTACTCCCAAAGCAATTGAAGAACCATTAAAACCCGTAGCTGGAGCAGAAGCAAAGCTAGTCGCGGCAGAAGCGAAACCGCTTCCTGCTTCTCTGTCGGCCTACGAAGATGCCTTGAAAGCCTTTAACTCAAAGAAGTATGATGACGCTGCAAATAGTTTTAAGGCAATTGTTGCTGGCGGGGCAAATGACGATCTCAGCAATCGGGCAACATACTGGCTGGGAGAAACGTACTATGCAAAGAAAAAGTATAAAGAAGCATTGCCCCTCTTTCAGGAAGCAATGAAGTTCAAAAATTCAGAAAAAAAGGGAGATGCTCAATTTATGATTGCGCAAACCTTTGAACGACTTGGCAATAAAGTAAAAGCAAAAGAAGCGTACGAAAATGTGGTCAAGAATTACCCGATGAGCAGGAACGTGAAGCGCGCCAAAGAGCGTTGGGCGAAATTGTAATTCGTGTTCCCCCTTTTCCTTTTTTAATAAAACCCTGTGAGAGTCTCGAACAGGGTTTTTTGTTGTCTTGTATCTCTCCCTCTGCAGTAGTATATTGCCATCGCTGAGTGCTCCGATAATGTCCAAGAATCTCACAAAATATGTTTGTCAATCATGCGGATATGTTTCGCCGAGGTGGATTGGGAAATGTCCCAATTGTTCCGAGTGGAATTCCTTTGTCGAAGAAATGGCAACACCGGTGAAGGCGTCGCGCAAAATGGGTGTTGCATCAAAACTTGAACCGGTCTCTTTTGATCAAATTGAGAAAGAGGATGTTCCGAGAATTCAGACATTTCTCAATGAATTTGACCGTGTGCTTGGCGGTGGCCTCGTACCCGGTTCGCTCATTCTTCTCGGCGGAGATCCGGGCATCGGCAAATCAACATTGATGATGCAGATGGCGATTGCCCTGAAAGATCAAGCTGTGCTCTACGTTACCGGAGAGGAATCGGTTCGACAGATAAAATTGCGGGCAGAACGGCTGAACGTCAGCTCAGCAAAGAATATTTTGCTGCTGGCGGAAACAAACCTCGATCTCATTCTCGATGTCATAGAATCCGGCACTCCCGATCTCGTTATTGTTGACTCCATTCAAACCATGTTCAGGCCGGGATTGGAAAGTGCACCGGGAAGCGTCAGTCAAGTACGGGAATCGACAGCGCTCTTGCTGCGGTGTGCGAAAACACGGGGTGTCCCGATTCTCCTCGTCGGTCATGTCACGAAGGAGGGAATGATAGCCGGGCCAAAGGTTATTGAGCACATGGTGGATACGGTGCTGCAATTCGAAGGCGAAGCGCATTATGCCTACCGCATTTTGCGCGCATTGAAAAATCGGTTTGGCTCGACAAATGAAATTGGAATTTTCGAGATGCATGACACCGGGTTGCGAGAAGTCCTCAATCCCTCGGAGATATTTCTTTCCGAACGTCATTATGGTTCATCAGGCTCAACCGTTGTGGCAAGCATCGAAGGCACGCGCCCTATCCTTGTCGAAGTTCAGGCATTAGTAACACCCACGAGTTATGGTATGCCCCAACGTACAAGTACGGGTTTTGATTCACGCCGTCTTGCGATGCTCCTCGCCGTCCTGGAAAAGCGTGTTGGACTCAACCTCGGTCAGCAAGATGTCTTCGTGAACATTGCGGGCGGCCTTCGAATCGATGAACCGGCCGTCGATCTGGGTATCGCAGCTTCCATCACTTCAAGCCTGCGTGATATCCCGATTGATTCAACGTCGGTTGCGGTAGGTGAGATTGGTTTAGGTGGAGAGATCCGGGCCATTGCTCACATTGAAAAGCGGGTCCACGAAGCGGCGAAACTCGGTTTTAAGCGCATCATCGTTCCCCAGCACAACCTCAAATCCTTCAAAATCACGAATGAAGTTGAGATCATTGGTGTTGATCGCATCGAGAAGGCCATTGAAGTATTATTGGGGTGAAGGAAGAAAGGAAGAAACGCAGAGAACATCGACGGCGGGGCCGTAATGCATTGGTGATGCAGGTCTGATGTTGCTCCAGGCTTAATCTCCTATCTCTGATGTGCGTTTGATGCAGGAGAATCACGGAAATTTCAGTTTCTCTTCATAACCCGTACATGATAAAACTCATTCTTGGAACCCGGAATACTCACAAAGCAAAGGAATTGATAACCCTGCTGAGCGATCTCACGTTTGACGTGCTGACCTTGAATGATGTCTCCGCCGATTTCGCTCTGAGCGAAGATGGCGACACATTTGAAGCGAATGCTGTTCAGAAGGCCAGCATCGTGCATGAACATACCGGACTCCTTTCTCTTGCAGATGACTCCGGGTTGGAAGTCTTCTACCTCAACGGCCGTCCCGGAGTGTTCTCTGCCCGGTACGCCGGTGAGGGCGCCACTGACAAAATGAATAATGTGAAGCTCTTAGACGAGATGCGGGGGGTACCGCAGCGCCGGCGCCGCGCCCAATTTCGGTCGGTTCTTGCTCTCGTCGGGAAAGGGATCAAAGAAATTACGGTTGGCATTTGTCCGGGAATGCTTGGCGAAGAACTTCATGGAACGAATGGTTTTGGGTATGATCCCATGTTTATACCTCATGGATTTGTGAAAACCTATGCGGAGCTGACATCGGGAGAAAAGAACAAAATCAGTCATCGTGCCCGCTCTTCCGCTCTGATGAAGGAGGTTTTAAAATCTCGATTCTTTCAATAATTTGCTTTTTCTGAGCAATTCGACCATGGTACGACAGAACATCAAGTGATCGCTTCCTTGACTAAGTGACCGATTCTTGTTATTATTCTCCTACTATTCTTAGTCCTTACACGAAAGTATAATTGATGTCTACACAGGATGAGCGAATACGAAGTCTTCAATCGACAGTGCTCTTTCATGAGCTGCCGTATGACGATGTGTTGTATGTTTTAAATAAATTTCAGGAAGTACGACAGCCAAAAGGGTCGATGCTCTTTGATGCCAATACTTCCGGCGATAAAGTATATATCATTGAAAAGGGAGTGATACGAATATCCCGTGTAACAACTTTTGGCGAAGAAACAACATTGGATATTCTGGGCCGTGGAGAAATTGTCGGAGAACTGGCCTCGTTGGATGGACAAACCCGCTCAGCTCGGGCTACCTGCATCGAGGAATCCGTCCTGCTTGCACTTGATAAGCCTGCATTTGAAGAACTCTTGCTTTCAAGCCATAAGGTAGCGTTCAACCTGCTGCGCGAACTGAGCGCCCGCATCCGCAAAGCAGACGATAATATTGTCCAGCGTCTTGAAGAGCAGCGTCTTTCTATTGAAGGCAAGTATACAAAACTTCATCGACTCATCGACGCAAGCAAGAGTATTAACTCCACGCTGGATCTCAACAAATTGCTCGGATTGATTCTCGACTCGGCAGCACAAAGTATAGAAGCTGATCGTGGCACGCTCTACCTTGTGGACGATATCAAGAAAGAGCTGTGGTCGAAGGTGCTGCAGGGTACCGATATGGTGGAAATCCGGCTGCCGATTGGAAAAGGACTGTCAGGATTTGTGGCAGAGACGGGTGAGACAATTATTATTCCGGACACGTACGCTGACTCGCGTTTCAATCCGGATATCGACAAGCGTACGGGATACCGGACCCGCAACATGCTCTGCATGCCGATGAAGAATAAAGATGGCAAGATCATCGGTGTATTTCAGCTTCTCAATAAGAAGCAGAGATGTTTTGACGACGACGACGTTTCCTTTATCGATGCACTGTCGGCGCATGCATCTGTGGCAATCGAGAATGCCCGGATAGCGCAGGAGATGGTGGCGAACGAACGCATGTCGGCTGTGGGGAAGATGGCAAGCGTCATTATTCATGATATCAAGAACCCGATGGGTACCCTGCGCGTCTATGCACAGGTCATGAAAAAGAAATCCGGCAATGAAGAAGCTGCGAAGCTTGCCGATGAGATGATCCATCAGGTCGATCGTTTTGTCAATATGACACAGGAAATTCTTGATTTTACCCGCGGCGTGAGTGCTTCGAATTTTCAGGAATTGGATTTCTTTGAAGTGATGAACGATGTCTTGAATTTCATCGAAAAGGATTTGGAGAAAAACAATGTAACGTTAGTCAAGAAGGCGGAATTCAAGGGTATGGTCACGATGGACCAGGACAAAATGGTTCGTGTGTTCTACAATATTGCCAGCAATGCCCGCGATGCGATGCCCCAGGGCGGAACTCTCACTGTGACCACTGCTGAACACAACGGATTTGTCCGTATTGATTTCAAAGACAGCGGTACCGGAATGCCCGAGGAAGTGAAGAAGCGGATTTTCGAACCGTTTATGACCTATGGAAAGAAACATGGGACAGGTCTCGGAATGTCCATAGTCAAAAAAGTTGTCGATGATCATCATGGAAAAATTGAAATTGAAAGTGAGATGGGGAAAGGAACCACCATCAGCTTCTGGCTTCCCATCAAGACTTCGTAGTCCATTCGTTCATCTTTGTACACACTATTGATTCGGCGCCATGTGCGCCGTTTCTTTTTTATTCACATCGCATGAGGAATGAAGTAATGAAACAGCCATCCGAACAGACCCCTTCTCCCGTTCTTGTCCGCTTAGCACGCTGGCGTGAAGTTTTCTTTGCACAAAAGTATCGCTTTGACCTCGGGCAATCCTTCCTCGTGATTGTCAACTTCACTCTGCTGATCATCACGGCGAGCGATAAACTCATGATTTTCTTTGGTATCCTTCGATTACGGGAGTTAATGGTGGTGATTATTCCTCTCTGTTTTCTCGGCGTATGGATCTTCGGATTCTTTATGGATAAGATTGTCCGGGCCGGTCAAATGGCAGAACGGCAGCTGGTTAAACGGAGCGAAGTCTGGAATCGTCACAACGAACAAATGGACCGGATGGAGGAGCAGATGAGGGAATTGAAAGAATTATTGGCACGACAGAACCAACCATAAAAAAAGAGACCTTCCGGATGGGGAATCCGAAAGGTCTCCCGTGAAAACGTTAGCTTGTTTTTACATCCCGAACCCCAAGAATACCTGGATCGCGACCCATACAGCCCACAACACGAACGCCACACCGACGCCTGTACCGATCGATTTTTCTGAAAATTTAGCCAAACCAATTCCCACAACAGCTGTTTGCCAAATCGAAAAAATGTTCAATGCATTGAGAAGTTTATGGAGGTGATTTGTTGTATCATAGTTGGACATCACGAGGAGTGCACCGCTGGGGTGCGCATACAGCGAACCCAAGCCCACCATCATCAGCAATGAGACGATCGCCCCCAATGCTCCTATCCACGAAGCAATGCCGTAGAGTTCCAGATATTTCCCGTACCCGGCAGTGGATTTGAAGAGAGTCTTATTCGCCAGCCAGAGAAACAATGCACCGAGGAAAAAGAACAGACAGATCATAACAACGACGCTGACAGAGCCGATCGCTATGAAGAGACCACTGCCTCCTGATTCCATCCGATTAATGGCCTGGTCAGCTGTTTCGCGACTCATCTTACCCTCATCGACCCGTTTTTCCATTGCCTGACATTGAGTGTCGATGATTTGTGAGTGAAGCGTTTCGTTGGTGAACATTGTGACGGTGATGGCAATACCTAAGATGATTGTTACGATTAAGGGTATGACCCATAACAGCGGCGCTGAGGCTGTGCCCTTCAAGCTCTGAAAGACCTCCGAAGGCGAAGTAAACACATCCATGAATGTTGTTCCCAACGAGGGGGCACTGGGTAACGGTTGCTCTTCCATAGATACTCCATGTGGTTGTGAATAAAAGCGCTAAATAGTGTATTGGTAAAATAGTACTGAATAATTTTGTGAAAGCAAATTTATTTAACGCAGGTGGTTGCATCCTTTTTAGTGGGGGGAAGGGCATAGTCTGAGATGTTGAGATTGAG
>CAZYYD010000051.1:0-30565 GCA_964651225.1 uncultured Ignavibacteriaceae bacterium
TCTTCACTTTTTGTGAGTGATTTTACCCACTCAAAAAGGAGAAGACCCAGAAAAATAACGGCGTCAACCAAGAAGCCCTGTCTAATCCGACAGGGTTTTTTGCGTGTACGTGTGACAGTACGTATAAAAGCAGAGAGGATTACAAGTGTTGTTAGGCCGAAGAAGAATTCTGTTGATTTGTTGGAAAATGGAACCGGCTTTTACTTCTAGGCAGTTGTATTCCCAAAAGCATCGAGTGCGGAAAGATTCAAGACATCCTAATACTTTTCGTAGATCCCGCTTCATTCCGGAAGATGACAGGAGAGAAAAATCCTGACGGAACGGTTGAATCTGGCCTCGTTCAGTGCTTGTCGCAGAGTTGAAGCGGCGTGATGAAATTGCCCTGTGAATAGATTGATGCCCCATCAAATGCAATGTGATGACTGGATCCGAGAATGAAGATGTTTTCATACTCTTTTGAAGCATCGATCTGATTGAATGATGATGCCGCCACTTCTCCGGAACACACATATCCCGCATGCGGTGAAATGATCGCAAGAACATTGGGGATATTTTGTGAAGCAACAGCTTGAGTATATAGGAGCTTCAGTGTTGCCTGGAGTTCTGTTCGGCTGGGAGGATAAAACTGTCCTGCGACGGCAGGCTGCCGGTCGATTTGTTTTCTTTGCGAGGCACTCTCGCTGGAGAGGAAGAGAAATCCGAAAAAAAGGAGGGTAAGGAATTTTGCAGCATTCATGGATGCACCAAAGGTTGTTCCACTGGTAGTAACTTAGAGAGAAGACTGCAGAGTTGCAAGTTTCCTTCATTGCTTCTCGCATCATCGTTTTCTAAATTAATAGCGATGGTTCGATGAGAGAAGGATTTAAGTGAATAATCGATTCATATATCTATTGGCCATTGTGTGCTGTTGGCAGGTCATTGCGCATGCTCAACCTCGCATAGAATCACAGTTCCGCATTGCACGTTTAAAATACAGCGGAGGGGGCGATTGGTATAATGATCCTTCAGCGGAAGTCAATCTGCTGAAATTTGTTCAGCAGAACACGAATATCGACTGTGATCCGCGATATGAATTTATCGATCTTTCCAGTGATAAACTCTTCTCATATCCTTTTCTCTATATCACAGGGCATGGCAACATGACATTCTCTGACTTTGAAGTACAGCGGCTTCGCGCGTATCTTCAGCAGGGAGGCTTTTTATATGCTGACGATGACTATGGAATGGACAAAGCATTCCGGCGTGAGATGAAAAAAGTATTCCCAGAACAGGAATTCGCGGAGCTCCCCTTTAGTTATGGTCTCTATCATTGTCATTTCAATTTCCCGAATGGCGTGCCTAAATCGCATAAACATGATAATAAGCCCCCACAAGGATTTGGGATATTCGATAAGGGCCGGCTGGTTGTCTATTACACCTACGAGTCCAATCCGAGCGATGCCTGGGCTGACCCGGAAATCCATGGAGATCCTGAACCGGTTCGTCAGGAAGCCCTGCGCTTTGGAACGAACATTGTTGTATGGACACTGACACATTGAGAGAACCGAAATCAAAGATTGCGGAAATCGATCTTATGGTGAACGATTGTATGATTGTCTAAAGGATGTATGCAAGCATCTTCTTCTCTCCTAACAGAGTTACTGCAGCGCCTGCATCAGGTACGAAAGGCACAGACCCGCGTCGAACTGGTTTCCTCTGCCCTCCTCTTTTGTGCAGGTGTGATTGCAGCGACCGTTATTATCGTTTTGGCAGAAACACTTTTCGATTTTTCCAGGGTGGTCAGGACAGGGATCATTCTCCTGTCCGCGCTCACCATGGTATGCATGGGCGGCTGGACCATTGCTCGCCCGATTTTGCGGCTGACCGGCGTGCTTTCGTCTCGCACGTATGATGAGATTGCGAAACAGGTCGGTGCTTTTTTCCCTGCTCTTCAGGACCATTTGTTGAATGCACTTCAGCTTGCTCAAGATGGTTCTTCAATGTCCTCGCTCTATTCGGCAGAATTACTTGATGCATCGCTCAAGGACTTTGCCACAGCAATACGTACAATCGATTTTTTAGAATCGGTAGACAAGAAAGATATTCCCCGTTATCGTAGATGGTTTTTCGTCAGTGCAGGTGTTTTGATTATACTCGTTCTCCTGTTTCCAGCATCTCTATCGAGTGCCGCATTTCGGTTGATTCATTATTCACGAGAATTCACTCCGCCGCCCCAATATCTCATAGAGATATTGCCGGGGAATAAAGAGATTGTGAAAGGGGAGAATGTCGATGTATCCGTAAGTGTGAAAGCACTTCTTCCGTCGTTGAGACAAGATGTTCAGGAGTTGATCATATCTCGGCAGCAGGAGGGGCAGGAGAATTCTGAGGAGATCCGGGTACAAGCAGATTCGAGCGGTATGTACCGAACAACATTTCAGACAGTTCGATCGACCACACAGTACTTTGCCCGTGTGGAAGATTCGGAAAGCGATCACTTTGTACTAACGGTGCTCGATCGTCCGCTCATCCGCTCTTTCCGTGTGCGTCTTGACTATCCGGCATATTCAAAAATTCCACCAAAGACACTAGATGAATTTATCGGCGATTTGGCGGCGCTTAAGGGGACACGGATTACTATTTCTGGTGTCTCCAGTAAACCGCTCAAAGAAGCGTCTATACAGTTTGGTAATCATGCCAACCTCCCTCTGGCAATCCGGGGAGAAAGATTTTCTGCCTCATTTCCACTTCTGACCGATAATATATATCATCTTTCTATCACCGATGTGGAAGGATTGTCGAATAGCGAACCCGTTCATTATCAGCTCAAAACCATCCCGGACGAATATCCTTCGATGACTATCGTGGAACCAGGGCGAAACATAGATATTGCGAGTAATCAATCGATGAATCTCCTTTTACAGGCAAGTGACGATTTCGGATTTTCCGCTCTGCGGCTTGGATACCGCATCGTGAAATCACGCTATGAACAGGTCCGCAATGAGTATGCCTTTTCCTCGATTCCCTTCGCAGTCTCCGGAGGAGGTCAGGTCGGGTTGACATATCTTTGGAACCTGACCAATTTAAGCTTGGTGCCGGAAGATGTTGTAGAATATTTTGCTGAAGCCTTTGACAACGATACGATCACGGGACCAAAGAGCGGTCGGAGCGGCCTCTATCTTCTCCGGCTTCCTTCCCTGGACGAGGTCTTTGCCGATGTTGATAAAGAGCATGAACGGACCATAGATGATTTGAAGCAATCGTTTGATCAGGCAAAAAAATTGAAAGAGGATATAGAGTCCATTAACCGTGACCTGAAAAACAACAAAGACCCTGATTGGCAGACACAGAAAAAAATGGAGGAGATGGCAAAGCGGTATCAGCAGGTGCAAAAAAAACTGGAAAATACGCAAACACGCCTCGAGCAGATGACACAACAATTGCAGCAGCAAAATGTCCTTTCCAAAGAGACGATGGAGAAATATTTGGAACTGCAGGAGCTTTTTCAACAGCTTGATTCGTCAGAACTGGAGAAAGCACTCAAACAGCTTCAACAGCAGGCACCAACCATGAGCAAGGAGCAGCTCCAGCAGGCAATGCAGAAAGTGACGTTTTCAGAAGAGCAGTTCCGCCAAAGCATCGAACGTACCATGAATCTGATAAAACGAATTCACATTGAACAGAAACTGGACGAAGTGAAGAAACGTGCGCAAGAATTAGAAAAGCAGGAGAAAGCAATCCAGGAAGAAAGCTCAAAAGCATCCGCAGATCCGCACCAACAGCAGGAGCTTGCAAAGAAACAAGCGGATCTTGCAAAGAAACAACAGGCGATGGAACGGGAAGCAGCGGATCTCCAGCGTCGTATGGAAGAGTTCTTTACAGAAATGCCTGCAGATCAAATGAAGAAGTCCTTAGAACAGATGCAGTTGGAGCGGCTCGACAAAAAAATGCAACAGGCAGCACAATACATACAGACGGGAACCATGCAAGCGGCGCAGCACATGCAGGAGCAGATCGGGGAGCAGCTGCAGCAATTCAGCCAGCAGATGGATGCTCTGCAGCAGCAGATGCTTCAACAGCAGGCAGAATATGTCATAAACGAGTTGCGCAAAGCAACCAACAATATGCTGGAATTGTCCAAAGAGGAAGAGAGCATGAAGCAGCAATCGCAAAATGCACCTCAAAATTCACCGCAGCTTCGCCAAAACGCACAAGACCAGCAGCAGGCAATATCGGATTTGAATAATATCATCAAAGGGTTGAGTGAATTGTCTCAAAAATCGTTTGCAGTAACGCCAGAAATGGGGAAAGCTATAGGAGAAGCCTTAGCGCGCATGAATAATGCCATGCGTTCACTGGAAGCTCGGAACGGTTCTCAAGCAGCGCAGGATCAGGGCCAGGCAATGGCAGCACTCAATCGTGCTGCAACACAGGTTCAAAATGCGCTGCAGGCCATGATGCAGGGAGGCGGTGCTGGCGCCGGAAGTTTGATGCAGCAGCTGCAAAGAATGGCCGGTCAGCAAAGTTCCATCAATCTGCAAACGCAGCAGTTAGGCGGTATGACACCACAGCAAGCCGCCGAAACGGCACGGCTGGCACTCGAACAGGCGGCAGTCCAAAAATCACTGGAAGAATTAAACCGGGAAGCCCAACAAAGTGGTGAACAGCAGAAATTGCTTGGCGATCTTCAAACAATTGCAGAGGAAATGAAAGAAGTCGTTAGAAATCTCGAACAGAACAATGTCAATCCTGAGACAATCAAGAAGCAGGAACGCATTCTTTCCCGCCTTCTGGATGCATCGAAATCGACACGGGAGCGAGATTATGAAAAGAAACGGAAAGCAGAGACCGGAACATCGATACCGCGACGGAGCCCGAACGAGATCGATCTCAATTCCTTGGAAGGAAAGAATCGATTACGGGAAGAAATGTTGAAAGCGCTGGAACAAGGGTATGCCAAGGAGTACCAGGAGTTAATACGAAAATATTTTGAAGAATTGGAAAAAACAGAAAAGTCTATATATTAGCTAAGGCCCAACAGATGTTCTTTTCTCAAACCATATCGAAAGGAGCAGGTCATGAAAACGTGGTATGGGGATTTGTGGAGGCTTATTCTCATTACCGTGCTTGGCTTTGCCGGAAGTATGATCGCAGGATTGATGGTGTACGGAGGAGAAATATTTAATTCATCTTCAACTCCGTTTGCCTATTACATTGCCTATGGATTCTGCAGTGCATGCATATTTGCATTTTACCACATACGCGGTCTTTCGGTTACCGTTTCCATTGCGATGGTCATCGGATCCATCCTATTTGTAGGCATTGCTTTTCTCATGCCGATCCTGTATTCAGCCATTTGGTCCTTCGGGGTGACCGTGTCGGTTATTCTCCTTGCCTTTTTATTTGAGCGAAAATTTTCTTACTTCAAGCATTGGAAATTCATTGTTGTCGGAATAATTTTTGGTGCGTTGTTTGTCGTACTCCGGCTGACAGTACTCCTTATCACAGGTGCCACGAACTTATCCCCGGGTGAATTCCAAAGGAATTTTTTTGATGGACTCTGGATGGGTGTAGGACTTGGACTGGGTGTGGAAGTCGCTGAAGCGATTGTCCATTCGGTCGACCAGCACAAGCAGGCTACACGGTCGGTCTAATTATTTTTCAAAGGCAATCTCAGGCTGTACAGGTCGCTGGCTCCTGCACAGCCGTATGTATTTCTGGAATACTTCTGTTACCGTTGCAACCCACGGACTTATTGGCTACATTTTTGCTACGTATGTCAAGATCTCACTGAACCGTGGCCTCTATCCTCCAAAACGATACCGATCTTCATCTCCCCAATTTTACCATCGTTTCTGCTTCTGCAGGATCGGGGAAGACACACACCCTGACGCTGAAGCTGCTGCAACTCATGCTTTCCCCTCATGTACCGAACAACAAGTTAAACAATATTCTAGCGATGACGTTTACAAAGAACGCTGCAGCTGAGATGCGACAGCGCATTCTGGAATATCTAAAAAAAGCATTTCAAGGAGATCAGCAGATTCTTGCACAGTTGCACGAACTTGTTTCTATGGAGGAAGAACAGCTTCGGGATCGATGCGGAAAACTTATAGAAACAATCTTGAACGATTACTCTGCCTTTCAGGTGCAGACGATCGATAGCTTTATGGCGCGTGTATTTCGAGCATCTGCCCTGGAGTTGGGGTTCTCACCAGCGATTGAAATTACACTCTCCAATAATCTCCTGCTGGATGCAGCGTTTGAACAATTTTCACGGGAACTCTCTACAGATGTCTCAAAACGGTTGCTGCTTGAACAGCTCACCGATATTCTTGTCGAAAATCAAAACATTTCTTCACGTTATATCTGGAATCCGTTTCAAAAACTCTCAGAAGAAGTGCGATCGCTGTACAGCATGCTCCGCGCACAGGCCAAGAATGTACTGCCCTCTGTTGACGACGGCCGGACATCGGCCGCACTACGGAAGGATATTCTCGAAACATTCCATCAGCTTCACGCGCTGGTGAAAGAATCCGGATTAGACATCACGAAATACTTTGAAGCACTGATTGATTTGGCGGCCGCGGGAAACGTCGATGATTTGATTGACCGGAAGAGTCTCTATAACCTTCCGGTGAAGAAGGCCGGAAAAGCGAAGTCCAAAGCGGAAGAATGGAGTGTCCGGTTTGATCCGTACCAGTCCCGCCTTCGCACACTTGCAGAAGAATATATTGTCCAGCAGGCATACCGGTACTACCGACCGTACGTTGAAGCACATCAGATGTTTGGAAGCACCATCGATCTATTGATGCATCGCAACAATCAGATTTCTCTCTCCGATGTCAATCGGCTGCTCTTGAAATACATGTCGGAAACAAGCATGCCTGAAGTATATTATTATCTAGGGGATGCAGTCTTCCATTATTTAATCGACGAATTTCAGGATACCGCTCCGGTTCAGTGGAATGCGCTCATCCCTCTCCTTGGTGAAGCGCTTTCAAAACATGGAAGTCTTTTTGTTGTCGGTGACATGAAACAATCCATTTATGCCTTCCGCCATGCTGATTGGCGTATTATGAAAAATGTCATGGACACGATTGTTTTTCCTTCTGCACCGCCTGAAGTGCGTGAACTGGAAACAAATTTCCGGAGTTTCGAACGCATCCTTGATTTCAACAAAGAGGTGTTTCAAACTATTGTACCATCTGCGATACAAGGAGATGCACCAAGCGCAAGCGGATTGTCGGAATTCAAGCAGCAGGTGAAACCAGGCGGCGAAAAGCGAGGATACGTTGAGGTCGTTGCTTTTGAAAGGGACGCAGATCAAACACCGGAACGTACAAAGATAATGGACATTGTAGTCAATTGCCGGAATCGGGGATATACGTACGCCGACATCACTATCCTGACACCGAAAAACGAACATGTGATTGCCGTGAGCGGATGGCTCAATAGCGGACATATTCCCTTTGTGTCGCACAGCAGCCTGGACATCCGGGGGCGCAAAATTACGGGAGATATCATCTCATTGTTGCGATTCTTGGATTCCCCTATAGACGATCTTGCTTTTGCTACATTTCTCTTGAGTGCAACATTTCATCGCCTGCTCTCCATAACAGGTATCAAGGTCACAAAAGAGCAGCTTCATGCATTCATCCTGAAAACCAGAAGAGAGAACCGGAGAACACGGTTCTATACATCATTTCGTTCGGTCTACGAGAATGTCTGGAAGCAGTGTTTTGAAGAGCTGTTCACGGTTGTCGGGTACTTACCGCTCTATGATCTTGTTTCGCTCATCTATTGTCGGTTCCGAGTGTTTGAATTGGCGCCGGAAGAGGAAAGCACACTGACAAAATTCTTGGAAATTATTAAGAACTTCGAAGAGAGCGGACGGAACAATCTCAAGGAATTCTTGTCTTTTGCAGAAGAAGAAGGAGACGATTCTGAATGGAATATCAATGTTCCGCATGGAGCTGATGCTGTTTCCGTGATGACGATTCACAAAGCCAAGGGATTGGATAATCGCGTGGTGATTGTGCTCCTGGAAGATTCACGTCCGAGATCCGAGAGTTTGTTTATCGAGGAAGAAGAGGATGGAATACGCCTGTTGCGCATCACGCAGAAGACCACAGAATTCAGCAAGAAAATGATGGCATTATATCTGAATCGCAACTTCGAACGGACTGTCGACAGCTTGAATAAATTATATGTTGCATTCACACGTGCACAGGAAGAAATGTATATTATCAGTGTGAAGTCAGAGCGGGCAGAAGAACCGTCGAAGTACCTGCCTCAGACAGGATTTGAGCCTTCTGCGAAACCAAAAGTAGATCGACGGGAATACCCCATCGAACGACCGGCACCCAAGTACCAATCATTCAAGCAACGGCAGGACCGGCCGGGAACCGTGGAAAACCTGGCTCTTTACGAACGTCAACGCGGTGAAGTCATTCATGATATTCTCTCGAAAGTGGAATATGCTGATGCGGGCATAGAGGAGCGTGTTTCTGACGCAGTTGCCGAACATACAGAAAACCGTCTGGAACCAGCAGAAACGGTACCTCTTACATTGCTGATCATGGAGTTCCTACAGCTTCCGGAGATTGCTCCATACTTTACATCCATCGACGGCAGAAAGATTTTCAATGAACAGGAATATGTCAATCCTGAAGGGCGGCTGTTTCGTATGGATCGCGTTGTGGTGGATATAAAAGATGTGACGGTGGTGGATTTCAAAACTGGTGACGATAAAAAAGATTATGACGATCAATTACATGGCTATATGAACATTCTCCGGGACCTGTATCCAGGCCATACTGTCACAGGTCTTCTGGCGTTTGTCGATCAGAAGAACGTTCGGGTGATTGCATGAGTGAGCGTATTGTTCTTGGACCACATGATTCTCTCATTGATACTATTGCAGATCATCTTCAAACGGATCGAAGAGATCTTTCTGATACTGCAGTAATCTTTCCCGGAAAACGGCCAGCCCATTTCTTGCGCAAAGAACTCGCCTACCGCGTCGGAGGCAGTTTCATTCCCCCGCGGATATTCTCCGTCGATGATTTTATTCTCGCGCTCTATCAACGACTCCACACAACAGGCGGCAAAGATCTTGGGTCGATCGATGCTCTGGCATTGTTATATCAAGTTCATAACGGATTGAAAGAGCGACTGGGAGGCGAATATTTCGTCACGCTGGAGTCGTTCATTCCGATTGGATTGAAACTGTATAGTGAGTTAGAAGAACTCTGCCTTGCCAATCTCTCCGAGCGACAAATAAAGGAGGAACTCTCATCACTCACGTATAACCGGTTATACTCGCTTGCAGAATATTATTCACGCTTCTATGCTCTTGTGCTGAAAAATGGATTGACGACGCGTGCTCTACGATACTCAGAAATAGCGCAGCATATCCGCACGATAGATCTCAGCGGATATACACGGCTTGTTGTGGCCGGAGTGTTCAAGCAAACGCCCGTTGAAAAGATCATTTTTGACGAGTTATTCAATCGATTGCAGGCACTGTTCTTCTTTCAGACGGACAAGGCTGAACAGGGCAGTCCGGAGGGAGAGTTCTCCTTCTATAAATCATCCGATACGCATGGACAAGTCTTTGCGCTCTCAGCGATCATCAAAGAACGCATGGAAAAGGGTGAACACCCTGATGAGAGATCGGTGATTGTCTTGCCGACAGCGGATGCACTCTTGCCCGTCATGCACCAAACACTTTCTTTTTTTTCCGAAGAGAAATACAATATCGCGCTCGGCTACCCCATGGAACGGACCCCGGTTTACAGTTTTCTCCATAGTCTTATGGAAGTTGTCTGTACGAAGCAGGGCGGACGGTATTCGGCAGTGCAGTACGTGAAATTTGTCCTGCATCCGTACACCAAGAACATCCGTTTCCGCAAGCGCGCTGATGTTACACGCATTCTTTTCCACGGAATAGAATCCATGCTGTCAGAGGATAAAGCGAAAATCCTTTTTACCCTGGAGGAGATTGAGCAAGCGGATGAGGTATTGAAGAATGCTGCGTATGCTGCTTCAGCTTCCGGCATCGATGTGACGTCGCAGCAGTTACAGGAACATCTCCGAAGCATTCATACACATACCATTCTCGCCCTCGATCATCTGATCTCGTTGAAAGAGTTTGCACACAAAGCTATTGAAGTACTTTCCTATACCTATGAACAAAGCACCGCTCATTTGCATCCTTTTTTTCGTCCCTACGCAGAAGCATTTCTGCAAATGTTCCTGCAGATGGAGCAGTCCATAGCCGGCGGTATGTCCTTTCGCGATGCATCCGGTTATTTCAGCTTTCTCCAGCAGTATGTTGCTCAGCAGGAAGTTCCCTTCACCGGTACGCCGCTGCGGGGACTACAAGTACTCGGCCTGCTGGAAACGCGAGGTCTATCTTTCGATGATGTCTATATCTTAAATGCGAATGACGACGTCCTTCCGGGAAGGGGCGGAACTGATATGCTTCTGCCGCAGCAGCTTCGTGAGAAATTGCATTTAGAAACACGACGCGATAGGGATAAACTCAGTGAGTATTACTTCAACCTGCTCGTGCGCGGTGCAAAACGAGTACATCTGTTCTTTTCAGAGTCCGCTGAAAGCAGCAAGAGCCGCTTTGTTGAACAACTGTTGTGGGAACGGCAAAAACGTGATGGAACACATTCATCCGAGCGTTATGTACAGACGGTGCGTTATGAGATCAAACTTGCCAATGAAGCAGTTCAACCTATCCCGAAGTCCGATGAAGTGCTCACTGTACTTCGCGGATTTTCGTACAGTGCCAGTGCGATGGATACCTATCTGCAATGCCCGATCAAGTTCTACTATCAATACGTTGTACAACTCCATGAAAAGCAAGATGCCTCAGAAGATCTTGACAACCAGGAAATCGGGATTTTTATACACCTGGTGTTAAAGAAATACTATGAACCGTTTCTGGGAAAGAATTTGGCGATGTCTGATTTGGATGTTAAACGCATGGAACAATTAGTGAACTACTTGTTCGAAGAGAAATTTGGAAAGGAACCGGCGGGTGCCTTCTATTTACTCAAACGGCAGATGCAGAAGCAGATGAACGCATTACTGACAGATTACCAGCAGCCACTCTTGGAAACGAATGATATAACCATAACCGGACTGGAAGAGAAGATATCCGTTCGTGCTTTCGGTGTGAAATTTGAAGGGAAATTAGACCGTATCGAAAAACGGGGAAGATCCGTCGTCATCCTCGATTATAAAACAGGATTCCCACAAAGTAAGAAACCTATCGCTCTCAACAAACTCGAACTTTCAAATCGTGAAAGCTGGAGTCAGGCACTCCCATCCGTGCAATTACCCATCTATCTTCTGCTCTATAGAATTCATACCGGGATTCCGATAGAACAAATCATTCCCGCATATCTCTATATTGGCGAAAGCCGGCTCAGCAGGGAAAGCGAGAAGGTGTTTGTCGATGATTCAGCTGAACGTGAGGTGTGCTTTGTGCAAGCTCAAAAAGTTATTGAACTGCTTGTGAAAGAAATGAATAACGCCACCGTACCTTTTTCTCCTCCAGTCGATCTCAGCACCACCTGCCCGAAATGCCCGTTCACTGGATTGTGCGGGACTCAGTGGGTGAGGGGATGGAAATAGACTTGTCCACACGCTCATTCCTCGAAGAGCAATGCTTCTACCAATCTTGCAGAATCTCGAACGTAATGAGCGCAGTTAAGTTCCTTCAAATTGTTCTCCTTGAAGAATTGCTGGCCTTCTGGCGTCTTGAGGTCACAGACAAGCAACTCTCTGCATGATATTTTTCCATGGAGTGCACAGAATTGATCGGAGAGTTTTAAAACGAGACTATAAGTATGTTCAGCGGCTTCGGCATCATCTTTACGGATCTTGCCATGCTTGCATCCGATAAGCATATATGCCCCTGTAAGTGCTCCGCAGATACTCTGAAGGCGTCCCATTCCGGATCCAAAACCACTGGATATCTTCAAAGCATTGATCCAAGAAATGCCGAAACCTTCAGCGTAAGTGGAAAAGACCGCTTGTGCACAATTATATCCGTTCATAAAACATTCTACAGCATCATCTGCTTTACTTGTCATAGAAGTATTCTTTAGAGGTGGAGTTGTGAACCGTTTACAGTTCGTTGGAATAAAAAACCTCCGGCCTCCCGAAGTAAGAAACCAGGATCTGGAGAACCGGAGATACGTAAGCCATCCTTCATTCCCACCGTGCTAGAGAGAAGGGAAGGGAGCTTACTCCTACAAAGGATGCTGAGAACGAGCCAATTAATCCATGATTTTCCGAAGAAATGCCGGACGATCTGTATCGGATTTATCGATCTTTTCTTTTTGCATACCCACTTCACGAAGCGGTGTATTGGGAATTTCTACCCCGCGTCGTGTAAATGATGGAACATCAAAGCGCTGCAGCTCTGTTGGACCAACCGGAACATGATCGATCAACTTCGCGGTCGGTTTTGCCGGACGCTGGAGCGCCGCTGCCCGTTTATTAAATCCGGTTGCAATAACCGTCACCATAATTTCGTCGGACATGTTTTCATCGATGACTGTCCCGAGTATGACGTTCGCTTCTTCACCGGCCGCTTCATGAATGATCTTTGTTGCTTCATCCACTTCGGTAAGACTCAGCATGACACCGCCCGTGATGTTTATGAGAATACCCTGCGCACCGGCAATGGAAATCCCCTCGAGCAACGGGCTGGAAATTGCCATGTGTGCTGCGTCTGTTGCGCGGTTCTCACCGGTAGCAATACCGGTGCCCATCAACGCATCGCCCATCTCTTTCATAATTGTACGAACATCAGCGAAATCTACGTTGATATACCCCGGGACGGTGATAACTTCCGAAATGCCGCGTGTGGCATTGTACAGAACCTGATTGGCGATCTCGAATGCTTCCATGATAGGTGTGCGGCGGTCAATAAGATCGAGTAATTTTTGATTCGGAATAACGATGAGCGTATCGACATTTTTCTTCAGTTCTTCGATTCCTTGCTCAGCTTGGCTATTCCGCTTTTTGCCTTCACTGCTGAAGGGCTTAGTAACGATCCCAACAACCAGCGCTCCCATGCTTTTGGCAATATTTGCGACGAGGGGTGCACCGCCGGTTCCCGTACCGCCGCCCATGCCTGCGGTAATAAAGACCATGTCGCAGCCGCTGAGAACCTGGGCAATTTCTTCCCGATCTTCTTCGACTGCCCGGAATCCTACGGTAGGATCCGAGCCGGCACCAAGCCCGCGAGTAAGGTTTTTACCGATTTGAATTTTGTTAGGAGCTTTGTTACGCTCCAATGCTTGAAGATCTGTATTGATGGTGACGAAATCGACGCCGGTGAGGCCTTTGTCAATCATACTATTGACGGCGTTGCTGCCTCCTCCGCCAACTCCGACAACACGAATTTTCGCTCCTCGACCAGATAAGGTGTCAAGTTCGATAGGCACGGTGGGTTCTCCTTGTATTAGTGAAATATGAATAATTGATGAATAAATTTTTTGTTCTATAATTCGTCAAACCAGGCTTTCATTCTGTGAAAGATCGTTTTTCCTTTTCCATTTTGAATTACAGCTTTGACGGCGGATCGATCTCGGTGTTTCAATTCATGCATAACAAGTCCGACACCGGTTGCGTAAATGGGATTTTCAATCTCACGAACAAGCCCGGAACTAAACCCGCCTGGAATTCCAATCTTCACCGGCATACCGAGAACTTCCTTCGCGAGATCGGCAGTCCCTTTAATAAGTGAGCCGCCGCCTGTCAGCACAACACCTGCTGACAAATGCTTTGAATAACCGGAGCGTTTAATTTCCATGGCTGCAAATTCCAGAATTTCTTCCATGCGCGGCTGGATAACTTTACAGAGCAATCGCTTGTCAATTTCTAATGGCGCCCGTCCACCAATACCGGGAAGCTGGATGAGTTGATTATCCACGATTGCAGGTTCATAGGTGAATCCGTAATCAACTTTTATTTTTTCGGCTTGTTCCGTGAGAATACCGAAACCCTTCCGGATGTCATCTGTCACTTTTCTTCCTGCAATGCCGATAACAGCAGTATGGCGAATCGTACGCTCTTCAAAAACGGCAAGATCCGTTGTACCGCCGCCGATATCGAGCAGTGCGACGCCCACTTCTTTTTCCTCATCATCCAAGACCGCATAACTGGATGCCAGCGGTTCGAGCACCATATCGTTCACATGTAAACCAGCTCGTTGTACGCATTTATAAATATTCTGAGCGGCGGTCACCAGGCCGGTAATAATATGTACAACTGCCTCCATGCGAACGCCGGACATGCCGACAGGATCGTAAATTCCATCTTGTCCATCAACAATGAATTGTTGGGGAATAACGTGAATGATCTTTCGATCGAGGGGTAGGGCAACCCGCTTGGTATCTTCGATCAGCCGGTCGACATCTTCCTGTGTAATCTCATTTTCCGGTCTGCTGATACTGATGACACCACGGCTTTGAAAACTCTGAATATGATCACCTGCAATCCCGACGGTGACAGAGCTAATCTTGACACCGGATTGCTGTTCTGCATCCAATACCGCTGACTGAATAGAGCGAACTGTTTTTTCGATATTTGTAACAACACCGCGTGTCAAACCCTCTGACGCACTTTTACCGATGCCGAGAATTTTTAGCTTTCCGGGATACGTTTCATCCGGAGATGCCACGATGGCGCATACTTTGGTGGTTCCAATATCTAAGCCAACTGCAATATCTTGTTCCATATCAAATCCTTTTTTTCTAACATTCTTCCGTCTGCGGTAAGCCGTTATAGGCTTCTGGCCGCTGATGGTTGTGTCTTCCAGCGTGCAACTATTTGATCTTGATACCGCAAATCTACATACTGCAATGATTGTGAACCGCGAGTTCTGACAATATCGTTCCAAAATGTCTCGAGACGCACGAGCTTGCTTGGAACATCACCATGTCCAAAAATGATCGGTACGCCCCCTTCTGCCGCATAGAGAATAATATCTCCGCCGTTCCGTAACTGTACTTCCGAGATATTGTGATACAAAGGGCGGTTCAACGTCTTTAATGCTGAAAGTAATTGAAGGGTCTCTTGGATGTCCGGCTCTGTGATTGTCAACCCCAAAGTCAAATGCTCGCTTGAGGTTAATCCGCTGATCATCGGTAAATCAAACAGTTTATGCGAAATAGACCTCGGTAGCACGACTCCGTCCTCATCGATATATTTTGTCTCCGATCCATTCAGGAGAGCAATGGGAATACGTTCTATGACCTGGATATGAATGGAATTGGGCAGGTTCCGCTCAACCACTGCATCTTTGATATAGTGGTGGCTCATGACATTCCGTTGTATTGCTGTTAAATCAGCCTGATACAGAAATGCCGCAGGCGGGATTTGAGTAAGCTGTACAATCTCATTCGTTCCAACAATCCGGTTGCCTTCAATCTTTATTTGTTTGATTTTCAGACTTGATTTCCATGCATTCGCGCCAAAAACAAGGCCTACAACAAGTCCTATCAGTATAAGTTCTCCAACCGTTTTGGGTCTGGATTCTCTCATGCTGCTTCCTTTGAAAAGTCAGAGAAGCCCACCAATTGTATTTCTAATTCCAGCATCAAACCAGAATTCTGATATACCGTACGCTTTATCAGATCGATGAGCTTCAAAACATCTTCAGCTCTTGCCTTGCCAAGGTTCACAATGAAGTTGGCATGTTTTTCTGAGATCTGTGCATCGCCCACGCGCTTCCCCTTGAGGTTGGCCTGCTCTATCAATTTTGCTGCGAATGTATTGACCGGATTCTTGAACATACTGCCGAGGTTGGGAAGCTCCAGCGGCTGGGTTGTATTCCGTTGCAAGACCAACGCACGACGCTTTGCAGAAAGCTGTTCCTTGTTTCCGTGTGGAAGTCGGAACGATGCTCCAAGGACAACATCTTGCGTAAATCCCGAGCGCCGATAGGCAAAAGCAGCTTTCTCTTTACGAACGCGCTGAGGGTTTCCATCTCGGAGGACTTCAACGTCAACTAAATAATCAGCAATCTCACCCCCATGAGCTCCTGCATTCATTACCACCGCACCGCCAATGGTTCCTGGAATTCCAGCAAGCATTTCAACGCCGGCGAGTTCATTTTGAATGCAGAAATCCACGAATTTTGTCAGTCGTACACCAGCTTCAGCATAAACAATGTTCTTCTCCAATCTCAGGTCGGAAAGAGCATTTTCCACATTGATGACAGCACCGCGGACTCCCTCATCACTAACGAGGACATTGCTGCCCCTGCCCAGCACGATATAGATATAATGATGCTTGCGGAAGTAATCGACAATGGTGATGACATCACTCTTGTCTGCCGGTTCGATATAGAAATCTGCAGGACCGCCAACTTTCATCCACGTGTATTTTGCCATCGGTTCATCAACAGCAATACTCCCGCGAAGAATCTTCTGTATGTCGTTCAGTGAAATCATTTCTGAGAGAATAGGGTTAAAAATTCTTCACCGTACTTCCAGATATCACCCGCGCCCATCGTGATCACGATATCCCCATGTTTTACAAGAGAAGCGAGAGCAGCAGGAACTTGTTTTTTATCAGAAACATAATGAACATCTTTATGGCCAAATTGTTTGGCAGCATTGACAATCAGCTCACCCGTGACGCCTTGAATGGGTTCTTCACGCGCCGGATAGACGTCTGTTACTACCAATACATCAGAGAGAAGAAATGACTTGCCGAAATCCTCGTAGAAATCACGTGTCCGGCTATAGAGGTGCGGCTGAAACACGCACACAACACGCCTTCGCCATCCGGCCTTTGCGCCTGCTAGTGTTGCCTTGCATTCTGTAGGATGATGGGCATAGTCATCGTAGACCGTGATACCTCCTATTTCGCCTTTCTTTTCCCATCGTCGATACACACCGGTAAACTTTTCTATACCTGATTTGATCTTTTGAAAAGAAATACCGAGCTCCAACCCGACTGTGATCGCACCCAGCGAGTTCTGCACATTGTGCTTTCCTGGTACTTGAAGAATGATAGTACCGAGATCTTTGCTTCCGCGTACGAGAGTGTAAGTCGTTGTGTTGTCTTTATGCCGGATATCAACCGCCTGCACATCGGCCTGGGGATTTAACCCATATGTCAAAATTTTCTTCTTACTTAATCTCGGCATGATATCCAGCAGGGCCGGCTCATCGAGACTGAGTACAATGAATCCATAAAAAGGTACTTTTGAGGCAAATTGAACAAAAGCATTCTTGATATCTTCCAAATCGCGATAACAATCGAGATGATCAGTCTCGAGCGTTGTTAAAACAGCAATCGTTGGGGTGATAGAGAGGAAGGAGCGATCGTACTCGTCTGCTTCGACAACGATAAATTCTCCGCGCCCCAACCGTGCATTGGTTCCACCTAATCCGCTCAACTTCCCGCCAACGATAACTGTAGGGTCAAAACCGCCTTCCATGAGGACCAGGCTCGTCATTGATGTGGTGGTGGTTTTCCCATGCGTTCCCGCAATGCCGATGCCGTATTTCAACCTCATCATTTCTGCGAGCATTTCAGCCCGGCGGACAATGGGGATATTTCTTCGCTGTGCTTCAAGAATTTCCGGGTTGTCCGGCTGCACGGCAGAAGAATACACAACGGTATCCACATCGTGGGCAATATTTTCAGTCCGATGTCCTTCAAACGTGATTGCGCCAAGTTTCTGGAGGCGTTCTGTCACTTCAGAAAGTGCCCGATCGGAGCCGCTGACGCGGAACCCCTGATCGAGGAGAATTTCTGCTATCCCGCTCATTCCAATGCCTCCGATACCCACGAAATGCAATTTTTTGATAGAGCTAAACATCCGTAGCGGTTCCTCTTAAAAGGATGTTGATTTGCGCGCGCGTCGTCCAAGATTGAACCGGCGTTGTTTCTTGCCGGGAACGCACTCGGCAATCTTTTCCATCTCCGCAACCAACTCTCGGTTGTGTTCATAGCGTCCAACGCGAATTCTGACAGGTATCGGTCGCTGCTTCATCTTGATGGAAATCTGTTGAAACCGTCCTGCAGTTTTTACAAGACGTTCTTTCCCGATATGCATCCACTCAATATCGGAGATCTCGTACACTCGTTCCCGATGTCTTGAATGAAAGAGTATCTTCTCTGCTGAGACAATCAATTTTCGATCGCGCCAGATATTGAGCACGAGAACGATAAACGAGACGATAAAAAAGAGTATGATGATATACACGATCGGGTCTTTAAAGATGAAACTGAACTCATCCTCACTAAAGCTGCCGCGGATACCCGCATAGAGCACTAATGTCGAAAGATAAATCAGTGTCTGCTGGTAATAAAAATCAAGTTTATATTTGAATACTTTTTCTTGCATGACTATCGTACTAATTGAAGAATTTTCATAGCGATTTCACTGCCGGCGTTCGGCTTTCCCATGCTCATCGATGCATCACTCATATGTTCGAGTTTCCTGTGGTCATGTAATACGTCCAATAAAACATTCTTCAAGGTATTCTTGAGATCTCGATCTGCAACCATCACTGCACTTCCGGCGTTCACCAGAGTCTGTGCGTTATAGGTCTGATGATCCGCAGCGGCGTGCGGGTACGGAACCAGCACGGAAGCCTTGCCTAACCGAGTCAATTCTGCGAGCGTTGTAGCTCCAGCACGGCAAACAACAATATCCGCCGCGGCATATGCGTATTCCATATGTTCAATGAAAACGCTGATCCTGCAATGCTTAAGGATCTTTGTGTCTTTCATGAGTGATTCGTCGCTTTTTCCAGTCTGCCAGATCAACTGAATCCCGGAATCAATTAATTCCTGAACTATGGCTTTTATCGCCAGATTAATGGAAACTGCACCCAGACTTCCGCCAACAACGAGCACGGTTCTTTTTGCCGGGTCAAGATTGAAAAATCGTATACCCTCCTCCCGTGTTACCATTCCCAAGATATCACGAGTTGGCGTGCCGACACACTCAATATTGTTTTTTCGTTTCAGCCATTGTGTTGTTGCATCAAAGGCAGTAAAAATTTTTACTGCCCGTGTTGACAATAACCGTGTTGTCACACCGGGAAAACTGTTGGACTCGTGAACGATGATAGGAAGGTTCAACAGCGATGCAGCATACAGTACAGGTCCGCACACGTACCCCCCGGTTCCAACAACCACGTCCGGAGAAAATTGCTTGATGAGAAAGAACGATTGAAACAAAGAAACAACTACTTTTAAGGGAAACAAAAAATTTTCCGCACGCATACTGCGATGAAATCCGCTGATCCAGACATATGCAAGCGAGTACCCTCGCTGCGGGACAAGACGCGCCTCTATCTTTCCTTTCGTACCGACAAATAAGAATTCCGTGCTGGAATTCAACTTCTTTATTTCATCAGCAATTGCAAGCGCCGGGAACACATGCCCGCCGGTTCCACCCGCTGCGATGAGAATTCTCGTCTGTCCTTTTAACACGCTTCAATACACTTTCCCGAGTCCTGACTCTAGTGTCAACGCTACTGCATCCGGATCTCTTTCTTTTATCGACCGGGGATGCAAATCCGTATGGGCGGAAATATTCAACAAAACACCGACGGAAAACGCCGACAACATCAAAGACGAACCTCCGTAACTGATAAACGGCATAGGCAGCCCCGTTGTGGGAAGAAGCCCAAGAGATACACTGGCATTGACCAGCGCATACAGCGTAATAGTGCTGGTGATGGCGATTGCGAGAAACCGAGCGAAATCATCTTTTGCGTGCTTCGCAATCCGAAATCCTCTCAGCATCACGAACAAAAACGCTCCCAGCACGACCACCGTACCAAGCAACCCATATTCTTCACCCACGATCGAATAGACAAAATCATTATAGGATTCAGGTAAAAACAAATCTCTTTGTCGGCTCTCACCAGGACCGACGCCGAACAAGCCGCCATTGCCAAATCCAATGATGCCCTGCCAAAGCTGATAATTTTGCTGGCTGTTCGGTTCACCCTGGATAAAATGCAGGATCCGTTCTAACTGGTAAGGACGTTTTAGTACATATGCCATAAATAATATGTAGAGAACAAAAATACAGGCAGCAACAAGGATCATTCCTGTTAAATGAAGAATTCGTACCCGTCCGACGAAGAGCAAAATAATAGTTAAACCAAATAACATCATGCCGGTGCTGAGGTTTGGTTGTGCCAAGACTAAGCCGGTCACCATGCTGATCCAAATAATGATGGGAAGAAATCCTTTTTTAAAATCTTTGATATGTTCGCCCTTCGTTGCCAATAACAGACTGATGTGAAATAGTAGCGCGAATTTAGCAAATTCCGATGGTTGAAATCCTAATCCGCCAAAACGAAGCCATCGTACAGCACCTTTTGTTTCACCACCGAGTATAAAAGTCACTATCAAAAAGAGAAGAGCGATCAAGAGAGTCGGTTTTGTGAGTTTTTTATATGCACCGTACGGAATACTCAAACCGATAAACAGCGCAGCGATGCTTAAGAGAATTTTAATTGCATGGAGGTCCAGATAATGACTCTGCGTTTCGAACCGTTTCAGCGACCACTCTGCAGATGCGCTGTAAACAACGCCAAGACTGACCACCATCAGTCCGAGAACAACGATGAGGAGCCAGATATCAATATGATTGCGTTGTATTTTGAGCATTTAGAATCTATTCACCAGTTCTTTAAATACCTGACCGCGGTGTTCGTAATTGTTGAACCAGTCAAACGAGGCACATGCTGGAGAGAGAAGTACAATGTCTCCCGGTTGAGCCAGAAATCGAGCCGTCGAAACAGCCTCTTCCATTGTAGCGGCTTTGGAAATCACCGTTGTTCCCCGAAATGCCTCTTCCACGTTGGAGGCGGACTCACCAATCGCGACGATGGTCTTCACTTGTTTTTGAACAAGCTCTGTTAAACGGGAATAGTCATTCCCTTTATCACGTCCGCCGAGAAGCAGAACGATCGGCTCTTTGAACGCCTGCAAGGCGTACCAAACAGAATCAACATTAGTTGCCTTAGAGTCGTTGTAGTATCGAACCTTATTGAATTCTCGAACAAACTCCAGCCGATGTTCAACTCCTTCAAACGTCTTCAGTGTCGTACGGATCGACGCCGGCTCGACACCGAGAAGCTGTCCTGCTAATGCTGCGGCCATGGCATTGTATAGATTATGTTTACCACGAATAAATATCTGATCAATGTCGATGATTTCCGTCCTTGTACCCCGGATATACGTGACCAGCTTCCTATTCTCGACACAAGCACCTTTATTTACTTTCTCCTGCACGCTGAATGGAAACTTACGGCACGGTGCTTGAGCAGTCATCCTCTTGGTCCATTCGTCGTCTCCATTGCATATCAGGATATCATCGGAATGCTGGTTCTGAAAAATCCGAGCTTTGGAGGCAGCATAATATTCCATCGAGTGATTGTACCGATCCATGTGATCAGCGGTAATATTCAACAGCACGGAAATCCTTGGCCGGAATTTCTCGATATGATCCAATTGAAAACTGCTTACTTCCAGAACAGCAACATCTGTCTCAGCCAACTCCAGAACGAGAGATGAGAATGCCGTTCCAATGTTACCAGCAACAATGTGTTTTTTCGTTGCATCGTTCAGTATCCTTCCCGTTAATGTTGAGGTTGTCGTTTTCCCGTTGCTGCCGGTGATTGCCACGATCGGTGCCCGGCAGAACCAACTACCAACTTCAAGTTCACTGACGACTTTAATACGACGTTTCTGTGCTTCAACAACTACCGGCGCCAGACTGGACACGCCGGGGCTTATGACTAAAAGTTCACAATCGTACACACGGTCCGAGTGCTTTCCTGTTTCAAATTCAATCCCAGAAGCTTGAAGCTCGATCATCGATGATTGAAGTTTCTCTGCTGCACCCGCATCACTCACGTACACGACTGCACCATAGGATCTCAGAAGCTTGGCCGCGGCAACACCGCTTCGTCCGGCGCCAAGAACAGAAACATTTTTATTATGAAGGAGCGAAATATCCATTCGAAATCTTATCGTACTTTAAAGGTTGCCAAACTCAAGATCATCAAGAGAATGGCAATGATGTAAAATCGCATGACGATTTTAGGTTCAGGCCAGCCGAGCAATTCAAAATGATGGTGAATGGGTGCCATCCTGAAGACACGCTTACCTTCGCCATAACGCTTCTTGGTATATTTGAAATATGTCCGTTGAATAATGACAGACATTGTTTCCATCAAAAATACACCGCCAAGAATCGGTAACAACAATTCCTTTTTCATGAGCACACACACAGCACCGATAATGCCGCCCAGTGCCAGTGAACCGGTATCGCCCATAAACACCTGGGCCGGATGTGAATTGAACCAAAGAAACCCTAACGCAGCTCCTGTAATCGCAGCACAAAAAATTGCCAATTCACCATTCCCGCGCAGATAGGGAATAGTCAGATATTGACTCCAGATCGCATGGCCCGAGACATAGGTCATAATTGCAAGTGTCAAACAGACAATACCCACGTTGCCGATGGCAAGCCCATCCAGACCATCGGTTAAATTTACAGCATTCGAGGTCGCGGTAATGACAAAGATGACCATAGGGATGTAGAATAAGCCGAAATCAAACTCAAGATATTTTACAAACGGAACGGTGGTACTGGATTTCAACTGCACAAGATCGATGTCGATCCATTGCGGAAAGAAATACATGACACCGCCAACGACTAATCCTACAAGTACTTGTCCCGCAATCTTATATTTACCGATCAATCCTTTTGGTTTTTTCTTGACAACTTTAAGATAGTCGTCGAGAAACCCAACCGCTCCGAGCACCACGGTAACGAAAAGGATAAGAATGATGTACATATTTTTCACATCGGTCCACAACAATGCCGGGATCAATATGGATAACAAAACAATCAGTCCACCCATCGTTGGTGTTCCGGCTTTTGCCAGATGATTTTTTGGAGCCTCAAGCTTTGCCGATTCACCAATTTGGAGTTCGCGAAGTTTGCGAATAATTTTTGGACCTAACCAGAATGCAATAATCAAAGCTGTTACCGCCGCGGCACCTGCACGAAATGAAATATACCGGAACACACCAAAACCAGGGAGGTTAAAAGTTCTATGCAGGTATGTAAAGAGATAGAACAACATTTGTTATCGCCCTGTCTTTGGTGAGCGCTGTTCAGTCATGCCTGTGACGACATCTTCCATTTTCATTCCGCGAGACCCCTTGATTAAAACGATGTCACCGTCCGCCATTGCGTGAACAAGATATTCCGTAAGTGCTGCTTTGCTCTCGAAATGTGCTTTTGTCTCGACAAGGGCTGTATCGTGAAGAGACTTTGAGAGTGGCCCAAATGTCAGAAGCAGGTTGATACCGTACTGTGACAAGATCTTGCCGATCTGCCCGTGCAATTCGCTCGTGTGCGGACCGAGTTCCAGCATGTCAGCAAGGATTGCAATCTTTTTTCCCTTTGTTCTCATGGCATGAAGCGTTGCTAAGGCTGCCAATGTGGAATCGGGATTTGCATTGTATGTATCATTCAAAATGGTCACTTTTGCAATCCGCTGCACTTGCATCCGTTTGTTCGAGGATGGAAACGAAGCCAAAGCCTTCTGGATATCGGCCGGAGGGACCTTCATGGTGAAACCCACAGCGGCAGCAGCCAGGGCATTCTTTGCATTATGCTCACCGGGTACGCCAACAAGGCACTCAAACGATTTCTTCCCTTGCGGTTTTATCTGAAGTAATGGATGGGCATGCTGATTGAGCGACTTCACTGTTCCTTTTATGCCGGTGCTCCGTGTGGAGAAACCATACCGGATCACTTTTTTCAATTTCTTAGACGAACGCGCGAGGTATATATCGTCTGCATTCACGAAAGCTGTTCCGTGATGCAAGGCCAGCCAATCGAACAATTCATTCTCTGCTTTGGCAACGCCTTCGATTGTGCCAAAGAATTCCAAGTGCTCACGTCCAATATTGGTGATTAATCCATGAGTCGGTTCGAGAATCGAGCAGAGGTATTCAATTTCACCGGGATGATTGGTTCCGATCTCTACAACAGCAGCTTCATGGTTCTTTTCCAATCGGAACAGTGTTTGCGGTACACCGATGTGATTATTGAGGTTGCCTTCAGTACATAGAATACGATATTTTCTGCCGAGCACATTTTTCAGCATATCCTTCGTTGTTGTTTTGCCATTGGATCCGCCTATGGCGATGATCGGGATGTCAAATTTCCGACGATATAAATTGGCAAGGTGCCCGAGAGCGCGGACCGTGTTTTCGACAACAATTCGAGGCACATAGATGCTCACCATCATCGCCTCATTGGACTCTGCCCATCGGCGTTCGACAATGATGCCGGCCGCCCCTGCTTCGATCGCTTTGGAAATAAAATTGTGTCCGTCAAATTGATCACCTCGGATGGCAAGAAAAAGCTGACCTGCCTTCACAGAACGCGAGTCAAGAGACACACCCGAGATTCTAAAGTCCTTAACTTCATCAAAACCGAATACCTTGTTGTGAGGTATTTTCAGGATGTCGGATTTTGATAATTTCATGACATCATACTTTCCACAACTTCGCGATCGCTAAAATGTTTTTTCTCATGGCCAATGACTTGATAATCTTCATGTCCTTTTCCTGCGACAAGAATAATGTCGCCTCGCTGAGCACAACTCACTGCGCGTTCGATTGCGGTACGCCGGTCGACTTCGCGCAGAACGCTTGCATGCCGAATAATACCGCGCATGATGCCATCGATGATTTTTTCTGGATTTTCTGTCCGCGGATTATCGGACGTGACGATGACGATATCACTGTAATCACCCGCGATATGTCCCATCAAGGGACGTTTTGTCGTGTCGCGGTCACCGCCAGCGCCAAGCACGGTAATCACACGTCCATGATTCTGTGTTGGTAAAATATCGCGAATGGTTTTCAGACAGTTTTCAAGAGCGTCCGGCGTATGCGCATAATCAATAATAGCCATCCAGCCCGCTGGAGAAGCGATCCGTTCAAAACGGCCCCGGACATTTTTGACATTCCTAATACCCTTAAGAATATCCTCCTGGGCTATCCCCAAGGCTGCACCTACTGCAGCGGCAGCCAGAACATTATAAGCGTTGAACATTCCAATCAATGGTGTTAAAAGTGTAAATTCCCCCTTGCCGTGGTTGACCGCCAGTAGTGTTCCATCAATACTAAGATTGAGGATTTTCGCGCTGATATCGGCCGCTGAAGATATTCCATAGGAAATTTTTTCCCCCTTGATGGATTCGAGTATCTTAACACCCCATCGGTTGTCCGTATTGACAACGGCACATCCGGAGGGCTTCAGTTCATCGAATAATATTTTTTTTGCCTCGAAATATTTTTCCATGGTCTCGTGATAATCCAGATGATCCTGCGTCAGATTCGTAAAAACTGCGACATCAAAATCCAATCCGTAAACACGCCATTGATCTAATGCATGCGATGAAACTTCCATCGAAACGGAAGTGCACTTGGCCTCTGCCATGGAAGCAAACAATTCATTTAACTCCAAGGACTCCGGAGTTGTATGTGTTGCCTGAATAACACGGTCGCCAATGGTATATTCAATTGTTCCTACTAAACCAACGGTTTCTCCAGCAGCTTCTAAAATCGCTTTCACCAAATGCGAGGTAGTAGTTTTTCCGTTTGTACCGGTGATGCCAACAAATTTCAGCTTTTTCGACGGATGCTCGAAATAATTAGCCGATATTGCCGCAAGTGCTTTCCTAGAATTAGGAACCACAACTTTCAATACACCCACGTGCATACACAGAGAATCGGGAAGCACAGATTCGTCCTGCAGCACAATCACTCTAGCGCCTTGCTGAATGGCGCTCTGAATGAAAAGGTGTCCGTCGCTTGATGTACCTTTGAGCGCTACGAAACAATCACCGCGTTGTATCTTCCGTGAGTCGTACTGCACCTTGCTCACTTCGACTTCATGCGTCACGACCATTTGGCCGTACATTGTCTGAAATAATTTTGAAACTGCAACACCATCAAGTAATTGAGAAAGCTTCATAATATTATTAATACAATGATGCCTGTGCTAAACCACGTGATGAACAGGTCAAGGCGATGCTTGAACCCGGCCTGGTCCGTTCGCCGGCAGGCGGAATTTGCTGCGTAACAACACCTGAACCCTGCACCGTTACGTTGAACTCATCCAAGACAAGACGATTCATAGCACGGCGAATGCTCATTCCGCGTATATCTGGTACAGTGATCATCCCGTCGGAGGCAACAGTGAACTCGCCATTGAGAATGAGAGAGACGACTTCGCCTTTTTCCAATTTTTTCCCTGGTTCCGGTGTTTGTTTGATCACCAATGTCCCCTTTCCAAAAACCTGACATGTCAAACCGCTGTTCTCCAGCATTTTTTTCGCTATCGAGGGTTGCAACATGCGAACATCGGGGAGAGCAATAGTACCGTTTGCAAATGGTTCTTGAGCGAGCGCTGTTCCTGAAAATTTATATGATGTTGCGATTACACGTTCTGCAATAGCATGGAATACTGGGCCGCTGGTTGTTCCGCCATAATATCCCTGCGTACGTGGATTATCCATCATGACAAGGCACACAATCTGTGGATCTTCGACGGGAAAGAAACCGGCAAACGATGCCGTATAATTATTTGTAACATATTTACCGTCCTGGTATTTGCGTGACGTCCCTGTTTTACCGGCAATACGCACCCCTTTGATTCGGACTTCTTTTCCGGTACCGCGTTCAACCACCCCTTCAAATGCAGGCATGAGTTGATTCCATGTTCGCTGAGAAAAAACCCGCCGGACGGCTTGCGGCGTTTGCTCCATGAGTATTGTGCCATTATGATCTATAATCTTGGCCACAACGTACGGTTTCATAAGAACACCCTTGTTGGCAAATGCCCCATACGCACTTGCGATTTGAATCGGTGTTGCCCCGATTTCATATCCGTACGACATTGTTTGTAGCGTCGTACCGGACCAATCGCTATCGGTTGGTTTTTTGAGCACGCCGCGAACCTCACCGGGGAGGTCAATGCCTGTCATCATGCCAAATCCAAATTTTCGTGCCTGACGATAAAGGTTCTCTCCTCCTAAAACTTTGCCAACTTTTGCGAAGACAATATTGCTCGAAAGTTCGATCGCTTCCTGAAACGTGAGCCAATTATATTCATGCGTATCACGGATCAAACGAAATTTCGTCCCGCCCAAGGGAACTTTCATTTTTCCATGTTCAGCATTGAAGCGAGTTCCGGGAGTGACGAGATTGTTTTCATACGCTGATGACGCAGTAACGAGCTTAAAAACAGAGCCCGGTTCAAACATGTCACTTACAACACGGTTCCGGGCAGCGGCGACATCAATTGTGCTGATATCATTGGGGTTGATGCATGGAGAGATGGATATGGCAAGAACTTCGCCGGTCTTCGGGTTCAACATCACAGCGCATCCGCCATCAGCCTTGTTCACTTCCACACCATGTTTCAATTCTTCATCCATAATGGCTTGATATGTTACATCGATTGTCAGATACAGATCATTTCCATTGATCGGTTCACGCCGCGGATAATCGGCAGAAGGGCGCACCCGGCCAAGTCCGTCCCGCTGCATAACGACCGATCCATGGATACCCTTCATGTTGTTGTCATACTGCAGTTCAATTCCAGAAATGCCTTTGTTATCGATGTTGGTAAAACCGAGCAGGGCCCCGGCAAGTTCATCGTAGTGATAAAGCCGTTTCGGTTCATTCATGACCACAATGCCTTCGAGTTTTGCTGATTCGACACGATGAGCAATTTCCGGTTTTACTCGTCGTTCGAGCCAGACAAAACGTTTAGGATTCTGATGTTCGCCGGTCTCGTTGAGTTTTTCAAGATAAAATGAACGTGGTTTCCCAAAGACATGCGAAAAGATGTCTGCTATATGATCTCGATGATCGCCTATGATGTGCGGATCGGCGGCAAATGAAACAAACATGGTATTCGAGACAACAACATTGTTCTTTCGATCAAAAATATCTCCGCGTGTTGCCGGTAAAATAAATGTCCTTTCGTATTGTTTTCGGGCGAGCGTCTTGTACTTCGCCATATCCAGGAGTTGAATCTTGACCAACCGGACGGTAATAACGATGAAGAACAGGGCAAAGAAAAGCTTCAACACGAGGAAACGAGGACGAGAAAGCGAAGAGGTCTCTTTTCCCTGGATCGTATTTTCTGCGTCCCGCTCTATCATCGTTTTTTATCCATCCGTTGCTGTATGACTTCCTCAACCTGTGCGACTCGCTCGGGATCAATCTCAATCCATACCGGAAGCTGGTTAGGATTCCGCAATCCCAGTTGATCCTGTGCAAGCTGTTGAATCCGTTCCAACCCGGATAATCGATTGATCTGTGCTTTGAGCAATTCTTGTTCATTGAGGATCTGCCGGTGCTTGAGTTGAAGCTGATTCATTTGTGACATCAACCGCCCCACGGCTAAAATATTCCCGATATACAAAATGCTTGCGATCGCGACGCTCAGCAGGATCAGAATGATGGTGAAAGGAGAAAATCTTCTCGTTCGTTGTTGCTTGTTGCGGGGCGATTGATTTTCCCCGGAAATTATCGAATCGTGGCTTTGCGAACCGGCCGTTCCACTATATACCATATCCCGCGCTTCGCGTACTCTGGGGATGGAAATCGGAGAGACCGGAGATTTTGGATCAGCTATTGCGCGAGCGGCGTAGAGTTCACCAAGATTTCGTTGTTCAGATCCCACAATTACCGGTCTTATACTTTCTCTGCAGCGCGAAGCTTTGCACTTCGCGAACGGACATTTTTCTTCAATTCCTCTTCTGATGCTGTTATTGGCCTCTTGGTTAGCACCTTCAACATTGGTTGCAATGGTGTATCCGGAACAAGCTTGTGCCCCGATGGTATCGACTGCGCCGATGCTGCACGAAATGCCTCTTTCACAAGACGGTCTTCCAGCGAGTGATAGGAAATCACTACCATCCTGCCGCCAGGATTCAATACTTCCACATATTCCCGGAGAGCTTGCCGGAGATTCTCTATTTCATTATTCACTTCAATGCGAATTGCCTGAAATATGCGTGCCAATGTTTTCGTTAAAAATTGGCCGCTGACTGTGCTTTCGATAACCGATACAAGCTGTCCGGTTGTCTCAACCGGTCGATGAATACGCCGGTTGATAATAGCCTTCGCAATCCGCCGGGAATATTGTTCTTCGCCATAGTCCCGGAAAATTTTGGATAGTGCACCTTCATCGTACTGATTCAGGATATGTACGGCATCTACAGGCTCCTGCCGATCCATCCGCATATCGAGCCGTTCATTGCTGCGAAAACTAAATCCCTTTGCCGGTTCATCAATCTGAAACGATGAAACCCCAAGATCGAGCAAAACACCCTCGATTTTCTTCGCGCCGTATTGCGAAAGGACAGAATGAATATTCTTAAAATTCTCTTTTACCAGAATGACACGTTCGCCAAATCGTGAGAGATGGATTCCTGCCGCAGCGAGTGCATCGCCATCGAGATCAATTCCTATCAATTTCCCCGAACGGCTCAGCTGTTCAAGAACTGCTTCCGCATGTCCGCCGCCGCCAAGCGTCCCATCAACATAAAGCCCGTTCCTTTCAGTGAGGAGATAGGAAAGAGTCTCCTGTAAAAGAACGGGAGTATGATACGTGTGCGCCTCCAATCTATATCGATGAATTATTGTTGCGGCTTAAACACTTGCTCAGCAACAGTTTCATACGTGTCAGGGTGGTTCTTCAGGTACTCTTCATAGACTGCAGGGCTCCAAATCTCGATCCGGTCCAGCACACCAAGAATGCGTACTTCGTCCGAAATTCCGGAAAACTTCATCAACTCTTGAGGAATAGTAATCCGGGACTGGCTGTCAATGGGTGAATCAGTTGCATGTTCGAACAATTTTCGTGAATAGAAACGATGTTGAGCATCTAAGAACGAAAGTCCCCGGACAAATTGTTCCAGTTTATTCCATTCGTCCTGAGGATAAAGGTACAGACAACGCTCGAACCCTCGCGTGATGACAAAATTTCCCTTTGCACTTGTTGCGAGATTTTTTCTCAGCTTTGCCGGAAGCGCAACACGCCCTTTATTGTCTACTGAATATGAAAAACTACCCTTGAATGATGACACAACTACCCCATGATTTGATTTCTGCTTGAAAACAGCAGGGAGTATGTTCCCGAATTCCCCACTTTTCCCCACACTGGAGATGAAATTTACGCAAATACCGTTGAAAGTCAAGCAAAATTTAGAATTATTTGCAGGAACCTAAAAAGTGGAATGGGAAGTTTTCCCACAACGGCATTGGTTTACATTTCTTTCACTAAAACTTAATCAGCCTAATAATTTCCATTCGTTCTTTTTGTGCGAGTTCCTATGCATATGCCATTGAAAAAACACTTGAATAATGGTTTCTTTTACAGTAGAGGACATCCCTATAAAGGAGCGTTGTATCCATAAAAGTGTGGGGGGTCTTGAAAAGAAGAAGGGTTTATTCTAAG